>CAZGUX010000130.1:0-28516 GCA_964529305.1 uncultured Solibacteraceae bacterium | reverse complement strand
GCGGCCGGAAGGGTGAGAAGAAGCTCGCGCCGGGTCATACTCAAAGCGTCTCATCATCCCAGAAACCGCACCGCAACCCAAGGGGGGAGGGCGCGAGATAATACGCGTGATGCGTTGGTCTGCAATTGCGCTCTTGATTGTGAGTCTTGCCGGCTGCTCGGAGCAAAAGCCCGCGGCGCCCGCGAAGAAGGAAGAACCGCGAAGGGCCGAGCGCGCTCCCGACAAGTTTCGCGTGAAGTTCGACACCAGCAAAGGGCCGTTCACGGTGGAGGTAATCCGCGAGTGGGCGCCGCGCGGCGCCGACCGCTTCTATCAACTGACCGGCGAGAAATACTTCGACGATGCACGCTTTTACCGGGTGCTAAAGAAGTTCATCGCACAGTTCGGCACGCACCCCAACCCCAAGGTTAGCGCCTTGTGGAGCCAGATGCGGATTCCGGACGATCCGGCGAAGGAAAAGAACCGGCGTGGGACGCTGGCCTTCGCCAAGGACGGTCCGGCCAGCCGCACCACCCAGATCTTCATCAATCTCGCGGACAACAGAATCCTGGACCAGACCGGGTTCGTGCCGTTCGGGAAGATCGTGGAAGGCATGGAAGCCGCCGGCCAGATCAGCTCGTTTTACGGAGAACTGTCGCCGAAGGGTGGAGGACCGGATCCGAAGAAACTCGAGGGCCTGGGCAACGAGTACCTGATCCGCGAGTTCCCGAGGCTCGACTACATCCGGACGGCGAGACTAGTAGAGTAAGCTTGGATCATGGAGAAAGAAGTCGGACCGAACTGGGTCCCGCTAATGGGCCGGTTCGAACACGATGGCGATGACCTCGTGTTCAAAGGGGAGCCGATCGATGCCCCTGGATCGGGCGAGGAAAAGCCGATGGTGGGGTTGTGTCTGTCCAACCAGACCTTTGGAGAAGGGCGAATCTCCAGCGAGATCGAGTTTCGCAGTACACCATCAGGCGTGGTGTCGGAGATCGTGTTCTTCTATGACCCCTCCACCAGGAACATGTTGACCGCGGGCCTCAGTTCTCTGGCAGCGCCGATGTTCGGCATCCGGCACTGGAACAGCCAGATTTGGACGCAGATTGCCGTGTCCGGAGAGTCATCGAATCTGAAGTCCGGCCAGTCCTATCACATTCAGTTGGATACCAAGGGGTCCCGGGCCTCATTAACCGTTGACGGAGTGGAAGTGCTGACGGCGACTCTCCCATTCCCGCCACCGGAGAGCCAAGTCGGCGTTTTCTGCCTCGGAGCGAGTGAAACCAGGATCAGGCGGTTCGAAATTCAGCGCCAAAAGCCGCGTGCGTTCGTGGTGATGCAATTTACGCCTCAATATGACGAACTCTACTCAGAGGTGATCAAGCCGGTGTGCGACGATCTTGGCATCGTCCCGCAACGCGCCGATGAGACATCGACGCCTGGCATCGTGGTGGCTGATATTGCCCGCCAAATCATCGAGTCAAAGGTTGTGATCGCGGAGGTTTCGCCCGCAAATCCTAACGTGTACTATGAGGTCGGCTTTTCACATGCTTTGAATAAGCCTACGATCCTCATCGCAGACAAGGGAACCAGACCACCTTTTGACGTCGCGCCGTTTCGAATTCTCTTCTACGAGAACAGCATTGGTGGCAAGAAGAAGGTAGAGGATGGGCTCAGGCAATATCTCAAGAGCATTCTCACGACTCGAACGGCAGGACAGCGCCTGGTGGCGTGAGCACCGGGCTCCTACGGCTCACAGCCGTTCCCGTTCCGCTGGCAGTTCCTTCGGGCTATACAACCGTTTGAGCCAACTGCTGACGCCATCGAGCCCGGGAAACATGACGCGCTCGGTGATGTTGGCCTGGTCGAGCTTGTCCCTGACTTCCCACTTCAGCGCGGCGGGAATGATGATGCGGTGAAGCAGTTCGGGCCGCGAGGCCAGCCACTGGTCGAAGGTCGCCGTCGGGCTCGACATGAGCGAGAACAGAGCGTATTGGTTGACGATGCGCTGGTCGAGCGACGGCGGTTCGAAGAAGATCACGAAATCGCCGTCAGAAGCAGTGGCGTCCAACTCCTGCAGACTAGCGACGAAGCGATCGAGGATCTCCGCCGTCACCAGGTTGGAGCCCTCTTCCTCGAGCAGGTGACGCAGACGCGCAGGCAAGAAGCGGTGCGCCTTGACGTAATCCACACACCAGATCACTCCGTCGACATTGTAGCGGTTGAGGCTCGCGGTGGCGAAGTGCATGGCGACGTAGGGCGAGAAGGTCCAGTCGAGCAGCCGTGTGGGGAGGCCGAAGTGCTGAGCGGTTGCCAGCCAGTTCCACACCGAGTCGGCGGGGACGACGTCGCGGTGAGCGTACTTGCGGAAGTTGCGCAGAAGGTGCCGTTCCAACAGGGGAAAGGGCCCCTGGAGCCGCATCAGCGTCGTCTTGAGTTCGTAGTCTGCGTCGGACAGGCCGCGATAGGCGAAGCTCGACCGGAAGCGCTGGATGTTGGCATTCCAGCAGCCGTCATAGAGCCGATCGTTCAACTCGGACCAGGTCGTGACCCGAATGTCGTTCATGGCCGGACCTAGAGTAGCAGGCGCTGGAATTTCGAGCCGACACGCACAATGGTCTGGTTTCGCTCCGGGCCGGTGGAGATGCAGCCGACTTCCACACCCGTCATGTCTTCGAGGTACTCGAGATAGGCGCGCGCCCTTTGCGGCAAGGCGTCATAGCTGGAGACTCCGGCAGTGGGCGCCAGCCAGCCAGGCAATCTGTCGAACACGGGCTCAATCGCTTCGATCTCGCGCGAGGTCGCGGGCATCTCCGTGAGGATAACCCCGTTCAGACGGTAGCCGGTGCAAACGGGGATCTCTTCCAGGCTGTCCAGCACGTCGAGTTTGGTGATCACCATGCTGTCGAACCCGTTCACCATCGCGGTGTATCTCAGCAAGGGAACGTCGAACCAGCCGCAACGGCGGGGCCGGCCCGTGACCGAACCGAACTCGCGGCCAACGTTCCGGATCTGGTCCCCGAGGGGACCGTGATCCTCGGTGGGAAACGGGCCCCCTCCGACTCTCGTGATGTACGCCTTGGAGATGCCAACAATCCCGTGAATGCGCGTGGGAGCAATACCTGCGCCGGTGCAGGCGCCTCCGGCGGCCGCGCTGGAGGAGGTGACAAACGGAAAAGTCCCGTGGTCGACATCGAGCATGGTACCCTGCGCGCCCTCGAACATCACGCGTTTGCCCGCGTCCATTGCGCCGTTGATCAGCGCGGACGTATCGCAAACCATCGGCCGCAGGCGCTCCGCGTATTCCAGGTACTGCCGCTGAATCGCCTGAACGTCCATCGGCTCCTGAATGCCGAGGGCGCGCGCGATGGCTTCTTTCTCTTCAGCAAGACAAACCAACTGGGAGGAGAAGAATTCACGGTCCAGGAGGTCGGCGATGCGGACGCCCCGGCGGCCGGTCTTGTCTTCGTAGGAGGGCCCGATGCCGCGCGAAGTAGTGCCGATCGACGTCCGGCCGGGCCGGCCCTCGGACATCTTCTCCATCATCCGGTGATGCGGGAAGATGACGTGCGCACGGTTGCTGATGGCCAGCCGCTCCCGGGCGGGTACACCGATCTTTTCGAGGGTTTCGATTTCGGTGAGCAGAGCGGCGGGATCGACGACCATACCATTGCCGATCACGGCCAGCTTCCCTTCGCGCAGAATGCCGGAGGGAATCAATTTGAGGATGAAGGTCTGTTCCCCCACCTTGACGGTGTGGCCAGCGTTGTGGCCGCCCTGATAGCGAACGACGAGGTCAAAGCCTTCGGCAAACAGATCGACGATCTTACCCTTGCCTTCGTCGCCCCACTGGGCGCCCAGAATCACAATATTGCCCATAAGTGTTTCAACTCGGTCCTCGGCCTGCGGGCGTTCAGAGGCCGCGAGCCGCGCGCTGTAACGTGGGAAAGCACCTGCTCGAGCGGCATGGAGCCGGGAGGCGGAGAGCGATCCAGAAGTCAATTTTATCAGATGTGTTACCCTAGCGATTTATGCAACTTACGGACGTCTTCCTGGGCCTTGGTAGTGAAGCGTTCCACGAGCTGCTCCGCGGTATTTCCATCGGGAAACTGAAGACCTACCAGTTGTTCGACCGTATCAAGACGCGAACGCACCTGGCGAAACTGAACTCGGAGACCCTGCAGAAGGCCGTTGGACGTTTGTGGCAACGTATGGCGGACGGCGATCAGGAGTTGGCCGCCGACCTGGCGCAAGCCATCCTGGTCTGCCACCTGGACATGATCGTCGCCGTGCTGAATTTTCTCGGCGTTCCGCACGAGGACGGCTTTTTCGCCAAGGATCTCGACCCCAAACCGTACCTGACCGAAGGCTGGTCGCAGCGCGTGCTCGAGCAGTTCAAAGGGACGTATCCGGATTCATTGCTCCGTTTCTATACGGAGCATCTTGCGTGGGAACTTCATGTCGCCGGGTAACCTTGCGGAGCTGGAACGGTCGACCCTGGAGGCAATCCGCGCGGCAGTGTCGCCGGACGACCTCGAAAGAGTGCGCGTCGACGCGCTGGGCCGGAAGGGCGCGCTGGCGGCGTTCAGCCGGGAGATGGGCAAGATCGCGCCCGAGGAGCGGGCAAAAGCCGGCAAACTGCTGAACGCGGTAAAACAGGCGCTCGAGACGGCGCTCGAGGCCAAGCAGACCCAATTTGCCCGTGCCGCGCTGGACGCGAGGCTGGACGCGGAGTGGATCGATCTGACTATTCCGGCGCCGGGCGAGCCTGCCGGGTCGCTTCATCCCATTACCCAGATTCAGAGCGAGATCGAGGATCTGTTCGAATCCATGGGCTTCGTGGTGCTCGATGGCCCGGAGGTCGAGACCGAGTACTACAATTTTGACGCACTGAACATCCCCTCCGATCATCCCGCGCGCGACATGCAGGACACGTTCTGGATGAAGGACGGCAATCTGCTGCGTACTCACACGTCGCCGGTGCAGGTGCGGGGGATGGAGAAGTTGGGCCCGCCGCTGCGCATGATCGCCCCAGGCCGCGTGTTCCGAAACGAGAGCGTTGACGCCTCGCACGAGCACACCTTCTATCAACTGGAAGGCATGATGGTGGACCGGGAGGTGTCGGTGGCGCACCTGGTTTACTTCATGAAGACGCTGCTCAAAGGCATCTTCCATCGCGACGTCACCGTGCGGTTGCGGCCAGGCTTCTTTCCGTTCGTCGAGCCGGGATTCGAGTTGGACATCCAGTGCCTGATTTGCGGCGGGAAAGGCTGTCCGGTCTGCAAGCAGTCAGGCTGGGTGGAACTGCTGCCGTGCGGACTGGTCCATCCGAACGTGCTGCGCCACGGCGGCATCGATCCCGACGAGTGGAACGGCTTCGCGTTTGGGCTAGGCCTGACAAGACTGGTGATGATGCGCTACGGCATTGATGACATTCGCCTGCTGCAGGGCGGCGATCTGCGCTTCCTGCGACAGTTCTGACGAGGTTCTCGCCTTGAAGTTTTCCTACAACTGGATTTCCGAACTTGTCGATCAACTCGACCTTTCCCCGGTCGATCTCGAGCGGCTGATCACGATGAAGACCGCCGAGTGCGAGGGCATCGATCTCGCGGGCGAAATGCTGCGCTATGCCTGCGCTGCCCGCGTCGTCCGCGTGGAGCCGATCGAAGGCAGCCATAATCAGGTGGCAGTGGTCGAGACCGAGCAGTACGGGCGGAAGACCGTGGTGTGTGGGGCGCCGAATTGCCGCCCCGTCCTTCGAACCGTGTACGTGCCTCTGGCCGCGAAGGTAATCAGCGGTGTCGAGAGCGACGGCATGCTCGCCAGCGGCGCGGAGTTGGGAATCAATCGCGACGCAGCGGGAGTGGTGGAACTCGATGACACGCCCTTCACATTGAAGGCCGACTCGATCATCGACATCGACAACAAGTCGATCACGCACCGTCCCGATTTGTGGGGCCATCTGGGAATGGCCCGCGAGGTCGCGGCCTTCTCCGGCAAGAGGCTCAAAGATCCGGCTCGTATGGACCTGCTGCCGGCGGGTCCCGGCACCGTAGGGGTGTCGATCGAGGACTTCGACCTTTGCCCCCGATACAGCGCGCTGGTGTTCGAGAATGTCACGGTGAAGCCGTCGCCCTTGTGGCTGCAATACCGGCTGGAGGCGATCGGGCTCAATCCGATCAACAACATCGTCGACTTCACTAACTACATCATGGCCGAGCTTGGCCAGCCGACCCATGCGTTCGACCGGGCCAAACTCCAAGGGGAGACGATTTTTGTGCGGCGGGCCCGGGCCGGCGAACGGATTGTCGCGCTGAACGATGAGGGATACGCGCTCGCGGAATCGAACGTGGTGATTGCCGATGCGGCGGGCCCCGTCGCGATCGGCGGGGTGATCGGCGGACGCGACTCCGCCATCGGCGAAACCACGACGTCGATCGTGCTGGAGAGCGCGAACTTCCACCCGGGTAACATTCGTAAGACATCGACCTTTCTGAAGCTGCGCACCGATGCCTCCATCCGCTTTGAAAAAGCGCAGGACCCGGAAAACACCACCCGTGCACTGGCCCGGGCGATGGAGTTGCTGGCCGAGTTGTCGCCCGGAATTCGAGTGGTGGGTGGGGTATCGGATTCGCGGCGTGCACGAACCGCAAGCGCCCCGATCATTCTGCCGTTGGATTGGCTCGCGCGGAAGCTGGGCCGGGTGATCGAACGCGACGAAGTGGTTCGGATCCTGACATCCCTGGCTTTCGACGTCACGGTCGAAGGCAACGTCCTCGAGGTCGGTGTGCCCTCCTGGCGGGCAACCAAGGACATCTCGATCAAAGACGACCTGGTGGAAGAAATCGGCCGGATGGTGGGGTACGGAACCATCGATCCACGCCCACCGCTGGTGGCAGCGGGCGCGGTTCCTCGCAACCAGGAGCGTCGCTTTCATCGTTCAGTTCGCGCCGCGCTCACGTCGCTCGGCTATACCGAGGTGTCGAACTACTCGTTCGTCAGCGAGGAGCAGGTGGGCGCGTTCGGGTGGAAGCCGGAGGAGCACGTGGAGGTCGCCAATCCCATCGCCTCCGACCAGACGTTGATGCGGAAATCGCTACTGCCAGGAATCCGTAAGAACCTGATCGACAACAGCCGCCACCTGGACCGGTTCCGCTTCTTCGAGATCGGCCGCGAGATCCACAAGCGGGCTTCCGGCCTGCCCCGTGAGAACACGCGCCTGGTGGCGTCGGTGTTTGCCAAGGACGATGGCGCGGCAGGCCTGTTTGCGTTGAAACGCGCGGCGGAAGTCCTGTTCCGGGGAGCGACGATCGAGCCTGTGGACGCCCTTCCTCACGAGCATCCCCGGCGCTCCGCGGAGGTCGTCTGGAGGGGGGCAGCCGTGGGCAGGTTGTTCGAGTTTCATCCCGATCTGCTGGAGGGCCGGGGTGCGGTGCTCGATCTGGACCTGGATGCGGTTCAGGCCGCCCCGTCGCAGGAAGTGCGGTGCCAACCGCTGCGCCGGTTCCCGACCAGCGAGTTCGACCTTTCGGTGCTGGCGGCGCTGCGCGAGCACGCGGGTCACCTGCAAAACAAGCTCGCGGCGCTGCTCCCGCCAGAGTTGGCCGAGAGTGTGGTGTACGTCCGGGAGTACGCCGGCGCACCGCTTCCAGAAGGGCAGAAGAGTGTCTCGTTCCGCGTGACCGTGGGATCGAAGGAGCGAACGCTCTCCGCCGAGGAGGTCGGAGCGATCCGCCAAAGAATCATCGACGGCATGCGCTCGAGCGGTTACGAATTGAGGGTGTAGCGCGGCGCGGCGACTATGCAGGCCGTTGACCGGTCCTCTTGCTTTCGATCGCAGCCGCCAGTTCCCGAATCAGCGCCGCGCCGTCGCCACGGTAAGCCGACCCGTGCTGACAGGCGAGTAGCGACGGACGGAGATTCGCCAGGCGATCCAACGCGGCCGAGGTGTTCACCGCGTGCGCGTAGTAGTCCATCATCCCCCGCATTCCTTCACTGGAAGTGAGCACCTCCGATTCGGTCACGGCCGGCAAGTTCGAGCCGGGCTGCGTGAACAGATCCCCGCAGAGCAACACCTGGTTGGAAACATCGAAGAGAATGCCGCAGTCCCAGCCGTGCGGGACATGAGGTGTGTACAGCCATCGCATCGTCCGGCCGCCGAGGGAAAACTCTTCCCCATCGCCGAACCCCCGGGCGGGGCGTGAGGCGAAGTCGTTCAGGGAGGTCATCACCCCGATTTCGGCGCCGAACGGCGTCGCCCGGGGTGCGACCGCGAGGAAGTCGTTCAGCGCGCCAAATTCGTCGCCTTCGAAGTGCGATCCACCGATCCAGCGCAGCGTCTCGACCGGCATCACCGTGCCGACCGCTTCCACCGTGTACGCGAACAGCTTGCGCCACCCCGTGTGGAACAGCAGGGGTTCATCGCCGGCGACCAGGTAGGAGTTGAACGTGAATCCTCCTGGAATCACGTCCATGGGCGTACAAATGCGGTAGATTCCAGCCGCGACTTCATCCACGCAGGTGCCTGAGTGCGGATTCGTAATCATGAATGGGTCTCCTTCGCGGTTGTCTGTGAAATCGTCTACCGGCGCCGGAGAACCCGGCCGCCGGTCACCTGGGTCTGGACTCCGTCACGCAGGCTCACGGCGCCGTTCACCAGAACGTGGCGCATGCCCACGGCCAGTTGATTGGGCTCGAACGTCGTGCCTCGCTCGGCGAACTCGACCGGGTCGAAGATCGCCAGGTCCGCCCAACTGCCAGGTTGGATTGTTCCTCGATCTTTCAGACCCAGTCGGGCGGCCGGAAGCGAGGTGATGCGGCGGACGGCTTCTTCCAGGCTGAAGCGCTTCCCGTCCGTCACAAAATGGCGTACGAACCAGGACGCCCATGTGTAGGCGCCATGAAACGTCTGTCCTCGCAGCGGACCATCGACAGCTAAGGCAATGGCGTCCGAACCCACCATGCAATCCCGGTGTTCGAACGCGACGTGCACGTCCTCGGCGCGATAGTTGAACGCCAGAATCATCAGCGCGTGCAGGTCCTCGATTTCCTCGAGCAGGATGTCGCAGATGGTGTCGTAAATGCCGGTGCCGCGATCCCGGCTGATGTCGGCGATGTTGCGCTGCGAGATCTCCGGTTGGCGCTTGCTATCGGAGATGACAATCTTGTCCCAGCCGCCCCTCGACAGTGAGGTGAGCAGGCTGGGGTAGTTCGCCATCTCCTTCCGGGTGCTGGCGTCGGATAGACGCCGCGCGATCGCCGCGGTCCCGCCCTCCAGCGCCCACGGCGGCAGAATCACGCTCAGATTGGTGGTGCCGAACAAACGGGTGTGGACGTCGAAGCCGACGTCCAGGCCCCGGGCACGGGACTGGTCGATGAGTTCCAGCGTCCGTTCGATCGCCCAGCGCGGCCGGTCCGTCAGCCTGGCGACAACGTTGATGTGCGAGATCTGGAGCGCGGCGCCGGACGTCTCGCTGATCTCGATGGCGTCGGTGATGGTCTTCTCGGGTTCGTCGAATCGGTTGCGGGTGTGCGTGGCATAGTATCCGCCGGCCCGCTGCGCGACCCGCGCCAGTGCGATCAGCTCTTCATCGGAGCAATTCCGCTCCACGCCGTACTCGAGTCCCGTCGAGTAGCCGAAGGCTCCTTCGTCCAGTCCCTGCTCCAATAACCGCTCCATCTGCCGGACCTCGTCCGGAGTCGATGGCCGGTCCACCAGTCCCGCGGCGGCCAGCCTCAGATTGCCGTTGGGGACCAACACGGCCACGTTCACCGCGGGCTTCGAGGCTTCCAGGCAATCCAGATACTCCCCCACCGAGTGCCACGGCAGGTCGCGCCCCTCGATGTATCCGTAAAGATTGCCTTTCACCAGCGCCGGATCGGTCAAGGGCGCGCAGCCGTGTCCGCAGTTCCCGACCACCTCCAGGGTGACGCCTTGCGCGATCGCGCTCTGCGCCCGAGGGTCCACGATGAGAGTGAAGTCGGAATGGCTGTGGATGTCGATGAACCCCGGGGCGACGACGAGTCCGGTGGCGTCCAGCGTGGGAACCCCATTGGGGTGGTCAAACAGTCCGACCTCGCTGATCTGACCGTCCCTGACGGCGATATCCGCGCGAACTGCAGGACGGCCGGTACCGTCAATCACCTGGCCGCCTGTAATCAACAGGTCCACATTCACTGAACGTCACCGCGATTGAGTCTAGGCATCCAAAATATTCTACCTACCTCAGGCGGCGGTTGGCCTGCTTGCAGAAGAGACCGGCCGGACCCGGATTGGGCGGGACTCGCGAATTGGGGACAAACGCTGCGTGGCCGTCCGCGCTGAGCTGCCGTTCATTGCCACGTCGATTGCCAATCGCCCCACGGACTCCTGGCGCTTCCGACCTCGGCATTCACTTCACGGTAGTGTTGGGCGTGCGCCCGTTCCACGTAGCGCGCCCCGGGCAGGAAGTCGTCGCCGGCTGCTTTCAGGCGCTGATCGAGTAGGCGCTCGAGCCGGGCCTGCAGGTCCCTGTGCCGTGCGCTGCCGATCAGATTGCGCTTCTGATACGGGTCCTCCTGGTTGTCGTATAACAACCACGGGCCGTGGATCGAACGCACAAAGGTGTGGCGCCGGGTGCGCAGGCCGCGATACTCGGCGCAGCCGTGACGGCGGATGACGGAGAACGATGCCGGCAGGTTCAGGAGCGCCGCGGACCCGGGATCTTCCCGCTCTTTGCCGGCCGCGATGTTCGAGTAGTCTCGTCCCTGCACGGATTCCGGAATCCGGATGCCGCAGGTTCCCAGCAGGGTCGGCATGATGTCCGGCGCATCCAGTACCGAGTCGAGCACGCGCCGTTTGACGTTGAGCGTGCGCGGAAAACGGATGAGGAAGGGCACGCGAATGGACTCGTCCCAGGGGAACTGCTTCAACGGCAGCCCCTGGCTTTGGAGCATGTCGCCATGATCCGACGTGAACACCAGAATCGCGTCGTCGCCCACCGCCTCGCGGACCTGCTTCACACAGTCGTCGAGCGCCGCGGCATGGGCGTAGTATCCGCGCAGGTCCGCCACGGCGCGCTCGGCTTTCAGGCCCGGGACGTTGGGACGGAGCTGAACCGGCCTTCCCGCATACATCGCCTTGTACTTGCCGGGCGCGGTGCCATACGGGTCGTGCGGCGGACCCAGCGACAACAGCAGAAAGTACGGATCGCTCGAAGCCTTGCGTTTGCGGATGAACTCGCACGCGTCGGTGGTCTGGGCAACGGCGTCATAGCCGTCCCAATAGCGCGCGTGCGGATCGTCGCCTTCGTAATAGAGGGAGCGGTTGTAATTGTGCGTGCACTCGCAGGCTTTCCAGTAGTCGAAACCGAAGCGGGCCTCCTTGGGCACGAAGGAGAGCCGTCGTTCGGCTTTGCCGTCCGGGCTTCCGAACAAGTGCCACTTGCCGAGGTACGCGGTTTCGTAGCCCGCCTTGCGAAACGACTCGCCCAGCGTCGCGCCGTTCGGCCGCAACGGCACATCGTTGACGACCAACCCGTTCCTGACCCCGTATTGGCCCGTCATGAGACTGGCCCGGTAGGGGCTGCAAACGGGAAACCCGGAGACGGCGTTGCGGAAGTTCACGGACTCGGCCGCGAGCGCATCGATTGCCGGAGTGTGGGCATTCGGGTCCCCGGTGTATCCGAACGCCTGGGCCCGCCACTGGTCGGCCAGGACGAAGACCACATTCGGCGGCCTGCGTCGCTGGGCGGCAGCGAAGGGAGCGGCGGCGGCAGCTTGCAGAAACACACGCCGTTTCATGGCAGCGACCATCGTATCCCACCCCGCGTATCGCGGGGGTGTGGATGAGTTCTCACACGGTGTTGACAAGGCCCGGGAGTCCGTGGGGTAGGAACTGGTTCTCCAAGGAGGCCCCCATAGGCCTTCGGCCTACCAACACGAATGAAAAACGCTTCGCAGCCCCGAGCGTAAGCCGTGGGGTTGCGTTTGGTCAGAGCCGCGACCGGAAGGGAGCGGGCAGCCCCATTTTTTTTACACGTTCTAACTAACTAAGCGAGGGGGTTGCGCTTTCTTCAGAGCCGCGACCGGAAGGGAGCGGGCAGCCCCATTTTTTTACACGTTCTAACTAACTAGGCGAGGGGGTTGCGTTTTCTTCACAGCGGCCATCGCCGGCGGTTGGTTCACAGGCTCACAGCGAGCGGTGACTTGGCGTTCGCCGCTTTTTCCACCAACCCATCAGCGGGCGGTGACGGGTGGAGCCCAACTACCGGAGCCTTCCCGCGCGCCAAGAAGTCCACAGCCCAAGATGATCATCCCTGCCGCGTTTGGCATGCCCTCGTCAGCCGCCCATGGGACGTTCCTGCTAGAGTGCTTCGAAGGATGCGGGAGGCCTCCAAGACCAACGCCGTCCGATCGCTTGACTTCCTCAGTCGCTACTGTTCCGGCCGGGTGATCGACATCGGCTCGGGAAACGATCTCGTGGCGCCGCACGCGGAGCCATTCGATCGCCAGCATGGAGATGCATCGGCCGTTCTCTCCTTTCGTCCGCCCCGCTCCTACGACTGTGTCCACAGCTCCCATTGTCTGGAGCACATGCCGGACGTGCCCGAGGCGCTTCGACAGTGGTGGGAGCTTGTGAAACCGGGGGGCCATCTCATCCTGGTGGTCCCGGACGCGGAGTTCTATGAACAGGGCGCCTGGCCCAGCATTTTCAATCCAGACCATCGGGCGCGATTCTCGATTGGCGCCCGCGACCCGCTAGTGTATGATTTGCCTGCACTCGTTCACTCGCTCAACGAAGCGGAGGTCATCTCGATCGAACGCCAGATCCAGCACTATGACGCGACGCTATGCCTGCAAGGGCCGTTTTCAACGACGGTCAGGTTTTGGGCCCACCTCTTGACTCGCGCACGCTTTGTTCTCTCCTTTCTCGGACTGGTCGACACGCTTCCGGACCGCGTACTGATGCGCCTCGCGACCAGGTCCGGCATTCCGGTGGACCAGACGCTGGGCAGAGCGGCCGCCCAGATTCAGGCGGTCGTCCGAAAACGTTGAGCCATGTCCAAGGACTATCGCTCCCGATCCTACCGGCTGTTGGCGACCGCGATCGACGCGGCCGGCTCGCTTCTCCCGCGCCATTCCGCGCCCGCCGGCACCATTCGAAACGTCCTCATCCTGAAATTCGACCGCATCGGCGACATGTTCCTGGCAACCTCCGCAATCCAGGCGCTGCGCCAATGTTTCTCCGATGCGCGCCTGGCTCTCCTGTGCGCTCCCTGGAACGTTGCGGTGGTCGAGAATTGCCCCGAGGTCGATGAAGTCCACGTGGCGTCCGCGGTCCCCGATGTCCATTCCGCGGGCGTTTCGGAATTCCTCTCCCGCCGGCGCGTCCGCGCGTTGGCGGAGGAAATTGCCGCGCTCCGCCCCGACCTTGCGATCGACCTCCAAGGCAATCCCCTCGTCGTCGCCGCGATGAGCCATGCCCTCATTCCTTACCGCGTCGGATTCGGCTGCAAGATGCTCTCCTTTTTGTTGACTCATACGGCAACCTACCAGCTACCCCTCCACCAGTCCGCGGTCTACCTGAGCATTCCCCGACTCTTGGGTTTTCGCGCGGCGCCTTCCCCGCTTCAGATGTGGCCGTCGGAGGCAACCTGGAAGCGGATCACGGACCGTGTGGCTGAACTGGGCCTCGCGAGGGCTGTTGTGTTCCATCTCGGCGCCGGGCGCAGCTATCGCCGCTGGCCGCTTACCGAATTTCGGGAACTCGGCTTGCGTCTTCGGGAGGCTGAGGAGGACCGGCCGCTCATCCTCATCGGCGGGGCCGAAGACGAGGCGCTCGCCCAGGAATTCTCGCGTGACCTCGGCAGAAGCGTCCTGAACTGGACGGGCCAGCTTTCGTTGGCCGAAACGTATGTCCTGCTGGGGACGGTTGCGGCCGTTGTGGCCAACGAGTCCGGACCCGGCCATCTTGCCGCCGCCCAAGGGACGCCCCTGGTCTCGTTGATGAGTGCGTGGACCGACATCCCGCGATGGCGTGCGCTGGGTCCTGAGGTAACGATTCTGAATCACAAGGCCCATCGCTGCGCGGGGCCTGGATGCCGCCTTGACCCGTGCCCGAACATGGCGGCCATCCGCGCGCCGGAGGTGTACGCCGCACTTGCGCAGCGTCTTCACTCCGGCCAAGATCGGTAAAGATGCTCCCGACGGCGCTACGAAT
The DNA here is from genome assembly GCA_964529305.1 of uncultured Solibacteraceae bacterium. GTDB lineage: Bacteria > Acidobacteriota > Terriglobia > Bryobacterales > Bryobacteraceae > CAZGUX01. Next base: position 14,337 of record CAZGUX010000130.1, on the reverse strand, counting down.
CGACGGCACGGGTGTCCGGAGCCTGCTCCTGGCAACGTTGCTGGCGTTGGCCACCGGAGGGGCGGCCCTTCTGCTTTCGTCCGTGGCTGGCTGGACGGTTCTTTGGTCTCTGTTCATGGTCGCTCTGCTGACCGTGGCGCTCAAGGTCGCGCGAGACCGGGAAGGGTTTACCTGGACGCCCGTTACGCTGTTCTTCCTCTTCGCGGTTGTGCACGCCATGGTCGGGCTTGCCTTGGCTTTCCGGTCGACCCTGTACCTGAACCGGCCGAGCGGGAAGATCTACGATACGTTCGACCTCGCCTTCGGCATAGTCAGCAGCGGGGTGATCTCGATGCTTTTGGGTTACATCGCCTTCGGACAACTTCGCCGGGTGAATCGTCGCAGCCGTCTCGTGGACTATCTGGCCTGCCTCCAGCCGGATCGCGTGAACCAGCGGGCGAGATGGCTTCTGGCGGTGGCACTCGTCACGCAGGCGTTCCTCTTCTGGCTCTTCGGAGAGATCCCTTTGCTGACCGACAAACCCGGGCTGCAGCGCTACATCCAGTTCATTCGCTCGGAACTTCAACTGGCTACCTGGCTGCAGAACCGCTGCTTCGACATCATGCAGGTTACCTGTGCCATTCTGCTGAGCCAATGGGTGAAATCAGCGTGGAAGCGCACAGATTTGTTATTGAACGCAGGGGGCGCCGTGGCGGCGGTTCTCGCCATACGGCGCGGGATGTTCATGTCCACAATCTGTGCCGCAGCGTTTGTCTGGTTCAGAGGTGAACGCCTGCGAACGCTCATCATGCTCAGCCCTTTGTTTCTTTGCGCTTATCTCACGAGTCAATACTTTCTTCTTAGTTGGGACTACGGCCTCACTTGGGACAACCTGCTGGAACTCTATGGTCAGGGCCTCCCCGAATTGCGGGACTTGGCCCTCTTTTTGGCCTCGCACGGTGATCAACATCTTTGGGGGGCAACGCTGCTCTATGCTTTGATTCCCCTTCCCAGTTTCTCGACCGCGCTCCAGCAACAGATCATGCTGCGCTCGGTGACGCTCAATGCGATTGGGCTGCCGCTCGATACCCCTCACGGCGGACTGCGCATCTTCCTTGCGGGAGAAGGCTATCTGAATTTCGGGTTTCCCGGCGTGATCGTTTTGGGATTTGGCTACGGCCTTCTCTGCGGCTTAGTAGGCTCGTGGATCAGCCACCTACGGCGCGACGCTCCAGACAATGTCGCCGCTCTCGCCGTTGTCATCTCTGTGTGGGTCCTTGTCGTTATTTTCTATCTGTCCGGGACAGGTGGCGCGGGTGTCATTCGCATTCAGCTCCTGTTGCTCGCACTGTTGTGTCTACCTGCCCTTCGTTTGCGCCACACAGTATAAGTTGCCCCAGTTGACCCGCCCTCCTGACAAATGCAGGACGGTACGGGCGCCCCAGTGCCACAGGTTCTTGAGCGCTGCAGGAGCAGTTCGCCGGCTTCCACCAAGACTCTGGATCGGCAAGAGGTGGAAGAACTCGGCCTGCCCGAACCCGTTGCGCTCCAACAGCACCCGTAGCGTCCGCATTGTGTACAGGTGCAGATGATCGCGCGCCTCCAGGTAGTGGCCACCCGGCCGCTCTCCCAGCAACCGCATCTTCCACCGAGCCTTCAGCAACTGGACCGCCGCGTTCGGGGTGTGCAGAAACAGGATCCCACCCGGAGCCAGCAACCGCGCTAGCTCCTGAAGTAGTGCATCCGGCTCCGGCAGGTGCTCAATCACGTCCCACAACGTGATCAGGTCGAACGATCCGTCCGGCAGGCTGGCGCCTTCCACCCGTCCACAGCAGACGTTCTCGAGTCCCAAACGCTCGCGAGCGTACCGGACCGCGTCCGGTGAAATCTCGTAACCAACGGCCTCCCACCCCGCGCAGGCGCCTGCGCGCTTGACAAAAAAACCCAGCCCGCAACCCACATCCAACAATCGGCCCCTTCGCCCCTCCAGAAATCGCGCGCAGAAGTCGTCGTACATCCCGCGATGCGCCTGGTCCCACCAGAACGGATCCTCCCAGTCGGTCGGGTTGTCCCGATAATACGCCTGGTAATCCGGGTCGCCCCGTTGCGAGGAGCACACGTGCCCGCACTCCTGGCACCGCAGGACGTCCATGCCGAATTCCCGGAAAATGACGCGAAACCGCGCTCCGCGGCAGATCAAACAGGTTCGCAATGCTTTGGTCGAGCATAGCAGGCTGCCTTCTTCGCCACCCTGCCTACCCCGGGCGACCGGCCACGATGACGGGCCCAGGACGTCGCCGCACTACGCCCAGAGGCCGTGTGCACGCCCGTACCAGTAGGCGGCCGGGTACATCGCCAGGCAGTCGCCACTCAGCAGGTTGGCCATGTAGCGGATCTCCGGCTCGAGCGAGTTGTCCGGGTCGATCATGTACCGGAGGTGCGACTTGTCGAGAACCGCGAAGACCTGCCGCGCGAACTCGAGGGCTTTCTCGCGCAGCCTCGGGCTGCGGCGCGCCACCATGGCCGCGCTCATCACGCGCCGGGCGGCATATTCGCCGCTCGCTACCGGGAAGGTGCCGTTCGAGAACATCCAGGGGCTATCCCACAAAGGACGCGGCTTCAGGGTCTTCTTCAACGGCCGCCATTCCAGGGTGACGGTGTCGAGATCGATGTAGTAGTAGCTGAAGAAATCGGGGCGCATCCCGAGGCCGGCGAACTCCCACCACTTCTCCATCGACGCGACGTACTGGCCGGCCGCCGCGGACTGGAGGTCGATCAGGATGTCTCCCACCACAATCTCCTTGTCATGGAACGCGCGGTCTTCGGTGCTGATGTAGCGCCGGCGGCCCATGCCGCGATTGGTTTCAAGCGCGCTCGGCATGGCGCCGAACAGCGCGTCGATGCGTTCAAATTCCTTGCGGAACTGCGGGTCGCCCGTGAGTTCGAAAGCGATGCGATGGATCCAGGCCCAGACGGGCATGTGACGCTGCGCGCGCGGCATCGACTGTTCGAAGGACCAGGGCTCGCCGAAGAACGTGATCGTGTAGCGCATCTCGCGCCACAGCTTCGCGATGGAGGCGATCATGAAATCGATCCGCTTCCGCACGTCGGGTGGGGCCAGGGGACGGTAGCAGTACAGGCCCCACACCGGTCCGAAGTTCTGCTCCGTGCTGGTTTGAGTCGTCATCATCTGGCCGTACGGTTTGGAGATCCAGCCCACCTTGGTCTCGAAGCGGTCGTTCGGATCGATGTGGCCGGCGCGCTGGGAGAGCGGGGCGGCAGCGCCCGCGTTGCCTTCGCTCAACCGGAAGTTCACGTCGATGGAACGAAAAGCCCGCGCGGCGTACTCGAGAGCTTCAGGTTCTTTGGTGGCGCGATAGCGATAACACTGGGACGCCAGATAGATCCCGGAGATCATCGGGCTGTTTTCGTAGTTGTTGTGATCGTGCGGCTCGACGCCGATGGAGAATCGCGCGCGCGGGTCGTAGTCGGCCTGCGTCGAGGGGCGCTCCTCGTTGAAGAGCCAGTGCGAATACATCAGCCCGAGGTTGTCGAAGTAGTTTTCATGAACCCAGGATTCGATGAAGCGGATCCGCTGCTCGAGAGGAGTCCGCACGTCCAGGCTGGAGAGCTTGCGGGTGGCGGCGTGAGAGGGAAAGGCGGGAAACGAAAGAGCGGCGAGGCGGAGGAGATGGCGGCGATGCATCAGGACCAGGATACCGTCTGCGGGTCGCGCCTCACACGTGCGGCGACCGTCGGAAGCCGTGAAAAATTGGGGGCGGTCACCCCGTTTCACGGGCCACAGATCGTTGGTTCTCCACAAATCGTGGATCGGGAAACGGGGTGGCCGTCCCCTTTTTTTCACAGCCCGGCCGCGGCCGGCCCTGGCCGCCGGCGAATCCGTTGACGCCAATTGCGGCTGGATAGCCATGACTTCGTCCCGAAGGTCGTTTCTCCAAGCCGCCGGAGCGACGGCTTTGGCTTCCGGCGCCGGCGAGAGTGCTTCCGCCCAGGCGCCGGACGCCTTCGAAATCGCGAAGCGCCATTCCCTCACTCGCGACCTGCCCACTCCGAACTTTTTTGAAGGGATGCTCCTCGGCAACGGCGATATCGGCGTGTGTGTCACGCTGAGGCCGGACGCGCTCGCGCTGCACATCGGAAAGTCCGATGTCTGGGACATCCGGGTCAGCGAAGAGCACGAGCGGGACGTGCTGCCCTTCGCGAAAGTCCTGGAACTGTGGAAAGAGACCGGCGAGGCCGCGCGCCAACGAGGGGAGCCGAACGCGGTCAACCTCGAGGATCGCGAACCGCTGGCGGAGTATCACCGGAAGGTGCGCGCTTCCTACGCGAAGCCCTGGCCGCGGCCGTGGCCGTGCGGCATCGTCCGCATTCATTGGGACAGCCGTTGGACGCGCCGCGTGTCACAGACGCTCGACGTCTCGCGCGGCCTGCTCCGCGTCGAGTGGGAGTACGAAGTGCCGGGAGGCCCGGTCCGCAAGGCCGCGCTCGAATGCTGGGTCAGCCGCGAAAACGGGCACGTTCACGTGAGCAGCACGGGACCGGTTCCCATTCGCTCGGTCGCGTACTATCCCCGCTACGACGCCCAACTCAAGCTGCCCGCGCCCCAACTGGAGTCGTCACCAGGCCGATTCTTCTGCTCCCAGGTTTTGCCGGCGACCGCGCCGGCGGAACAGGAGCCGGATCCGCCGCCCTCGCCCCGCGACCGGACGTTCGCCTTGTGCGGGACGCTGGGCGGCGACTGGGCGGCGGACCCGCCCGACCAGCGGCGGAAGCGAGTATTTCTCAAAGCGGCGCGCGAGCAGCCCTTCCGGCTCGACATGACGTTGTTCACCAGCCTCGACCGCCCGGACAACCTGCCGCACGCCCGTTCGGAAGCGGCCCGAGTGGCCGCCCTCCCTCCAGGCACCCTGCGCGACGAATCCGAACACCACTGGCGTGCTTTTTGGTCGCGCTCGGCGGTTGAGTTCGCAGACCGTGAGCTGGAGCGGATCTGGTATCACAACCAATACTTCCTCGCCTGCTGTCTGAAGCCGGGCAAGGTGGCGCCGGGACTGTTCGGCAACTGGTCGAGCGGCAACATCGGCACCGCCTGGCACGGCGACTATCACATGAACTACAACACGCAGCAGGTGTGGTGGGGCGTGTTCTCGAGCAATCATCCGGAGCAGCACGAACCGTACACGCGCCTGGTGGAGAGCCTGATGCCGATGGCCGAGTGGAACGCCCGCGTGCAGTTCGGCCTGCCCGGGGCGTACTTCCCGCACTCGGCGTATCCGGTGCCGAGCAAGGTCAACCCGTATCCGGTCCCGCCCTGGGGCTACGAGATCTGCGAGACGCCATGGACGGTGCAGAGCTTGTGGTGGCAGTATCGCTACACGCTCGACAAGTCGTATCTGCGGCGGGTCTATCCCATGCTGCGCGCCGCCGCGGACTTTCTGATGGCGTACGTCAGGAAGGGCAGTGACGGCAGGTACCACATCATCCCGACCGTCTCGCCCGAGAACTGGGGCCTCACCGTCGACTTCCGGCTCAACCGGGACTGCATCATCGATCTCGCCCTGACCGAGTTCCTGCTGGACGCGATGGTCGACGCTTCGAAGGCTCTCGATACCGACTCCGGACTGCGGGAGCGTTGGCTCGACGTGAGGCGGAACCTCGCGCCCTATCCGGAGGGAGATGGCCCTCACGGCAAAGTCTGGCTGGATGTGGTGGACGCTCCGGTCGAATACGTCTACAACGTGCCCGTGACGCTGGCCCCCGTGTTTCCAGGCGAACAGGTAGGGATTGGCCTCCACAACGAGAGGATGGACGTCGCCGTCCGAACAGCGCGGACCATCCGGCTCGAAGGCGGCAACGACCTGGTGTGGCAACCCTTCGTGCGCGCCCGTCTCGGCATCCTCGACCTCGACTGGTTCAAGCGCGAGGTCCGGTATTGCCTGCTGCCTAACGGGGTCGCCAACGATCGAGTCCGCCAGATTGACGGCCGCTACCGGGACGAAACGGACTTCGACTTCATGATGCGCATGGGCGTCTGGACGGAGAACCTCTCGCTGCCCGCGGTGCTCAACGAATGCCTGCTGCAGAGTTACTCGGGGGTGATCCGGCTGTTTCCGAACCCTCACGGACTGGGCCAGGCTCGCTTCCACAACCTGCGCGCGGCCGGGGCGTTCCTGGTTCGGCTGCGTGGGACGGAACGTCGGCCTCCGAGGTGCGGATCGTCAGCGAGATGGGCGCTCCGGCCAGGGTGGCCAACCCCTGGAGCGGGAGAGCGACCCGCGTGTTGAGCCTGCCGGATCGCACGGAGCAAAAGTCTGAGAGCGCCCAGGGCATCGTGTCCTTCGACACGCGTCCCGGCGGTGTCTATGAGGTGCAACGGGCCGGTGGCGCGTAGGCCAGGACTCCCACGGCTTGGTTTGCGTCACCGCTACCTTCGTTTCGCCAGGCTCCTGTCACTGGCAGAGGCATCGCAGGCCGCAGAGGCCGACACGCGGTATCGCCGCAGGTTGCGTATCGCAACCAGCCCGACACCCAGTCCGAAGAGCCACCCTGTGGATGGTTCAGGGATCTGGCCGGGAACCGGCGCCTCGGAAAGGGACGAGTTCCCGAAGTCAAAGGTGAGCGAGCCTCCGCCGCCGGCCGGCACGTTGACACCGAACGAGAGGCCCTGCTGGAGGGTGGCGACACCGGGGATCAGATCCGCGTTGTACAGGGGGTCGCCCCCACAGATCTGCCCTTCGGTGGTTGGACCCTCGTAGAACCCGTTGAGTCCGGGCGTGCCATAAATGTTCGAACTTGCCACGGAACATGTGAAGAACGGAGACCTCCAAATCGCCGTACCCTGATTGAGCGCCGTCGCCACGAGGTTTCCGGTCGTCGAAACGGTGGCCGACAGGTGCGCCCGCGTACTCGCGGACGTCACTCCCAATGTCCGGACGACCGTACCGAAGAAGACACCACCGCTGAAGCCGCCTCCTCCGGTGTACGTCGCGTTGAACACGCCGGTGACTTCGAAGCCTTCCGGTGTGTCAAGAACAACCAACTGAGAGTAGTCGAAGGTGAAGTCAGAGCTCGAAAATGGATAAAGCGTCGCGGAGTCGGTGAAGATCGTGTCCGCGAACACGGTGGAGCCCGCGAACAGGAGGAGGAGTTGCAGTCTCGTCAGCATGGACATGACTTCCCTTTCAGAAGCGTCGATCGGGAGGCGTGTGAACGTCGTTCTACGATCGCCGGGCGGGGCCACAATGAAGAACACCCCGTCTCGGCAGAGAGCCTCATACCTGGTAATGAGAAAAGGTTCGGAATCATTTCAGGGGTGGATCCGCGCGAACCGAACTGCGACCGGAAAGGAGTCCCCACGGCCCTGCGGCCAACCAAAGGTAATGAAAGTTGGCCGCACCCCAATGCTGTTCACTTAGGAACGTGCGCGCGATGGCTTCGAACCGCGGGTGTACACCCGCGGTTCGGAGAGGTCATGCGTCGCGACGGTAGGCGCCGGACAACCGGGCCAAGTGCACGTGACGGCTAGAAGCTAAAGGGAAGAGTATTGGGGTTAGCTGCCTAGAAATAGGTCTCGTCGAAAGGCGTATAAAAGGCCCGCGCGAACAGTAGGGCGGCCTGCCCGCGAGTGACGGCCAGATCCGGACAAAACAACCTCACGCCACAGCCTGCCGTGATTCCCAGTTCGCTCATCTTCTGGACGTATCGGAACATCGAGTGGTCCACCCCGATATCATCGAAGTCGACCCCGGCGGGTTCTGAAAATGAGTCGCCCACCCGGGCCCGGATCAGGAGCACCGCCGTCTGAGCACGGCTGGCCGGGTCTTCCGGACAGAATCGGGCCGGCTCCGCCGAGCAGCCCCGGGTGATCCCCAGCTCGCTCAGCTTCTGAACCCATCGAAACAGGGGATGCGTCGCGGGAACATCCTCATAGTAAGGCACGCGATCGTACCAGAAATCGTCTTTGAAGCCGAAGATGCCACGCACCAGCAACACAGAGAGTTCCGCCCGGGTCATCGAATCGTCAGGGCAGAAGCGTTCGGTCCCGCAGGGGAGGGCCGCGCCGTAAGCGCGGGCCAACCGAACCCCATCCGCCATCCCGTGGGCCGCCGGCACGTCGGTGTAGGGGGCCCTCGGATCCGGGTATTTCTGCATCAGCAACACGACCTGACCGTCAACCCGCACCGAGGCCGTTCGGGGAATGTCGCCCGTGTTGCGCCGCATCGTGAAGCGGATCACACCGTTGCCGGCGCCGGCCGTGTCCTGGGCCTGGAACCAGCCTTTGGGCTCCACTTCCTTGGGATCGGCAAACTGGTCGATCTCGGCGGTCCAGACACATCCGGGATCGGTCCTCACCTCGACCGCGCCTTGTTCCTCGCCGGCGGTGAACACCCGGCGCGCCGCCTGCAATTCGACTCGACACCCCGCGGCCAGCGGCGCCCTGCGCGGACCGAACACCGGCGTGTACAAGGGATCGCCGACGAAGATCATCATCCAGCCCAACTGCGGAGTGGCCAGATACGCCGATTCGGCGAAGTTGTATCCGGCCCACAGGTGGTTGAGCAGGTTGTCGCCCATGGCGTAACCGGCGGTGGTGGGCTCGCCCGTAGCTCCCCACGTCGCCGTGATGCCGCGCGTCAGCCAGAGCGGGACCCATGTCCCCGTTTTCATGCTGCGGATGCTGTTGGCGGTATAGGAAGTGAGCTGCGCGCCAACGGCCCCGGGCTGAAACTGATAGACGTCGGCCAGGCGGACGCCGCTGTACCAACCCCAGGCCCACAGCGTGTCGGGTGCGTCGGCGATCATACCTCCCGTGACGGACTGATCGTTGAGCATGCAGCGCATTCCGGCCTTGCGGCACAAGGCGTCCGCGCGCCGCATCGTTGCATCCGGAGCGCTGCCGTTCGCCCGCAGGTCGAAGTACCCGATTCCCGACTGGCGATCGATGCCTCGTTCGGCGTCCAGCGCTTTGTCGACCAGGCCCTTGGCGATCATCGCCGAGGGCCCGTCGATGCGTGTCACCAGATACTGCGGCCACGGCCGTTTGAAGTCCCGAAACCGCGGCGGGGTGCTCTCGGGATCGGGATTGTGGTAGGGGTTCTGCGAGGCCGGGACATTCGCCTGCGGGGAGTACAACGCGGCCAGGAACTGGTCAACCGACAGACTCTCGGTCGGGTCGTCGAGGTGCGTCGGCACTCCGTAGGTGGACACGATGTAGCGAATCCTGTCCTTGAGGTTGCGGTCTTCCAGGAATTTCCGCAGGGGTCTGCGGATCTTTTCGTCGAAGACCGCGAATTTGATGTGCCAACTGTCCCAGGCCGTCGGGCTGTAGGTGCAACAGGACATCAGGTAGCTGAAGTGGAAGATGTTCTCCTTGGGAACCTTTCGCGCCTGCGCGTAGTAGTTGGCAACGTACCGGCTGGAGCCAACCTTGCCGGTTCCGGCTTCGGGCGGCGCCAGATCATTCACCAGAATTACGATCGAAGAGGGGTCATCGGAAGCGGCAAATGCCGCCGATCCCAGGATTGCCGCAAGGAACAACGTCCGCGGGTTCAACGCGATCTGCCGGGCCAACATCATCGGCTGCCTCCTCGGGATTTTGCCGGTCAGCACGCCGGCGCACTGACAGCAGTTTTCCAGCGTAGCAACAGGACCGTACGCCAGCGTATAAGGGATTCCCCTGAGGGCCCCGTCCTTCTCGCACGGGACTACCGCAGTGTGAGCTTCAGGATGGAAAGCGAATGCCTCGGGAAGGTGAACGTGAAGGAACTTCCCTTCACCGGCAGAACCTCGGTGCGGGTGATCGGCCGTACCTTGCGATCGCCGCCGAAACCGTGGACGGCCTTGAGGTCGGAATGGCTCAACAGCCACAGCGAGGCACTCGAAGCCAGTTGTCCTTCGACGTTGTCGATCCGGGTTGACAGGTCGAGTTTCTCGCTGCGGTTCAACACGTTCAGAAACACCGAGCGCGACCTGGGGTCAAACGTGGCCGAGACATCCAGGTAGCCGAGCGGGCGGCCCCCGTCAGGGCGGTACTCGGGCGACCGCACCAAAACGTCCAGCGCCTGGTTGCCGCGCTGGCGGGCGTATGCCGCGATGGGATTTCCGCCCTCTGGCGGCCAGCATGTCCAAGTCTATATGGACTGGCGCCGCTCGACTTCCTGCGCGATCCGCCGCGACGCGCCGGTGTACTCGGGGTGCCCCTCGACGTGCTTGCACTCGCGCCGGATCCCCGTCTTGTCACCGGTCAGGAGGGCAAACTGCAAGGCCACCCAGCAACGAAATCCGGATTTGGGCCTGATCTCCTCGGACCGGCTGACCCACTGGTAGGCCTCCTGAACACTTCCCTGGCGGTAGGCAGCCAGACCTTTGACCAGCAAGGCACTCGAGTTGCGCGGGTTCTTCGCGAGAATTTCATCCATCCGCGCCATCGCGGTGCGGATGTCACCCTGTCCGTAGGCGTCCACTCCGGCCAGAAACACGGGCTTGACGGAGTCGTCATCACCGAGTGTATTCAATAAGTCAGCCCGGTCAATCGAAGGTACTGCTGCAAGGTCTGCGAACGGGGATTGGGGGCGGGCGGACTGCCAGGTGAAAAAGCCAACGATCAGCGCCGCCGCCACCGAACCAACCCACAGGAACAGGTTCCTGCGCGGCATGGCGACGACTTTGTCTTCCAGCGCCGTCTCCCGCAGCCAGTCGATCTCGCCGCGGCAGAGTTCACAGCCCACGAGGTGGCGGGCCACCCGGTCGCGATGATCCGATCCCAGCGATCCCTGCTGGTACGCAGCCAGGATCTCGGGCGCGGGACAGATTGTCAGCGTGGTGGCGGTCTTGGAGCGGAGCGCCTGGTCGAGCCGTTGAAAACTCTCTGCCAGATCGCGGCACTCCCGGCAATCGGCGAGGTGCGCCGCGAGCCCGGGAGTTCCCTCGCCACGGATGTGCTGCCAGATCACCTCGTGGCGCACTTCGTCCTCGGTCTCCATGCCGGCGGCGGTTCGCTCGGCGTTCAGCGCGTAGAGTTCCGGCTGCTGACAGTTCATCATCCGGTTAGTTCCCTTCCCGAAGAGACTTCTTCCCTGCCCGCGAGGTTTTTTCGTACCGCCTTGGGAGGCTTCAGGGCCTTTGCTAAATGCCATCTTGCCTTGAAGATACGGGTCGCCACGGTGTTGACGGGAGCCCCCGTCCGCGCCGCGATTTCTTCATAGCTCAGTTCTTCCACCACTCTCAAGCGGAAAGCCGTGGAATAGGGCTCAGGTACCAGGCTGCACAACTTGTCGACCATCGCGCCGGCCTCGATCTCTTCAAACCGATAGTCGTGAATCGCCAGTTCGCGCTGCTGCTCTTCGCCGGCCACGTTGAGCGTCAACCGGACCTTGCGGTCTTCCCGTTCGGCCCGGTCGTCCCGGCGCTTCTGCAGAATCGCGATTTGGACGACCCGGTAGACAAAGGTTTGTAGCTTCGAGTCGCCGCGAAATTCCGACCTGGAAGAAAGCAGCGACACATAGGCTTCGTGGAGAAGGTCTTCGCGATCCTGGGGATTGGAGACCTGACGCCAGAGCAGGGCTCGCACCGGGCGGCTATTGGCGAAGAAGTCCGAGTAGAGTTTCGAGGCTGCGTGCTCCTCTCCGGCGCGAGCCCGGTTCAGTAACTCGATTTCCTCCGCGGGGGCCATGGGCAGAATGGCCTATCTTCCCACGAGTCCCACCGGTGAACAAGAGCGCGGTTCCTTATGGGTCTCCAACGGCTGTCGATACATCAGGCCGGGCGGTTTCAGCCTCCCAGGGGCCGGGAATTGGCTCAAATCACCCCTTACATGCAGATTGAAAGTCCGACGGACCGAGACTAAACAAACGACGGCGGGCTACCCCGAGGGGTTACATCCTTCCGTTGCGATAGAGGCGCTCGATCATCTCTGCGGACAGCGCATCAACATGAATCACGATCTCATCCAGCAAACCCCGGAACAAGGACTTGCCAGGCCGGCCGCCGGCGATCACCAGAGCTTGACCTCGGGCAATAGCCCCTGAAAGCGGCAGCGCGGAGTCCAGCCTCCCGTCTACGTACAGTCGGAACTCACTGTTGGACTTCACGACCGAGAAATGATGCCAAGCGCCCGCCCGAAGACTGGTTCGGGATACCAGCACGGCTCTCGGGCGGCTCTCCACCTCGAGGGTCAGCCTGCCACCGGCATCCAGAAAGGCACGCCAACCGGCATCGGTCGCGGGTTCGCTCAGAAGCGGCGCTTCTCCAGTCCACGCTTCCGCCTTTACCCACGCGGCGATCGTCTTCGGACCGGTCGCGGTCGCGAACCCCGGGGAAGAGCATTTCAGCCGCCCGTTCCCGTCGAACCGGAATGCCAGTCCCGCGGCGCCCGGAGCGAAGCCGACGGTTCCTTCTGGCTGAAGCTGCCAGTACCCGGCGGCATCGTCATACGCCCCATCACCGGGCCAGTAGTTCAACATGGCGCCCGGAAGCATCTGCGCTCCCGCCGGCTTGGCCTCGAACAACACGAGGCTCGCTGGTTCTTTCCGGGCAATCACGAGGTGTCGCCCGTCCGGAGAAATCGCCCCGAACAAGGCCCCAGGGATCGCCACCTTTTCCAAAGTTCGGAAGGTCGCGCCGTTCACACTCTCGACAAAATCTTCGTTGCCGTGCAAGAACACCACCCGCTGGCCATCTGGATGAGGAACCGGTGGCCGGTCTAGCGTGCCGGTCGGCCATCCCATCGCCTTGACGAACCGCCGGTCCGAGGTTCGAAACAGGTGAAAAATCTCCCCGGGGACCACCGGGCAGCCCCGGCGGTCATAATGCTCCGACCGGCAGGCATCCGCCCCAGCGATCCAAAAGGACGTGCCCGACGGTTGCGCCACAATTTCGCCCGCCACCATGGGTGGCCCGCTCACCGCGCCTTGACTTTTCCCGGTCCTCAGATCGACGATGTCGACGGCATCGTGCCCATCCGTCCCTGCCGGGCCTCCGCACCGCGATCCCACATAAAGAAGCTCGGAGTTTGAATCGAGCCAGAGCGACCAGGGACAGACCAACCCGGGGATCAAGGTGAACTGCTTCCGGTCCAGATCATACCGCAGCACTCCTTCCCGCGGGCTCGCCAGGTACACCATCCGTCCATCGGGAGTCGGCACGAAATCCCGCAACTGGATCCCCCGGAGGTCGATCCGGTGGGCGACCCGCTTCGCCACCGTGTCCACCACTACCAGTTCGTCATTCGCGTTGGTAACAAACGCCAGATCGCCGTGCCCGGAGAGGCGGATCTTTCCCGGTTGGCGCCCCACTCGTACCTGGTGACTCACTTTCCAGGTGTCAGCCGAGACCACCCACAACCGCTCGCCGCCAGATCCCGAAACGTACAACTCGCGCCCGCTCGGGTGAAAGGACAACCACCAGGGCTGCTCCTCCAACGGCATGCTCTGCAGCCGGCCGCCCTCCGCCGCCGCCTTGGCAAAAAACCGGCCGGTCGTCTGCACAAACGGAATCCCGGGTGGGGGCCCCTTGGCTTCCGGCTGTCGCCACGCCCACGATCCGCCCGCCACCAGCAGGGACACCGCGATCGCCCCACCAACCAGGGGCCGCTTGAACCAAGCCGCCAATCCAGCCCGGGGACTTACCTGGCGCGTCTCCTCCACCACCTCCGCCGGATCGGGTACAGACTCGGCTTCCGGCCTTGGGCCAACCGTATTCCCTGCCGAATGACGCGCCCGCGCCCAGGCGTCAATTTCCTCCGTCAGTGCCGTGACCGCTCCACGGCTCCCTCGCTGGTCCCGATACACCGGCAGCCCGTCCCGCTCCTCATAGCGCTGCGCCGTCCGCACCCGGACGTTGAGATACGAGGCGATCTCTTTCCATGAGTCGAGACGTCTCGATCTTCCCGCTTCATCCATCTTCGTTGGGAGTTTATCCCGAGAGCGTCACAAAGCGCAATTGCCCACCACTTCGTGACGTTTCGTGTCGTCTGGGTGATCGCCCCCTGTCGCTTGAGCTTCCGCGGGCACTGCTCGATCATTAAACAACTTAGCCTGCGGCTACGGGCCGGCGGGAGACTCAACTCTCGCAGCCTGTGGCCGAAAAAAACAGAGCCGCGACCGGAAGGGAGCGGACCCTTTCGCAGCCTGTGGCCGAAAAAACAGAGCCGCGACCGGAAGGGAGCGGACCCTTTCGCAGCCTGTGGCCGAAAAAACGGAGCCGCGACCGGAAGGGAGTCCTGATGGGCCTGGGAATGCCCAGGGAAGGAGATGAAAATCGCCGCGATCGGTGTAAGCTGTGACTCGGCGGGGAGGTGAAGAGGTCGTAACCGCTCTGGAGAAGTCGAGGCCGTAAGGG
>CAZGUX010000129.1:0-25132 GCA_964529305.1 uncultured Solibacteraceae bacterium | reverse complement strand
TCCTGCACGAAGCCGGGCACGGCACCCTGTTTCGCACCAAATGGCTACACGCGCCGGTGGGCCACGTGGCGGGATTTTTCGCGATGATTCCCTTCCAGACATGGAGACTGGTTCACGGACGGCACCACAAGTGGACGGGCTATCAGGATCTCGACCCGACGACTGAGGCCTTGGTACCCCGCCCGATCAAGCCGGTGGAGCGCGCGCTGGTCAAGATCTGCTGGGCCGGCTCGATTCCTCTCTTTTCGGTTCTGTATCGCATCAACAATTTCTGGAATCTGCCGCGGCTGCATCGGCTGTTCACGCGGCACCAGGCGCGTGCGGTGGCGCTCAACAGCGCTACCCTGATTCTCGCGTACGCTGCGGTGGCGGCCCTCGCCGGACCGGCCGTGGCTCTGCGCTTCACGGGCGTGGCCGTCCTGGTGGCTCTGGCAATCCAGGATCCCTTGATTCTCAGCCAGCACACGCACATTCCGCAGAGGCTCAGCCAGGGGCGCGCGGTCCAGCCCTTTCCGGCGCTCGATCAGGAGGTCTTCACGCGGTCCTTGCGTTTTCCGGCCTGGATCTCGGCCTTTCTTCTTCACTTCGACGCTCACGAGTTGCACCACATGTACCCCTTCGTGCCCGGCTATTATTTGCGGCGCCTCGACTATCAGCCCGTCAACGAGGTGGACTGGCTGCGCTGGCTACGGAAGGCAAAACAGCTTCCCGGCGACGTGTTCCTGTTTCAGAACCGGAATCAGACCGGGTTCGACTTGTAGAGGAAGAAACATGCCCGGCGGCAAATGGAACTTCGCGGAAAGGAGGCACGCATGAGCGCTCCAGTGCTGGCCCCAGCAGACCGGGCCGGGCCCGAACCCGAGCGGCTGGTGCGTTCTCTCGCCGACCCCCTGGACCTTCGCGAGGCAGGCGGCAAAGCGTTCAACCTCTCTCGCGCGATCGCTCTGGGTCTGCCCGTGCCGCCGGGCGTCGTGATTTCGAACACGGTGTTTCAGCAGGTTCTCGGCGAGTTGTCGCTGGGAACGTCGCTTGACCTTGACCCCGATTCCGCGCGGGAGATCCGCGAAAGAATCCGCGGTGCCGCGTTGCCAGGCGCGGTGCGCGGTGCGATCCGGGAATGGTGGCGGACGCGACCCGAGGGGACCGTGATTGCGGTAAGGAGTTCGGCTGTCGGCGAGGATTCCGCCCAGGCGTCGTTCGCCGGCCAACTCGAATCCCGGCTCAACCTCGCCTCGGTCGAGGATGTGGAGAACGCGGTGGTGTCCTCGTGGGCCTCTTATTTTTCGGAGCGGGCGTGGCGCTACCAGGTGGCGCGGCAAAGCCGCCTGCAGGGAATGGGCGTCATCGTTCAGGAGCAGGTGGACGCGGCGTTCGCGGGAGTGCTGTTCACGCGATCGCCGGACACAGCCGACCGGATGCTGGGCGAATACTGCCCGGGACTGGCCGAGGGTCTGGTATCGGGCAGCATCACCCCAGGGTGCTTCTCGATCGGGCGCGCGGATGGGGAGTGGCGGCGGAAGCGCGCGCCGGAAGAGACCACCGCCGGAGACAGCCTGTTGCTCAACGACGCGACGATGGAAGCGCTACGGCGGCTTGGGCTGACACTGGAACGAGCGTTCGGCGCGCCGCAGGACATCGAGTGGGCGATCGACCGCGCCGGCCGCCTGTGGTGCGTTCAGTCGAGGCCGATTACGGCGCCTGCTCCCGTGCGGCGGAGGTCGCCCAGGCAGCTGGTCTGGTCCAACGCCAACGTCAATGAGAACTTTCCGGCGCCCATTTCGCCCCTGCTCTATTCGATCGCGTCGGAAGGTTATTCCCACTACTTCCGGAACCTGTGCCGCGCCTTTGGCCTCCCGGCACGACGCATCCGCGCCCTGGAACATCCGCTCGGCAACATCATCGGCGTTCACGGCGCGCGCATGTACTACAACCTGACGAGCATTCACGCCATTCTGCGGGCCGCGCCGTTTGGCGACCTCCTGGTGGAGTGGTTCAACTCCTTTACGGGGGCGGGGCGCTCCTCGCCATCGGAGCCGGACGAGCCGCGGTCGCGAACCGGCGTGAGCCGCGCCAGGCAGGCCGCCGAACTCGCGCGCATGGCCGTGAAGATCACGGGTCAATACCTGTTTTTGAAACGGCGCATCGAGCGCTTCGAGAGAACGGCCGACGAGTTCAGCAGGCGGACTCACCCCGACGCCCTGGCCTCGCGGCCGCTGCCCGGACTGTTGGAAGACCTGCGCGGCTTCATCGACATCCGCTGTAACCGGTGGACCGGCGCCTCGCTTGCGGATGCGGGTTCCATGATCTGCTACGGCGCCCTGAAGGCGCTCCTGGCCCGCGCGCTGCCCGAACCGGAAGGCGCGTCCGCGCTGCAAAACACGCTGCTCAAGGCTCTCCCTGGCGTCGTGAGCGGCGTGCCCGTGATCGAGCTCTGGAACCTCTCGCGGCTGATTCGAAGCCATCCGGCCCTTGCCGAGTTATTCGCGCAACACGACTCCGTGCGCATTCTCGACCAGCTTCGCGCCAACGATGCATTCGAATCATTTCGTGACGAGTTCGACCGGTTCCTCGAGAACTGGGGCTTCCGGTCGTCGTCGGAGTTGATGTTGACCGTGCCGAGCTTTCAGGAGAATCCGGCGCCCGTGGTGGAGATCCTGAAGGGATACGCCTTGCTGGACGGAGATTCTCCGCGGGACATTAGGAACCGGCATGACGCCGAACGCGAGGAGGGTACCGCGGGGCTGATGGACGTTCTCAGGCAGCAGCCGCTGGTTCGCTGGCTGCCCCTGCCAAGGATGTCGAGCGTGATCCGGATCGCTCTGCGGTGGACCCAACGCTCGATCGTCTACCGGGAACGTGCACGGCTCAAACAGGCTCTGCTTTACTCCCGCTGCCGGCGCATCGCTCTCGCGATCGGGGCCAGTCTGGCGGCGGCCGGGCGCCTGGGGACAGCCGATGACGTGTTCTTTCTGACGTATCGCGAGATCGATGCGCTGGGCTCGGGAACGGCCATGTTTCCCGGCGGCGTCAGGGCGTTGATCGGCTTGCGGCGCGCGCAGCACGCCGAACTGAGCGCGATGTCTCCTCCCGATTCCTTCACGCTGCCCGAAGGAGAGTACCTTTCAGCGCGTGACGCAGTGGAATCCCGTTCCCCCTCATTCGACGGCGGTGCGACGCTCGCCGGAACCTGCGCTTGCGGGGGGCAGGCGATGGGACCAGCAGCCGTGGTGGAAAGCGTCGCCGACTCGCACCGGATTCGCGCGGGCGATATCCTGGTCACCCGGCAAACCGATCCCGGGTGGGCGGCGGTGTTTTTCCTGATCAAAGGGCTGGTGATCGAGCGCGGCGGGATGCTCTCGCACGGCGCGATCCTGGCACGCGAGTTCGGCTTGCCTTGTGTGGTGGGCGCGGCCGGGGCCACGCAGGCGATCGCGCACGGACAAATCGTGACGGTTGACGGGGACAAAGGGCAGGTTCGGCTGGGAGGGTTGCCTTCGAATGCCTGAGACAATTCTGCTCGACTGGGTTCGGGAGCGATTCAAGCTGCACCTGGCCGCGCCGCTGGTGGCCGCTTTGTGTGGCATCGCGGGGCTCACCGGAACGTGGCCGGGATCGGGCCGGTTCGTCGCGACGGTCGTGCTCGCGACGCTCCTGTTGGCGCAGTTCCGGTTGTGGGACGATCTGGCCGATGTGGAGGCCGACCGCAAGAGTCATCCTGAACGTACCTTGCCTCGCGCCGCTTCCCTGCGTCCGTTCCGCGACGCACTTCTGTGGCTGGCCGGTATCACCGCCGGAATCATCGTGCTCCTCGATCCATCCGGTCTCAAGCTGGCGGTTCTGGCCGCGCTCGACCTGGCCCTCGCCGGGTGGTACCGGTTCAGGCCGCGCGAGTATTCTCTCGGATACCACGTCGTGCTGCTGAAGTACCCCGTCTTCGTATACCTGCTGAGTTCCGAACCGGTCCACCTCCAGAGACGGATGTTCGCGATGACGGCCGTGTATCTGGCCGCTTGCATCTACGAGGCCCTTCACGACCCCAGGCTGCGGGGGATTTGGGCGGCGCGGTACGCGGTCGTGGTGGAGGCAGCGCTGCTAGGCGGGACGCTTGTGCTGGGAGGCCGATCGTGAGCGTCGCCACAGCCTCGCCTTGCCATCCATCCACTCTCGAGACGATCTCGTGCTATTACTGCGGCGGCGCCAAACACCGGCCTTTCATCGAAGCGCAGGATGATCTGACCGGGAAACCGGGCCTGTTCACCTTTGTGCGTTGTATGGGCTGCGGCCTCGTCTACCAGAACCCGCGCATCGACGTTGACCACATCAAGGCCTACTACGACGATGACTACATCGCGCACCGCAAGCGAAAGAACTGGGGTGTGCTGACGCCGGTATTCGAGCACGCGATGGACAAACTGGACCGCGACAAGGCACGGATCGTGCGACGGTACGTTGCACTCGACGACTCGAGCGAGGTGCTGGACGCCGGGTGCGCGGTGGGAACGTTCCTGGCGAAGATTCGTTCGCTGTACGGATCGCGGATCGCGGGAGTGGATTTCAAAGACCTTTCCGCCTCTCCCTGGTTGCGCGAAGCGGAGTTTCACTGTGGCCTGTTCTACGAACAACCGCTCGGCGACAACCGGTACGACCTGGTGACCATGTGGCACTTTCTCGAACACGACTACAACCCCCTGCGTTCGCTGCGAATGGCTCGACGAGTGCTAAAACCCGAGGGGCGATTGATCGTCGAGGTGCCGCGGCTCGACAGCCGGACCTTCCAACTCTACGGACGGCGGTGGCCCGGCCTGCAGGCGCCTCAGCACACCGTGCTCTTCGACCGCGAGATGCTGTTGAAGTTCGTGGAGCGAGCGGGATTCGAGGTCGTGGGCTACCTGCCCTACGGCGCGTTCCCGGCGTACTTCTATCTGTTCACCGGCGCTGCCTTTCACCTGCTTCGAGGCAAGGGCCTGAACCTGCAGAAAGCGATTGTCCCTTATTTCTTCGGACAGTTTTTGCTGTCACCGGCGCTTCTCCTGGAAAAGTGGCTGAATCTGGCCATGCAGATCGTCGTGTGCCGCCCAGCCTCCGGCGGGGCGCAGGAGAGGAGGTCTGATAGATGAGTGCGGGCAGCGAGGCGCAGACCAGGACCGGGAGTCTCGGCCTTCCGCGTGTTCACCCTTCAGCGGCTCTCCGCATCGCCGCAGCGTTCCTGTGGATGACCCTGGGTTCGCTGGTGATGTTAGCGGTGGGAATTCCGACCCTGTTTCAGGCGCGAAGGCTCTATACGGAGTGGTTCGCGAAGTGGATAGGGCGCGGGGTCTTACGTATTTTCGGCGTTCGCTACGTGGTCCACCAAAGCGAGCCTTGGCCACCGGGGCAAGTGGTGTACATCTCGAACCACACGTCGACCCTCGACGTGTTCATCCTGATCGCGATGGGCCTGCCGCGGACCCGGTACTTCCTGAGCGGGTTCCTGCGGAAGTTCGTGCCCCTCGCGATCATCGGCTATATGATCCGCATCTTCTGGACCGTCCTGCAGGATCGTCCGGCGGAGCGCACCCGCATTTTTCAGAGGGCGGATCGCATTCTTCGGCGGACGGGCGATTCCGTGTACCTGAGCCCGGAAGGCGAGCGCGTCACGACCGGCAAGGTCGGCCCGTTCAACAAAGGCGCCTTTCATCTGGCGACCAGCCTGGGTGCGCCCCTCATTCCGATGTTCATCGCGATTCCCGCCGAGATGGATCCCGGGAAGGGTTACGCGCCCCGATGCGGGACCGTGCAGGTGTACGTGAAGCCGGCGATCGACACGAGCGACTGGCGGATCGAGGACCTTGACCGCAATCGGCAGGCGGTGCGGGAGCGGTTCGTCCGATGGAACGAGGAGTTGCGATGAGGCCCGGTTCGCCGGCCGCCTGCTTTCACGCGAGCAACCTGCTGACGTACGCATCGGTGGCTTCGGGGCTGATGGCAGTGGGCGCGGCCGCGCAGGGGAGTTGGAGCGCGGCGGGCGCGCTGATTGCGCTGGCGGCGCTGGCCGATACGTTCGACGGACGATTTGCGCGCCTGTTCCGGAGGACCGCGGGCGACCGGGAATTCGGAGCGCAGATCGACAGCCTGAGCGACGCGGTTACGTTCGGCTTCGCGCCGGTGGCCGCTCTCTATCTGTTGCTGCCGGCTGCCGGGGCCGTGGAGCGCGCCATGTTCGGAGCGGCCGCGTTGGCGTATGTGCTCGCGGCGATCACGCGGCTGGGATACTTCAACCTGGCGCAAGAGGACGGGTCCGGCTTCATCGGGCTTCCCGCGCCCGCCGCGGGCCTGATTGTGTCGTCGGCACTTCTGGCCCGGCCCTCGGCCGGGGCCGCGGCTCTGTTGGCCCTCTGCGTCGCGGTGGCGATGGTGTCGTCATGGAAAATCCCGCGGCCGGCGGGAGCGGCGCTGGCGCTCTTCGCGTTGTGGCCGGTCTCGCTGGTGGTGCTCCATGGGATGGGGGCGGCGTGGTGAGGATGGTTCTCCTTCTCCTCCTGGCGTCTACGGTCCGGGAATGGCTCTGGACACGTATCTACCCCTGTTTGTCATCGAGAGAAGCACCAACGCGAACATGGTCCACTACGAGTCGCACCTGACTGCCGAGGGCAGGTTCGACTCGAAGGAACCGGTGGGTGCTTATTGGATCATGGCCGCTCGGCGACCGTAAAGACCCGTTTCAATTCCACAACCGCCGGCTCACCCGAATCAGCGTGTAGGTGCTGACCACAAACACCCCGAACAACACCCACGCGAATTCCATCCGGCCGTACAGGAAATTGCCGACCGTGAACAACGACGACCAGATCGCCGCGCAGCCCGCCACCCACCCGAGCATCGACAGGGGAATGCTCTCGTGCTCGGCCGCGTGCGCCACATCCGCCGCCGAGACGCCCGCCTCCCGCTGCACCGACTTCCACCCCGGGCCGAACGGCCGCACCTTGCGGTAGAACTCCACCAGGGTCCTCTGGTCGGTTCGGGGACCGACGTACGCCGTCACGATCCAACAGATCGACGTCACCGCCACCGTCAGCAGCAGCTCCCGATGCGTCCCGATCGCGATGCCGTACTTGTGCCCGATCAACAACCCCAGCGACACAGCGAACGAACTGACCATCGCCACCACTTCGCACCAGGCCGTGATCCGCCACCAGAACCACCGAAGCAGGTAGAGCAGTCCCGTTCCCGCGCCGATCTGCAACAACAGGTTGAAGCTGTCCTGCGCGGTCTCGAGCACAAACACCATCGCCGATGACAGGAAGAAGAGGCCGACGGTCGCCAGGCGTCCGGCAAATACGTAGTGCTTCTCATCGGCGTCCTGCCGCACGAAGCGCCGGTAGAAGTCGTGCACCACGTACGACGCGCCCCAGTTCAGCAGCGTCAGAATCGTCGACGAGTTGGCCGCGATCAAACCGCCGACCATCAGGCCCATCCACCCGGTGGGCAGGAACTTCAACATCGCCGGGTACGCGATGTCGTGCCCGATCAGGCTCGGATCCAGGTGCGGAAACGCCTTCTGAATGTCGGACAGCTCCGGGTACACCAGGATCGACGACAGTCCGACCAGGATCCACGGCCACGGCCGCAGCACGTAGTGGGCGACGTTGAAGAACAGGGTGCTGCCCAGGGAGTCGCGCTCCGATTTCGACGCCAGCATCCGCTGGGCGATAAAACTGCCGCCTCCCGGTTCCGCCCCCGGGTACCAAACCGACCACCACTGTACGGCCATCGGCATAATGAACACGGCCAACGCCATTTCGCCGTTCGAAAAATCGGGCAGCAGGTCGAGGTAGTTGAATCCACCCGGTCCCTTCAGGTGCGAGAGTTTCTCCACCAGTCCGGTCAGGCCGCCCACCTGCGGCAGGTTCACCGCGAAGTACGCCGCGGCGATCACGGCCGACATCTTGATGAAGAACTGGATCATGTCGATCACCAGCACTCCCCACAATCCCGAGTGCGCGGCGAACACCACGTTCAACAGACCGACGGCGGCCAGCGTCTGCCAGCGGCTGAGGCCGAACAGGATGCCGGCAATCTTGCACGCCGCCAGGTTCACCGACGCCATGATGATGCAGTTGAAGAACAGGCCGAGATAGAGGGCGCGGAACCCTCTGACGAAGGTCGCCGCCTTCCCCGAATAGCGCAGTTCGTAAAACTCCAGATCGGTCAGGACGCCGGATCGCCGCCACAGGCGCGCGTAGAAGAAAACGGTCGCCACGCCCGTCAGGACAAACGCCCACCACTGCCAGTTGCCGGCGACGCCCTGGGTGCGGACGAAGTTCGTCACCAGGTTGGGCGTGTCGCTCGAAAACGTGGTCGCCACCATCGACAGCCCCGCCAGCCACCACGGCACCGACCTCCCGGAGGCAAAGAACTCCGAGGTGTTCTGGCCGGAACGCCTGGCGAAGAACAATGCTGGAATGAAGCAAACCAGGACCGAGACGAGGACGATGATCCAGTCGAGAGTGTGGAGTTGCATCGCGCGAGAAAGCGGAACCCTATGCTACCGCAAGCGCGCCGCCGCTGCTGGAGGCGGCTCCAGAGCGTTTTCCTTTGTGATGACTTCCGTGTTCAGGTAGGGCCGCAGCGCTTCGGGCACCACGACGGAGCCGTCCGTCTGCTGATAGTACTCGACAATCGCCACCCATGTCCGGCCCACGGCGAGGCCGCTGCCGTTCAGTGTGTGCGCCGCTTCCGCCTTGTCTCTTCCGCCCCGGCACTTGATGTTGGCCCGCCGCGCCTGGAACGCCTCGAAGTTGGAGCACGACGAGATCTCCTTGTACGCGTTCTGGCCGGGCAGCCACACTTCGATGTCGTACGTCTTGGCCGAAGAAAAACCCATGTCGCCGGTGCACAGGACCACCGTTCGATAAGGCAGTCCCAGCCTGCGGAGGATATCTTCCGCGTCCGAAGTCAGCTTCTCCAGTTGGTCGTAGCTTTGTTCCGGACGTGTGAACTTCACCAGTTCCACCTTCTGGAACTGGTGCTGCCGGATGATGCCGCGAACGTCGCGGCCGTACGATCCCGCTTCGCTGCGAAAGCAGGGCGTGTAGGCGCACAGCGAAATCGGCAGCCTCCCCGCGTCCAGAATCTCGTCGCGATACAGGTTGGTCACCGGCACTTCCGCCGTGGGTGCGAGCCAGAAGTCGTGGTTCTCGCACTTGAACAGGTCGTCGGCGAACTTCGGCAATTGTCCGGTGCCGAACAGGCTGGCCGAGTTGATCAGGAAGGGCGGAAGCACTTCGGTGTAGCCGTGTTCGCGCGTGTGCACGTCGAGCATGAAGTTGATCAGCGCGCGCTCGAGTCTCGCGCCCAGACCCCAATAGACCGCGAACCGCGCGCCCGTCACCTTGGCGGCGCGCTCCATGTCGAGAATGCCCAGTTCCGGTCCCAGTTCCCAGTGCGGCTTGGGTTCGAAACCGAACGAAGGCGGAGCGCCCCACCGGCGGACCTCCACGTTGTCCTCGGCACTGCGGCCCACCGGCACGCTTTCATGCGGAACATTCGGGATTCCCGCCAGCAGGTCTCGAAACTCCGTTTCCAGTTGCTTGACCTGTTCGTCCAGGGACGAGATGCGCTCGCCCATCTGGCGGACGCCGGCCTGCTGCGCGGACGTGTCGACGCCCTGTTTGCGGAGCTTGGCGATTTCCTGGCTTTCGGAGTTGCGCCGGGCCTTGAGTTCTTCGGCTTCCGCGATGGCCGCCCTGCGCCGGGCGTCCAGGTCCCGGAATCCGTCCAGGCCAACGGCGTTCGGACGCGCCGCCAGCCGCGCGGCCACCGCTTCCAGGTTGGCCCGGAAGAATCCTAAATCGTGCATGCCCTTATGCTAGCGCACCGTCTTTCGCGCCAGCCGTTTTGAGCAGGGGTTCAGTCTTCGTCGTCCTCCGCTTTGACGGGCGTCAACTCCTCGGTTGTATCCACGTCATCGGATTCCAGAATCCGCCGGCAGTCCAGACACTCGACATAGTCGACTCCGTCCTGCCTGGCCAGCACCACCGTTCTTCTATGCGTACAGACCACCGGTTGCATAAGCAGATAAAGATGATTCTATTCACCGTCTTACCCTTGTCAAGCGAAATCTCCCGGAATCGTTGCGCTTCCCGTCAGGTTTCGAGAGAAAATCGGAAAGTCATGCCGTTCCCCACCCACCGCCCGCGCCGCCTGCGCGGAACCGAATCGATCCGCGCGCTCGTGCGCGAGACGCGCCTCGCCCCCAGCCAGTTCATCCTGCCGCTGTTCGCCTGCCCGGGCGAAGGCGTCAAGCGGGAGATCCGCTCCATGCCCGGGAACTATCAGATGTCGGTCGATGTGTTGGTTGCCGAGTGCCAGGAGGTGCGCTCGCTGGGTCTGGGCGGCATCATTCTGTTCGGCCTTCCGGAGACGAAGGACGAGATCGCTTCCGGCGCCTACGCGGACGACGGCATTGTGCAGCGCGCCGTCCGCGTCATCAAGCGCGAGACACCCGAAGTGCTCGTGATGACCGATGTCTGCAACTGTGAGTACACCAGTCACGGCCACTGCGGCAAGATCGTCGACGGCGACGTGGACAACGACGCGACGCTCGAGTGGCTGGCGGCTTCGGCGGTGTCCCACGCCCGGGCGGGCGCGGACATTGTCGCGCCCTCGGACATGATGGATGGCCGGGTGGGCGCCATCCGCGCAGCGCTCGACCAGGCCGGATTTCTGAAGACGCCCATTCTCTCGTACGCCGCGAAATACGCCTCGGGCTTCTACGGTCCGTTCCGCGAGGCGGCCGAGTCGGCCCCGCAGTTCGGCGACCGGCGCAGCTACCAGATGGATCCGGCCAACGGCCGCGAGGCCATGAAGGAGATCGCGTTGGACCTGGAAGAAGGCGCCGACATGATCATGGTGAAGCCGGCGCTGGCGTACCTGGACATTCTCGCGGAAGCGCGCCGCCGCTTCGACGTCCCGCTGGCGGCATATCAGGTGAGCGGCGAGTTCTCGATGATCATGGCGGCCGCGAGCAACGGCTGGATTGATGGCGAGCGCATCATGATGGAGACTCTGACCTCCATCCGTCGCGCCGGCGCGGACTTCATCCTGACGTACTTCGCAAAGCCCGCTGCGAGATTGTTATAGACCCGTGGCCGGAAGGCTGCGGACAGGAGAGGGCCTGGAGTTCATGGTGGTGCGAGCAGCGCCACTGCGGACTATCGCCCCAAGACGAAATCCACTTCCCACAGTTCGTAGTGCGCCCGCCGCATGCCCATGCGCTCGTACGTCCGCCTGGCCCGGTGATTCTCCTTCTCGACGTACAGCCTGAGCCCGCACGCCCCAGCGCGCTTCGACTCGTCGAAGAGGTGCCGGTACAACCGCGTGAACACCCCTCGCGCGCGATACTCCTGGTGCACGTACACGCTCTGCAGCCACCAGAAATTCGCGTTCCGCCAGTCGCTCCACTCGAACGTGATCATGGCCTGGCCGACGACACGCCCGTGATGCTCCGCGACAAAGTAGTAGCCCTTGCGCTCATCCGAAAGAACCGCCATCACCCCTTGAATCAGCACATCCGTGTCGAGTTCCAAGTTCTCGGTTTCGCGTGCCATGGCCGCGTTGAACGCCGCGACGATCTCCGCGTCCTCCACTCCGGCGCGCCGGATTTCCAGGGTCATCCCGATCAGGATATCGCGCGGTGATACAATCGGCGGGTTTGGAGAAAAAAATGAACAGAAGAAAGTTCATGCAGGCCGCCGTGTGGTCTGCTTCCGCAGGAACCCTTATGCTTGAATCCGCTCCCACCATCCATATTCGCCACGGCGAAGTCAAGAAATGGCGCTCGGTCAAAGGCATGGAAGGCCTGGATGTCGCCATGGAATTTCTGTCTAAGCCCGACCTGGCTTCCATGAAGGAAGGCCGTTATCCCCTCGAGGGCGAAGAAGTCTACGCGCTCATCATGAAGATGAACACCAAGCCCGAGGCCGAAGGCGAGTTCGAAACGCATCGCAGGTACATCGACGTGCAGAGCCTGATCTCCGGCCAGGAGACCATCGGCTATGCCAATGCCTCGTCGCTCAAGACCACGAAGCCCTACGACGAGAAGATCGAGGCAGAGTTGTTCTCGCTGCCGCCCAGCTATGGGCGTCTCCAGATGAAGCCGGGGATGTTTGCCATCTTCGCGCCGGGCGAAGCGCATTTGCCGGGCCGCCACCTGGACGGTGAACACGAAATCCGCAAGGTGGTCGTGAAGGTGTCGGTGGCCTGGCAGAAGGCCCACGCGAAGAAGGGATAGCGACGCGAATCCGGCGTGGCGCAAGCTTCAGCTTGCAGGGGAACTTCAGTTCCTGCCATGCCGGAGGCTGGCTCTACAATGGCGATCTTTCAAGGAATCATCCCTGCCCTGGTCACTCCGTTCGACGCCCACGGCCAACTCGACGAGGACATGCTGCGCAGGCTCAGCGAGCGGTTTGTCCAGTTGGGGGTTCACGGACTCTATCTGTGCGGGGGCACCGGCGAGGGCGTGGTCCTCGAAGCCGGGGAGCGCAAGCGCATCGCGGCCGCGGTGGTCGACCAGGTCAAGGGCCGTGTACCCGTCATCGTCCACGTCGGCAGCGTCTCCACGCATCAATCGGTGGAACTTGCCGCACATGCGGCGAGCGTCAAGGCCGACGCGGTCGCCTCCGTGCCGCCGTTCTACTATGGCGTATCGCGCGATGGCATCGGCCGGCATTACGCCGCCATCGGCGCGGCGAGTCCGCTCCCGTTGATCATTTACAACATCCCTGGAGCGGTCAACGTCACCGTGACGCCCGCCATGGCCTCCGACTATGTCCAGGCCATCCCGACCCTGGCCGGCATCAAGTTCTCCTCGTACAACCTGTTCGAGCTATGGGGCATGCTGCAACTGCGGGAGGGCCGGTTCACGGTGCTCTCCGGCAACGACGAGGTGCTGATCAGTTCGCTGGCCATGGGCGCGCACGGCGGTGTCGGCTTGACCTACAACCTGATGCCGGGCCTGTACCTGGACCTCTACCGGCGCTTTGTCGCGGGCGATCTGGCTGGAGCGCGCGAGGCCCAGTGTTACGTTAACCAGGTCATCGCCATCCTGATGCGCCATCCCGTGCTGGGATCGGCCAAGCTCATGCTGCGATGGAAGGGCTACGATTGCGGCCTGGCTCGCGGCCCCATCGATAACCCCACCGAGGCCCAGCAGCAGAGCCTCCGGACGGAGTTGGATCGCATCGGCTTCTTCGAGAAGGATTTCGGATTGTAGGCCCCATGACCAAAGAGGCGCTGTTCCCGGACTTTCCTCGCGAGGAGTTTCTGGCCCGCTGGCGGCTCGCGCGCGAGGCGATGCGGAAGGCCGGCCTCGACGCCCTCCTGCTGACCAATCAGGAGAACCTGCGCTACTTCGCCGGATTCCACCAGGGCGCCTGGGAGTGCAAGCACTTCTACTTCTTCCTCCTCTTGCCGGCCGATGAGACCATTCCGCCGGCGTTGCTCTTCGCCAACGGCTTCCAGCACCTGGCCAAGTGTTCCTGGGTGGAGGAGGCGCATTACTGGAAGTGGCAGAAGTCGTTCTACATGAGCCACGAGACCAACGCCGTTCCGCTGCTGGCCGAGGTGCTGAAGGAAAAACGGCTGGACGGCGCAACTCTGGGCATGGAACTCGGGGCCAACATGCATCTGGGCATCGGCGCACGGCACTTTGACGACCTTCGCCAAGCCATCCCGGGAGCGCGAGTGGTGGACGGTACGGATACCATCTGGAGCGTGCGGGCGATCAAGTCTCCCGCCGAGATCGAGCGCTTGCGCGAGGCGTCCCGCATCTCCTGTCTCGGCGTCAAGGCCGGATTCGAAGCGCTGCGGCCCGGAGTCACCGAACGCGAGATCGCCGGCATCATGCACGAGGCGATGTTTGGCGCAGGCGCCACGCGTACCGGCCTGATGTGCGTTTACGGAGGGCCCCGCCTGATGTGGGCTGACTCCACTCCCAGCGATTATTCGTTCCGAAAGGGCGACGTCCTCCAGTTCGACGGCGGCATCATCTACGAAGGCTACTGGTGCGACTTCAAACGCATGGCCGCGATTGGCGAACCCGCGCCGGAGCAGCGCCGGCACTTCGACCTCGCCCGGCGCGGACTGGAGCGCGCCCTCGAGACCATGCGCCCCGGCGTTCCGGCGCGCGATGTCTTCCACGCGGCGTTCGCGGTCAACAACGAAGCGGGCTACGGCGACTTCTCGGCATGGTGCCTGGAGAACGGCTGGTCGGCCATTGGCCACAGCGTCGGCCTGAACATTCACGAGCATCCAGGCCTGAGCGCGGCATCGCCGGCGGTCCTGGAACCGGGCATGGTCTTCGCGGTCGAGCCCTACATCACCCTGGGCGGCAAGTTCCCGTTCTGGGATGCGACGGAAAAGTACGGACTGGAAGACAACGTCCTGGTCACGTCCGATGGCATCGAGATGCTGACTAAAGACGAATACGTGACCCACGATCTCTGGATCGCCTGAGACCGTGGCGCTGGTCCCCGACCGGCGTCTCAATCCTGGGCTTACGGCAGCGGCAGCGCCGGATCCGGCCCCGAGTTCTTCGGCGTCGGAATCACCTGCACGATCTTCCGGCCCGGCACCGAGATCACGAACACTTTGTCCTGATCCTGTACTCCGGCGTACGCGTGCCGGCCGTCGGCTGCGATCGTCAGCGAGAGTGGTTTGCCTCCCAGCGAAATCTCGGCCGTCTGCTTCCCGGTCGCGACATCCGCGAAACCCACGGCCTCGCCCGGTTGCAGGTTGTAGACCAGCGTCTTGCCATCCGGCGTCAGGACCACGCGGCCGGGACCTTTACCCGTCTTGATGGTCCCCACACGTTCGTTCTTCCCCGGGTCGATGATCGAGATCGAATTGCCGTCCGAATTGGTGAGGTAGATCCGCTTCCCGTCGTGCGACCGGACCCCGCCCTGCGGCCGCGCATCGGTCGGAATCAGCGTCACCTTGCCGCTCTCCAGATGAATCGCCGCAAGGTTGTTGGAGGTGGTGTTGCTCACGTAGGCCCACTCGCCCGTGGGACCGAACAGCACCATGTGGGGGTTTTGGCCGCGGACGTCGTACTTCCGCAGTACCTTTCGCGCCACCGGATCGATCAGCAGCAGGCCGTCCGGATTCTCGATGGTCGCCAGCAATCGGCCCGTCTTGGGATCCAGGTCCATCCCATGCGGCCGCCGGTAGCTTCCCAGGTCGATGACGCCGGCCCTCTTCCGGGCCGCGAGGTCGATGATCGAGATGGTATTGCCGCCTTCGCCTGCGTCCGTCATCCAGAGGATGCCGTTATCGGTGACGTAGGCGTACTTTTTGTCCGCGGACAGGACGATCTCGTGCGGGTGAGTCCCCACCTTGACGCCCGCGATCCGCCGGCCATCGGTGGCGTAGAATCCCACCGCGCCCGCGATCTTCTCCACCACGGCCAGCGCGGGCCGCTCGGCGAGGACGGACGGGATCGTCATCCCGGCCAGGCTCACCAAAGACAACAATCTCATGACCGCTGGCGATCTTACCATGATGGGCGGTGCTTCAGGCGGGGTAGCCGCCGGTCACGCGCCGGATCCAACCGTGGAACGCGTGCGGGAAGCCCGCCTCTCGAAAGAACATGAACGGGCACTCGCCGGCGATCACCGTGACGCCCATCCCGCGTGCCCGCTCGGCCGCCGCCTCGTCGACCGCGCCTTTTCCCGCGCCGCGATACAGCCACGCGTACCGCACTCCTTTCGCGGCGCACTCCCGCAGAACGGCGGGAGTCTCGGCGGGCTTTGTCATGATCAGGACCCCCTCCACCGCCGGCTCAATCTCACCGACGGACCGGTAGCTGCGCTGTCCATCCACCGTATCCGCGGCCGGGTTGACGGCCACCATGTCAAAGCCGCGTTTCCGCAGTTCGTTCCAAAGGGAGCGGCTGAAGTCGGCCGGATTCCGCGAGACTCCCACCATCGCGATCCGGCGTAGCTGGAGGAATTCCCGCACCTCGGCCATCCGGTTTTTCATCAGGTTTCTCCTATCCCGGAACCTACCACCGCCGCCTGCCGAAGAGAAGCCGCCCGGCGGCGCTATGATGTGGTCTCGGTGACGGACGTCAACTACGACCAACTCGCCGGCCAGTACGACGAGCGCTACCGCCAGAGCCGCTACGACGGCACTTCCGCGTCGCTTGACGAACTGCGGGATCGCCTTCGTCCCACACGCGTTTTGGAGGCCGGATGCGGCACGGGCCATTGGCTCGACTACTGGCCCCGCGCCCTCGTCGTCGGGTTGGACCGTTCCTCCGGCATGCTCTCCCGCGCCCGCCGGACCGCGCTCCTGGTGCAAGCCGACGTCAACCGGATGCCGTTCGCCGGGCAGTGGTTCGACTTGGTGTACGCCGTCCACGCTCTCCATCACTTCCCCGACCCTCAGGGCTTTGTGCGAGACGCCGCGCCTCTCCTCCGGCCCGGCGGGACCCTCGCACTCTTCACGCTCGACCAGCGCGCTCTCCGGCATCGTTGGTATCTGTACGAGTACTTCCCCGGAACCTGGGAGACCGATTTGCTTCGATTCCACCCTTTGCCTCAAATCGAAGCCTGGATGCGGGAAGCCGGGCTTACCGGAGTGGAGACCCGGCTTGCCGAGAGGGTCTCCCTCTCGCGCCGGGGGCGAGACGTGCTCAACGACCCCTTCCTGAAGAAGGACTCGAATTCCCAACTCGCGCTGCTCAGCGATCAGGCCTACCGGCAAGGACTCCACAACATCGAGGTCGCCTGCGAAGCAGCCGAGGCGGCCGACCGGGAAATCGTCTTTGCCGTGGACTTGACGGTCTGCCGGATCACGGGCGTCGCTGGATAGCGGACAGCCGGACCAACGGGGGCAAGGCGATTTCCCGCTCCGAAGGACCTTCGTGACAGTCTCGGACCGCCAAGCACTCTTCGCGCCACGCCGAAACGTCATGGGTATGGTTTCAGGACCCATACCTCCATGGCAGAATTGAATGCATGAAGAAGACATTCAACATTGACGACGCACTCTTCAGAGAGGCGAAGTCGGCGTGCGGTGCAACAACCGATACCGAGACCGTACGTTTGGGCCTTGAGGCTCTGGTACGCCACGCGGCCTATGAACGCCTTCGATCTCTGCGCGGTAGTGAGCCTCGTGCGCGTGACGTGCCCGGGCGCCGTGAAAGGCAGTCGTCCAAACGAAGAGTGGCCTGATGGTCCTGGTGGATACTTCAATATGGATTCGCTTCCTTGCGAATCGGCCGCCCTACGCGGCTGAGTTGGACCGGATCCTCGGTCTCGACGAAGTGGCCGGGCACGAGTTCGTATACGGGGAACTCCTCATTGGCGATCGGGGGGCCGCAAGAATCTCCTCACAGCCTACGAGAGGATGTGTCAAGTCGCCAGAGTCCCTCACCGTGACGTCGTCGCCTTCGTTCGCGATCGCGACTTGCATGGTCGTGGCGTGGGCTGGATCGACGTGCATCTCCTCGCGTCCGCCATTGTGGAACGATTGCGCTTATGGACTGCGGACCCGCGTTTCGCCGAGGTAGCCGATCAACTGGGCGTAGCTTACAAGGTACCGGACTTGAAACCGGGCACGTTGCCTTAACACTACCGGCGCTTGGGCCTAAGTCCTGCGCTGAGGACAAGCCGCGAACCGCCCTGGCTTAGCGCTGGATTCCCGGAAATCTCGCCGGATCTTGTCTCACCGCCTGAATCGGTGGTATACCGGTTCAGTTTCCCTGTTTTCCTCCAAAGGACAACACCCAATCCGAGCCAGGAGTTTCCATGAAGAAAGCGGTCAGCATCACAGTCAACGGAAAGGCTCATCGAAGCGAGATCGAGCCCCGATTGCTGCTCGTCCACTACCTCCGCGACATCCTCGACCTCACGGGCACGCACATCGGGTGCGAGACCTCCCTGTGTGGCGCCTGCACCGTGCTGGTGAACGGACAGGCGGTGAAATCATGCACGATGTTCGCCGTTCAGGCGGAAGGAGCGAGCGTCACCACCATTGAAGGCATGGCCTCCGCCGGGAAACTGCATCCCGTGCAACAGGGCTTCTGGGAGCACCACGGACTCCAGTGCGGCTATTGTACGCCGGGCATGATCATGGCGGCCTCCCAGTTGCTCGAGCGCAACCCGGACCCCACGCAGGACGAAATCCGTCACGCATTGGAGGGCAATCTCTGCCGCTGCACCGGCTACCAGAACATCGTGCAGGCCGTCCAATGCGCGGCGCGGAAGATGCAAGGCGCGCAAGCCTGATCCGGAGGAGACGACACCATGGCGAACTACGTTGGCGAACGAGTCAAACGAACCGAAGATCCGCGCCTGATCCAGGGATTAGGTCACTATGTCGATGATGTGAAGCTGCCGGACACGCTCCACGTGGCGTTTCTGCGCTCCCTGTACGCGCATGCCCGCATCGCGAGCCTGGACATCAGCGCCGCCGCCGCGGCCCCTGGGGTGGTGGCGGTCTACACTGGCAAGGACATTGTTGGCGTTGGACCCGTGCCGTGCGCCGGCGCTATGCCGGACTTGAAGATCCCCGATTACCGCGTGCTGGCGCAGGGTCATGTCGTGTTTGCCGGGCAACCGGTCGCGGCCGTGGTGGCGAGCGACAAGTACACCGCACGCGACGCAGTGGACCTGATTCAGGTGGACTACGAGGAATTGCCCGTCGTGATCGATGTGGAGAAGGCCGCGGCCGGCCCACCCTATGTCTATGACGAGTACGGCTCGAATATCGCCTACAAGCTGACTCAGGGCGAGGGGGACGTCGACGCGGCGCTGGCCGCCTCCGATCATGTCCTCAAGCAACGGGTGGAACACCGGAGGCTCGCGCCCATCGCGATGGAGCCCCGCGGAGTCCTGGCCCGCTACCTGCCTGGAGAGCAGGAACTGACGCTGTGGTCTTCCACCCAGATCCCGCACCTGATGCGTACACAGGTGGCCCTGATGCTGGGGGTCCCTGAGAACAAACTCCGCGTCATCACTCCGGAAGTCGGCGGCGGATTCGGCTCGAAGCTCAACGTCTACGCCGAGGAGGCTTTGCTCGGCTGGATCTCGATCCAACTCGGCAAGCCCATCAAATGGATCGAAGGCCGGCGCGAGAACATGCTCGCCACCATTCACGGCCGCGGACAGGTGGGCTTCATCGAGATCGGCGTGAACAACGACGGAACGCTCACCGGACTCCGCTACAACGTGTTCGCGGACATGGGATCGTACATGCAGTTGCTGACGCCCGCGATTCCCACGCTCACCGGACTGATGCTGTCGGGCAGCTACAAGATCCCGGCGATCCAGATGAACATCACCGGCGTGTTCACCAACAAGATGTCGACCGACGCGTATCGCGGCGCGGGGCGCCCGGAGGCGACTTACGTGGTGGAGCGGGGCATTCAGATGGCCGCCGATGCGCTTGGCATGGACCCGGTGGAGATTCGCCGCAAGAATTTTCCTTTACCCTCCGAGTTCCCATTTCACACCGCCACCGGCCTCAATTACGACAGCGGCAACTACCAGGCGGCGCTCGACCGGGCGCTCGAAATGGCCGGTTATCAGAAGCTGCGCGACGAACAGCGCGATGCGCGGAAACAGGGCCGCCTGATCGGTATCGGCATTTCGAGTTACGTCGAAATCTGCGCGCTCGGCCCCAGTTCCGCGCTTCCGGCCGGCGGATGGGAAAGCGCTACCGTGCGCGTGGAGCCCACCGCCAAGGTCACGGTGCTGACAGGCATCTCGCCGCACGGGCAGGGCGAGGAAACCTCCTTCGCCCAGATCGCCGCCGAACGGTTGGGTGTCGACCTCAACGATGTCACCGTCATTCACGGCGACACGGCGATCGTGCAGTACGGCATCGGAACCTTCGGCAGCCGCGGGATCGCGGTCGGGGGCACGGCCGTCTATCTCGCACTCGAGAAACTCCGCGACAAGGCCGCGCAGATCGCCGCTCACCTGATGCGGACGGACGTTTCCAACGTCGCATTCAGCGCTGGCAAATTCACCAAGCTGTCCGGCCAGACCCCGGACACGAAGAACGAAATCACGATTCAGGAAGTAGCGCTGGCCGCGCACCTGGCCAAAGACATGCCGCCCGGCGTCGAGCCTGGTTTGGCCGCCACCAGTTTCTTCGAACCGGCCAATTTCACGTTCCCCTTCGGTACCCATATCGCGGTGGTGGAGGTGGATCCCGATACCGGGAAGGTGAAGTTCCTGCGCTACATCGCGGTCGACGATTGCGGCAAGGTCATCAATCCTATGATCGTCGAAGGCCAGGTGCACGGCGGCATCATTCAGTCGATCGGACAGGCCATGTACGAAGAAGTGGTTTACGACGAGAATGGCCAGCTGATCACCGGCACCCTGATGGATTACGCGGTGCCGAAGGCGGCCATGGCGCCATGGCTGGAACTCGATCGCACGGAGACGCCTTCGCCGGTCAACCCCATGGGGGTGAAAGGCGTGGGCGAGGCCGGGACGATCGGCGCGACCCCGGCGATCGTCAACGCTATCGTCGACGCGCTCGGCCCCTACGGCGTGCGTCACCTCGATATGCCCGTGAAGCCGGAAAACGTTTGGCGCATCATTCACCAGGAGGCAAGAGCATGATTTCGACGCAATTCGATTACGTTGCCGCGGCGACGCTGGACGAAGCAGTCGCCCTTCTGGCCCAACACGGAGACGATGCCAAGGTCCTGGCCGGGGGCCATAGCCTGATCCCCGCGATGAAACTGCGTCTGGCCATGCCCCAGATCCTGATCGATCTCGGCCAGATCAAGGACCTTGCGTACATTCGCGAAGACGGCGGATCGATCGCGATCGGCGCGATGACCACGCATTACGAGATCGAGTCGTCCTCGCTATTGCGCAAGATCTGTCCGCTGCTTCCGGAGACCGCCGCCGCGATCGGCGATGTGCAAGTCCGCAATCGTGGAACCATCGGGGGCAGCGTGGTGCACGCCGACCCGGCCGCGGACTGGCCGGCAGCCATGGCCGTGCTTGGCGCGGAGATGGTGGCGGTCGGCAAGACCGGGCAGCGGACCATTCCCACAGCGTCCTTCTTCGTCGACCTGATGACCACGGCGCTCGAGCCCGGCGAGATTCTCCGCGAGATCCGCATCCCCCGCCCGTCCGGCAATTTCGGACAGGCGTATCTCAAAAATCCCCAGCCCGCTTCGGGCTTTGCCCTGGTGGGCGTGGCGGTTCATCTGGTACTCGATGCCTCGGGCGTCTGCAAGTCGGCGGCGGTCGGCGTCACCGGTACGGCGGCCAAAGTCTACCGGCCGGCCGCTACGGAACGAGCGCTTACCGGCAAGACGCTCGACGCGGCGGCCATTGCGGACGCGGCCTCCCACGCCGCTGACGGCGTAGACGCCAACTCCGACATTCACGCGTCCACCGACTACCGGCGCTATCTCACGGTGGTGTACGCGCGCCGGGCGATCGAAGCGGCGCTTTCTCGCATCCGATAGCTCTTCCGCTCGGGCGCGACACGTTGGAAGTCGCGCCCGACTTCACTGGTCACTCATGAAAATCGAAGGCACCCACGAACTGCATGCCCGGCGCGAGCGCGTCTATCAAACCCTCATCGATCCCGCTGTCCTCCAGCGCTGCATCCCGGGCTGCGAACAACTGGAGCGCACCGGCGAGAACCAGTACTCCGCCACGCTGAAGGCCTCGGTCGGCACGGTGAAAGGGGTGTTCGTGGGCGCGGTGCATCTCGAAGACATGCACCCTCCGGCCCGCTATCGGATGACCGTCAGCGGCAAGGGCCAACCGGGCTTTCTCAAGGGCTCCGGCGATCTGGAATTGGAAGAAGGCGACGGCGTCACGACAATCCGGTACTCGGGAGACGTCCAAGTGGGGGGCACGCTCGCCAGTGTCGGACAGCGCATGGTGCTCGGCGCGGCCAAGATGATGGCCACTCAATTCTTCACGGCGATCGAGGCGGAAGCCAAGGTGGAGGTTCACGAAGAGCCTCCCGAACACGGCTTTTTTCGAACGGCCCTGAGGTGGTTCTCGGGGTTCCTGAAGCGCTGGTTCCGGAAAGTCGCGGTCTGATCGGCGCCAACCGGCCGGCTTACGATGAGCCGCACGTCGTCCAGAACGACGCGATCAGCCGGTTCACCTTGGCCGACGCTTCCATCTGCACCATGTGGCCGCAGTGCGAAAGCACTTCCGTCCGGATCTGCTCGGGCAAGCCGAGACTGTGGGATTCGGGAATGATGCGGTCATCCTTGCCCCAAATGACCAGAATGGGGATCGGGAGTTCCGCGAGGCGGTCGCGAAGAATCCGGGCCTGCCGGCCGTCGGGGAACAACTGATTCGCCAACGCTCGTAGCGCAGGCTCGACGCCGTCGAGACGCTTGTACTTGAGGATGTCGTCGATCAGGCGGTGGCTGACGAGGGCTGGATTGGT
The DNA here is from genome assembly GCA_964529305.1 of uncultured Solibacteraceae bacterium. GTDB lineage: Bacteria > Acidobacteriota > Terriglobia > Bryobacterales > Bryobacteraceae > CAZGUX01. The sequence goes on along the minus strand of CAZGUX010000129.1, from coordinate 2,704 downwards.
GAACAGCTTTTCGAGGAGCGGCTTGAATTCCTTACGCCGTGCCGCCGTGACAAAGCCGTCGATATAGGCTCCGTCAATCTCCGGTCCCAACCCCGTGCTTGCGATCAGAACCAAAGACGATACGCGGCCCGGGTGAGCCAACGCGAACTGCAGCGCCACACCTCCGCCCACCGAGTGCCCCACCAGGTGGACGCGATCGAGACCGAGCGAGTCCAGGAAGATCGTGACCGCCGCACCCAGGTCGTCGAGAGTGCCTTCGCCGACGCGCTTCGACGAGCCGCCATGGCCGGGCAGATCGAGCGCGTAGACGGCGCGATGGTCGGCCAGGGCCTCATGATTGAACAACCAGTTGTTGAGGTCGCCGCCGAAGCCGTGAATGAGAAGAGCTGATTCGGCGCCCTCGCCTCTCCGCAGGTAGCGCAGGTTGCCGGCGGGCGTTTCCAGGAGACGAGGCGCCGGACGGGAGGACGACAGTTCCGTTTCCTCCGGAACGAACGTGGCTTTGAACTCGGCGACGAACCGGTCGATCGCCTCGTCCGGCACCTCCGGGTCCGCGATCACGCCCAGCAAGCCGCCGACCGGAGCCACTTCGCCGGCTCGAGCGATCTGGCGGCGCAGGATCCCGCGCGCCGGAGACTCGATGCCGCTGGCGATCTTGTCCGTCTCGACCTCGACCACCTCGATTCCGAGGCCGATTTCGGCCCCCTCGTTGACCAGCCAGGCGACCACAGTGCCTTCCTTCATGGAGAGGCCCCACTTCGGCATGGTGATGCGGATGATGCCCTCTGCGCTCATGCTTTGTACTCGATGACCTCGCGAACCGCGGCCGTTACCTTGGCGGCATTGGGGATATACAGGTCTTCCAGAACGTCGCTGAAGGGGACGGGCGTGTGCGGCGGAGTCACCATCCGGACCGGGGCCTTGAGCGAGGAGAACGCTTTCTGCGCTACGAGCGCCGAAATGTCGGTGGCCATGTTGCAGCGGGGAGAAGCCTCATCGAGAACGACGAGGCGGCCGGTCTTCTCGACGCTTTCGAGGATGGTGTCCTCGTCGAGAGGCGACGTCGTTCTTGGGTCGAGTACCTCGCACTCGATGCCGTCGCGGGCCAGCGCGTCAGCCGCTTCCGAGGCGATGTGCACCATACGGCCCCATGCCACGACCGTGACGTCGCCGCCTTCGCGAACGTAGTTCGCCTCCCCGAACGGCAGGGTGTAGGATTCCTCGGGAACGTCGCCCTGCATCGAGTACAGCACTTTGTGTTCAAAGAACATCACCGGGTCGTTGTCGCGAATCGCCTGGATCAGCAGGCCCTTGGCGTCGTAGGGCGTGGACGGGATCACGCATTTCAACCCCGGGATGTGAGTGAAGATCGGGTAGAGGCACTGCGAGTGTTGCGCCGCGGCCCGGAACCCGGCGCCGATCATGGTGCGGATGACCACCGGTGTGACCGCCTTGCCTCCGAACATGTAGCGGAACTTGGCAGCCTGGTTGAAAATCTGATCGAAGCAGACGCCCATGAAATCGACGAACATCAGTTCGACCACCGGCCGCAGCCCGGACGTGGCGGCGCCGATCGCCGCGCCGATGAAGGCCGACTCGCTGATGGGCGTATCCATGACGCGGTCGCCAAACTTGCGCCACAATCCACGCGTGACGCCCAGGACGCCTCCCCACGCCTCCATTTCGCCGTCGGTACCCGCGCCGCCCACGACGTCCTCGCCCATGACGATGACCGTCGGGTCGCGTTCCATCTCCTGAGCCAGGGCTTCGTTGATTGCCTGCTGATAGCTGATTTTTCGTTCCATGGCCAGTCCTCAATAAGAGACGTAGACGTCGGTCAGGAGATCCGCCGCGGTCGGTTTGGGCGAGGCTTTCGCCTGGACCACCGATCCCTCGATCAAGGCCTCCACTTCGCGGTCAACCTGCTGGAACTCGGCCTCGCCGATCCAGGCGGCCGACGTCACCTGGTTGATGAAGTTGACGATGCAGTCGCGGGTTTCCCGGATCTTCTTTACTTCGTCGGGAGCCCGGTAGGTCTGAGCGTCGCCTTCAAAATGGCCGTAGTAGCGGTTGACCTTGCATTCGATGAGAGACGGGCCCTCTCCGTTGCGGGCGCGATCGACCGCGGCCCCGGCGGCTTCATAGACGGCGAAGAAATCGTGCCCATCGACGGTAACCCCCGGCATGTTGAAGCTGTCGGCGCGATCGGCGACATCGTGACAGGCCACCGAGTACTTGGAGGAGGTCGCCTCGGCATAGCCGTTGTTCTCGACGACGAAGATGCAGGGGAGCTTCCAGATGGACGCGAGATTCAGACTTTCAAACGTGGTGCCCTGATTGGAGCCTCCATCGCCGACAAACGCCACCGCGACGGATTTCTTGCCCAACTTCTTTGCGGCGAGGCCCGCGCCGCAAATCAGCGGCGGTCCGCCTCCGACGATACCGTTGGCGCCCAACATCCCCTTCTCCAGGTCGGCAATGTGCATGGAGCCGCCCTTGCCGGCGCAGAGGCCGTTCTTTCTGCCGTAGATCTCCGCCATCATGGCGTGCGCGTCACAGCCCTTGGCCAGGCAGTGACCGTGCCCCCGGTGCGTGCTGGCGACTTTGTCGTCGTCGTCGAGGTGGAGGCAGACGCCGGCGGCGATGGCTTCCTCGCCGGCGTAGAGATGGACGAATCCGGGGATTTCGCCGGTTCCGAACTCGA
>CAZGUX010000128.1:0-107809 GCA_964529305.1 uncultured Solibacteraceae bacterium | reverse complement strand
GTCAAAGGCGTGGTTATTAACCAGTGGTCCCAGGCTCTTCGGTGTTGTCCAAGGTTGAGAAGTAGTCTCTCGTGTGGTTACCACCAAATCAGCGGGGCCGGGCGGCGGCAGGCCTCTCTTGAAAAACATCTCCAGCCCGTCCGCGCGGATCGCCGGACCAGAATCAGCGAGCGGGCTGTTGAGCTCGGGGACCAGGATGGGCGGGCCGAAGGCGCCGTGAAAGCGGCGCGTGCTCACGTAAATATCCAGGGCCAAAAGCGAACGTCCAGTCCGGGGACTGCTGAAATACATCGTCGTGATCCCCTTGTCATCATCGTGGAAGAAGGCCGGACTCAGATTTTCACCTTTGCCGCTAAGCTCACAACCGAAGTTCACGGCTGGTTCCCAGGCGAAATCGTCGTCTGCATTCTCGCGATACGAAACATAGAACTCAACCACGCTTTCGGCAATACACTTACCTTTGGGGCGGGTACTGCCGAAAACAAGCCAATGTCCATCCCGGCTGAACTTGGGAGAATTGTCGCGGAACTCCGTATTGATATTCGGACCCAGGTTCCTCGGCTTTCCCCAAGGGGCATCCAGGTTGTCGCGCCGGCTGACCCAGATGTCCTGCCGATCGGCTCCAGGAATCCCACCAGGACGGTTTGAGCCAAAGTAAAGACTCAGCCCGTTCGGGGAGATCATCGGCCAGAACTCCATGTTTCTGGAATTGACGACTGGCCCCAAATTGACCGCGGCGGACCATTCCGAAAATCTGCCGAATTGCCGCTGACGGCAAGCGGCATCCGTTTGCGCGTTGGAGGAAGGCGCTGAAACAAATGCTAGCAGCACACTCGCACGGATGATTCGCGCGGTGTATCCCCTGGAAAACTGCTCTTTCATGTTGCGTCCTCTATTTCCTGCTTCTCAAAGTGCGCCATCATTGTCGGGTCCGGGCGCGGCCTGGGTAGCCTGGGTACGTTCCATTCAGAACGACAACTTCAGCCCAAGCTGAACCTGGCGCCCGGCCCACGCCGAACTGACGATGCCGAAGGCCGGACCTTCGAACACCCGGCCGGGCGTCTCGAAATCCGGATGATTCGGCGCGTTGAAAAAATCGGCCCGAAGCTGTAGCTCGGTCTTCTCCCGCGGAACGAACGTGCGGAGGATGGAGCAGTTCAGCGTGGTCCGGCCATCGGCGCGAACGTGTCCGATTCCCTGATTGCCGAACGTATAGGGCGCCGGCTGGCGGAAGGCGCCGGTGTCGAACCATCGCGCCAGGCCGCGCCCGGATGCGGGCAGGTTCGGATTTCGCAGAATATCGGCCCGCTGCGCGCCAGACGGGAAGGCATTGGTCGAATTCGTCAGCGTGGTCACCGTCACCGGAAATCCCGTTTGCAGGATCAGAACACCGCTCAATGACCAGCGGCTCAGGATGGGGCTGGTCCAGTGATGCGCTAGCCAGGCGCGGCCCTTGCCGACAGGCAAATGCCACACCGAACTCCACGTGAGACGGTGGCGGAGGTCGATCTCCGAAGGCCCCCAGTCTGCCCGGCGGTCGTAGTAGTTCGAGTAGGCGGAGCCCTCGTCGCCGAACGCGGCACCGCCGGAGGACGAATTGTCGAGCGTCTTCGACCAGGTGTAGGTCGCCAGAATGTTGTAGCCGCGCGCGAATCGCCTCTCCAGCTTCACCAGGCCGGCATGATAGCTGCCAACTCCCAGGCCCGGCGACAGGATGGTGACGCCGCCGAATTGCGGATACGGGCGGAACCTCTGCGTATCGCGGCCCGGCCCCAGAATCGAGGGCGGTATCTGGTTGGTCGCCAGATTCTCGCCGGGAAGCTTGCGCGATAGATTTCCGATGTAGCCGTACTCGACGGCCATCTGCCCGGGCAGCTCGTGCTGGATTCGAGCGGTAACCTGCTGGGAATAGCCGGTGCGGCGATTCGGTTCGTAGTAGGTGACCGCGGTCGTGGCTTGACTGCCCAGGGGAACGGCGCCGTAGGAGTCGTTCAATGGCCGACGATCGGGCGGCGCGGGAATGCCGCCCCCCATGGTGTAGGGAACACCCAGGTTGTTGTCCGGGAGGACCAACACCGCCGAGCGCTCGAAGCCCAAGGAGGCGGTGTTCACCCCGCCTGCGGGGTTTGCAAAGAAAGCTCCGTAGCCGGCACGAACCACGGTCTTCTGGAGTCCGAAGGGACGCCAGGCGAAGCCGACGCGCGGGCCGAAGTTGTTCCAATCGGCCCCGTAAGGCTGGTGGAATCCCTTCTGGCCCAGAAAACGAACCACGCCCGGCGTTCCCGAAACCGGGTTGATGGCGATAGGATCGAAGCCGTTGATAAGGTTGTTAGTGTCGCTGAGCGGGGTGTCCACCTCCCAGCGCACACCCAGATTCACGGTCAGCGATCGGCTGACGGTCCAGTCGCTCTGCGCAAACCAGGCGTGGTACCAGCTCCGCCGATCGAGCACATCCGTCTCCTGGGTGGTGAAGTTGGTGGGAGTTCCGAGCAGCAGGGTCGCAAATCCGTTGCCCGTGAGAGTATTGCCGGGCAGTCCGGAGAAGCCGCGGCTAAAGACATAGCGGCCAGAAACGGTGGGGCGGTTCACGTCGCGATTGAAGGAAGGCCGGATCTCGCCGCCGATCTTGATCGACTGGCGTCCCCGCACCCAGGAGAGCGACTCGACCAGTTGTACCTGCCGGGTGGGGGACTGAATCCGGTCCTGCGCCGCGGACCCCAGGAAGGCGTAACCGGCGGGCTCGATGCGTGGAAAGAAATCGTCGGAGACGCCGGTAAGTCCGAGCTTGCTTGGCGAGCCTTCACCCGCTCCGCGCGCGTAGAAAAAGGACGATTTCGAACCAGAGGTCAGGCGCAGCTCGTTGATGATGTTCGGCGAAACGATGCCGGTCCAGGCGCCATACCAGTAGCGGCCATCGTTTGCGGTCTGATTGACGGTGTCGGCCGCGGGGTTCGGGTAGACACTGGAACTCACGTTGTTGTTGTCGCGCATGAGATACCGGACCGTGATCCGGTTGCGGCTGCTCAAGTTGTGATCCAGTTTCACGATGAAATTCCAGAGACGCCCGCGGTTGACATCGTTCTGCCGGAAGTTGTTGGCGCCGGCGATGCCGTCCGGGGGCCGGTTGGGCAGGGGAAAAAAAGGAACCAAGCGACCGGCGACCCCATCGATTCGTCCGGCGGGAATCCGGTTGCCGGGAACCGGATCGCGGAGGACGGCATTGCCCACCTGGCGGCTGCTGGCGGGTTCGTACACGACGGCGAGCCCGCGCGCGTTGAAGGTTTGCGAGAAGTCGCCCGCGCGCTCGAGCACGGTCGGCACGGTCAGAGTGCGCACGCCGCCATCGTTGCGGCGCGAGCCTTGGTAGCTGAAGAAGAAGAACGTGCGGTCCCTCCGGATCGGCCCGCCTGCGGTTCCTCCAAACACGTTGTAGCGCAGGGAAGGCCTCTGCTTCGAGCCGTCCACGATGGGAGAGAAAAAGTTCGGCGCGTCCAGAGCGTCGTTGCGGAAGTACTCGTACAGCGACCCCTTGAACGTGTTGCCGCCCGACTTGGTATGGGCCACGACCACGCCACCGGCCGAGGCCCCGAACTCCGCCGAGAAGCCGTTGGCCATGATCCGGACCTCTTGCAGCGCTTCGATGGGTGGATTAAAATCCGCGCTGGCTTGGCCGAGGCGCATGTTCTGCCCGGCGCCGCCGTCGATCCAGATCATCTGGCTGTTCACGCGTCCCCCGGCGAGCGAGTACGCGGGGAGGGTGCCGGTTTCGCTGCGGGAGAACACAGCCGCGCCGGTGATCTCGACGACGTTGTAGGCGCCACGGTCGAACAGGGGCAGCTCCTCGATGTTTTTCGTCTCGATGAGTTGGGTCACGCCCGGGGATCGAGCTTCGAGGATCGGCGGTTCGTCGGTGACCGTGATGCTGTCGCTGACGACGCCCGGCTCCAGCGAAAAGTTGAGATCGAGAGCCTGGCCGGTGCTGAGGACGATCCCCGCGCGGTGAACGCTCCGGAAACCGGGTTGCTCGACGGTGACGGTATAGGGGCCGATGGGCAGGGGCCGCAGCGAGTAGAAGCCCGTCTCGTTGGAGTGCGTAGTTGTCTTGACGCCCGTGTCGAGGTGGACGGCGGCGGCTCGCGCGCCAGAGATCGCGGCGCCCTGCGAGTCCACGATCAAGCCACTAATGGCGGCCTCGGTTTGCTGGGCCGGCAGCCGGCCGGTGGTCGCGAGGATCAGCGATAGAACGAGCACGCTGCTGGTCCGCAGGGTGGCCGCCGCCGCGAGTTTCCGCATCTGTATGGGCATAAGGGTCCTCCGGTTCTACTGTTCCTCAAACACCAGGCGCCGCTCGAAGCCGCCGTTTGCGCCGGTGCAATACTCCACGCGCTGCTTCCGTTTGTGGTCGGGATCATCATCTCGCGAAAACCATCAAGTGCTCCGCCGCAGGTCCCTTTTCAGGGTTGATACGAACCTCCAGCGTCATTTGGTTGCCGTCGGAGGAGACGGTGCGCACCACGCGACGGATGACTTGTCCCGCCTTCTTGTAGGACACCTCCGCTGTTCGGGCGTCCAATTTTGTGGAGACTACGGTGTCGGGCCGCTCTCCCAGTCCCAGGTCTCCGCACGCGTATTCTTTCCCGTCGAAACGGAGAGTCTGGCCGCTGGTCTCTGACGTCCCATCCGTCCGGATTTCGTAGAACGTCCAGGTCTCGGCCCGGGCGTGGACTTCTTTGGAGCGGGCCTCGTATTTGACCGTGAGCGCTTGGGGAAGAGGACCGCTGCTCTGGCGGGACTTGGCGGGGATCATCTTCCATGCGCCGAGCGCCTGACCCCAGCAGTTGGCGGCCAGCAGCAGCCACAGAACCCAGATGAGCATGGCTTAGGATGCTCCCGCATCGCCAACGATGTAAAGCGAAAGAGGGTAGATCAAGCGTAGATCTACGCAGCTAACACATTGAAAGCGCGCCGAGGGTCTATAATCGGTGCTACAGGAATGCATCCCGCCGAAGCAAGCACTGAGCCGGTCAGAAGCCAGTTGGACAGGATTCTGGCGAGCCCCGAGTTCCTGCGGAATGATCGCCTTTCCAAGTTTCTCCGCTTCGTCGTGGAGCGGCAGCTAGCGGGCAAGGCTGCGGAACTCAAAGAGTCGCTGGTAGGAATCGAGGTATTTGGCCGGACGCCGGGTTTCGATCCCAGGCAGGACTCAGTGGTCCGTACGGAAGCCGCCAAATTACGGGTCCGTCTGACACAGTATTACGCCGGCGAAGGCGCCGGGGACTCGCTCGTGATCGAACTGCCGAAGGGCGGCTACTCACCTGTGTTTCGTCAGCCTGAGGCGGCGGGAGACCGGATCGTTCCGGGTCTCCCCACTAACCCAGCGCGAAACGGGCAGAACGGCGGGGTTTCTGATACTCTTGAGGCTGCGGCGCCGCCCCTTGCGCTGAAAAGCACCCCTTCGCGGCTCGGAACACGCCTGCGGCTCACGATTATGCTGGCCGGCCTTGCGTTGGTTTTGGCAGGAAGCGGCTGGTGGTGGGCGCGGCACAATAGCGCGCCCGTTGCGATCGCGGTTCTGCCGTTGAATAACCTTAGCCAAGATCCAGCCAACGACTACTTTGCCGACGGCCTTACGGACGAGATTATCCGCAACCTCTCCATCATTGAGGGACTCGCGGTGCGCTCCCAGACCTCCTCTTTTGCTTTCAAGGGCAAGCCTCGGAACCTCCGCGAGGTGGGAAAGCAGCTTGAGGTCGAGTACATCCTCGAAGGTTCGGTCCAGCGCTCCGGGCAGCAGCTACGGATTAACGTCCGGTTGGTTCGGGTACGGGACGACACCCCGCTGTGGTCGGGCAAGTTTCCCATGGAGTTGACGGATGTCTTCAAGATCCAGGACGAGATTTCCCTCGGTATCGTCAATAGCCTGCGGTTGCAGCTGGGGCGCGGCCGCCGGCGCTATGAGACTAGCGTCGAAGCGTACGATCTCTACCTTCGCGCGCGCTCTCTGGAGAATCAGGGCCCGCTGAGGACAGGAGGCCTCCAAGGTGCTAAGCTCTTCGAGGAAGCGATCGCTAAGGATCCTTCCTTTGCGCCCGCTTATGCAGGTCTCGCCGCGCGTCATGCAACCCGATCGGGTTATTTCCGTACCGATCAGGCCGATGAGACGGCGAAAATGCGTACCGCGGCGGAGAAAGCGATCCAGTTGGACCCGCTGTTAGCCGAAGCGCACGACGCGCTGGGGATGGCCCAGGCGCGCGACGCACAGTGGGCGCGCTCCGAGACGAGCTTCCGGCGCGCGATCGAGCTCGACCCCAGCCGCTCGCTGTCGCACGAACATTTCGCCGCATTTCTTCTTTTGCCTCTCGGGCGTACCGAGGAGGCGCTCCGCGAAATGCGCGCCGCGGAGAAAACCGACCCGCTGTCACCGTTAGTCCAATTCTGGCTGGCCTTCGTGCTCCTTTCGGCTGAGCGGTACGACGAGGCCGCCAGCCATTGTGAAAAGCAACAGGCAAGCTTCAGAAACGAGTGCCTGGGCCGGGTGCGGTTAGGCCAGGGGAGAATCGGCGAGGCGATCAAGATCCTCGAAGCAGGCCCACAGCGGGGCGGCGCCGGTGCGGGCGTTCTCGGCCATGCCTATGCGCGGGCGGGCCGCCGCGAGGAAGCGGAGAAACTGGCAGCCGGTGGGCTACAGGACCCGCTCCCTCAAGCCATGATCTTCGCCGGCCTGGGAGACAAGGACCGCACGCTGGAAGCCCTGGAACGCATGGCTCGGTCGGGACCATTCCGCGTAGGCCGAGCACTCATGTTTCCGGAACTTGCTCTGCTTCGCGGCGATCCGCGAGTGAAAGCTCTTCGCAAGAAGGTCGGCCTACCGGAGTAATACCTTCGCGGGTTGGCATTCACAGACGTCCCGGATCCGTTGATCCACGAATGCCTGTCGCCGTTGCCGGCGCTCCTCGGTCCTGGCTTGCTGGATACCATGCGTGAGTTCCACGATGGTCACCACGGCCGCAGGCTGGCTTCAGGCCCCACGTCCGGAGCCGTCTCTTTCGCACGTCGCGGGGACCGGACCTGCAAATCCAGTGCTTGGCCTCCGCGCCGTTTGAGTGATCCGCATCAGTGCAGTGGCCCTCCGTCGCCAGATACAGGTGGGACACCTCACCGGTGCAGCGCCTCAAGACGGCCGATTGGTCGATTCAACCACTTGCGTGCCCATTCCCCCAAAACCTCTTCCACCCCGTGCGATAATAAAACCAGATGCGATTTTCTCCCTTATCCGCTATTTCTGTTGCGCATTGTTGCGCATAAGCCCGAACCCTCGGCTAACTCCCATGTTTGCAACACCCTCAACGCCACATTAACCGCCGAGGCGCAACAACTCCGCTCGTATCCGCAACAGTTATCCGCTTATCCGCAACACATACGCAACAGATTCTTAAGCCTGTTGCGTTCACAGCACTTTTATTTTTATCTGCTGTGAACGCTCAATCACTTGCCTCCATTTTCGCCTTTTTTCCGCTTCCCTCCGTGCCACCCTGAGATCGGGAAACATGATCTCCGACCTCCTTTGCGCCGCCGACCCGGTCCGCTTCGCCCGGCTTCGGCTTGACTTCTCGCCCGACCCCATCCAGGCGGCTTCCTCGCCTCCCGCCGCCCTCGGCATCGCCCTTGCCGACGATTCCGACCCGGTGTAATTCCCATGAACCCTCCACGCTTCTTTGCCGGCCTCGACATCGGCAAACAACACGACCACTCCGCGCTCGCGGTCCTCGAACTCCGCACACGGCAGGCCGGCTTCGAAGGTAACCCGTGGGGCGTCGGCACGCGTCTCGAGGTCGTCCCGCACTGCTTCCCGCGCCGGTGCTCCGTTCGGCGCCTTGACACGAGCGGCGACTTTTCGGGCGGGTCCTCCAGCGACTCGAAGCCGCTCCCCGCAAGGCCTGGCCATGCACCGCACGGGCCAGGCTACGACAGTAAGCGCCGGCCGGAGACCGGCGCCACGGGGAAAGGTCGAGGCGTGTGTCGACCCGCGGCCGGCGCCTGGTATTTCAACCGGCGCGGTTCGCTTAGGCACGGTTACAATAGTGGATACGGAGTTGTGTACCTGATGAAGTCGCCTTTTGCCGCGGCCCTATTGTCGCTCGCGGTCTGCTCGTTGCTGTCTGCGCAGTCTGCGGGCTCGCCTCCCAAGGCGGGTCCAGTCCAAATCATGAAGTCCGCCGAGCTCAAGCCCGGAATGAAGGGCACGGCGTGGACGGTGTTCGTCGGCCGTGAAGCCGAACCGGTCCCCATCGAGATCATCGGCCTGTGGAAGAACTCGTGGGGACCCAAACAGGACATTATCCTGGCCAAGATGGGAGGGAAGGCGGCGCGCACCAATGTCGCCGGCGGTATGAGCGGAAGCCCCGTCTATATCGACGGCAAGCTGATCGGGGCCGTCGCCCTCCGCCTCAGCGTCTTCTCGCCGGATGCGATCTGCGGCATCACCCCGATTGAGCTGATGCTCGAGATCAACGACCTCGACGCGTCCCGTCCCTCGAATGCCAAGGTGCCGGGCGCCGGGGCCAAGCGGGCGGAACTCGCCATTCCCGGCGATCTGCTGAAGCAGGCAGTGGCCGCCGGAGCCTCGCCCTCGCTGCTCCATAATCCTCCCCTGCTGACTCCGATTGAAACGCCGCTCATCTTTTCCGGCTTCAACGAGTCGGTGCTGCAGGAGTTCGGCCCGTTGTTCCGGCAGATGGGCGTGAGCGCCGTTCAAGGCGGCGCCGGGGGAGCCCTGTACAGCACCAAGCCCGCCTCCACCTGGAGAACGTCCCTCGCCCCCGGCGAGCCGATCGCGGGCGTGCTGGTTTCCGGCGACATGAATGTCACGGGACTGGGCACGGTCACCTACAACGACGGCAAGCGTGTCCTCGGCTTCGGCCATCCCTTCTTCAACCTCGGCCCGGTCGACATGCCGATGAGCGGGGGCGAAGTCCTGATGGTGCTGGCTTCCCAGTTCTCTCCGTTCAAGATCGCCAACGCGACGGAAATCGTCGGCGCGCTGCGACAGGACCGTCACAGCGGCATCATGGGCGAACTCGGCGTCGAATCGGCCATGATTCCCGTGGAAGTCGCGGTCCGCTCGTTTGGCGACGCGACGGCGGTGCGGGCCGAGAAGAAGTTCCGCTTCAATGTTTTCGTCCAGCAGAAGTGGACGCCCTATCTCATGATGATCACGCTGTTCAACTCGATTTCGGGGTTGAATGAATTCCGCGACGAGGCCACCTATCGCCTGAGCGGAAGCGTGGAACTCGAAGGCCAGCCAAACCTGTCGCTGGCCACCATGCAGGCTTCCAGTGAAATGCCCATGCCCGCGCCCATGCTGCTGGCCGGGTGGTGGGGCGACAAGTTCAACCGGCTCTACCTTAACTCCGTCAAGACGCCGAAGCTGAAGCGAGTCAACGTGAGTATCGACCTGCTGCCCGAACGCCGCGTGGCCGGCATCGAGGGCGCCTGGCTCTCCGACGGCGACACGCGCCCCGGCGACAAGGTGAAGGTCAAGGTCTTCCTGCGGCCCTACCGGGGCGAGCGGATCGAACGCGACTTCGAACTGAGGGTACCCGAGACCATGCCTGCCGGCTCCCACCGCATTCTTCTCAGCGACGCCGACACGCTGAACCGGATGAAAACCGTGGCGGGGTTGGCCAACCGCTACATCGACCTTCCGGAAACGGTCAGCCTGCTCAACCAGGAACGAAGCAACTCCAAGCTTTATGTGTCGCTGGTGCAATCGGCGCCCACGGCCTACTACGACGACAAGACGATGCCGAGCCTGCCGGCGTCCGTGCTGAACGTGATGCAGGCCGGAAGGGCGTCCAACCGCGCTTTGCTCACGACGCCGGAAAGTACCCACGAACAGACGGCGATTCCCTTCGACTACGTCATCTCGGGAAGCTACTCGCTCAAGCTGAACGTCCGATAACTCATGAACCGATACCGAATACTGGCGGGCGGAGCCGCCCTCGTGATCTTGTGCGCCGCGGTGGGCCTTGCCGTCGAGACCGAGTTCTGGCAGCAATCCACCAAAGCCGAGTTTGAGAAGGGAACGCTCAAGAACCTGGCGTTGCGCAGCGACGGCCGTCTGTCGCTTTCCCCCGAATCCAAAGAACTGCACGACTCGGCTTCGGCCTACCTGTGGGCGCTGGCCCTCGATTCCAAGGGCAATGTCTACGCCGGGGGCGGTCCCGGAGCGAAACTGATTCGCGTCAGTGCCGCAGGCGAGTCCAAGATCATCAAGGAATTCACCGAGCTTCAGATTCAGGCGATCGTGATCGACAAGCAGGATTCCGCGTTCGTGGCGACGGCGCCCGATGGCAAGGTCTATCGCGTCGCCGCGGACGGCACGTCCAGCGTGTACTACGACCCCAAGGCGAAGTACATCTGGGCGCTTGCCTTCAACTCCAAGGGTGACCTGTTCGTCGGCACCGGAGACCAGGGCGAGGTCCATCGCGTGACGGCCGCGGGTACGGGATCGATCCTCTATAAGACCGAGGAAGCCCATGCGCGCTCGCTCGCCGTTGACCGTCACGACCAGGTGCTGGTGGGCACGGAACCCTCCGGGCTCGTGCTTCGCGTCGGCGCGGACGGGAAGGGCTTCGTGTTGCACCAGATGGGAAAACGGGAAGTGACGGCGCTGGCCGTGGCAAAGGACGGGTCGGTCCTCGCGGCCGCCGTGGGCAACAAGGGAGTTGCGGTCGCCCCCTCGATGTTGACGATCACGCCGCCCCCGCCCGCTGGAATGACGCCCCGGGCCCCCACTACGGCAACTCCCCCTGCGCCTCCCCCGGCAGCGGTGATCGCGGGCGGCTCCGAGGTGGTTCGCATCGAAGCCGATGGATACCCCCGGAAGATCTGGACGCATGGCCAGGAGATCGTCTACGCGATCGGCTTCGACGCCAAGGGAGCGCCCCTCATCGGCACGGGGAACAAGGGCACGATTTACCGTGTGGATTCCGATCAGCTGTTCACCGCGCTGTGGACGGCCCCGCCGACCCAGGTCACGGCGTTCGCCACCGCGGGCGGCCGGATCTACGCGGCCACCGGGAATCCCGGTAAGGTCTTCCTGCTCGGGCCCCGCTTCGCCCGCGAGGGATCGATCGAGAGCGAAGTGCTCGACGCGGAAGTGTTTTCCGCGTGGGGAAAACTCCGCTACAAAGGGACCCTGGATGGCGGAGCGATCGCGCTTAACGGGCGCAGCGGCAATGTCGACCGGCCCCGCGGAACCTGGAGTGCCTGGTCGGCGCCGGTGACCTCGGCCGACGGAGCCCGCGTCGCGACTCCCTCCGCCCGATTCTTCCAATGGAAAGCGACGCTTACCGGATCGGGCGCCACGTCGCCGGAACTCGAATGGGTGGAATTGGCCTATCTGCCCAAGAACGTCGCTCCAGAGGTGGAGACCCTCGAGGAGACTCCCGCCAACTACCGGTTCCCGGCGCCCTCGACCTCGACGGCGGCCAAGACCCTGACTCTCCCGTCCTTCGGTCAAGGCGTTCGGGCGGCCTCCAGCCGCACCAGTTCTTCCACTTTCCCCACCATGACCTATGCCAAAGGCTTCACGGGCGCCCGCTGGAGGGTCTCCGACCTCAACGCCGACACCCTTGTGTACCGCCTCGAAATCCGGGGTCAGAACGAATCCACCTGGAAGCTGTTGAAGGAAAATCTGCGCGAGGCCTATTATTGCTGGGATTCCACGGCCTTCGCCGATGGCTACTACCGGCTTCGCGTCACCGCCAGCGATGCGCCCTCCAACCCCGACGGCGAAGCCCTGACGGGCCGGCACGAGAGCGAGGCCATCCTGATCGACAATACGCCCCCGCGGATCAGCGGCCTCACGGCGGTTCGCTCCGGCAGCGGGCTTCGTCTGACCTGGAAGGCGGCCGACGCCCTGACCGTCATCACCAAGGCGGAATACTCGGTCGATGGCGGAGAGTGGACCGTGGCGGCGCCGTCCGGCAGGCTCTCCGATTCCCGCGAGATCGACTTTGAGGTGGTCCTGACTTCCGTGGCCTCGGGCGAGCACACCATCGCGGTCCGGGTCACCGACGAGGTCGACAACCTGGCGACCGAAAAGACGGTGACTCGATAAGGCGGCTTTTCTGGCGGCCTCAGCCGACTTCGCGGTTGGCCCGGCGCAGAAGGGCCCGCATGTACGCAATGCAGTACGCCGTTCCGGCGCGGCGGATTCCGGTGTCGCCCGCAAGCTCGGGCACGTGATCGGGCACGGCCGAACCGTTGAACCTCACTTGGCGCAGAGCTTTCATGACCTCGTACATATCCACGTACCCGTCGTCGGGAAAGGTCTCGACAAAGTGGGGCAGCGGCGCCGACACGTTCCGGAAGTCGATGTCCCAGAGTTTGCCGCGGCTGCCGAATTCCCGGATCATCTCGAAGACGTTCTTCCCCATCTGCGAACCGCCTTCAATCCAGGTGCCGATGCACAGCCGGACTCCCCAGGCGGGACTGCCGGCGGCGACCTGTTCGGCCCGGCGATACCCGTCATAGTGGATGAACAGCTTGGCCACCCCATTCATCGGACTCACCGGGGGATCGTCCGGGTGCAGCGGAAGCTTGACCCCGGCTTCTTCGGCCACCGGCAGCACGGCCTTCATAAAGTAGGTGTAAAAGCCCCAGATATCTTCGGCCGAATACTCCCGCTCGAAGGCTCGCTTCTCCACTTTGGTGCGGAAGTCGTGCAGGTTGAACTCGCGGGCGCGATAGCCGCGCCGGATCACCGTGTTGGTGGTGTAGGTATTGGCGGGATGAAAGTCGTAAGGGGCAAGGGGAATGCCGAGCTTGCCCAGGCTGCGCAGAAACGTGCGGTAGGTTTCGATGTCGCGGTCGCGTCCTGGCCTGCCGAGCTGGATGTCGAGCGACCGGTAAGCCTGTTGGACCGCGCCGTAGATTCCGAGTCCAAACTGCGCGAAACGCTTCTGCACTTTGCGCAGGGCATCGACGGACGGGTTCTCCGCTCCGTACTCGAGCCGGATCCAGCGCAGGCCGATCTGCTGGAGCAGGCGAAGTTCGTCGTCCGAAGCGTTCCAAGGGGTGCGGTGAGCCAGTTTCAGATTGGCGGGGTCATACTCGTCGATCAGGGTCGCGGAACGGGATCGCGCGGCGAAGGCGGCAGGCAGGGCAAACAAAGTCCGGCGGCGCATGGCAACCCATGATAGCTCTCCAGACCCGCTCGCGTAGTCGCGTCAGCCGATCTTCAGCACCATGTAGCTTTTCTTTCCGCGTCGCAGCAGAATGATGCCGTCGCGCACGTCGCCAGGTCCGATTTTGTGGTCCCACAGGGGAACTCGCTCGTCATTTACATAAATGCCGCCGGCTTCGATCTCGCGCCGCGCGTCGCTCTTCGACTTGCAGAGGCCGGACTGCGAGAGGGCGTCGATCAGCGGGAGTCCCTTCGCCAGGCTCGCGCCGGGCACGTCGAAGGTGGGCGCTCCCTCCGGAACAGCGCCGGCGCCGGCCTGACCGAACAAGGCTGCCGCCGCGGCCTCCGCGTTGCGAGTCTCTTCTGCGCCATGAACCATGGTGGTCATCTCGCGCGCCAGGACCCGGTGCGCCTCCCGTTTCTCCGGGGCGACCCGCAGTTGTTCATCGAGTTCAACAATCGTCTTCTGGTCGAGGAACGTGAGGAAGCGCAACAGCTTCGGCACGTCGCGGTCGTCGGAGCGCAGGAAGTACTGGTAGAAATCGTAAACGCTGGTCCGAGAGGAATCCAGCCACACCGCCCCCTGCTCCGTCTTGCCGAATTTCTTGCCCGACGCATCGAGCAGGAGCGGCAGCGTGAGGCCGTAGGCGTCCTTGCCCCGGCGCCTCCGGATCAACTCGAGGCCCGCCGTGATGTTGCCCCATTGCTCGCTGCCCCCGATCTGCAGGCGGCAGTCGTAGTGGTCCAACAGCCACATGAAATCGTAGGCCTGGATCAACATGTAGGAGAATTCGGTATAGGAAATGCCGCTTTCCCGATCCTCGATCCGGGCGCTGACGGACTCCTTCGCCAGCATCATGTTGACGGTGAAATGTTTGCCGGTGTCCCGCAGAAACTCCAGGTACGGGATGCCGCGAAACCAGTCGGCGTTGTTCACCATCAGACCCTGGCTGAAATCCAGGAAGCGCTCGAGTTGCTTCGCGATCGACACCTGATTCCGCTCGATATCTTCGACCGCCTGCAGCCTGCGCTCTCCGGCCTTGCCGCTGGGGTCGCCGATGATCCCGGTGGCGCCGCCGACCAGGGCGATCGGACGGTGGCCGTGAAGTTGCGCCCGCCGGAGGCCGAGGATGGGCATCAGGTTGCCCACGTGGAGGCTCGGCGCGGTGGGGTCGAAGCCGCTGTAGAGCGTGAGCTTCCCGGCGCCCATGATCTCGCCCAAACGGGGATCGGTCACATTGTAGACGAGCCCCCGCCAGGTCATGTCGTCGATGTAGGTCATAGCCGATTTCCTTTCCTTCGGTGTCCGCGCAGCGGCCGCGATCCCGACAGGGAGCCGTGGCGACAGGCCGGTTGAGCGATTCAAGCCATATGGATTGAACAGCATGTCTCGCCGATGCCGCCCGGCCGGTAGTTGCTGCGCAGGACTCGGCGCTCACCTGAAGGGGACTACCAAAATAGATTAACAGGAGCGGACGCCGCGACGGGCGATCCGCCTCGCGTCAGGCGCTCAAGACGAATACGACGCGGTCTCCTCGATCGGGAACAGGGGCTTCCGTCGCCGTTGATAGGCGAAGTGCTTGGGGTTGTTCGCGGTGGAGCCCGGCGTGTCGACCAGCACGATTTCCGCGGCCACCGGCTCATAGGCGGCTCTCGGGGCCACCACGCCCTTGGCAATCAGGATTCGCTTGCGCTGGGGGTGAAGACCCAGGCTCAACACCTGCTCCAGGCTCATGGGCGCCATGCGCCGGCTGGTCAAGATCACCGAATGCTGCTCGGCGGTCTCCACCACAACGGTCACCCCCTGATCGTAGTCCGACCAACCGCCGTGCCGGACCTGCGTCTCCGTGTAGCATCCGTCGGAAATGGTCCGCACCCGGCCTTGAATCCGCACGGGCCGGCCGTGGAGATCGTCGGTTTTCCCGCCAACGTCCAGGTCGACCGTGGCGCGAACGCCGGCCGCGACGCACGACGCAACCGCTGCCGGGTCGTACAAAATCACCAGGGCGTTGGGTACGCCTTGCCTCAGGATTTCGGCGAACAGGATCGTCGAATCGCCCGCGCTGCCACCGCCGACATTGTCCCCGATATCCATGAAGACCACCGGGGTTCGCTCCGCCTTCGCCGCGGCTTTCACGGCTTCTTCGGGAGAAGGCAGGGGCGCCACGAAGTCCTGCCGGCGGTCCCACGCGCGCTGCGCCATCCAGCGGGCCGCCCGGCGCGCCAGTTGGGGATCGTTGTCGGCCACCGCCAAAAACGACGAACCCATTTCCGCGACGTCCGCATAATAAAAGCCCATCGCGACGCTGGCCGTGACGATCCCCGGCCAGGTCAGGACTTCGGCAAGGTCATCGTAGAGGCCCTTTGCCGGCATGCGTGGAGTGTGTTGTTGGGCGATTTCGATGACCAGCGGAGGGGTCTCCAGCGCCTGTACGGGCTTCACTTCGCCGCTGAGAATACGGGCCATCAGGTCCGCGGCGTCGCGCCCCCGTTCGTACTGGTCGAGATGGGGGTTTGACCGGTAGCCGATGAGGGCGGTGGAGTACAGGGCCATCTCCTGGCTGAGATTGGCATGCAGATCGAACGTGGTCACGACGGGCAGGGACGCCCCCACCCGCTGACGAACGCGGCGCAGGATTTCTCCGTCGGCGTCGGGGTACCCGGCGGACACGGTAGCGCCGTGAAGGGCCAGCAGCAGTCCGTCCAGTGGCGGCGCGGCCTCGAGTTCGGCCAGCATCTCGCCGACAATCCTCTCGTAGGCTTCCGCTTCGATCGTGCCGCTGGGAACGGCAAAGGTCGCCAGCAGGGGCACGATTTCCCATTGACGGGCCAGGGAACCATCTACCATTCCCCCTAATTCGTGCTTCGCCCCTCTCCACTTGTCAATCAGCGCCCGGCCGCGCGTCATGCTGGTGGAGGCAAAGTGGTCATACGTCGTGGGGACCGATAGAAACGTATTGGATTCGTGCAGAAACCCGGCAATTCCGATTCGAGGCATAAGTTATTTGGCCGACATCGCGTGAGCGTCGAGCCTGCGCGCGGAGTACCGGTCGGGATCGGTCCACCGCAACTGGAGGTGTTCGTACATCACGTCTTCGGCGGTTCGCTCGAAGCGGCACGAGACAAAGTCCACCAGCGGCCGGTGCGAATCGAGGATCATCCGCATTTTCTCGGCCTGCGGTTTGGTCAGAACGGCATACGCGAACAACGGCGCGGTCAGGCTGGTCAGGACCTTCTCCAGATACTCGTTTCCGCTAAAGCTCCACAGGGTACGGTGAAATTCGAGGTCCATGCGGCAGGCTTCGAGCGCGGTCGTATCCTGGCTGCGCTCCATCTTCTCGGAAATCTGCTGCAGGCGGCGCCGGATCTGCGGAGTCGCCTGAGCCCGGCAAAGACGCAGCGCTTCCGCCTCCAGGATGATGCGGAGACTGTTGATCTTTTGCAGATCGGTTTCGTCCAGGCTGACCACAAACATTCCGCGGCGGGGCTGATTCATCACCAAACCCTGCTCTTCGAGTTGCTGCAAGGCCTCGCGGATCGGCGCCCGGCTGACCCGTAACTGCCGCGCCAGGGCGCTCTCGTTCATCCGGTCTCCCGGCCGCAATCTGCCCGATAGAATCGCTTCGGTCAGCAGTTCGCTGATATGATCCCTCAGCGACGATGGCTTGAAGTTGGCGACGATGCTCTCGAGTGGCACGAGTCTCCTCCCCTGCTTCCTGTTTCGGAACCGTCCGCGGCCCGGTTCTCCGATCGCCGGGCCGAACCGTGTACGCCGTTACCGGCGAGAAGCCCGAAACCGATGGCAGTATCGCATATCTGTCGACAATTTTCCATTTCTTAACGCGGCGGCTGCAATTGAGACGAAACAAAGCGGGTGTAAACTGAGACGATCGTCCTGAGGAGGAGGAGGTTCCGCATGCGGCGGGGCACGCTTCAGACGAAGATGGTTCCCACACTGCGAAAGGAAATTACCCAATGACACTGATCGATCAATACCCAGCCGGCAAGTTCTGTTGGTACGAACTCGCCACGAGTGAACTGGACGCTGGAACCCAGTTTTACAAGAGCCTGTTCGGATGGGGCGCCGAAGAGGTCCCCATGGGGGAAGGTGACAGCAAATACGTGCTGGCCAAGGTCCAGGGGCGAGATGTCGCCGGCATGTACAAATTAATGGACGAACAGACGAAAATGGGAGTCCCTCCCCACTGGCTGCTGTATGTCAAGGTCGATGACGCCGATGCCGCGACCAAAGCAGCGGTGGAAGCCGGCGCGACGACCCTGATGGGGCCGATGGATGTTATGGATGTCGGCCGCATGACGGCAATGAAGGATCCCGGCGGGGCTGTCTTCGCGGTGTGGCAGCCCGGCAAGCATCAGGGGGCCGGGGTCGCCGGCGTCGAGGGGACCTGGTGCTGGTCTGAATTGATGACCCGCGACGGAGAGGGAAGCAAGGACTTCTACGCAAAAGTCTTCGGCTGGGTGGCGAACACCGTGCCGATGGGACCGATGAACTACACCCTGTTCAACCTCGGCGATAAACAGGTGGCGGGAATGATGGAAATGACGCCGGAGATGGAAGGGATTCCGCCCAACTGGGGAATCTACTGGAAGGTGGACGACATCGACGCCTCGACCCAAAAGGCGAAGGATCTCGGGGCCAGCGTGCTGTGCGGTGTGGAGGAAGCCATGGGCGTCGGACGCTTCTCGATGTGCAAGGACCCGCAAGGCGCCGTGTTCGCGATGATTCAGATGAGCAAGTGAGTCAGTGTAGCTGGCCGGTGGCGCCGGGCGACGATTCTTGTCGCCCGGCGCGGCCGGTCTCCTGCCATACGCGCCTGCCGGTGGACGCTCGCTACGTCAGGTAACGGCGAACGTCGAAATCCTCCAGCTTGCCTTCGACGAAGATCAGCCGGCCGCGGATCGTGTGGCTCTCCCCCGGCGCCAGGTCGGGAAACACCGGATCGGCATGCATGCAGGGATGGTTGGGATTGCCGACCATCGAGAGCGTGGCCCGATTCCAGGTCATCGCCACCAGCCGCGGGCCCCGGTTCGATACCGTGGCCAGCACCGGCCAGTCGGCCGCGAGTTTTCCGCTCCGCCGCCAGCCAACGCGATACGGCCCAACTCCCGCCTCCCCTCCCATGGCTTTGGGCAGGGCAATCCACCCGGCGGGCGTGTGGACGAACTTGTTCTCGAGCGTGTAGTCGGCGAACTCCCGGATCGCGCGCAGGAACGCACAGGTCTGCAACGTGATGCGTTCGAGCGGCTCCTTCGACTGATTGCGGATGAATAGTTCCATCTCGACCAGGGAAGTGCCCGCCCGGAGACTGCCGCCGAACCGCACCCCGTTCGGCAGTTCGCGTTCAAAGGCAATGCCGTCCGCCGCCATTCTCCACGACACCGCCGGCCACGTCTCATAGAGAGCGGGAGCGGCCGGGTTGATGTGGCTGAGAAACAGAAGGCCGCGGGTGGTAAACACGGCCTCCGGAAAATCCAGCCACAGGTAGTCCTGGCTGGGCCACGGCGGGCTGACCCACGCGATGTGTTCCCACGGGTAGTGCGGCCGCCACGCGCCGGGAACGATGCGCAGGCCCTTCGCTTGTGTATCGTAGGTCTCGCGCGGCTGCGCCAACAGGGGCGCGCCGCCGCAGACCTGCAGAAACAGGCGCCGGGAGGTCACTTTGCGGGGACCTCGATCAGCGGCAGCACGATGTGCGACGGACGCTCCGGCGTGTGGAACACCGTCTGCTTCGCAACGCGAACCCGCTTGGCCGTCAGCAGCGGTTCGCCGCTGTTCAGGTTCCGGTCGAACTGCGGGAAGTTGCTGCTGGTGACGTCGATCCTGATCCGGTGGCCCGGCAGAAACACGTTCCCCGTCGCCCGCATGTCGACTTCGAATTCATACGCCTGGTTCGGCTTGAGCAACTCCGGCTTGTCCAGGCCCTTGTGAAACCGCGCCCGTAACACCCCCTCGGCGACGTTCATCGCAAACCCGCTGGGATGGACATCCACCAGCTTGACGAACCAGTCGGTGTCCGGACCATCGGTGGCGGCGTGGAGCTTCATCCGGATGGGCCCGGCGACGGCAATCGGGGTCTTGAGGTACTCGCTCGTATACACGAGAACATCGTTCCGCTTTTCCACCGGCCGCTGATCCACGGGGCCCGTGGACGTCGGCACCCCACAACAGTCGTGCGCGCCGACAGTCGGCACCGGTTGATTCGGGTCGTACGTGTAGTGATCCATCCCGGGGCCGCTCGGCTTGTCGAAGCTCAACCGGCCGTCGCCCCGCTCGCTGTTGGCCGACCCGCCGCTCGACAGATAAAGAGGCGTGGCTTTGGCGCCGGGAATCGGCCAGTCGCTGAAGTGCATCCAGCGGTTGATGCCCATCAGGTAGATCTCGACCGGCGGTTCCTTGTCGATGCCCGTGTCCACTCCCATCAGATGGTGGTCGAAGAACTGCAACTCACGCTCAAACTGGCTGCGCATGGCCGTGGGTCCGAAGTCGACATCACCGAACTTGCGGCTAGCTCCATGTCCCCACGGCCCGACGATCATCCGGGTGCCGCGCCGCGCGGTCTCGCTTCCACCCTGATGTTTGACCCCGACGTAGCCGTTCAACGTGCCGTTCAGCAGCAGGTCGAACCACCCTCCGTGCGTGTGCGCGGGCACCTTCACCTGATCGAACTTCTCCTCGATGCTGATGGCCTTCCAATAGTCGTCGTAGCTTTCGTGTTTCAGCCAGTTCCGCCAGTGAGGCACGGGGTGATGCGATGACGCCAGATCCAGGGTTTCAAGCGGGAGGCCCCACACGATGCTCTCGTACTTCATCTCCACGGGCGCGTAGGGTTCGGTGTGCCAATACTGCGGGTACATGATGCGCAGGGGCATCCGGACGGCGCCCCACCCGTAGGAGACGGCCAGCTTGAAGGCGCCGCCGTGATAGAAGGTGTTGTGATACAAGCTGGTGGACGCGACGGCCGGGAAGATCGCCACCAGGCTGGGAGGCGTCTGCGCCGCCGCCTGCCACTGCACGTTCCCAAGGTACGATCCGCCTTCCGTGCCCACTTTGCCGTTCGACCAGGGCTGCCGGGCCGCCCACTCGATGGTGTCGTAGCCGTCCTTCGCCTCGTTGCGGAACGGGTCCCAGGCCCCTTCGGATTCGAAGCGGCCGCGCGCGTCCTGGACCACCACCGCGTAACCCCGCTGCGCGAATTGGATCTTGCCCTGGTGGACCCCGTCGCGCTGCTTTCCGTAGGGCGTCCGGACCACCAGCACGGGGAACTTCCCTTCCCTCGCGGGCCGGTACACGTCGGCATAGAGTTTCACGCCGTCCCGCATGGGGACGATGACATTGCTGTCGATACGGATGCGCTCGGAAATCGGCCGGAGGGTCTCGGCGGCGAGGGCGAGTGCGCAGAGGCTGAAGAGGGTGGCTGCTCGGGTCATCTAAGAGATTATGCACCCAAGTGGATCGGGCAGGCGAGGCGGAGCCTTCGAACGCGCGCATAAGGCCGAGTGACCGGGGTACGGTGGATGGCCAGCCCATCCTCACAGAATCAGCATGCAATCGCCGTAGGAGAAGAACCGGTATCGCTGCTCCACCGCGTGACGATAAGCCGCCAGCACGAAGTCTTTTCCGGCGAACGCCGCTACCAGCAGTAGCAGGCTGGTCGACGGCAGATGGAAATTGGTCACCATCGCGTTGACCCCCAGGAACTCGAATCCGGGATAGATGAACAAGTCGGTCTCGCCGCTCGAACGCCCGCGCATCAGGCTCTCCACGGTCCGGACGCTGGTGGTCCCGACCGCCACGCGCCGATCGGCGGCCAGGATCTTGCGCTGATTCTCCTCGGTCACCGCGAACGATTCCGCGTGCAGTTGGTTCTGCTCCACCTCGCTCTGGTGCAGCGGCTGAAACGTACCCAGCCCGACATGAAGGGTCACGCTGCCAATCTCCGCACCGGCATTGCGGCAGTACTCGAGCACCTCCGGTGTGAAGTGCAACCCGGCCGTCGGCGCGGCCACCGAACCGCGCTCCCGCGCGTAGACAGTCTGATACCGCTCGCGATCTTCAGGCCGGTCTTCCCGCTTGATATACGGGGGCAGTGGCACGTGGCCGACGCGATCCAGGTGCTCGTGGATGTCACCCGCGCACTCGAAGCGAATCGTCCTTTCGCCGAACTCGCCATGACGGACGATCTCCGCCTCCAGGCCGTCGGCGAAATGGATGCGCTCGCCCACCAGCAGCTTGCGGCCCGGCCTCACCAGCGCGTCCCACATCCGGCCATCCGGCGAAAGGGACCGCAGGAGGAACACTTCCACCGTTCCGCTCAGATGCTGCCACCGATTGGGATTGTTCTTCCCTACATCCCTGGCATGCAGGCCTTTTCGCTGACCATACAAACGGGACGGGAACACCCGGCTGTCGTTCAACACCAGGCAGTCGCCCGGACGAAGGTACCCGGGCAGATCGCGGAAGCAGCGATCCTCCCAGCATTGCTGCGAGCGGTCGAGAACCAGCATGCGCGAAGCCGCGCGGTCTTCGAGCGGCGTCTGCGCGATCAACTCATGGGGCAGGTCGTAGTGGAACCCGGCGAGATTCAGGGCTTCGGCCTCGCTTCCCGAAGCACCGGGTAGAACTGCACGAACACGTTGTCCACCGCGCCGTGCTTGTTGTGGCAATCCCAGCAGGCTTCCTTCGCGAACTCCTTCGCCGTGGGCAGGGCTTTGCCCTCATCGTCGAAGAACTTGTAATACGCCCACTTCCCTGCGAATCGCTTCTCGTCCTTCAAAGCGACCTCGATGCCGATGAACTTGTCCTCGAACGTGCCGTGCCGGTTGATGGACGCGTTGGTGCCGCCGCGAATCACTTCCATCACCATCATGGTGCCGTTGGGGAAGGCTCCGGTCTTCGAAAAGTGCCGGAACGCCTCTCGCTGCATATAGATGTTGTGAAACATCGGATCCTTTGGTTCAGGGTTGCCTTCGCGATAACCCATGTTCAGATTCGACCCGACGAACATCCACTCCCGATGGCCTTCCGGCCTCTGCAATTGTCCGTTCAGGTAGCGGGGACCCACCATCGTGGCGTCCGGAAACAGGGTCACGGCGGCGAGCAGGACGAAGAGAATCAGACGGCTTGCCATTGAACAAGATGATAACGGACAATGGAGCCGTTACCCAACATGGCCAGACAGTTTTCGCTCACTCCACGCCCCGTTCCGCGCGTTGAAACCCCCTACCGCAGGATCGTGACGGACATCCCGGCGCCGGATTCGATCCCAATTCTGGAGAGGCTTCAGCGGTACGAACCGTTGGCG
Organism: uncultured Solibacteraceae bacterium; assembly: GCA_964529305.1. Lineage (GTDB taxonomy): Bacteria > Acidobacteriota > Terriglobia > Bryobacterales > Bryobacteraceae > CAZGUX01. The sequence goes on along the minus strand of CAZGUX010000128.1, from coordinate 85,294 downwards.
ATGCAGGGCCAGCCTCCGGTAGTCTGGGACCGCGCCGAGGGATTCCAGGTTTGGGACCGCTACGGCAACATGTGGATCGACTGGTCGTCGGGAGTCCTGATCACCAACGCCGGTCATGGCCGCCAGGAGATGGTGGACGCCGTCGTCCGCCAGGCCCAGTCGCACCTTCTGACCAACTACTGCTTTCCCAGTGAAATCCGGTCTCTCCTGGTCGAGCGGATCGCCGGAATCCTGCCGGAACCGCTCAAGAAGGTCTTTCTGCTGACAACCGGATCGGAAACCGTGGAGTGCGCCGTCAAGCTGTGCAGGACCCACGGTGTCAAGGCGGGCGGGCGCTCCAAGCACATCATCGTCTCGTTCGAGAAAGCCTTCCACGGCCGCACCCTCGGCTCGCAGCAGGCCGGCGGCATCCCCAGCCTGAAGGAGTGGATCGTCAACATCGATCCCGGCTTCGTGCAGGTGCCGTTTCCGGACGGATTCTGGACAGAGGACACGTCGTTCGCGTACTTCGAAAAGTGCCTGGCCGAGAAGGGCGTCGAGCCGCAGAATGTCGCCGGCGTCATTCTGGAGACCTATCAGGGCGGCAGCGCCGCGTTCGCTCCCAAGTCGTACATGCAGGCCATGCGCCAGTGGTGCAACGGGCACAAGGCCCTGCTGGTGTGCGACGAGGTGCAGGCCGGTTTCGGCCGCTGCGGCAAGATGTGGGGATTCGAGCAGTACGAAATTGTCCCCGATTTAGCCTGCTTCGGCAAGGGCATTTCCAGTTCACTGCCGCTGGCTGCGGTGGCCGGACGGCCCGACGTGATGGACCTCCATCCCGCCGGAAGCATGACGTCCACGCACACCGGCAACCCCATTTGCTGCGCCGCGGCATTGGCCTCCATTGACCTGGTGGTGAAAGAAAACCTGGCAGAGAATGCCAGGGTCATGGGCGAGTTGATGCACACGCGGTTGCGCGAGTTGAAAGCGAAGATGCCACAAATCGGCTGGGTGGATGGCAAAGGACTGGTAGCCGGGGTGGCTTGCGTGAGGCCAGGCACAAAGGAACCGGATCCTGACCTGGCCTTTGAAGTGGTTCGCGGCACCATCGAAAAGGGGGTTCTGATGTTCAGCCCCGTCGGCTACGGCGGCGGAACCGTCAAAATCTGCCCGCCGCTGGTCATTCACGAAGCGGCCCTGCGCGAGAGCCTGGACGTGCTGGAGGAAGCTTTCGCGGAGGCGACGGCAACGGTGCAACCCGCAGTCGCGTAGGCAATCCGTGATGCCCTATCAACCGCAAGTCACTATCGTCGGTGGCGGCATGATCACCAACGACCAGATTCTCCCGTCGCTGTATCAGATGCAGCGTCAGGGAGTCATCGGCGAGATCACCATCACCTCGATGAGCCCTCGCTCCCTGCGCCGCCTGCAGGCGGCCGAGATCTTCCACAGCGCCTTCCCCGGCCAGCAGTTCCGCCCGGTGCCGGACCCCACCATCCACGAGCATCCCGACCCCGAGCGATACAAGACCGTGATTGCCGGCATGCCGCCGCGGCAACTCGTCGTGATCGCCGTGCCGGACCAGTTGCACTACGAGATGGTGATGCACGCCCTGCGGCACGACCAGCATGTGATGGTCGTCAAGCCCCTTGTCCTCGAACACGCGCAGGCGCTCGAGATCGAACGCGAAGCCAAATCCCGCGGCCTGATGGTGGGCATCGAATATCACAAGCGCCTGGACGACCGCAGCCTGATGGCGCGCCGCCGGTATCAGTCCGGAATGTTCGGCGAGTTCATGCTAGGCACCGCGTGCCTGCTGGAGAAGTGGTACTACCGCCATTCGAACTTCATGAACTGGTGCACCACGGAGAATTCCGACGCGTTCACCTACGTGGGCTGCCACTATATCGACCTCGTGCACTTCATCACCGGGTTGCTGCCCGCTCGGGTGAGCGTCTACGGCATCGTCGACAAATATCCCAACGGCAACGAAGGGTACCTGTGGACGGACGCGCGCGTGATCTGGAACAACGGAGCGTGCCTGAACGTCCAGAACGCGCTCAGCTTCCCCGACGGCGCGCCCGGCACCAACACGCAAGGCATCACCATGTATTGCCGCGGCAAGGACAGGGGTGCGTGGCTCGAGCACTCCGACCAATATCGCGGCATGCGCTACTGCTACACGGAAAAGCCTCATGATGCCGGGGCGACGATGTTCGCCGAACCGAGCGCCGACTACTTCCAATATGTCGACATCGGAGGGCCGGGACTGCAAGTGGTGGGCTACGGCTTCCGCTCCATCGAGTTCATCGTGAAGAAGGCGATCGAGGTAGAAACCGCCGAGCCCTCGCGCCGTTTGGAAGTGCTCCAGGCCATCGATGCGGCCGGCGTGCTGGCGACCCCGGCAAATTCGAGCTATAACGAACTGGTCGTGGAGGCGGGCCGCCTGTCGATCCTCAACGAGGGCCGCGAGGCCGTCATCGAGTACGGCGACCACCCCGGCGTGCGGTTGCGTTGAGCCGGGCTTCTAGCGTTTCCGGAATAGCACGGCCTGCGCGTCGCGGTCGATTTCGACCCACTCCGAATCCGCGCTCAGGGCTTTTGTCAAGGCTACGCCGGGTTTCAGCAGGGCCAGGGAGAACTCCCACCGCGCGAACTGCTCTCTCCAGCCCGGCTTGGCTTCCAGCATATCCAGGTACGGCTCTCCGATCTCCGGCCCGAAGAAGTCGCCCCGCCCGTCGACGAAGATCCGTTGCCTCGGATAGTTGCGGTAGATCAGGTAGTCCGCCCATCCGTCGTGAGTAAAAATCCGGGAGGTCGCGATCGCGTCGAGATGGCGGTTGACGATCGACGCGGGAAACTGCGTGGCCGGAAACTCGGCCGGGACGGTGGCGCGAAGCGGCGTGAGCAGCAACACAAGCCAAAAGGCCGGTCCCCAGACGCTCATTCGGGTGAATCCGGGTTCCGCGTCGCGGGCGATGGAGTCGAGCGTCCCGGTCAGCGAGCGGGGGCCGCCTTTCTCCGCCAGCCTCCGCCATCCTTCCGACAGAACCTGCGCGCACACCGGCGTGGCCGCGAGGAAGAAGAGCGGCAGATGACGGGCCGACGTTATGGAGGCATAGGTGAAGAACGCGATCCACAGCGGCTCCACCCATCGGCCACGGCGGATCAGCACGGCCGCGCAACCCAGAGCGATCGCCAGAACGGCATAGTACAGATAGACCCGCTCGCCCGGGAACCGCATCGGCGGCTGGAACTCCTGCACCATTTTGGTCAGCCACGGCGACCGCATCATCTCGACGATGTGGGTGTGGACACGGACGCCGTAAGGGTTCAGCAGCGTGGCCGCGGCAGTCGACACGCTGAGCAGGGTGTACCGCCGGAAGTCCATCCATCGGCCGGCCTGTTTTGAAAAGACCGCTTCCAGAAGCGAACCCGCCGCCGTCAGGCCCGCATACACCGGCAGCGTGAGAAAGCCGCCGTGCAGGTTCGCCCAGAGGGCAGACATCGGGACCAGAGCCCACAGCCACCGCGTTCGCGAGCGCCGGTCGTGATTCACCAGCGCCACCGTGATGGCGAAGAAGAGCCACGTGAACAGGTGAGGACGCGCCAGAAAGTGGATCGAGGACGCACGAAACGCCACCAGCGTCAGGGGCAGCGCAATCGCCACGCTGGCGCCCTCCGCCATCTGGTTGCGCAGCAGCAGCACCGGATGCGTCCAGATCAGGAACGCCGACAGGATGGCGAGACTCCCGAGGCCGTAGACGCTGTGCAGCGCGGCGTAGACGATCGTCGTGAGCCATTCCCACGCAAACCAGGGCGCGCCGGGCTTGGAGAACGAATACAGGTCCTGACGCGGGACCGTGTGCGTTTGGAGAATGAACTCGCCGGTATGAATGTGGATTCCGGAGTTGGCATCCGCCATCAGCTCAGTCCAACCGCTGCTGCTGAGAAAGAACGGCCAGGCGATCAGGCTCAGGAACAGAATGTCCGCGAGCGAAGGGACCAGCCACCGCGGAACCTTCACTCGGAGCCACCGGCGGCCGGGGCGGTCTCCACCGACTGATTCATGCGGCGCAGTTGCTTTTCCAGAAACGCCATATCCCCGAACGGCTCGCCGCCGCTGCGCGCCCAGTGAACGCGCCCGCGCTTGTCGATCAGGATGGTCGAATGGATTTCCATCTCCTCGAAGTCGTCATACGAGCGGAAGCGGCGGGAGTTGGCGAACCCTTCGTCGGAAAGAAGGCGAATCGCGCCGAGGTTGATGGACTTCAGGTTCGCCTTGTTGTCGTCCGGCCGGTTTCCGGATACGGCCAGCACAACGGTTTCGAGCCTCTCCCACTCCTCGCGCTTCCGCTGCAGGTCCTTCAATTGGTTCATGCAGTGCAGACACTCGCGGCCAAGGTAAAAGACCAGGATCACGTTCTTGCCGCGGTACTCGCTCAAGGTGACCGGCTTGCCGTCAGGATCGTGCACCTCCAGTGGCGGCGAGGCGAAGGGCTCCCAGGTGTTCGGCCCAAACCGGTCGAGCGAGAACCGGCGGTAATTTCGCTGCGTCCCCGGCGACGTGTCGCGCGGTTTGGCTCTGATCCCGGTCGCTACGCTGCGTTCCACCAGCTTCAGTCCTTTGTCCGCATCCGCGGTGACGTACAGCAGGCGCGCCATCGCCTCTTCGGCCTTCGACTTCTCGCCCATCGCGTGATACGCCTCCACCATCCCGGAGAGCGCAAAACAGTCGTTGCGAACCAGTTTCAGGCTTTTCTCAAAGGCCTGGGCGGCCAGCGCGGGGCTCTTCGCCGCGAGATAGGCGCGGCCGAGTTCCGGGTAGAGGAACTGCGGATAGTGCGGCGGATCGTTGTCGCTCTTCTGACGTTCGTATTCCTGTTCCGCGGCTTCGGTGAGCAGGGCCAGGCCGGACAGAGTCTCGCCCCGCAACAAGGCAAGGCGCGCGCGCAGTTCCTTGTCCATCAGGCTGTAGGTGGACTCCTGACCCTTGTTCTTTTCGAGATCTTTCTTCAGCGCGGCAAATGCGTCGAGGGCCTTCATAGCCTGATCCCGGTTGCCCAGACCGAGATGGGCGCGGGTTTCGGAGTAGGCCTTCCGCATCCTGTCGAGAAAGATCTCGCGCCACGGGATGGTGCGTTTGTCGAGCAGCGCATCCCAGCGCTCGAACTTGATCAGAACGCGCATCATGTTCTCGATGCCCTGCGAGTGGCTGCTGTAGGGCAGGTCGGCGTTCTGTTTGGGGTCGAGCGGCGCGTCGATCAATTGCCGCGCGCCGAAGATCGAGGCCTCGGCCATGCCGAGTTGCTCCTGAATGTACGACAGGTAGCTGCGATTGTGGCCGTAGTTCCAGTTGTTGAACGGGAACGTCAGGCGGTCGACCATGTACTGCTTCTCTACCCGCGTTGCGGAATCCATGGCAATGGCTGCTTCGTTCCACATGCCGACGGTCGAGAAGATGTGGCCGGGCATGTGCAACGCGTGGCCGATTCCCGGAGCAATCTCGCCGAACCGCCTGGCGCTGTCGAGAGCCTGCTCTGGCTCGTGATGGTTCCAGTTGTGGATCCGGTAGTGGTGCGCGCCGGGATGGTCGGGATTTCTGGCCAGGATCTCGCGCACCAGCAGTTCCGTGCCGTAGCGCGAATCGCCCATGTTGGCGTAGGCCAGCAGCGCCCGGGCCTCCAGGTCGTCCGGGTATTTCACGCACAGGGTTTCGAGGGTCTGCTTGTAACGGTTGCTGCGTTCCCGGTAATCGGCGCCGCGGTCGCGAAGGCTGTCGGTCAATTCGCGCGCCTCGAGCGCTTCAATGTAGAGCCGTTCGCGTTCGGTGACCGTGTTCTTCCGCTTCACCGCCTGCCGGATGAACTCCTTCGATCGATCGCCGCTGGTGGCCCGTGCCATTCCCCAGTAGGCCATTGCGTTCTCGGGTTCGAGTTTCAGGCACCAGCGAAACGCGCGTTCCGCCTCGTAGTCCCAGAATGAATGCAACAGCGCCGTACCCTGGTTGAACCACTTCTGCACCTCGGGGTTCTTGTGAGTGATGGGAAACGGGGTGTTACCGATGCCGGCCATTTCCCACGGCTTGGCCCGAGGCCCTTCGTCGAAGACTTCGCCGTGACGGGAATGGCCCAGCTTGTAGTTGTCAAACGAGGCTTTGGGCGAAGTCTCCTGCGCGGACAGGGACGTCCAGGCGGCAAGAATCAGGACACAGGCTGGCTTGGTCACAGCGGACTCCTTTCTGGCTATCTTGCCATGACCGTGGCACCGGGCGACGTTTTTTGTCGCCCGGCGCGGGAGTGGGCAGTAGGTGCACGACGTTTGGCATAATCGGAGGGCTTGACGCTGACCTGGGATCCGGGTTTGTACCTGCGCTTTGAGAACGAGCGCACGCAACCATGCGTCGACCTGGTGAATCGTATTCCCATGGATGACCCGCGCGAGATCGAGGACTTGGGGTGCGGGCCCGGCAACAGCACGGCCGTCCTGGCTGCGCGATGGCCCAACGCTTCCATCACCGGTATCGACCACTCGCGTGAGATGCTGGATCGCGCTCGCGCCGACCGTCCCGAATTTCACTGGCAGATGGTGGACATCGGCGCCTGGACGCCGGACGGGCCGGTCGATCTGATTTTTTCCAACGCCGCCTTTCAGTGGGTTCACGGGCACCGGCGCGTGTTGCCGCGCCTGGTCGCCGCGCTGCCGCCGGGAGGCGTGTTTGCGATGCAGATTCCTTTCCACCTGCAGTCCGCGCTGCATCGAGCCATCCTCGAGGTAGCGGAGTCCGGACCCTGGTCGGCCCGGCTGGCCGCCATCGAACCCGTGTTCGAGATCCTGACGCCCGAGCAATACTACGACCTGCTGGCGCCCCTGTCCTCCCGAATCACGCTGTGGCTGACCGAATATCAACACGTGATGGCGGATACGGAGGCGATCGTCTCCTGGATTCGCGGAACGGGCCTGAGGCCGTACCTACAGGCTCTCGAGGCCGGGGAACTCGATCCGTTCCTCGAGCGGTTCAGTCGTGCAGTCGACGAGGCGTTTCCGGTCCGCGCGGACGGAAAGCGCATTCTCCCCTTCCCCCGGCTGTTTCTGGTTCTGACGAAGTGATTCCTTCCCGCACCGCCGGGGCGTATGATCAAGGCGGTTCAATTTCGATCGTGGAGTGTGACACTGCAATCGGCGTCAGCGCATCGCCACGGAATCGATCAGAGTTCTTCATTATGCCTTGCCTTCCTAACATTTCCCGCCGCGAGTTCGGGTTCGCGCTCGGCGGCCTTCCGTTCGCCTCCTTCGCCAAAATCGAGGACGAATTCCGCACCATGCCTTGGAACGGTCCAGCCACCGTGGCCAAGGTCTATCTGTCCGCCCCAACCGTTCACTGGCCCAAACCCACACTGGACGTCTCCGCCGAGGTTGCCGAGATCGAGACACGGCTCGGCGAAGTCGCCCGCAAACACACCGGCAACGTCCGGTTCACCGGAGGCGATGTCCTCCGAAGCGCCGATGAAGTCCGGCCCTGGCTGGACCGAATGGCGGAGATCGATGGTCTCCTCATCGTTCCGTTGGCTCAGCCCACGCCCGTGCTCCGAGCCCTGGTGGACGAAGCAAAGGTCCCGGCGCTGTTCTTCTCGCGTCCTTATGCCACCCATGCCTGGTCGGGCATCGGCGCGCTGACTCATGCGGGCCAGAAGGTCGACGTTCTCGCCAGCAGCAGCTACGGCGATCTCGATCCGTACATGCGGCTGTTCAAATCGGTCCATCACCTGAAGCACAGCAAGGTGCTGGTGGGGGCCGCTACACCCAAGGGCCGCCAGGAGATGACCGAGTCCTTTCACGGCGGCTACGGAACGGCCTTCCAGTTCGTCACCGGAAACGAATTCCGCGACGCGTTCGAGGCCGCGGACCTGAACGAAGCGCGGAAGCAAACGGATGAATTCGTACGGAACGCACTCCGCGTGGTGGAGCCGCGGCCGGAGGAGATTTTCAATGGCCTCCGCTTTTCGCTGGCGCTCCACACAATGCTGGCCCGCGAAAAAGCCAACGCCGTCACGATCGATTGCTTCGGGACGCTCGCGGCCAAAACGCTTCCGGGCTATCCGTGCATCGGGTTCTCCAAGTTGAACGACGCCGGCCTGTACGGGGTGTGCGAAGGCGATCTGCAATCCACCATGACCCAGATGCTGATCACGTCGTACACGGAGATGCCGGGGTTCGTGTCCGATCCGGTGTTCGACACGAGCCACAACGAAGTCATCCATGCGCACTGTGTGTCGGCGACCCGCATGAGCGGTCTGAAGGGGACCGCATCTCCGTACCTCATCCGGAACCACCTGGAAACAAATGAAGGCGCGGTGTTGCAGGTGCTGATGCCTTCGGACGAGACCATTACGGTGGCCCGGTTCCTGGGGCCGAAGAAAATGCTGATCTCCACCGCCGAAGTGACGGGGACCGTGGACAGCGACCGCGGGTGCCGCAGCCAGATCCGGACGCGGGTGAGCGATGCCGGGAAGTGGCTACGCAGTTATTCGGGCGGTCTGCATCGCGTGATTTTCTACGGAGATCACGTCCGCTCCATCGAGCGAATGGGCCGCATGATGGGGTTCGAGGTTGTCCACGAGATGTAATTGATCGAGACGAAACCGGACCGGGCGGTGCACTGCATCGACGCCGGGGCGGCGCGGCGAGCGGTCCCGGGGCGAGTTGAAGCGTGTCGCGGTCTGAAGACCGCCGGTCGGAGACGTCGGAGACCGGCGCCACGGGAGCGTCAGGCCAATCGGCGGGCGGTCCACTCCGCCGTGCCGTACTCCTCGCCCAACTCCACCTGCCCGGACATCCGGTCGCCCCGCACCGTACCGGAGAAGCGGTAGTGGAAGGACGCGCCCTCGTAGCGGGCCCGGGTTTGGAACGCCACCTTCTCGCCGTCGATTTCGCCCTGCACCTTGCCGTGGTCGATGATCCGGCTGGAGAATGTGCCCGAGAGTTGATTGCCGTGCACGCTGAGGAAGAACTTCTGGCGGCTATGCGCCGCGATGAACCGAAGATCGACCTCCCAGGACCCGGTCAGGTCGACCGCGGGCGGCGTCATGGCAGGCTTGGGTTTGCCGGCCGGAGCGCCCCGGAAGACCTCGTATAGGCGGTCGGCCACCGCGAGGTGTTCGCCCGGATACATCGCCGCCGGACGAAGCACGAAGGAGTGACCGTCGCCCTCCGCGTGGCTCATGATGCGTGGCTCTCCGTCGAGCAGTTGCTTGCCCACCTCCGCGTTGATGAGGCCGATCCGGGCCGGATCCCATTCAATGTTGAGTACCGGATAGTAGCTGGGCAGCGGCGGATCGACGATCTTCGTCCGTACACCCTCGATGGGTTTCAGCCGCTCGGCGATGTGTTGAAACCAGGATCGCCACTCGCGGTCTTCCGCATTGCGATCGCGGCGCTCCACCAGATATTCGACGGCGACCAGGACACCGACGATCTCTTCTTTGCTGACCTTGATCGCGCGGGCGAACGTCATGTGCGGCGAGGAACACCGGTAGGCGGCGGTCACCAGGTCCTTGCGGCCGAGCAGAATCCCGGCGGTCTGCGGCCCGCGCAGGATCTTGCCGCCGCTGTGCGCGACCAGCGAGGCGCCGCGGCTCAGGAAGGGATTCGGCCGCAACGGCAGTTCGGCGGCGGCATCGATCAGGAGCGGGATCTTGCGCTTGTTCAGCACCGCGACGAATTGCTCGAGAGTAAAGGGGTTGCCGGCTTCCTGCAGGTTGGCCTGGCCCGTGGCCATGACCGTCTTCGGTCCGAGGGCGCGCTCGACATCGTCGAGCGTTTGCACCTCGACCATACGGATGCCGACGTTGCGGACGGCCTGGTCATACTGGCTGCGCGACCACTTAGGCACGATCACTTCGTTGCGGATGCCCTCCGTGTTCGGCAGTTGATGCATGACTTCCGGATCGCCGCCAGCCACACAGGCCGCGGTTCCACAAGTCACGGCGCCCGCCGCGCCGGAACTCACCATGGCGGCTTCCGCCCCGAGGAGTTGGGCGATGCGTTTGCCCACCGCGTCCTGCAGTTCGTCGAGGTTGACGTGATAGTGCGCCGCCTGCTGCACGGCGGCAATCACCTCCGGCAGTTGCGCGGAGCCGCCATTGATGGTGTAGGTGGAGGTGCAGTTGATAAACGGCCGTACGCCGATGCGGGTGTAGACTTCCGGTCCCTGGCCACGCCGTTGCACCGTGGCCGCGGGTGCCGGAGCGCCCGCGAGCATCCCTGCCGCCGCGCCCGCCTGGAACAAGTGCCGCCGGTTGATCTTGCTCATGGTAGCTAACAGCTTACAGCGGACAGCGATCCGCTGTCAGCAGTCAGCGGTCTTCATCATCCAGATCGAGCGAGAGCGGAGCAAACACCGCTTGCCGACTGCCTGGATACGGGGTGGACCAGCCCCGGATCGCGCCCCACAGGATCCGGTTCAGCCGTTCGGTGGGGACTGCGTCGGGCACTTCCCACTTCATGCGCGCGGATTCGATCGCCCCCCGGCGGGCCGGCCCGTTCAGCGAGCGTAGCGGCGGGTTGACGTCATCGAGCGATTGTTCCGGCACCACGGCGGTGTACGGCGTGTCGTCGGGAGTGTTGCGAAAACTGGCCCGCATGTCGTTGGCGATCAGGTCGAATAACGACAGCGTGGGCAGGCCCAGAATCAGCTCGATCGTCTTCAGGATGCTCTGGTGCGAATAGAACGTCGAATCGACGTGGCCGCGCCGGGTGTAGGGGCTGATGGCCAGGGCCACGGTCCGGTGCCCGTCCACGTGGTCCACTCCGTTCTGCGCGTCGTCTTCCACCACGAAGATGGCCATTTTCTTCCAGAACTTCGACCGGGAAAGAGCTTCCACCACGGTGCCGAGCGCCAGGTCGTTGTCGGCGACCATGGCCTTCGGCGTGGAGGCCCCCGGCATTGTGCCGTAGGTGTGGTCACAGGGCAGCAGCATGATGGAGAGATTCGGCATCGTCCCCGCCGACTCCCATCGCTTCAGGTGATCGAGGAAGATGCGGGCGCGCACGACATCGGGAACACCGTTCGAGTAGCTGGGGAAATTCGGCTCGACGATGGACATCATGCCGCGGACCGCGGGCTTGACGTTGAAGTCAGTGGCGAAGGCGTCGCCCTTGCGCCAGCGTTCAAAATACTTCGCGCGATCGGCCGGCCGCGCCTCCGCCGTCCGGGGCACAAACTCGCCGAACACGCGAACGGTCTTCTTGCGGTCGAGCGCCAGATCCCAAAGAAAGCCGCCGGAAGAATAGGCGATCGGGTCGGTGCCATCGAAGGGATAGCTGCGGCCGGCATAGCCCGGATACATCGTGTAGGCGGTCTCGTTCGCTTGCGTAGCCCACTGATGGCCGTCGGCGCTGTTGCCGCCGCTGGCGTAGAAGTTGTCGAGGAGAACGAATTCCTGGGCCAGCTTTCGCTGATTGGGCGTCACCGTGGCGCCGAACATGACGAGGGACGGGTCGCCGTTACCTTGCGGCAGGTCGCCGAACAACTGGTCGTAGGTCCGGTTCTCCTTGATGATGTAGACCACGTGCTCGATGAGGGAAGGCTCGCCGGCGCGCCTCGGGATGGCGATGGGTTTTGCGGCGGGGTTGAGGGCCGGAACTGCGGCCGAGGCTGCGCCGAGCTTGAGACGGTTGTTCTCGGCGACCGCCGCGGAATAGCCGGCGAGTTCGGCCTCGTCGGGAATGTCGAGGACGGCCACGGATCCGCGATACGAGTGGACGAAGCGTTTCTTAGGCTCGCCCTGCCATCCCGAACCCGCCCCCAGCAGAGAGGTCACGGCGAGTTTGTCGCCCTTCGGGCTGAGAGCAACGGCATTCGGATACCAGGCCGTCGGGATCAACCCGGCAGTGCGGGAGGTGGCGGTTTTGATCACCGCCACGGCATTGATGCCGCCGCACGCGGCGTAGAGAGTCTCTCCATCCGCCGAGAGCGCCAGCGCGGTGGGCGCGACGCCGGTGATCGCCCGCTCGAAGGGTTGGATGCGAATCGTGGACGTCACCTGATGCGTACTGGTGCTGATGACGGAGATGGTGCCGGAGTTGGTATTCGCCACGTAGACGCGGCCTCGTTTTGCGTCGAGCACGATCGCGGTGGGATGCAGGCCGGCGGCGATGGTGTGCGTGGCCTTTCCGCCGTCGACGTCGACGCGGGTGACCGACCCGGTAGCCGCGACGCCTCGCCGGTCGACCACCACCTGATCGGCGGACGGATCAAGGCCGGTGGGCGCGGTGGGTTCTCCGGCCTTGGCCTCGCGGCCGCCCCAATTGACGACCCAGGCGGTCCTGCCATCGGGCGACAGGACGGCGGCGGTGGGCGCGATTCCGGTGCCTACCGTATGCAACACACGGCCGCTCGAGGCATCGATGAGGGCGACCTGGTTGTTGGCCACCAGCGGCACTGCGATCCGTCCCGAAGCCATCGCCGGAGCGCCGGAAATCGCCTTCCCCAGGCCCTCTGCAACCGTGTGGAGCGCGCCACCCGCCACCCGCGCCAGGGCGACACCCTTGGCCTTTCCGGCGTAGGAAACGTAGGTGGAGCTGGAGGCGTGATCGGCGAGCACGCCGCGAATCCCGCCCGTTCCCGGCAGGCGGATCCGTGTGGTCACCTGATTCTCTCTCCAATCGAATCCAATCAGCTCGGCCGGAGTCAGCACCCAGACTTCTTTCTCCGTCGCACCGAAGTCGACTCCGTAAGCCTTGCCTTCGAAGATGGCGGGCACGCCCGCTGGAGTGATGGACTGCCGGGTGGTGACGACACCGGGGTCGGTGACCGAACGCACCGGGCCTTGCGCAACGCCGATCGCGGCGGCGAGAGGAACGAGGAGGAGGATGGAGCGGAGGGTCATGTGTCCCTCTCAACATACACCGGTTGGATTACAAAGAGACGAACTTCCGGACGCGACCGCGACGTTTGGGTCGCGAGCCCCGGTCGACGGCAACTGCGTCACATACCGGCCGGCCTGCGCGCAGGCGCCTGCGCTTCCGCCGCCTTGGCGTTGATGCCGCGCAGGGCGATCTGGCCCTTTCGAATCGTATCCAACGCCTGGGTGAGCACGCGAAGGCTCTCTCCGGGAGCGTGGAATCCGCCCGAATTCTCGGCTTCGACCAGATCGATGAAGAACTGAGCTTTGCGCTGGGCGGCCCAAACGTCTCCCAATTGTCCGTCGGCGGCGCCGGCGGAGCGGGCTTTCTTCGTATCGTTGATCAGATCCATCAGAGCGTCCATGGCGACGTTGCGGGCTTCATGGAATCGATTCTGGATCTGCTCGACGCGCTCCTTCATCTCCTGCTCGGAGAACCGATGGCACCCCTGGCAGGCGCGGTTGAGGTTCAGGACCGGGCTGCGAACCCAGTGGTCGCTGATTTTCTGGCCGCCCTCGCGCTTGTACGGCATGTGGCAGTCGGCGCACGCGACGCCCGAGCGTGCGTGGATGCCCTGATTCCAGAACTCGAATTCGGGGTGCTGCGCCTTGAGGAGCGGGGCGCCCGTCTCTTTGTGCACGAAATCCTTGTGCTTCACTTCTTCGTAGTAGCCATACATCTCCTCGGCCGTCAGGCCCTTGTGCCAGGGGAAGGTCAGGCGCTTTTCATCTCCTTTGAAGTAGTATTCGACGTGGCACTGGCCGCAGACAAAGCTGCGCATTTCCTGGGCCGAAGCCATCGTGTTCGGGTCGTAGTTGGCCACTCCCATCGACGCCTTCAAGTTCCGGATGCCTTCCAGGAAACCGGGGCGGGTGACGCGCAGCGCCATGGTTTTGGGATCGTGGCAGTCGATGCACCCGACCGGATGTTTGGCGAGCCTGGTGGCTTCGACGTAGGTCATCTGATTCAGCTTCTCAAACCCTTTGAAGAGGTCGCCCTCGCCGAGCTTCTTCATGAGAGTGTACGTAGAAGCGTGACAGTTGAGACAGGTGCCGGGCTGCTTGAAATCCAACACGCGCCTGGTGTAGCGCTGGTCGTCGAGCATGTAGGCATGGCCGCGTTCTTCGCGAAAGTCCGCGGCGAAGGCATAGCCGGCCCACATCGCCTTCAGTCGAGGGTCCTCCTCGAGCTTGCTCCTTGCGACGTTTGCGCGCGGATCGGCTTGCGTGGGGGAATGGGGCAGCGCTTCGGAGCCGCCGTAGCGCGTGCGCGACTGGTCCACCGTTCGTTTGTATGCGTCGTACTGGAGCGGGAAGTTGCGGCCCCAGACGGCGGGATCGTCGGTTTCGTCGGTGACCTCAACCACCCGGAAGAACGGGTTCTGCGCCTCCTGCTTATGCTCGAAAATGTTGATCAGCAGGGCGGTGACGCCGATGGTCAGTAGCGCCGTGGTGACGATCACCCAGAAGAGTTTCTTCTTGAGATTTGAATCTGACATAGGATTCCATCCGAGTTCGCACGCAGTCAGTGTCCATGGCCGACGTTACGATGGCAGACCGTGCAGGAAAGGCCTTGCTCGCGGTGACGGGCGGAGCGGATCATGTCGGTGAGGTCATCGTGGCATTTGAGGCAGGCGCCCTCCGCCACCTGGTGATTGCGAGCGGTGATGAGGATTTCGTCGGGAAAACGGCCGGAGGTAAATGCCAGGGAATGGTTGAACCCGTTGATCGCCTTGGTCAGGTACTTGGGGACGATGCCGGCCGGAGTATGGCAGTCGTTGCAGACGGCGACGGAGCGGTGGGACGACTTTTGCCAGCCGCTATACTGCTCGCCCATGACGTGGCAATTGACACAGGCCGACGGATCGTCGGTCATGTAGGAAGCGCCCCGCGCGTAGCCGAACGTGTAGACGCCGAGGCCGAAGAGCAGGCCGATCGGAAGGCCAACCAGCCACGGGGCGAGGTTTCCCTTCGTGCTCACAACGTCTGAGTGTACCCTGGGGTCCGGCCGGACGTCAGGCGGCGAGCTATTTCGTCAGTGTCACGTTCCAATAGAGCTTCTTCAACTCGGCAAGTTGGGTGGTCTTGGCCGCGCCGGAGAGCGGGTTGCCCGAGATCGTCAGAAATCGGGGGCCGCTGTTGGGATCCTTCTTGGCCAGATTGATGAGGGGCGTCAGGTCCTTGACGCGGTTTTTGTCCAGGTAGAGATTGCGCAGCGATTTCGCCGATTCCAGGGGAGTCAGGTCGGCCACCTTGTTGCCATCGAGACTCAACGAGGAAAGAAACGGCAGATCCCCGATCGGCTTGAGGTCGACGACCAGGTTGCCCTCCAGGTACAGAGACCACAACCGGTTCAACCCGCTGAGCGGCTTCAGGTCGCTGACCTTGTTGCCGGTGAGGTAGAGCGAGTTCATCGAGGTGAGCTTCTCGACAGGCGCGAGATTCGAGACCTGGTTTCCGGTCAGGTTCAGGTATTGCAGGTTTGTCAGTGAGGCGACGGGCGAGATGTCGGTGATCAGGTTCTTGGCCAAGTCGAGACTCTGGATCAAGGTGAGGGACTTCAGCGGGCTGAGGTCGGAGATCTGGTTTTCCGCCAGTTCGAGGGCGGCCACGCTCTTGCACTTTTCGATGCCGGCCAGACTCTTGATGGCTTTGCCCTTGGCGGAGATGGTGGACAGATTCTTCACGTCATCTTCCGTGAGGGGCTCGGTATTATCCCGCTTGCCGAAGACGTACTGCCGGACGGCAGCCTCCAGATTGCTGTCCGCGAAGAGTCCGGCCGCCACCACGGGAGTGGGAAGCCAGAGGACCGAGGCGAGCGCGGCGACTGCAAGGACGCGGGCGGATCGTGTCATCGTAACCTCCAATGCTTTCTCAGAATTCGAATCGGACACCGGCGAAAGGCGGCGTCCCTGGTTTGGATCGAGCTCGTAAGCCCGATCGGTTCTATAGTACATGAACTCCGTATGATTGAGATACGTGCCGTTGACCGAATGGGGCTGGCTGATTACTCCGCAAGAACTGGCCGGGTGGATTCTCTACGAGGATGACGATGTTCTGGTGGTCGACAAACCCGCGGGTGTAGTTTGTCATCCGTCGAAACAGGGGCCGTGGTCGAGCCTGGTGGGCGCGGTCCGCGAATCCCTGAACCTGGCGCGAGTCCATATGCCCTCACGGCTGGATCGGGAGACGAGCGGCGTGGTGGTGTTTGTCAAGCAGCGCGCGCTCGCCTCCAGGCTGCAGCGGGCAGCGGAGCGGGGGCGGGTCCGCAAGGTCTACCTCGCGGTGTTGACGGGGCGCCTGGAGCAGACGACCCTGGTTGATCGCCCGCTCGCGGCCGACCTGCAATCGGAATTGGCCGCCAAGCAGTGCGTCGTCGAACCGGGGAAGGGATCTCCCGCGCAGACGGAGTTCACTCCTCTGCAGTCGGGAGGCGGATTCACGCTGTGCCGGGTGCGGCCGTTCACCGGGCGGCAGCACCAGATTCGCGTCCACGCAGCGTGGTTAGGCCACCCACTGGTGGGCGACAAGATCTACGGGCCGGACGAAGGCCTGTACCTGGCCTTCATCCGGTACGGGTTCACGGAAGAGTTGCAGAATCGTTTGCTGTTGTGGAGACAGGCGCTGCACGCCGCGGCGATCGCGTTTCCCGGCCTTGCGGAGTTCCGCGCGCCCTTGCCGGCGGATCTGCGGGAGTTCTGCAGGGAGCGCATGGGGGTGGATCTGGAGTCGATCGCGGCGGCTTGCGAGGGAGGCTTCGAGGCGGGCTAAAGCCCGCCGCAGGCTGAAGCCTGCCCCACCGAAGGTTGGATCGCTAGAAACCCATCTCTTTGAGCTTCGCCATGGTGAGCGACGAGGGAGCGTCGAGCCGGGCCAGGAGTTTCTCCACGTGCTTGGCCAGGATGTCGCACTCGAGGTTGACCCGGGCGCCCGGAAGGTAGCTACCCAGCGTGGTGTTGCGATAGGTGTGCGGGATGATGGTCACCGACAACACGGAAGCTTCGAGCGCGGCAATGGTCAACGAGATTCCATCGATGGCGATAGAGCCCTTGTAGACCAGGTAGCGGTCGAGTTCGGACGGCACGCGAATCTTCAGCCACCAGTTATCGGCGCCGAGAGGATCGAGCGAGAGAAACTCGCCAGCGCCGTCAACATGGCCCTGCACGATGTGGCCGCTCAACCGGGTGGAGGGGAGCAGAGGGCGTTCGAGGTTGACCCTCGACCCGGATTTCAGGTCGCCCAGATTGGTCCGCCGGAGCGTTTCCGGCGCAAGATCGGCGGCGAAGGAGTCCGGGCGGAGATCGACCGCGGTGAGGCAAGCTCCATTGACGGCAATCGAGCCCCCGGGTTGGGCGTCGCCGAGCACGGTGTTGCATCGAATGCGCAGCCGCGAACCGGCCTGGCGGCTCTCAATACTCTCCACCGAACCCAGTTCTTCAATAATCCCGGTGAACATAGGCCTCCACCGCGAACTCGTCGGGTGCGATCGAATGCAGGGCCATCCGCTCGACGCGAATGGCGTCGTTGCGGCGGCGGCGTCCGGTGCCGCCGGCCATGGGAAGCGCTTGCATGCCGCCCAGGATCTTGGCCCCGTAATAGAAGAACACCTTGTCGACGATGTCCGACTCGAGAACCGCCCAGTTGACCTTGCTGCCGGCTTCGATCATGAGCGACAGGCATTTCTCCTGCGCCAGCCACTCGACCAGAGCGTTGAGATTGGTACGGCCGGCCGGACCGTCGAGAGCCACGATGCGAACGCCGCGCTCTTCCAGTGCCGCGCGGCGATCGGCCGAAGCGGCGGATGTCGTAACGACCAGGACATCATTGCGGCAACTCTCGACCATCTTGCAGTCGAGCGGAATCCGCAATTGCGAATCGAGCACGATGCGCAGCAGAGGGCGGCTGCGCGGCAGATCGGTGCGGTCGGTCAGGAGGCAGTCATCGGAGAGCACCGTGCCGATCCCGGTAACAATCGCGTCGTGCCGATGCCGCAAGGTCTGCACGTGCAGGCGGGCGCGCTCGCTGGTAATCCAGCCCTCGTTGTCATCCGGCGCGGCGATTTTGCCATCGAGCGTCACGGCCGACTTCAGGGTGACCAACGGCCGCCCCCGGCGCATGAAGTGGACGAACGGTTCGTTCAGGCGTTCGGCCTCGGCGCGGATCTCGTCGATCACGTGCACGTCGACGCCGGCTTCGCGCAGGCGCGCGAACCCTTTGCCCGAAACCAGGGGATTAGGGTCCTCCATCGCCGCGACGACCCGGCGGATGCCGGCCGCGATCACTGCCTCGACGCAGGGACCGGTCCGGCCCTGATGACTGCACGGCTCGAGGTTGAGATAGAGGGTCGCTCCCCGGGCGGATTCGCCCGCGCGGCGGATCGCCAGGACCTCCGCGTGGTCGACGCCGGCGTAGGTATGAAACGCCCGTCCGGTGACCACGCCGTTACTTTCGACGATCGCGCCGACCATCGGGTTCGGGCTGGTCTGGCCTTCGCCCTCCCGGGCCAGGTGCAACGCCTCGCGCAAAAACGCCAGATTCATTTCTCGAAGATGGAACGGATGAAGCTTTCCGGCTCGAACGGCAGCAGGTCGTCCGCTTTTTCCCCTACGCCGACGTACCGGATCGGCAGATTCAGTTCGCGTGAAATGGCCACCACCACACCACCCTTGGCCGTGCCATCGAGTTTGGTCAGGACCAGGCCGGTGACGCCGGAAGTCTCGGTGAACTTGCGCGCCTGTTCGAGCCCATTCTGCCCGGTGGTGCCGTCGAGCACGAGCAACACTTCATGCGGGGCCTCGGGAATCACGCGGCTGGCGGTGCGGCGCATCTTCTCGAGTTCCGCCATCAGGTTGGATTTTGTCTGCAGGCGTCCCGCGGTATCGACAATCACGTAGTCGGTCTTGCGGGCCTTGGCCGCATGGAGGGCATCGAAGAGGACCGCGCTCGGATCGGCGCCAGGTTTTTGCCGGATGACTTCACACCCGGCGCGGTCGCCCCACACTTCCAGTTGCTCGATGGCGGCGGCGCGAAAGGTGTCGGCCGCGCAGAGCAGCACGCTGCGGCCCTCGTCCTTGTACCGTCTCGCCAGTTTGCCGATGGTGGTGGTCTTGCCGGAGCCGTTCACCCCCACGACCATCACGACCGCCGGCGGTTCGCTGACGAAAGGAACGGGCCGTTCGGCCGACTGGAGGATGTCCAGCAGTTGCTCGCCGATGAGGTTCCGCAACTCCCCGGCGTCGTTCACCAGGTGGCGGTCGACCCTTTGGCGGATGCTGTCCAGGATCTCGGTCGCGGTCTGGACCCCGATGTCGGCGCTGATGAGGGTGTACTCGAGTTCCTCGAGCAGGTCCGCATCAATCACTTTCTTCCCGGTGAGCGTTTCTTCGATTCGCGTGGCCAGACCAGCGCGGGTCTTGGCGACGCCGGTTTTCAGGCGTTCGAGGAGAGACGGTTCCTGCTCGACGGAGCCGAAGAGGGTCTGGATCATCGGGGTTCTTCCGTATTGTAGCGAACCGGCTGACCTGAAGATGAAGCTGCGGCATGAGACAATGTTCGACATCAACCCTGGGCATCAGGAGGTGCTTGTGACCCGACGCAACTTTGTATCAGCCTCGGCAGCCGGCGTGGCCGCCACTCCCGCCGTCGTCAAAGGGAATGGCAACAAACCGGCATTGCTGGGCGGACCCCCGGTCCGCAGCGAGTCGTTCACCAGTTGGCCCGTTTGCGACCAGACCGAAGAACAGGGGTTAGTCACCGTCCTCAACAGCAAAAAGTGGGGCCGGACGCGCGGCAACGTGGTCGACCGTTTTGAAGCCGAGTATTCGAAGTTGACCGGCGCGAAGCACTGCCTGGCGGTCGCCAATGGCACCAGTGCGCTGCTGACGGCGCTGAATGCGCTCGAGATCCAGGCGGGCGACGAGGTGATCCTGCCGCCGTACACATTTGTGGCGACGGTCAATGCGATCCTGCAGCGTCATGCGCTACCGGTGTTCGCCGACATCGACCCGGCCACGTTCCAACTGGATCCGAAGAAGGCCGAAGCATTGATCACGGACCGGACGGCGGCCATCATTCCGGTCCACATCGGCGGCTCGGCAGCGGACCTGGACGGCTTCGCCGCGCTGGGCAAGAAGCACAACCTGCCGATCCTGGAAGACGCCTGCCAGGCTCATCTGGCCGAGTGGCGGGGACGCCATGTGGGGACTCAGGGCGCGATGGGCTGCTTCAGCTTCCAGGCGTCCAAGAACCTGAATTCGGGCGAGGGCGGCGCCGTGCTGACCAATGACGACGAGTTGGCCGCGCGCGCGTTTGCCGTGCACAACAACAGCGGCGGCCGCGCCCTGGGCGGGCATGATTTCACGCGCCGGGTAACCGGCTCCAATTTCCGCCTGACGGAGTTTCAGGCCAGCCTGCTGTTGTCGCAGATGACCCGAATCGAGCGGTTCGCGAAGAAGCGCGACGAGAACGCCCGGTACCTGACGGAGCGATTCCTGGAAATTCCCGGCATCACCCCGGCGAAGATGTACGAAGGCTGCACGCGGAACGCATATCACCTGTACATGTTCCGGTACGACAAGACGCAATTCGACGGATTGCCTCGGGCGAAATTCCTGAAGGCGATGTCGGCGGAGAAGATTCCCTGCTCCGGGGGATACACGCCGCTCAACGCGGAGCCGCTGATCGAGAATACGCTCAAGTCACGCGGCTATCAGCGGATCTATTCCGCGGAACGGTTGAAGCGATGGCGCGAGCAGAACGTGTGTCCCCTCGACGACAAGCTTTGCCAGGAAGGCGTCTGGTTCACCCAGAACATGCTGGTCGGCAGCCGGACGGACATGGACCAAATCGTGGAAGCTGTGCGCAAGATCCAGCGCTACGCGGGCGACCTGGCGCAGGCCTAAGTCCGGCAGCGCACATCGATCGGCTTGTGAAGAAATCGGGGACAGGAGCCACCGCTCCCTAAACGTTCGCGGCTCGGAAGGTCGGGGTTCAGACGGGCTCGCGATCGATCTGGGGAACCACGTACGGCTTGCGGTAGTCCCGCGTCAGCATGTTATTGGCGGGCGCGTCGCCGGCAAACTTCCAGGTCTTCGGATCGAACTCGAGTTTGCGGCCCAGGCGATAGCTGATGTTGGCCAGGTGACACAGGGACGCGGCGCTGGCCCCGATTTCGATCTCCGCGTGCGCGTCCTGGGGACGCCGGCTCTTGATCGCCGAAAGAAAATTCTGCATGTGGGGCGCCGTGGCCCAGGCGCGGTCCTCGGTGTACTTCTCGTCCATCACCTTCTCGTGCTTGTCGCCCTTGAAGACCTGAAAGCCGTGCAGGTCGATCGCCAGATACCCGTCGCTGCCGTAGAAGATGTTGCCGATGGTGTGCTCGCCGCGGACCGGCAGAGGCGCATCGGCGTCGGTGATCAGGCCGCGGACTTCGAAGACCATCTGCGCGTCGCCATAGTCGAAGACCGCGGTCTGGGTGTTCGGCGTTTCCTGGTCGTCGTCGTAGAGAAACTTACCGCCGTAGGAGAAGACGCTCTTCGGCATGGTGTGGTCCTTGCCGATGCCCCAGCGGGCAATGTCCATCTCGTGCACGCCCTGGTTGCCGATGTCCCCGTTTCCGGTATCCCAAAACCAGTGCCAGTTGTATTTGAACCGGTTGGGATTGAACGGCCGCATGGGAGCGGGACCGCGGAACAGATCCCAATCCACTCCGGGCGGAACCGGGCCGTCGGGTTGCTTGCCGATGGACCGCCGCCGCTTGTAGCACAACCCCTTCGACAGATAGATCTTGCCGATCACGCCCTCATCCAGCAGTTTCATCGCGCGGATCTTGTGTTGGATCGACCGTGACTGGGAGCCCACCTGCACGATGCGCTTGTGCTTGCGCGCCGCCGCCACCATTTGGCGGGCTTCGAAGATGTTGTGGCTGGCCGGCTTTTCGACATACACGTCCTTGCCGGCCTGGCAGGCCCAGATGGTGGCCAGCGCGTGCCAGTGGTTGGGAGTGACGATGGACACCGCGTCGACCGATTTGTCGTCGAAGACGCGGCGCATGTCGCTAAGGGCTTGCGGCTTGTAGCCGACGAGTTTTTCCACTTGGGCCACCGCCCGCTCCTGGGCGGCCTGGTCGATGTCGCAGACGCCGGCGATGCGGCAGTCGGAGAGGCCGGCATAGTGGTTCAGGTGATCGCGCCCGCGGCCGCCGAGTCCGATGACGACGAGGTTGATCTTCTCGTTGGCCCCTGGAATTCGGCCGGTGGAGGCGGCGGCGATCGCGGTCTGGACAAACGTGCGGCGGCTGGAGAGTGTCATGGCGGTGTGTTGGTGGCTCTCCTGGATTGTAGCCCTAACCGCGAAACTCGGCCGAGCCTGGGGCGCCCGAGGCAAACCCACGCGGTGGGTCGGAGCCTGCGCAGACGTCGAACCTACTCGTCGTTTGCTCGTTCGGCGATCGAACCCCGCGGCTCACGCCGTGGGCTCGGGGCAGCCGCAACCCGGCGACGCGTTCTTGATACAGCTCACTAGGCCTCTAACTTGATGGCCGCGGCGCGGATCTTGTCTTCCTTCACCTGAATCCCCAGGCCTGGCGCGTCCGGCACGGTCACGGTCGCTCCCTTGATCTCCAGACCTTCCACCATGAGATCCGCCAGAAATTCCGGACCGTTCAACTCGGGCGGCAACAGCAGTTCCAAGGTGGAATACAAGTGGATCGCGGCAATCAGCCCAACGCCGCTCTCGGTCAAACCCGAGCCGAGCAGCCCCAGACCGTTGGCTTCCGCGACGGTCGCGCTGCGCTGGCAACCCCACAGGCCGGCGCTTTTGGCGACCTTCAATACCACGAGATCTCCCGCCTCCATCCGCGCCAACCGGGCCACGTCGTACGACGAAAAGCATCCCTCGTCGAGAGCGATGGGTAAGGCGCTGCGATCGCGCGCGCGCTTCATGCCGAGCCAGTCGACGCTCTTCACCGGTTGCTCCAGGCAGCGGACTTGCCCGATTCCTTCGATCTTCTTCAGAAAGCTCTCCAGGTGAATCGGCCGGTAGCTCTGGTTGGCGTCGAGCCAGATGTCCGTGTCGGGCCGCGCCTCCACCACGCTGCGCACTCGCTTGTTGTCCAGGTCCGCGTCGCCCGCCACCTTCAATTTGAAGCACTTGACGAAGGGATAGGACGCCGCCACCTTCGCCATGACCTCGGGGGTATCGATCGAAAGGGCGTAACACAACTCGACCTTGTCATGGATCTTACCGCCGAAGAACCGGTGGAGCGGCAGTCCCGCGATCTTCCCCGCCGCGTCCAGCGTTGCGGTGAGCAGCGCGCTTTTCGCAAACGGAAACCCGTGGCTGACCGCCGGCGTCAGCCGCTCGTCGAACTGCTTTTGGAAATATGCCTGGTCGAAAGGCGACCGTCCGATGACGATGGGCGCCAGGTAGTAGCGGATGGTGCTGGCCACACTTTCGAGGGTTTCGTAGCTCCAGGAGGGTAAGGTATTGGTTTCGCCCCATCCGACTTTTCCGTCCTCGGTTTCTACGCGGACATAGGCGTAGCGGCCGGTCCCGCCCGAGGCGCCCACCTGGCCGCGGCCGATGATGAACGTGTGGGCAAACGGGACCGCCGTCGGCAGCACCTCGACCTTGCGGATGACCGGCCCCTTGCCATCGACCCGGGCCCCCACGGCCAGAGACGGCACAGCCGAGGCGAGTCCCGCCTTGAGAAAACTACGGCGCTTCGTCATGATAGGGGCATTCTACCCCGTTCCCGCCTTCCGGAAACGGAAGACCTCGGGTGACTACCCTAGTGGATCTCATTACTTAAAGGCTACCCGGGCAGTACTTCTGGGGATTTCAAATTGAGCGAAAATCGCGGACAATCATCCCAAGGCAGTACAACGGGAACGAAAGCCGGGCTAAGTAGCGATCGGCAGCGGCGCACCCCGACAGGACTCGCAAGCCAATTGTGTGGATCCGGCAACGGACACACCGGGGTAGTCGTGGTCGTTCCTCGGAAGGAGAGGGGAGACATGTTCGCACAAAGGGGAAGAGGGGTCAAGCTACCGGAGACCGGCAGTTGGCCCCAGGTTGCGTTGTCGAAACAGGGTTCGACTCGCGGACCGGAATCCGCGGTGTGGGGGACCGCGGGGATCGAGCGCCGGCCGGCGCCGTTCCAGGACGGCCTCCCGGGCAGTCCGCTGTACGCCAGCGCCGTCTGGGGTATGGCTCCCGTGTCGACGGCATTCGACGCTTACCGGCATAGCCGCTGTGCCTGAACGTTAAGCCGGCGCCACAACGGTGGCCGGATCACTCGAGGAACTGCAGCGAATAGAGGTCCGCGTCCTTGAGGTGGAACCGCAATCGGACGGGCCGCGAACCCAACCCGCGCTCGCCCGTGCGGCGCCGCTGCAACTCGATCACTTCGGCGATCTGGTCGCCGCACAACAGCTTTGTTTCTTCCGTACTGAAACCCGACAGCGGATTGCCGTTGATGTCGAGGATCTCCCAGCGGATGCTGCCGGCCGCGGAGGTCGCATAGTTGAGAGCCATCCTGTTCCCTTCGATGAAGAACGGCCGGGTGGTCATGGTGCCTCCGGAATAGTCCGCGTGCAGGGAGACAAACCCGTCGGTCCGGATGGTGAGCCGCTCCAGGTAGGCGCTGGGAAAGTTGTAGTGCCGCGAAACGTAGAGTGAGATCTCGTCCTCGGCTGTAGGGATGAGACCCGCGGCCGTCATACGGTTGCGGTGGACCCAGTCCCTCGGGTCGCGGCCCGGCCGGATGAAGGCTTCCAGAAACCGGTTCCAGTGCACGCCATCGCGGCTCGTCATGAACACGGCTTCCGAGACTCCCCGATCGGTCACTCCTTGATTCACGAATCGCGACGGGACGTAGCGCTTGGGGAACGCGAGGTAGATCTGCGGCGCCCGGAAGTACGGCTGGGTGGCGTTGGTGTAGAGTTGCTCGGCCGGCGCCTTGCCGTAGTCCGCCCATTCGCCCGCGGTCCAAGTCAGGAAATCTTTCGAACGGGCGCATTTGATGGTACGGACGCCCTGCAGAAAGTCGCGGTAGATCGCCACGTATTCGCCGCGCTTGGAATCCCAGAACGCCAGATTCTGGGAGTCGAAGGCGCCGTCGGTGATTACGGGTTCCTCTCGCGTCTTGGTCCAATGGATTCCGTCGGCCGACTGGTACGCCCAGAGTTTGCGCGCGCCGCCCAATCCCTTGTAGCGTGCCGCCGGAGGCGCGGCGGGGTTGGGATCCTTAAACGGGGCGAAGTTGTGCCGCGCATCTCCGGCCATCAGGATGTTGTTCGCCTTGGAGCCGCGAAAGTCGAAGATGCCCAGTTTGGGCTTGGTCCAGGCGATGCCGTCGGGGCTCTCCGCGTAGCAGACCACTTCATCGTTCTTGGCATGCTTCATCTCGCCAGGCTGGAGCGCCGAGGCTTTCACATAGGCTGGGTCGTTGACGCCGCGGTAGTACATGCGGACTTTCGGGCCGTCGCGAAAAACGGTGACGTATGCGCTGACGTTGCCTTCCCACGGTTCGTCGAAGGCAATGGCTTTTCCCGCGGGAATCGGGTGATGCAGCCAAAGCCGGGTCCCCTTCATCGACTCGATAAGATAGTCGTCGACGAACAACTGCAGGTCGCTCCCAAACCGGAGGGGCGACTGCGCGGCCAGGAAAACAGGGAAGAAGAGAAGAAGCGATGGTCGCCACATAGCCTTCCAGCTTCTCAGATTTGACTCCTCATTGCCTGGCGGCCGTCCAACCGGAGGTCCGATCGGTCCGGCAACCATGGCCGGCGCCGGCATGGGATCCGCCGATTCCTCCGAATGTTATACTTGCCCGGTGTGACGACGTGGTTGCCGGTGGTCTTAGTCCTGATCGGGTTCGCCGCGAGAGCGGAAGAATGGACGCGGTTCCGGGGGCCGAATGGCTCGGGGGTGTCCAGAGACACCGGATTTCCCGCCGAGTTCAGCAAGACCACGAATGTCCGCTGGAGGACGCCCGTGCGGCCCGGGAAGTCGTCGCCGGTGCTCACCCGCCGCCACATCTTCCTCACGGCCCTTGATGAAGGCAAACTCTTCACTCAGTGCTTCGACCGCGAATCCGGGAGCCTGCTGTGGGAGCGTTCGGTCCCTCGGCCGCGCGCCGAGTCGGCCAACAACCTCAATCACGCGGCGGCCATCACGCCGGTCACCGACGGAGAGAACGTCTACTCTTTCTTCGCGGACTACGGGCTCATCTCCTACGACGCCTCTGGAACGGTCCGCTGGACGACGCCCCTTGGCCCGTTTTCGAACTCCATGGGCCACTCCGCCTCGCCGATCCTGGCAGGAGGTCACGTCATCCTCGTCCTCGACCAGATGGTCGACTCGTTTATCGCGGCGTTCGATGCGCGCAACGGCGAAACGCGATGGAGAACTTCGCGGGAAGAGATGGAAGGCTGGGCGACGCCGCTGCTGTATCATCCTTCCGGTTCTCCGCCGGTCGTGCTCACCGCGAGCCGGGGCCAGTTGGGCGCGCATCGGGTCGACAATGGAAGCCGGCTGTGGAGCCGCACGAATCTGAGCCCTTCCATCGTGGCCAGCCCCACCCTGGACCATGACACCCTGTACACGTTCGGCTACGGTTATGACTCGGTGAATCCCTTCGCCGGGCAATTGGAGAAATACGACAAGAACCACGATGGCCGGCTGTCGCCCGAAGAATACTCCGGCAACGCGTACCTGACCGGGATCGGGAGGTTTGTTGGCAACAAGGATGGGTTTGTCACGGCCGAAAAATGGGAGCAGCGCCAGCGAATGTCGTTGGCCCCGTCGAGTCTGCTGGCGATTCGCGTCGACGGCGCCGGGCGTGAAGCCGCGAAAGCTCCCGATCCCAGCCGCGAACTGTGGCGGTACGAGAAGAGCTTTGTCGGCGTGGTTCCGTCGCCCTTGATCTATGAAGGGGTCTTGTACCTGGTGAAGGGAGGCGGTGTGTTGACGTCGTTCGACGCAGCCGAAGGGAAAGTGGCGAAGACGGGACGCCTGACGGGCGCCTTGGGCGGCTACTCCTCGTCGCCGGTGGCGGCCGAAGGCAAAGTCTACCTGCCGAGCGAAGAAGGCAAGATCACGGTCCTGAAGGCAGGACGCGAGTGGGAAGTGATCGCGACCAACGATTTGGGCGAAGGGTGCTTCGCCACGCCCGCGCTCTCGGCGGGGGACCTTTACGTGCGCACCAACGACGCTTTGTACCGCTTCGGTTTTCCCCGGCGGCGCAGCGAGGATTGATTCCAGGTTTGCCAGCAGCCGAGGCGCATCATCTCTCCGACCCGCGGGTGTGAACCCGCGGATTACACAGGGCCCGAATTCACATCCGCCTCCACGGCACCCGCGGGTTTAGAGGCAGTGAAAGACCGGCGGCCGATCGCCGCCATGAAGCCTTCTGAGCCGCGAGCGTCAGCGAGCGGTGGCGATGCATGTTGGCCGGTGAGGAGCCACCGCTCCATTGAAGAACATGGCAACCCCCTCCCTTACCGTCGGGGCTGCGACGCGTTCTTGATTCGTTTTGGTGGGCCGCAGGCCCACGGGGACTCCCTTTGCGGTCGCGGCTCCGAGAGCCCGCGGGCACATCCGCGGTTCGGAGCCATCTTCCGCCGAAGGCCTACACCGGATCGGGCAGAAACTCGCGGCGCAGCGCGTCGTAGTCGGTGGGCATGATCCAGTGGAAGTGCAGATTCAGGGAACTGTGCCGCCCGAGTTCTTCCCGCATGCGATCGTTGGGCAACTCCGGCCCGGCCAGGCACAATTGCCCACCTTCCACCTGAAAGGGCAATACCCGCCATTTGCGGGAGAGGTCGTGGGGCAGGCTTCGGGTGACGGGCACGGAGATCACCGAGCGCGGCACGCGCTCCACCGGAATGCCCTGCTGGTGGCTCAAGGCCCGATAGAGTTGCGACTCGGTGACGTAGCCCAACGTCACCAGGTGCTCTCCCAGTCGAAGATGATACGGACGCGAGAGGAGCGCGGTTTCCAGGTCCTGGGGACGGAGGAATCCCCAGTCGACCAGAATCTCGCCGAGTTTGCGCTTGTGCTCCGCCAGCGCCGCCCGGCCCGGATACGAGTGTTCCGTCTTGAGCCACTCGAGCGGACGCTGCAGCAGCCGCGCTTTGGCGTAGTGGCCGGCCGCGGCGGCCGTGGCCAGAAAATTGATCACCGCTCCGACCGGCAAGCGCAGCGGGGCGGCTAATCCGAAGGCGAGGCCGTAGATCCTGGCGACAAAGAGGATGCGCATCGACAGGTGGGCCAGTTGCACCGGAATTGCGAGCGCAAAGACCGCCAGCATCCACGACCCGCCGTCCCGCGGAGGCCACTGCCATCCGGCCGATGAACAACACCATTTCCAGAGGGCGTGACCGAACAGCGCCATCGAGAAAGGACCCAGCAGGCTGGCGATCAGGCCCTTGCGATCGCGCCAGAACCAGTACAACTGCGCGACCGTGTCCGCCCACCCGTGCAGTTCCCAGGATTGGAGCGAGATCCCGGTGATCCAGCGCGTGCGCTGGCGAACCGCCTGCCGGAACGCGCGCGGGAAGTATTCGCGCGTGGCAACGGGCGCTCCGTGCAGCTTCCAGATGGGCACAAAGATCTGACGGCCGCCTAGCCGCCATACGCGAAAGCCGTTCTCGTAGTCTTCGGTCAAGCTGCGCGGTTCAAAGAACGACTTGCCGGTCCGGCGGATGCGCTCGACCACGGCCCGCGAAAACGCCGTGCCGACTCCACAGGACGGGAGGAAGCCGCCCAGCGCCTGCCGCGCCTGCAGTTCCTTGCTCTGGTATTCGGCGAACTCGTCGCAGTACACACCGTGGATCAAGTGCCACCAGGGAGTCGGTAGCGGGAGCACCGGAATCTGCACCATTTCGCAGTACTGCGAATAGTAGTTGACCCAGCGGAGCGACTCCGGGTGCAGCAGGTCTTCGGCGTCGTGCGTCATCACGAGGTCGAACGGGCGCCCCGGGTGCTCGCGCTCATAGCGCGTCAGCGCGTCGTAGATGGAGTTGAGATTGTCGGCCTTCGAGGTGGGGCCGTCATGAGGGCACAACGCCAGGTGAACCTGGGGAAACCGCCGCTCGAGGCCGCGTACGGCCTCGACGGTCCGGGTGTCGTTGGGGTAGGCGCCGATGAAGATCTCGTAGAAGGAATAGCGAAGGGCCGCGATGTTGTGCTCGATCATGCCCTGGATGACCTGGTGCTCCCGCCACAGGGGCACCAGGATCGCGATCCGCCGGGCGGGTGCGCGATTGAGCGAACTGGCATAGGGATAAGGGACATACGGCCGTCCCAGCAGGTTCTCCCGCAGCCAGCAGACGAGCCACGCGACATCGATGAGGAGATCGTCGAGAGTATTCAACAGCACCCAGCACGCGAAGGGGGCGGTTGCACGGTCCAGCCACAGGTCGAAACAGCCGGCGAGCGAGGTAAAATTCCCATCCAAAAACAATAGTGTCGCGGCCGCCGGAAGTTCTCACCGCCGCGGTATGATGGCGGTTCCATGGCGGCGAATTACAAGGCGGAACTGGTCGGCGTATTGGGCTGTCCCGTGGCCGAGAATCCCACAGGGGTGATGCAGGAAGCAGGCTTTGCCGCGGCGGGACTGAACTGGCGCTATCTGACCATCGAGGTGGCGCCGGGATTGCTTGCGGAGGCGATGCGGGGCGTGCGGGCGTTTGGAATGCGAGGCATCAATCTCACGATTCCGCACAAAGTGGCGGTGATCGAGCACCTCGATGGCCTGGCTCCGGAAGCGCGCGTGATCGGGGCGGTGAACACCGTCCGTCGGGAAGGCGATCGCCTGATTGGGGAGAACACCGACGGCAAGGGGTTCCTGCGGGGATTACGCCAGGATGCGGGTCTGGACCCCGCGGGCAAGCGGATTGTGGTGCTGGGGGCCGGAGGGGCGGCGCGGGCGATTACCACGGAGTTGATTCTGGCGGGCGCCGCGGATGTGCTCGTGATCAACCGCGGCGTCGAGAGGGGCGCTTCGATGGTGGCCAGCCTGCAATCGAGCACAGGCGGTCCCGTCCGGTTCTCACCGTGGAAGGGAACGTTCGTCGTGCCGGCGGGCGTGGAGGTGCTGGTGAACGCCACCTCCATCGGGCTTTTTCCGGATGTGGGGGCAATGCCGGAGGTGGACTTGCACTCCGCGGACCCCGGCCTGCTCGTCTGCGACGCGGTGTTCAACCCGCCCGAGACGCGCCTGCTGGCCGCAGCGCGGGCCTTGGGTATGCGCACGCTGGACGGACTCTCGATGCTGGTGTATCAGGGCGTGATCGGCTTCGAGCTATGGACCGGGGTCAGGGCTCCGGAAGCCGCGATGAAAGACGCCTTGCGCAAGGCGTTGGGAGTGGCCGCCGGCTAGAAGATGAAACTGAGCCCGCCGCGAAGCGTTCGCGGCGTGTTCATCAGGACGACCCGGCTTCCGTTGGCGAATTCGAACGGAAGATATCCCTGCTGCAACAGATTGCGCAGGTCAGCCGTCACCTCCATCCGCACCGGAAACACCGTCCCGCTGGGAATCGGCTGCCGGACGTAGACGTTCAGCCCCGGTTCCGACCGCATGCGCTGCGTCACGAAGTAATGCGTCGGCGTGGCCGCCCGCCGGTCGGACCACTGATAGCTCGCGACCACGTGCGTCCCGGCCGTAGGAATCCTGGCCGCAATCTGCGCGGTGGCCTGTTGCCGTCGGCCTTGCTTGATCATCGACCGCAACTCCTGGGCCGACGCAATGTCACCCGTGTCCCGCTCCGCCACCAACGCGCCGCCCGACCCGTACATGCCGGTCACTTCCAGATACTCACCAAACCTCTGAGTGGCCGCCACCAGATAGCCAAGACTCATATAGGTCCCGGCGTTGAACACGGTCGCGTTGCTGAACAGATCGGGAAGCAGGTCGCCCGAGGTCATGAACTCCGTGCCGCCGATGGCGGACAGACCGGTGTTCACCGTTCGCTCGCGGAACACGGAGGCGCGATAGGTGCGGCTGTGCTCGTTTCTCCGGTACCCGATTTCGTAGTTCTCGGCCCGCTGGACGCGGGCACGTCCCTCGCGGAGGGAGATGCGCGGAAACACCGACAGTGCGTTGATCTCGGACTGCAGGGAAGCATTCAGCACTTCGCCCGTCATCACGTCCGAACGAGGAACGCCATTGGTGTAGGCGATCTCGAACGCCTCGTCTTTCGAGACGTCGTAGGTCACCTTGGCATACGGGCTCATGTAGTTCAGCCGGTCGAAGAAGGTGACGGAATCCATGGAAAAGCCGTAATCCAACCGGATATTCTCCGCCAACCGCATGCTGTCATCGACGCTCAGGGACAGGGATCGAAGCGTCGGCACCCCAACGTTGGATACCAGACTCGCGCCCACGCGCGCGGGCATGTACAACTGGCGCATGGTCAGCGAGACTTCCGGGCTCATCGCGCCGTGCGCGTTCCGGCTGAAGGTGGTCCGAAAACCGGCGGACGGCAGTCCCGACTGGGCTGCGTAGCCGACGTTACCGCTGACTTGCACCTGATTGCTGCCAAACAGCGAGGTTGCCAAAGCGAAGGCGGTGCCCAGATCGGACTCGTTGCCGAAACTCGAAACCAGGCCGCCGTCTCCCGCCGACACCTTCACGATGCCTTGTGTTCCCGAGAAGACGCCGCTGTGGTGGTTCGTCATCGGGCCCTGAATACCGGGAGTGAACCGCAGAACCGGCCGGGCGGCGTTGGCGGTTCTCAGAACCCACTTCCACTCGTCGGTCATCAGCGAGCGCGGTTGCCCGCCGCCGTAGCTCAACTCCACCGAACTCAACACCGACGCGAGGGTAATGCTAAGCACGCTGCGGCCGCCCGCGGTCACGAGGATTGCATCCCGAATGGCCGGCATGAAACTGGCAAACGAAACCCGAACCGAGTAAGAGCCGGCGGTCAGATTGGCGAAGCGGAAACCGCCTCGCTCGTCCGTGAGGACCTTGTGTTTCAGCTTCTCGTAGCGGTCATACAACAGCACGCTCGCGCCCATCTGCGGCGCGCCGTGCAGATCCGTGACCACCCCAAGAATGGCGCCTGTCAGTTTGCTCAAAGGCGCCGATTCGGCGGCAGGACTTCCCAGGAGACCGGCCACAAACAGGCCGGCGGCGAACGTTCGGGCCGCTTTCCACCCGGAGCCGTTCCGCCACGGAGAATGTCTCGTCATGACCGGATCTTCGACTACTCCACTATAGCTTAAGGCTTCACCGTAAACATGGCCGAGGGAGTCAAGGTCTGGTTCGACACCCGGTCGGTCACCTTCATCTTCAATGTGTACTGGCCCGGCTGCAACGAGGCGAGCGGCAGCAACTTCTCCACTGTCACCTGCTGCGTCGAGACATTCGGGATCGAGGCAATCTCTTCGGTAAACTCGAAGATCTTCTCGTTCGAGCCGTTGCGCATCACTTCGTATTCGATGCTGCCGTTCGGCTTCTTGGTCTTCTCGTCCGGCATCAGGTTGTAGACCTTGTAATAGATGCCCATCTTCTCGTTCTGGTTGAACGACTCGGTCACCCGCGGCCGGACCTTGGTGGTTCCGATCACGAACTGTCCGGTCCCGATGCTGCGCGTCGGAACCTTTTCGATCAGGTCGGCCAGCACCACCGAACTGCCCATCAACTTGTCGGGATCGATTCGAGGCACGTGCAACGCCAACTCGTAGTTGTTCATGTTGCCGCCGACCAAGTCCTTTACCACGACATTGAGGCGGTAGGTTCCCGGGGCGAGCGGAATGGATTTCTGGTAAATCGACTGCTTCTTGCTGACCTGGGCCAGCATCGATTCCGGTGCATCCACCGTCACCGTATCCTCGAAATACGTCACCACTCTCCGGGCCATCGAACTGACCCGGGCGTACATGTTGACAACCGCCTTTTGGACCCCTTCCTTCGACTGGAATTGCAGGTCTTTGTTTTCCAACTGAATCGTAACGTTCGTCAAGACCGACGACTCGGTCACCGGGAAGAAGTCGGCGCGCACCTGAACGGGCAGAATATTGAACTTGATCGTGGAGTTGACCTGCGCTTCGAGGTCCTTGAACTTCACCTGGGGTGGTTTCTGCAGCAACGCGAACTGCTGTAGCCGCTCGAACTGGTTCATGCGCATTGGCTGGCCGCCGATCGGATTCCCCAACCGGGTGCCATCGGTGCGGGTGAAGCGGTCGGTTTTCGAGGACAGGCCCATCTGCTCCGACAGGGTGAGGCCGGCGTTGGGAACCATCAGCAGGGCATCCTTCTCCGATGGGTCCATCGTCATCCGGTATTCGCCGGTCATCGTCGGGTCGACGAACTCGATGTTGATGTCCGATCCGATTCCTTCGATCCACCGGTAGCGCCACTTCTCGAACGGGAAG
The DNA here is from genome assembly GCA_964529305.1 of uncultured Solibacteraceae bacterium. Taxonomy (GTDB): domain Bacteria; phylum Acidobacteriota; class Terriglobia; order Bryobacterales; family Bryobacteraceae; genus CAZGUX01. Next base: position 52,025 of record CAZGUX010000128.1, on the reverse strand, counting down.
GTGGACGTGGTACCGCCGCCTTCTTCAAACGGACGCTCGTAGGTTCCGCCCGAAGGATGCGACTCAATCTCGTCGGGCGGGCCGAACGTGATGTAGATCCGGCCGCGATCCGCTTTCCACCCGGGAATGCCCGAAGCGTACCGCTCGTTGGCGTACGCGATGCGGCGGTAATGCTCCTCTTTGTACTCGTTCTCGACCGAGTCCGGGGTCGGGTCGCGGCGCAGCCAGAACTGTTCGATGAACTGCTCGCGCTCTTCATCGGTCGCCAGCCGCTTCCACGCCTGGCGTTCCTCATCCGTAATGATGTAGGTGACATCCTCGTTCAGCCATTTGCGGAACGGGGTCTCCAACTCCTTGCGTAGTTTCTCCTCGCGCTTCCGCCGTTCCTTCTCGGACATCGGCCGGGCTACGGTCTCGCGAGGAGGCGCGGCCTCGGACGACTTGTTCTGCTTCTGTCCAAGAACGGGGTAGGCAAGCGGCAGGAGGCTAAACGTCAGGCACGGAATCCAAAACCGTAGGGTGGTCATAGCCGGCACTTTCTGGACACTACTAATTGTAGGGCCCTTATTTCAATAGCGTCAAGGCTGCGCCTTACACGGACGTACCCCGCCGCCGACTGGTTCCCTAAAAGCGTGGCGTCACTTGGTCTCTTTGTCCTTTGTTTGCTTAATCTTCGCTTCCCAGCAGCCCTCCGAGCGCCTGGAGGCCACTCCGCTCGTCCCCGCCGGAGCGCCCAACCGACAACTCCCGTCGAAGCTTTTCGAGCGTCATGCTCTGGACGATAACCCGGCCCGGTCCCGTCATGGTCGCCAGGAACAAACCTTCGCCGCCAAAGATCGCCGTCTTGATTCCGCCCACAAACTGGATGTCGTAGCTCACGGTTTCATCAAAGGCCACGATACACCCAGTGTCGACCTGGAGTACCTCCCCACTTTTCAGGTCGAAGGTGAGAAAGTCGCCGCCTCCGTGGATGAATGCCGCGCCTGGGCCGGTGAGTTTTTCGAGGACAAATCCCTCACCGCCGAAAAATCCCGCACCTAACTTCTTGACGAGCGCCACGCTGAGTTGAACCGTGTTCTGCGCCACGACAAACGCATCTCGCTGAGCGAAAATGGTTTGCCCTGGGGCCAAGTCAAAAACCTGGACCCTGCCGGGATAATCGCCCGCGAAGCCTACTTCGCCCGGCGTCGCCGCCTTGAAATACGTCAGAAACAGCGACTCACCAGTGAACGATCGCTTGAGCGCTCCCCACAGCTTTTGCCCAATGCTGGCTCCGGTCATCCGGGTCTCCCACTGGACATTGGCCGTCTTGTAGACCATCTTGCCGGCCTCGGCGAAGATCTCCTGACCGGGTTTGAGGCGGATTCGGATCACTTGGAGGTTGTCGCCCTCGACCGAGTAGTCGAGAGGTTCGGCGGAAAGCGATTGGGCGATTGAGGTCGATACGTTTGCCACGCCGCCGCCAGGCGCGCCACAACCTGGGCAGAATCGAGACTGTTCCCCAATTTGCGTACCGCAGTTGGTGCAGAATGCCATGAGAGTTTTGAGTCCTTAGACTCTAATCTACTAGAACATGATGCCGTCGGCGCATCGAACGATTGTCCGGCCCGGTTGCCAGAAATCTCCAAGTTTTCTCCAAGTTTTCTATTGACCACCACGATACTGTGGTTTATACTCATCAAGCTGGAGGTAATGACCGATGTTCGCCTATAGTCGAGGTTCAAACCACCTCGCTGGCGCGGCTCCGCTGGAGTACCGCGTGCCGGCGAACGTTGGATCCCTCTGCGCCAACCTGGATATAGCTCAGTGGATAGAGCAACAGCCTCAAAGCTGTCGGCCGCGGGTTCGACTCCCGCTATCCGCATGCTGTTGAAACAGCACGCAACCAAGAGTGATCCAGGCTGGGCTCCTGCTGTGCGCGTGAGATAGATTTCGATCTTTCTCGAGCGTCCCGGCAGCGGTTTCGCCGCTCTGCGTCTTCCCTGAAAATGCGTCTCGCGTTTCGTGCCGCGGCATGACACGGACGGACCCGCTTTAGGGTAGGCCCGCTGGCGTGGCCGCGGGGCCTGGCCTGGTGATCTCTGCTTTTTTTCCAACGAAGACACGGAGGTAAACGCCTATGCTGCGCCGTATTCTCATCGGCGACAACGAACGAATCATGGTGATCCGCAAGCGCCGCTTCGCGGAAATCCTGGAACCCGGAGAGCGCTGGATGTTCACGCTCGGCCGGGGAATTCAACTGGAACGCCACAATGTCCGCGATCTCGTGTACTCCGGCGAGTGGGCCGACTACATCGCCAACTCCCTGCCGGAGACCGCCGCGCGCTACTTCACGGTAGTGGAGACGTCCGACGCCCAGGTGGCCGTAGTCTTTCTGGATGGCCGGCTCGCGCGAGTGATTGGTCCTTCCAGCCGCGTGCTGTTCTGGAAGGGGCCGGTCCAGGTGACGTTCGAGCGGATCGACGCGCGCGCCAATCCTGAGGCGCCGGCCGGCATGCTGCCGGCCCTGGCACGCCTGGGGCGTGAGTCGGCTGCGACGTTTGCCGCGGTCGACGAAGGCAAACGCGGACTCGTGTATCTCGATGGACGTCTGATCCGCGAGCTGGGGCCCGGCAACTACGGGTTCTGGAACGCGGTCTCGACGCCTCGCATCGAGGTGCTCGAAGTGCGCCGCCAGACCGTCGAGGTGACCGGTCAGGAAATCCTGACGAGCGACAAGGTCACCGTGCGAGTGAACATCTCGGCAGTGTACGAGATCGTCAACGTCACCAACGCCCGCGCCGGCGTGAAGGACGTTGGCGAATACCTGTACCGTGCGCTGCAGATCGCCGTGCGGCAGTCGCTCGGAAAGCGCACGCTGGAACAAGTGCTCGCGGAGAAGACCGACATCGACGAAGCGGTGTCGGCCGAGGTGCGCCGGGAGATGGAGACCTATGGTGTTCGCGTGAGCGTGATCGCTCTCAAGGACATTATCCTGCCCGGAGACATTCGCGACATTCTCAACCAGGTGGTCACGGCCGAGAAGCAGGCGCAGGCCAACCTGATCCGCCGTCGTGAGGAGACCGCCGCCACGCGGTCGCTGCTGAACACCGCCAAGCTGATGGAGGACAACCCTCTGCTGGTGCGGCTGAAGGAACTCGAGGCGTTGGAGAAGATCGCCGGCAAGGTCGAGAAGATCACAGTCGTCGGCGGCCTGAACGCGCTGCTCGAGCGCACGGTGACGTTGCGTGCGGAGTGAGGTGATGGGGAAGAGGGTGGGATGCCTCCGGCGGGGGGTGGGCCGGCTCTCTTCCCATCGCCGTCTCTTCCCGGTCACGGCGCAGTAGCTCATTTCGCGCGGACTTCCGGATGCGGCATTCTCAGTCGTCTTCGGAGTGGCCGATCGCCACCAGCGTAATGTCGTCCGCCGGAGCCTGCTCGCCGGCGAATCCCAACGCGTGGGTCAGCAGCGTCTCCAGAAGGTCCGCGTCCGGGGCCGCCGTCCACTCGGCGAGACGGGTGATCAGGGGCCCATCCTGGAAATACTCGCCGGCCGCGTTGCGAATTTCCCCCAACCCGTCGGAGGCGATCAGCAAGACATCGTTCACGTCAAGCGCGATGGAGTGAACGTCCCAGGGCTGAGGTCCGGCGTCGGGGAACAGCCCGAGCGGAAACCCCTGTAGCGGCGCCTGATCAACACGGCCCTTCGACTTCCGCACGACAAACGGGTAGGGCAGCCCGCCGTTGGCGGCGCGAATCCGAAGCGGGGAATCGAACAACAGCACCGTGGCGGCGACGTACATCGCCGAGGGCAGGAACCGGTGCAGCATCTCGTTCATCCGGGCCAGGATCTCGTCCGGCGCATCCGTCCGTGCAAATGCCTCGTGAAACCCGGCCTTCAGCAGCATGCTGGTGAGCGCCGCCTGCGCCCCGTGGCCGCTGACGTCAGCCACCAGGATCCCGGCGCGCGCTCCGTCCTGCGTGAAGTCGAAGAAATCCCCGCCCAGGGAGCGGCAGGGACGGTACACCGTTTCCACCCGAATCCCCGGAATCGTCAAAGGGTGGGACGGAAGAAGGCTCCGCTGGACACGGGAGGCCATTTCAATCTCCCGCTCGAGGTCGCTGTGCCGCTGGGAGAGTTGCTTGTGCTCCCGCAGCAGGTCGTCCAGTTCCCGGACCTTGCCGGCAACCTGAACTCGAAGGCTGCGTTCGCGAATGGCGTTTCGCACCGACAGCAGCAGCGCGTCGTTGTCCCAGGGTTTCTCCAGATATTGGTACAGGCCGACTTCATTTACCGCCCGGATGACATTCTCCTTATCGGCGAAGCCGGTCAGCAGAATGCGCGTGGATTCGGGCTGCAGGCGGCGGAGTTCCCTCAGCAGTTCCAACCCGTTCATCTGCGGCATCAGGTAGTCGGAGATGACCACATCGAGAGGCTGCCGGGCGAACTCTTCCAGGGCCCGATCGGGGTGATTGACACAGGTCAGCTTGTAGTCGGTTTCCAGGGTGAACAGGACCCGCAGCGACTCGAGGGCGAGAAAGTCGTCGTCGACAATCAGGACTGACGCAGTGTGCTGCCGCTCGGTGCTCATCGTGGCCTGGTCGCCCAGCCTGCCCGGCCGCCGTCAGGCGACTTCCAACAGAACCCAGCCCGGGATGGTGGAGGGCCGGTCTCCCTCAAAAACGATGCGGCGGGTTTTGGGGAACGGGAGTCCCGAGGAGACCGCCCGCGAGTAGAACGGGAGCTTGCCGAGAATCGCCCGGTAGTCCGCGGAGTCCTTCTCCACCCAGGCGGTCTTGCTGAAGAGGCCGCCGCCCCATCCGAGGGGAAGCAGGCACGCCTGTTCCGAGGGAAGGCCCGCGACTCGTTCGGCCAGGCGGCCCGCCGCCTCTGCCACCGCGGTCAGTCCGGTGGCTTCCCCGTACTGCCGGTGCATCGCCAGGACCGCGGCCGCGTACTGGTTGACGCCTTGGAAAATCTTGGCGCGGGAATTGGACGAGCGTTCCTGCCAGTCGCCCTCGAACGTGGAACCCGGCGCGGCCATCTCCGCGAACCACGGCGTGGAGTCCTCCACGCGGCGGGAGTCGACGGCGCCGCGTGGGCTTTGTTTCCATCCAAGAGTCCAGGCGGGGCCCTTCTGAGAAACGACGGTCGAAAGCCGCAGCAGATAGACCTTCATCATCGACCGGTCGACGGGCTTGGAGTCGCCCGTGCGCACGAAGCGCATGCGGCTGTTGCCGGCCCGGCCGAGCACGTCGTCTTCCAGCGCTTCAGCCGGATGGCGCGGCGGCCGGTCTCCTTCGAAACGTTCCAGCACCGGCTTCAGCGAACCGTCCCGGACCGAGGCGTACAGCACTCCCGTGCGGAGCGCGCCTTTCAGCGCGCTGCCTGGCAGATACGGGCCGTGAAGGCCGCTCGAAAAGGTCGGAATGTGGACCGATTCGCCCGTTGCCCGGTCCCAATACTTCGAACACGAAGGATGCTCGAATGGGATTCTCCGGTCGGCGAAGTTCTGCGCGAAGCCACCCCACGACGCAAAGTCGAGTTTGTCGGCCCTCTTGAGCTGGGTCAAATACCCTTCGAGCCGCGGTCCCTTGGCCAGCAGCTTGAAGATGCGGGTCTGGTCCAGGACGTTGACGTGATCCTTCCACACCATGTAGTCGATAGGCGACAGGCGGTGGCCGTCACCCACCAGCAGAGGAGTGAGCGCGGTGACCCGGTATCTCATGACACCACCTGGGGAGCGGCAGCAGGCGGGGCCGGAAGCGGCACGGCCACCGCAAAGCCGCAGCGATAGACGGGATGAGGGAAGTCATCCGGAGCGACGTTGGGCGCGCTGCCGATCAACGGCGCGCCCGCCGCCAGCACCGAGCCCTCGGTCACCATGTTCTGCAATTTCTTGAGGCCACCCGACGACACCGCGGAATCGACACGCCCCGCCCGCGCCACCACCTGATAGCTGCCGCCGTCCCAACGCACTACGTCGCCGGCCGAGGGAACAAACAACGATAACAGCCAAAACAGGCGTTCCACGGAAGGCGCCGCCGGTTCGGAGGCCTGGGTGGAGCGAGGCAGAAGGAGAGCGGACAAGTCGCCCTCCAGGAACTCCAGGTTGTCGAAGCGTCCCCAACCGCGGGAACGCTCTCCGCCCAATCCGGTGTCGGCCAGGTAGCGGAAAGCTGTTTGCACGGGGCCCAGCCAACGCGCGCTCGACTCTTCGGACGCAAAGGAGACCACGCACCACATACCGGCGCCGGCCGCGAACTCCAGGCAGGCGGCGCGGTGGGCGTCCAGCGCCCCGGTCAACCGGTCCACCGCCGCCGCGGTGCGATTGGCGATGCGAAACGGGCCGTAGCGGCCCACCGGAATCAGGCACTCGCTGGCGCCGTCGACCGCCCACACGGTCTCGTCGAGGGAGTCCCCGGACAACAACGCGTCGATGACGTCGAGAGGAACGAAACTAGCCCCTTTCCATCGCACCTTGGGAGAAAGAGCCGGAGGCCAGATGGTGCGGGGCGGGGGCACGAACACCAGGTCGCCCTGCATGGGAAACACGGAACTGAACGCTACCTCGGGAACGGAAGCCCGGGCGGTGGCGGCCAGCCAGTCGTCGAGCCTCCCGAACGCGCTCATGGCATGCGTGACCGCGGAGTACAGCGCATCGCTGCGATAGAACAACTGCACGCGGTCGCGCAGGCCGGAATCGTCGCCGAGGCGCCACGGCGTGGTCGGGCGGAATTTGACGACAGCGGCTGGGGTCATTCCTGGATGTACGAGGGGCCGGCGTCGCGGAACAGCGCCTGGACCGCTGCCACGTCGGCGCCTGCAATCAGTTCTTTGTCCTGGCCTTCTCCCGCGTAGTAGCCTCGGCCGCGCCAGACCACGCGCAGGTTGGCGAAACGGACGCGGCCGCTGCCGCGAGACCCGCCTCCGCCCAGCGCGTCGTCCTCGAGCAGGCGCATGCCTTCCAGCACCCGCGCCACCAGCGGCGCGTCCTCCTCGCACAGGACGTCCAACACCATGCGCACGATGAACCGCGCCCCGGCCGGCACGCGCTCCAAAGTGCGCGGATTGGCCTGCGACGTGATCCGGTCGATCGCGTTTTCGCTCTTCACCTCGGTCAACTCGTCGTCCAGGTTCTCGCGCATCTGGGGCGTGATGCTGTCGGGGTCGAGCGGCGCGTCATACACCGCCAGCCGCGCCGGCGTGGCCGCGCTGGATTCTACCGGATCGCCGGAGACTCGCTCCATACGGCCCGGATTGCGGCCGAACAGGATGCACACTTCGTCGTCGGGCTTGTCGCTCTGGTGGATGCGCACCTCCTGGCCCTTGCGCTTGGAAAGGTACACCAGATCGGCGGGGGAGGTGAGGCCGTGAGCGTGCTCGATCAGGCTCCGGAGTTTCCCTCGCAGCGAACTGCCGGGGACGTAGGGCCGCCCAAAGGCGTCCTTGATGACGGGATTGTCCGACCCCCCGATCTCCAGAGAGCCCTTGCCCGCGCCGACATGCAGGCCGGTCTCGCAGTGCAGTTCCCCTTCGATAATCAGTTTGCCAACCAGTTTGAGCTGGGTTTGCGTCGTATGCGCGCTCATGGAAATTCCTCGTTACTCACAGTGGCGGGCTCTCGAGAGCCTCGCCTGGCACGGCGCCTATTCGTTATAGGCGACGATGGCTTCAAACAAATCCTTGAAGCGTTCGTAACCGCGCGGATCGTTCTTGCGCGTCACCTGAAGCAGCAGCTTTTCCAATTGATCCAGACTGCGCAGGGAGTGACGTGCGATGGTATACGCCAGCCGCGCGCGCAGCATCACGAACTGATGCTGGCGTTCGGATTCCGGAGCGCGGCAGGCGCGCCGGACGGCATTGTAGAGCCGCCGCAACTGGCTCTTGGTGCCCGAATCCATATCGCGCATGCGGCTGACGACGCCGTGGGCCTGATTGTCCAGATACAGGCTATCGGCGATCAGCTTCTCGAGGTCGATTTCCGGAGGACCTTCCGGACGCCGGTCCCGCCGGTCGCGATCCCGATCCCGGTCGCGATCCCGGTCCCGGTTGCCTCCGCCCGGCCCGAACTGCTCGCGCGGCTCCCGCCCCTCACGGGGAGGCCTTGGTGGTCTTTGCTGGTCAGCCATAGAGATTCACTCGGTCGTCGCCTATTCGCCCACGGTCAGCCGCGCCCACTCGAGCGCGACCAGACCCGACGGACGGAGTTTCACATGAGTGGACTTCCGTCCGGCGAGTTCGCCGGAGAGATGCGTACGCAGCTTCTGAAATTCCTTTTCCCTGCCTCCTCCCAGAATCACATGGAGGCGGCGCTGAAAGCGCCAGACGCGTTCCACGGCGGTGTCGGCCGGTCCCGATCCCGCCGCAGCGATCTTTCCGTACAGGCTGAGCAACTCCGGCACAACATGCCGGGAGGCGCGGCGGTCGGAAATCATGCGCGTAATCGCGTCTTTGAGTTCGGCCGCGTCGGCGAGTTGCTTCCACTCGAGGACGCGGCCCAGCAGATAGATGCAGTCTTTGTCGGCGGCCTTGGCTCGGGACAGCAGCCGCCCGGCCTCCTGATAGACCGCGGCCAGCGAAGTTTCTTCGGGTTCGGCCACGGCGATCGCCATCGAGATGGTCTTGCCTTCGGCTCCGGGGAACTCTTTCAGGTTCTCTTCCGTAAAGCGGTGGAACAGCCGCTGCATCTCGCGCGCCAGAGCCACCAGCGAGTCCCATGCTCCGTACACCGCGAAGTCGTCGCCGCCCGAATAGAGGATGGTGACGCTCCGCCAGAACTCCGGTAGGGAGCAGAGCACTTCCAGCTCCCCGGCGAAAAACTGCTTGTAGAGCACCGACAGCGGCACGTACTCCTCAATGCTTTGGACCCGGCGGAGGCGGAACTCGAAATCATCGACGTCGCCGCGCAACACACCCCACAGCGGCCGCCCGGTCGCGCGAGTGGCCAGGGTTCGGGCATCGGCGGCCGACCCCGCGTCGTCGCCCGGCGCGGCGTGCCGCGACACGGTAATGCCATCGCTCGAGATGTTCGGCGTGAGCCGCCAGGTGTGCTTGCCTTCGTTGGCGCAAATGCGGCCGGGGGCGTCGGGCGACCAGCCGACCGACGCGGCCTCGCGGATGCGGGTCCCCAGGGTCTCGGCAAAATAGGAGGAAGTGTCCTCCCGCTCGGGCTCGACAAACGGCTGAAAAAACTCCGGCTGCGCATTCGTCACCGGGGTTCCCGTCCAGCGGTGCAGTTGATCGTTGAGCCGCTTTCGGACCACGGTCCAGTCGCCGAGATTCTCCGTGGACGCCCACACCAACTCGATATGCCCTCCGCTGAGGTGCGCGATGCCGGCGGCCGCGGCGCGTAGAAATTGATTTGCGGCATCGACGGACGCGTCCGGCAGCACCACCAGGAACTGCCCGCCCCCGCTCGACCCCAGCAGAATGCGCGCCAGGCCCAACTCGGCGAGCAACGCCCGGGGCAACACCTCGCTGAGGAGGGTGATCCACTGCGCGCGCCCGATGACGACGCCTTCGTCGCTCCATGCGCCCTGACGGCTGTGCGGAGAAGTTAAGAACTCCTCGATGCCCAGCAACTTACCTTTCAGGAGAATCTGTTCGGACATGCCTAGCGGCTTGAGAAGTCAATAGTCTAGCAACTGCATTTAACGAGAGTCAAAGAGGACTTGGCGGGCAGGCCCCGGTCCGGCGAGCCTCATACGCTCTCCGACCGCGCCCTGGCTGGTCTCGACCACGAGCAGGACTTCGACCTCTCCGGATCGCCGCACATAGTAGACGCTGCTGTCGCGGAGGCCGGCGGAGTCGAATTCGGAGGTGACGCGCGAAGCGCCGTCTTTGATCTCGAGACGCCCGCCGCGCGCTCCGACAACACAGTGGGACCTTTGGTCCCACCGGATGTGAAGCTGTCCCTTCCGGTCCGTGATTTCGAGGCCCAGCTTGCGGGTGGGCGGCCACCAGAACGAAAGCGCCAGCAGTCCCGCGGCAACGGACGAGAAGAGCATCCACACACGGGACGTGTGCTTCCGGTGCTCCGGCACTCCATTCTCCCCGTCATCCTCGACCGGCATCGCGGCGGGCACGGAGGCTGCGGCTTCCGGCATCATCATTGGAATTTCATCCTGCGCGCGTGGACGAGGTTTCACGGCAGCGAGTTCGATGTCGTCAAAGCCGCCGTCCGGATCGAGGACTCCTTCTTCGGATGGAAAAAAGACCTTTGCGCGCGTCGGAAAACCAAGGTCTGGCTTCAAGACCAGCAGCGATTGCCACGGTTGTGGAAAGAACTCCTGATGAAAGGACAGGTCGTCCGGCGCCGGTGTGAGCGGGCCGCGAGTGCGGGACCGATACCAGCCCACCAATTCCAGTCCGTTCAGAGCGGGGTCGCGCGGCCATTCGCGCAGCAACTGCGCCAGACGCTCCCGGTCGCCTTCGGAGAGTGCGAAGCCGGGTCCCAGCGCGTGCTCGCACGCGATCGGCCGATGCGCGATCAGGGAGATCTCGTCCCCGACCACCCGTCCGAACAGAAGTCCGCCCGTTTCCAGCCCACCCTTGCGGAAGGCCAGAAAGCTCTCCGTGACTTCCTGGTTAATTTGCCGAAACAGCCCGTCCTCATAGCGGAGGGCGAGCGGGCATCTTGGGCTGATCCACACCCCGGGCTCTGTGGAAGCTCGCAATCACCCCGATTGTAGGGTCTGACGAGTCCACGTGACTACCCCCCAAACGGAGTATGGGTCCTACCCGAGAAGTACTCTGCGAGCACGATTGCTTTGTTGGAGCCCGATCGAGCCATTGACTCCGGTGTACTCCTCTCCGAGGATGAAAGGCTACCATGCCGCCCCCTCCGAGCCGCCCCAATCGCGGCTATGCCTACCTGATTTCGTCCGTCGCGGCGATTTCGGGACTCCTGTTCGGCTTCGATATCGCGGTGATCAACGGGGCCATCCTCTATCTGCGCCAGCACTTCCAGTTGTCGGAGATGCAGACCGAGGCGGCCGCCAGCAGCCTGCTGGTGGGATGCGTGGCGGGCGCGGCGATCGCGGGTTGGCTCAGCGACCGCTTCGGCCGCCGCCGCACGCTGGTGTGGTGCGCGATTCTCTTCGCGGTGTCGGCGGTAGGCGCCGCGCTGCCGCAGACGCTGGCGCAGTTCGGCGCGGCCCGATTCCTCGGAGGGATCGCGATCGGCGCAGCCTCCCTGCTCGCTCCCGTCTACATTGCCGAAGTGGCTCCGGCGGAAATGCGCGGCCGCCTGGTCTCGCTGAACCAGATGGCGATCGTGACGGGAATCCTGCTCGCGTACCTGGTGAACTGGTCGCTGTCGTATCTGGGCCCGGAAAGCTGGCGATGGATGTTCGCCGCGGCGGCCGTCCCTTCGATCCTGTTCTTCGTCGCGTTGTTCTTTGTGCCGGAGAGCCCGCGTTGGCTGACGGAGCAGAAGCGGGATGACCAGGCGCTGGAAGTGCTGCGCCGCGTCGGCGGCGATGCCCGCGCCGCCATTGAACTCGACGAGATCCGGAAGGCCGTCGCCGAGGAATCGGGGACACTTGCCGAACTGCTCCAGCCCGGGAACCGGCGAGCCCTCGCGATCGCCGTGGGGCTGGCCATCCTCCAGCAGGTGACGGGCATCAATACCGTGCTGTTCTACGGGTCTGTGATCTTCAAACAGTATGTCGGGGGACAATCGGACTCTTCGGCGTTGGGCGCCAATGTCCTGATCGGCGTGGTGAACCTGGTGGCGACGCTGGTGGCGCTTCGATTCGTCGATCAGTTTGGCCGTCGGCCGCTGCTGATGATTTCGTCCGCGGCGATGGCGGCGTGCCAACTCGCGTTGGGCGCGGCATTCCTGATGTCGCCTCCACCGGCGATGCTGGTGCTGGCGGCCATGCTGTTGTGTGTCGCGGCGTTCGCGGTGGGCATGGGTCCCTGCGTGTGGGTGGTGCTGTCGGAGATCTTCCCCAATCGCGTGCGGGGCCGCGCGATGTCGATTGCGACCGTCTCGCTGTGGGCTGCCTGTTTTGCCCTGACCATGACGTTTCTGTCGCTCTCGGCCGCGATCACGCCCACCGGTGCATTCTGGCTCTATGCCGCGATGTGCCTGGTGACCTATTGGCTGGTTTGGAAGAAGACGCCGGAGACCAAGGGGCGCAGCCTCGAACAGATCGAGCACCTGTGGAAAGGGCGATAAGCGGCGAAGGTAGCGCGCGTTGAGCGGGGCGCCTTCATATCGCTCCGAACCGCGGGCGTGAGCCCGCGGGTTGTACAACGCAGAACCCGCGGCCTACGCCCGCGGTTCGAAGCCGAGCGCAACAAGCCGTCTATCGGGCGCCTGACGGCGATGATTCGGACGGCGCGGGCGGCAGGACGGCCACCTTCTCGTGCTTAGGCCCCAGACCCAGCGCGATGAGCGAGAGCGAGTTGATCTTCCCGGTCGGTTCCAGACTCTGCTCCTGCTGAAAGCGCTTCAGCGCGTCTACCGAGTCGGCGCCCCAAGAGCCGTTCGGGGTCCCCGCAAAGTGTCCCTTCGCCTGCAGCGCTTCCTGAATCTGACGATACCGATCGGGGGTTGGCGCCGATTGGAGCGACCGCCGGTAGACGGGGGCCTTCGAGCGCCTTACGGGTCCGGTTTTCTTACCCCGGCTTGCCGCCATCGGGCGGCTTCTCGAAACGGCCGATTTCTTCGTCGCCGTCTTCCGCGGCGGGGTCTTCGACTGGCTGATTGTCTTCGGCGCCGTCTTCGATGTGCGCGCGGGAGTTGACTTGCGCGACGACGCGGGAACGGCGGCCACAAGGACCGCCGCTCCGCAAACCACCACCGCAACTCTGCCCAGAATCGTTCTGAGCGTCATCGCGTTACTGTGTTTCCTTCAGCGTTCCGGCAAGGAACAGGTTGGTCCATTCGCCCCTGCCTCGCCCAAGGGGACCCGCCGACCGGAGCACCTGGAAGGCGACCGGATCGCCTGGCTTGAGAGTCGCTTGGATTCTCCGCACATCGTCGGTGGAGGCCACTTCCTTGCGGTTGATGGACAGGATCACATCGTTCGGCGCGATCCCGATGTCATCGGCGAAGGACCCCGGCGTCACTTCCTGGACCAGAACGCCGCCCTTGACGTTCAAGCCCAACTCCGTCTTTTGTTCCGCCGGCAGAGCCTTGATCGTCACGCCGAACTTGGCAGGCGTCTTCTCTTCTTCTGACTCGCTTTCCGGCGCTTGCAGACTGCGCTCTCCGTTGACGATCGCCGCGCGATCGCCCACCGTGACCTGGAAATCCTGCTTCTTCCCGTCCCTGATGACGGAAACGGTGGCCGTGGACCCGACTGTCTTGTCGGAAATGATATTGACCAAGTCTTGGCCGCTCTTTACCTGCTTGCCGTCCACCGAGGTGATGAAGTCACCCGACTTTAGACCTGCCTTATCCGCTGGACCTCCCGGATTCGCGCTGCGGACAACAACGCCCTGATCGACACCATAGACTTTGAGCAACTCCGGCGTTGTCTCCTGAAACATGACGCCAATCGCGCCGCGCGTGACCTTGCCGGATTTGATGATCTGGTTATAGACCTTCACCGCCGTGTTCACCGGCAGCGCAAACCCGATTCCCTGGTATCCGCCGGTGCCGCTGGCGATGGCTGTGTTGATGCCGATCACTTCGCCGCGGATGTTGATCAACGGGCCGCCCGAGTTGCCGGGGTTGATCGCGGCATCGGTCTGGAGGAAGCGCTGGAACAGGCCGCCGTTGGAGCCGCCCTCGATCGTGCGTTCCTTGGCGCTGATGATGCCCGCCGTCACCGTAGCCTGCAGTCCGAAGGGCGAACCGATCGCGACCGCCCAATCCCCAACCTGCATGCCGTCGGAGTTTCCGATTTTGGCCGCGGCCAGCGCCCTCTTGGCGTCGATCTTGATCACCGCGAGATCCGTATCGGCATCGGTCCCGATCAGCTTGGCGTCGAACTTCTCTTTCCCCTCATAGAGGCTGACCTGGATTCGATCGGCCTTCTCGACTACATGGTTGTTGGTGAGGATGTAGCCGCTCGGATCGACGATCACGCCGGAGCCTAAGCCGCGGCGCTGGGGCCGCTGGCCTTCACTATAGGGGTTGCCAAATCCGAAGAACCGGTAGAAAAACTCGTTCATGTCCTCCTCGTCCTGGGGCATCTGGCGCCCGCGCGGCTGCTGTCTCGGCCGCGCCGAAGCCGCCGGCTTCGGATCGGAACTGACCGCGATGTGGACGACTGCCGGTTCCAGTTGTTTCGCCAACTGGGCAAACGAGTTCTGCATCTCGACCGCGGTCGGGATGACCAGGGGCTTCGCTCCGGGCGCTGTCTGCTCCTTCGCCGCCTTCACTCCCGTGTCCAGCAGGGTCCCGATCAGGATCCCCCCTGCCAGGGTGAACAGGATCAAGGTAAAGGAAAGAAGCTTCTGTCTTCGCATCGTGTCAAGGAAACTCATGGACAACTTTCGACCTCCACGCCTAACTGAGGCTATCTGTAATTATATGCCTGCGCTATGGCGATAGATGGCCGGTCCTGCGAAAAGGTTTCACCGCTGCGCCCGAGTCTGGCTCTTCCGCTGCACCAAGAGTCGGGGGCGGGTCACGGCGGCTGACGTCAACAGGCTTGGCGGGTCGTTCTAACCGTCACGCATCAACGGATAGCGCCAGAGGGGCCACACCAGGTTTGATACAGTCACGGGTTTAGCCCTATGCACCGAGTGTCCAAACGCCGCTTTCCCCTCATTGCCGCCTTCTGCCTCCTTCTGGCCGTATTGGTGGCACAGCAACGGGGAGACGACCTTTCCGGAACGGTGGTTCTCGCGGAGCCCACGAGTCTTGGAGAGGTCACGATGACGCCTGATTCCGGGGTGGCCGGCGAATGGGGAACCTGGACCCTGAACTATCGCATTGGCGCCGGAGGCATCCGCCGGGGCGGCGGGGTGCGGGTGCAGTTGCCCGACTACTGGCATGCCGGCATCCGGAACTCGGGATTTCGCATGCAGGCCAGCGACCCGCGCGACGGGCTGTATGTCTCGGCCCGGTGCTCACGGCCGGAGGTTCGTCCCCGGACGGTCGTGGAACAGGAGCCGGCCACCTCGCTCGTGAAGGGAGACCGGCGCAGCAACCTGAACCGCTGGACCGGGTACTTCACGTTCGTGACCCGTGTAGTCGTCGAGGACGGCGACCTTCGCGAAGGGGACACGCTGACGTTGATCTATGGCGACCGATCGGGAGGCAGTCCGGGCTTTCGCCTGGGAATCACGGCGGGTCCCCCACGCGCTTTGATTTTCGCCCTGGACACCGAAGGCAGGAACACGTTCCGCCTGCACAGCCGGACGCCGGTGCTGCGGACGGAAGCGGCCCCGGCCGTCGAGATGCTGGTGACGGCGCGGTCGGAAGGCGTGGTGGGAGAAGCGGTCCCACTCCACATTGCCGCGGTCGACGAGTTCGGCAATCCGGCCACCCGCCTCGCGGGGGAGATCGGTCTTCGGGTGGCGCAGGGACAGGCCGGCATCGCCGGGTCCGCGCGGTTCGAGGCGGGCAGGGGATGGGCCGAGGCATCGTTCACGCCCACACAGCCCGGAATCGTCCGCATCGAAGCGGCCGAAGCCTCGCGCGCCCTGCGGGGGGTCAGCAATCCCATCGTGGTCACGGCCACCGCGCCCGCCGAGCGCCTGTACTGGGGCGACCTCCACTCCCACACCCGCTACAGCGTCCAGGATGCGGTGGGTGAAGCCGACAGCGCCCACGGGTACGCCCGCCGCATCTCCGGTCTCGACTTTTACGCGATGACCGACCACAGCGTTGCCCCAACGGAACTGATGCGCGGCTTGACCGCGCGCGAGTGGCCGCAGTACACGGCAACCGCCGAGCGGCACTACGCTCCCGAGGAATTTGTCACCCTGCACGCGTACGAAGCTTCCTTCGGTTCGCCGTACGGGCATCACAACGTCTATTTCCGCGGGCAACCGGGACGGCTGATCGCCGGAAGCGCGACGCTTCCGGACTTGTGGAAGGCCCTCCGGGCAGGCGAGGCCCTGACCATTCCTCACCACACGATGAAGATGCCCGCCGTCATCGACTGGTCCCGCGCTGACGATGCCGCCTTGCGCCGGAACTTCGAGATCTACTCGGCGCACGGATTGAGCGAGGCCAACGACCCAAGCCATCCCCTGGCGTTCGAGCAAAGCCTGTTCACCAACGCCAGCGAGACCTCGAAGACGGGAATGTCGGCGCAGGGCGCTTGGGAGCGCGGGCTGATGTTGAGCACGATCGCGGCGAGCGACGATCATCGGGCCCACCCAGGGCAGCCCCACTATGGGCTGGCGGCCGTCCGGGCGCGATCGCTCACGAGAGAGGCGATCTTCGATGCGCTCCACGCGCGCCGGACGTATGGGACCACCGGCGCTCGCATCGTGCTGGATTTCCGGGCAGGCGGCGCTGCGATGGGGAGTCAGAAAGAATCCGGCGGCGAGGTTCCGATCGAGTTCACGGCGATGGGTACCGACATCGTGGACGAAGCCGAGGTTCTCCGCCACGTACGGGGGCGGCCGGGTTGGGAGGTCGTTCACCGGGAGAGGCCGGCACGCGAGCAGGTCCGGATCCGGTTCACGGACCGCGCGCCAAAAGGGAGCGTGATCTACTATGCCCGGTTGCGGCAGCGCGCGCTGGTTCGGGAGCGGATCGCGATGGCCTGGTCATCGCCGGTCTGGCTGACCGTTCGGTGACGTGGGAAATGGCCGGCCACCGGCGGCCCGAACGATTCGATGCCCGGCTGAGCGGGAGGGAAAAACAGGAGGTCTCCATGCGAGACTCAGTGCGACGACCAGGTTTCCGGTCGAGGGTTGATCGTCGTTCAGCCCGAGAACCAATCCGGTTTATCGTGTTCGCTGGACTGAAATTGGGCGTAAATTCCACCCATTCACGGGTGTCGACGCAGAGGGCCACTCACCGGAACGCACGCTGATGGTTGTTGGGAGCGGGCACGGTGAGTTTGCTGGGAATCAGTGTCGCACGTTGCGGCGGACTAGGTTGAGGGGCCAAGGGGAAGGGCGGAGTGACCGAGGAAAGGGAGCGACATGCTTGTGATTCCACTGCTACTCGAGCTTCGCGCACCAAACACTTGAAGTGAACCCAGACGCGACGTTTGTGATCCAGCAGAAGCTGACCGGGCGACGTGAGCGAAGCTCGAGCCAATCTAGCCGTAGCTGCGGATTTAACAGGTGGCGTTTGTGGCTCCAGGCCTTCCGCCTGGCAGCCTGGTCCCGCGGTTCGAGGCTAAATTCTTCTCCGTCTGGGTTCACCTTTGGACGGGTGCGATGACAACAGGCACAGGTGCTTCAGGCTTTCGCCGATGGAGCATGCGAAGCGAGGGAGTCTGCTATGGACTTGGCCTTGGCAGGTCCGGACTTTCGTTGAACCTCTTGGATCGCGGGGATGACTTCGGCGCCAATTCGCAGGAGATGTTTCACCATGCTGCCGGCCGTGTAATCGGAGGTTTCGGCGATCTTCTTCACCATCATCGCGATCGAGGGGTGGTCCTGCCAGGACGCTAGGCATTTGACGATCTCCTCGTCTCCTGGCCGGTCCCCAGGTTGGTCCAACAGGGTCCGTAGTCTGGGTAGTGCACTTCGGTAATCGATGGCTCGCAGAAACTGGCACCCCTCCGAAATCACATAACGGTCCACCTCCATCCACTCCAGAACCTCTTCGGCAGCTTGGCGATACGAGAAGTCGTTGAAGAGATTACACGCTTCGCCTCTGCCGTCCGCGACTACACCGCAGACTTCCAGAACGATGGCGGCGGTCTGGAGTCGGTATTCCCTCGGCGTCACTCGCCGGAGCAGTCCAATGGTCCGACTGCGTTCGAGTTGCTGCTCCTGAAGTGTTCGAATGAGATAAAGCCACTGATCCTTCGGCGCCAAAGCGATGCGCTCGAACGCATCCAGAACTTGCTTCAACATGAAGGAACTGGACAGGCTTCCGACCAGATCACCCAGGACGGCGAAGATCGACGGCGCCAGCCACGGAACAAGGGGGAACCGGCCCGCCAGGTCGAACAGCAGATACAGGCAACGGAGGACACTGGTTGCGTCGCCCCGGTCGAGCGCAAGCCTGCGAAGCACTTCGGCCGGGGCCGCCTCCCCAAAGGATTTTTGAAGCCGGAATCCCTCCACTCCGAGATCGGGAGCCGTGACGGTCATCGATCCACCTTTGATACCAATACTCATTGACGAAACGATCGCCTCCACGGCATCCCGGATAGATGGTTCCGTCTCAGGGAGCACCAAAACCTCAATCGTGAGCACGTCTCTGGCTTCACTGGGCTTCAGAACCGGAACGCGAGAACCGCCCCCCTCTTCAAGTACCTCGGGCTTATTACGGACCACCGCCTGAAAACGCGCGACACCTGGCCCATCGCGGTGCTCGATCCGCACGCAACCATCACTGATCCGGTGGGGGACCCCCTGCCCATCAGGTCCCACGATGAACACCTCGTGAGCGTCCGCGGAAAAATCGATGAGCTCGATCGATAGCTCATAGCCGACCTTGCTGCGTTTCGGGCATTCGAATGGAATCGTTTGGATCTTGAACATGGTTTCACTTCTGGTCGCTGAGCAGGTGAACGCAGAGCGAACCGAACCTCGGATCATTGGGCGTCTCGGCCACGCGTAAAGCATCTCGACGCTGGACTGAAGCGAATCCGAACCGGGGCTCTGGGGCCCCGCCGATGTCTTTCACGGACGAGCGGGCAATCGTGGCGTACCCGAATCGCGGCTCGGCGCCTGAAGCATCGTGATCAGACACGGTACGGAGGCCCGAGATGCGCGCGGCTCCAAGACTCGGTTCGTGCTCCGAGTGATCGATGGACGCAAGATCAGACTGAACTTGCAGCAGCCACGAATCCGCCCGGACCCTGGCTCGCGCCGCTTCCGGTGTCAACATCGTCGGTACCGCGGGCGGGGGAACCCCCTCCACGTCAATCGAAGACGATCGAGTAGCGGGAGACGCTATTGTTCTTTGCTCAACAGGGAACTCGGGTGGCACGGTGTCCGGGTTCCGGCCTTGGATAGTCGGATTCGGCGTCTTGCGCGGCGATGGGTCGCTCCCTCCAACCGAGGCGGGCATCGCTCCGGCGGTCGCGGCGGTCACAGGAGTGTTATCGAGCGGAGGTCCGGATTGGGAGCCTCCCCCGGTCGTGCGCCCGGTAGCGGTTGGGTCAGACCCGAGAGCATCGAACGGAGCGACGTCCCTCAGGTACTGCGTGATCTTGCGGACCGCGGCATCTCGGTAAATGTGCGTGTAAGGGACTCCCTGGAGATTCGGGAGGAGCCGCATCGAATCCGGCAAGTCCTTGAATACTTCATCGCCCGGGAAACGGAAGTCCTCTACGAGAACGGGAATGATGTTGCGCCCTGTCGTGATCGCATGAAGGATCTCGCGTTTCAGCCAATCGTGCTTTTCGGTACAGCGATCCAGACATCGTGCCGTGAGAACAAGGACAAAGTTGGAAGTCGATTGGATCCGCTCGAGCAACTGCTCATCGAAGCGGCCAACCTGCAACTCCTCCACGTCGAGATAAAACCGCTTCTCATGGTCGCGTTCGAGCAGCAACTGCAGCAGACTGGCGACGTGACTGCCGCCGTCGCGCCGGTAGCTGATGAACCCGTCGTAGCGCGCATCCTGGTGGGGGAACCGTGCTCCACAAGCGGAGCAGAGGCGCGCTTCGGCGTCGCTGCTTGAACCACACTTCGCGCAAGACTTCCGCTCGGCCTTGTGCCAGTTCAGTCTTCGGGCGACTTGCTTCAGCCACCCGCCAGATCCACCTTTTGTAGTCACCGCATTCCCGGACGCAAGAGGTCCGCTCCGCGAGAATCGCCTCGTTGCCGGAAGCCCAACGTATCATGCGCTCGACTTGCCGGGCAATTCGACCGGCACACCAGGCCATTGAGCGGTTGCCCTTCGCACGTGCCGGACTGCCGGGCACCTCCAGCCCGGTTCCCGGTCGCTATCCCGGCGGTACCGGCTTCCTGTACAGGATCTGCCAATCCACCACCTCTTCGATCATCAGCGCGGCCAGAGTCTCGCACTCACGCCTTAGGGTGGCAAGTGTCAATTGTCCAGAGCTGTTGAGTTGCTGGATGCGAGTCCTGATCCCACGGAGGCTGTTGTGCATGGCCCCTGACCGCTCCGACAACCGCCGGAACTCGCCTTGCGTGGCGATCGCGTGGCACGCCGCGGCCGCGGCCGGAAATCCGGCGGCACATAGCGTCAGCCACGGCGCAACCGCTGGGTCATGCACGAAGAAGTGGAGCACGCAGGCGACGGCCGCGGCGCTGACGCAACACCACACCAACCCGTCGAGCCGCTTCTCGATACGCTCCAGGCCAACCTCATTTCGCTGGTGGTACGTAATCTGGCCGTCAATCCATTCACCCACAATCCGCGCACAGTGGCCCTGGACCTCGGCCGCATTCACCGTCCCGGCAGGCATCGGCTCCTGGCGCAAGCTTGCGCGCAGCCGCCATTCCATCCAGCTCCGTTGTACGTCGCTGTGAAGATGGTGCGCCGGAAGCCTCAAGGGTGGCGCCGTCAGCCCGAGAGGATAAATGAAGCACAGGATCCGGTAATGCTCCGTCAGATAGCGGCAATCGATGCTGCGAAAGTGCCACCGCCTTCGGCCCAGCAGAAAGATCAGCAGCAGGATGATCGCAATTGCCGCCAGTTCGCTCCACAGCCACAGTTTTCCGTAGCCTTCATGGGCATATCCGAGGAGAGCGAACCAGACGGCCGCCAGTCCCAGGCTGTAATTCGCCAGGAACGCTCCCCGATAGAGTCCCGCGAAGCGGTTGGTGATGGAGTCGAAAAGTTTATACGGGGGGGTGAAGCCGTTGTCCGGAATCTGCTCTTTTCTGGTGGGCTCCACTTCTACGCCCACCAACATCCCTTTCACGAACCAGGACCAGATCACGCCAAGAACCGCTGGTTTCCCGCTGGCGGATCCCACATACGACCCGCTCATGTCGGCGTCATCGGGATTGATTCCGGACAGCCAGGGGGGGCGAACCAGGCGTGCGACGGCCAAATGAAGTGCCTCGGCGGAGAGGGTCATACGATCGTCTTCCATTCCCGCCCAGTAAAACCTGTCCGCAAGTCCTGCGATACCGATACAAACGACGGGAATCTGCCTTTGCCGCGCCATCTCCAGGATCTGGGCGGTCCCCCCTTTCCCGCCGGCGGGTTTGCCATCCCAGACGACCATCAGAAGATCACAGTGATCCAGCACCACCCGTCCCACGGTCTCGTACGGTTCCGATTCGGATTCCCGCCGGCCATCCAGTTCAAATACGCCGGCGGCTTGGGCGATCAACCCGTCGAATGCTGCGCGGCTGGCTGAATCAGAAAAATCCTCGGCGTATTCGACCCTATGGAACGGCAGCGGGGCCTCCAGCGTGTACCCAAGCACGAGGGCTTCTTCGGCGAAAACCCTGTCCGCGCCCTCGGCCAGGGGAGAAACCGCCCGCAACAGCGGAGGCTCGTCCGAATAGACCCCGTGCGACCGTGCTGCCTCGCCCTCCATGGCGCCTTTGACGACGGCGAGAAGCTCACGAATGCGAGGCCGGATCGCATCCATGTCGAGCTCGGTCAGGTTCCGTTTCCCCGTCACTCCCACCCGGAACGCCAACCGCGGTCTGTCGTCAACGCTGGCCATACCAACGAGAGCATATCCATGCGTCTCGATCCGATGCAATCGCTTATAGTCGAGACATGGCCTCAACCCGAGTGCTCGTCGCCGGCGACCTGACCGTGGACTGCCACATCGCGCAATCCTCCGGAGATCTGTCGGGGGGCCGGGCCTGCTCTTGCGCGTACTCACAGCTAGGAGGTGCAGCGCTGTCGGCCGCGCTGATCGAAGCTGCCGGCGCCGGCAGCCAGTTGGAACTCCAGGTCACCCAACCCACCGTGCCGGACCTTGCCACGTCTTTGACCGATCACGCTCTTCCCGAATCGTATGCGTTGTGGTCGTTGTTCCCCGCAGAGAAGAAAGATGTCAAGCCCGCCTGGCGGGTGAAGGAATTCCTGGGTGTCGGCGGCAGGCGCCCGGGCACACGGGTGGCTCCGAAGCTGGACCCCGCTGGGAACCCGGACATCGTGGTCCTCGACGATGCGGACCTGGGATTTCGCAGCGACCCTTCTTCGTGGCCCCTCGGGGAAGGCGCGCCGCCGCGGTGGATTGTGCTCAAGATGAGCGCCCCCATCGCCCGCGGGCCGCTGTTCGACCACCTGGTCGAACGGTATCGCGAACGTTTGATTGTCGTCGTGGCCGCCAACGATCTGCGCCTGACCAATGTTCATATTAGCCGCGAGATCTCCTGGGAGCGCACCGCCCAGGACTTGGCTTGGGAGATGACCTTCAATCCTCAGCTCAATGCCCTGTCGTCGTGCGCCTTCACAGTGACCTCGTTCCCCGCCGCGGGCGCATTCCTGAGTACCAGGAAGCCGGGCGAGGATCGTTCGGCGCCCGCGTTCGAACTGGTCTTTGCCCCCAGGGAAGTCGAGGGGATGTGGCTCGCCCTGCACCAGGGCGGCATGATCGGATACTCTACCTGCCTCACGGCCGCCATCGTCAGGGAACTGGCGCGAGATCCGGCCAACGCGGACATGGCCCTTGCCGTTCAGGCCGGTCTGTCCGCAATGCGCGCACTGCATCTCGAGGGCTACGGCCATCCCGGAACCAACGCCTCGGCCGCGGATCTTCGCTTTCCTACCGCACGGATCGTCTCTGAAATCGAGCGGCCGGCTCATCGATTCGCTCGCTCATCTGTCCCGGCACCCGGTTTCGCCGGCAATTCCAGGTTGTGGACCATCCTGCACGACCGTCATGCCGGCGGCCTCGGTCCCATTGCCGAGACGATCGTACGCCTAGGGCCGGAAGCCGTTCTTGCCGACATCCCGGTGGGGCAGTTTGGAAAACTGCTCGCCGTGGATCGCCAGGAGATCGAGAGCTACCGCGGCATTCGGGCCTTGGTCGCCGAGTACGTGAGCCAAAAGCTGGCGCGCCCGCTCTCGATTGCTGTCTTTGGCCCTCCTGGCTCCGGCAAGTCATTTGGCGTGAAGGAGCTCGCCAAGGCTCTCCTGCCCGGAGAGATTCAAGACATTACCTTCAACCTCACACTGTTCCGCTCCCCCGAGGATTTGGTGCATGCCTTCCACCGCGTGCGCGACATCGGCCTCTCGGGTAAGCTTCCGCTTGTGTTCTGGGACGAATTCGACATGATCGACAGGGACAATCGCCCGGAATGGCTGCGACACTTCCTGGCCCCGATGCAGGATGGTCTTTTCCAGGAAGGCGAACTCTCGCACCCGATTGGCCGCTCGATCTTTGTGTTCGCCGGCGGAATCAGCAAGACCATGGCCGAGTTCTGCCATTCAGACGACGCCGACAGAACGCGCTTGTTCCAACAGGCCAAGGGGCCGGACTTCGTCAGCCGGCTCAAGGGATACATCAATGTGATGGGCCCCAATCCTCAGGCGCCAGGCGCTGATCCGTATTCGGCGATCCGCCGCGCCATTCTGTTGCACACCCTCCTCCGCCGCGACGCCGGCCACCTGTTCGAAGCCCGTCAGGGCTTGCAGATCGACGACGGAGTGCTTCGGGCATTGCTGCAAATCGGCGAGTACAGGCACGGCGTCCGCTCCATGGAATCGATCATCGCCATGAGCAGCCTTGCCGGCAAACGGCGCTTTGAACGGTCCTGTCTTCCCCACGTTCCGCAAATGAGCATTCACGTCAACCCTGTCGAATTCCAGGCGCTCGTCCAACAACTGGAACTGACTTCCGAGGTCGTCGAACGGCTTGCGGAATCGGTTCACGAGGTCTTTTGCGAGGAACTGAAGGCTCAGGGTTACCAGTGGGGAGCGGAAACGAGAGAAGAGGCCAGAACGCACAGCTCATTGAGACCCTACGCGCAACTTCCCGAACACGAGAAGGAGCAGAATCGGGCCAACGTTCGAGATATGTCGAGGAAACTGGCCGCAATTGGGTGCGTGATGGTCCCTGCCCGGGGAGGAGAGACAGCAGCCCGAATGACCCCTGGGGAAGCCGACAAACTCGCGGAACTAGAACACCAACGGTGGATGGCGCTGAAACTCGATACGGGATGGGAATGGGCAAAAGACACCGATAAGACGCGCAAGGTACACAAGGACCTGCGTCCCTGGAAGGAACTCTCCCAGGAAACCAGGAACAAAGACCGGCTCCTGGTGCAGCGCATCCCGCAAGTGCTGAGCAAGGTTGGATACGTCGTGGTGAGGGTCGTGCCGTAGGGGAGCGCTTACGCAGGCCTTGCGAACCAAGAACACCGAAGGACGGCCATGCGTTTCTGTATTTTCCCGAGAAGTCACCGCTGCGAGTTCGCCTTGCCGCGCCCGCAAGCGCCCCAGATAAAGAAACAAGGGATGTGGGTGGGAGGACGTCCAGAAACAGGCACCCCCTCCGTGCCGGTCGTGGATCGAGTCAGGCGCAACCCGTCGCTGAATTCACGTGTGCGAAAATCGAGCGCGAGCGCTTGCCCTCTTGCGGTCGGGCCTCTGATGGTGTGGGCCGTCGGCAGTAGTGAAGGGTATCGGCAACCCCACGGCTTTACGCCGTGGGCTCAAGGGCATCCCCGGCTTCGGTACGGAGTGAAGACGTGCCCCGGGCACACGGGATCGCCAGGCTATAGGCGGCTCAGGCCGAGGCCGGCGAGCATCAGGCCGGCTAACAACTCGCCGTAGGCCGCGAAGCGGAAGGGGCCCCGGCGGGGTTCGGGTTCGGCCGACGCCACCGAGAGCGCGACCGACGCGCCCATCAACAACGCCGCCGCGATCAGGAATAGCGCTTGACGTGAAGGCATCTGCGGCTCCCTCCTGTCACCTCGACCATAGCGCGAATCGGGTTGGAGGGGAAGGGGCATTCTCCGATACTGGCGACCCTGCCGGCCCGGCGCGGCGATCCGACCTTCCGTTCGTTGCACGGGTTTTGCGTAGGGGAGGCAAAACGCGGCTCCAAACGCGGGTCCGCGGCCTTCCGGCCGCGGTTTGGAAGGGGCAGCCGGCTACTCCATGACGATCGTATAAGGTTCGATCCGGAGAGTCTTGCCGCCGGAGAGGCGGACCGCCGCCGGGTCGTCGCCGTAGTTCAAGAGCACCAGCTTACCGTTGGTCAGGACGCTCCAATAGGTCTCGTCGGGTTTCTCCATCGACAGGGCACGGCGAATTTCGGGCCGGATTGCGGGCAGGTCCCGAAGCACTTTGCGAAGATACGCCATGTAGTATTTCCGGTCGGGATGCCAGTTGTACAACAGGAGGCGGCCTTTGCCCGTATCGCCCCGCTGCCACCGCTCATAGATGGTGGAGTCGCCTTCGACGGTGGAGAGCGGAGGCAGGCGAGACCCTTCCCGCACCGGGTAGATCACGATCCCGCCGGAACGAATCCACTGATCGAGGCGGTCCAGCACCGGCTTCTCGGTGACCCGGCCCGCGAGAAACACGAACACCTTGTACCGGTCGAGGGCGCCGTCCAGGATCATCTGCTCGCCGACGAAGTCGTAGTCCATGACCGAGCGCATCGCGTAGGCGGATTGAAACAGAGTGGAGCCGCCCAGATGGCGCATGATGCTGTCGTCCAGTTTGTTGGCCGTGTCGGGGTAGAACACGCCGACGTCGATGGCCGGCTGGGAGCGTTGATCGAGCAAGGGCGCGTTGTGAACCCAGCCGTCGATGGCCTGATCGTTGTCATAGAGGTTGCCCTGATAGAAAAAGAGATGCTGCCCGTTGTTGGCGACGATGTTGAACAGACGGTTCATGACGCCGCGGCGGCTCCCGAATCCCGCGGGTTCGGTGCCGAACATGGCTCCGTAGAAGCGAGCAGCGGAGGCGACCGGACGCGTGACGCAGAAGTTGTTCACGTAACTGTCGTTCTCATTCGTCAGCCGGACGCCGCCCTTGAGGGCCGCCATGCTTTTGGTGTGGGCGATGTAGTCGGTTCCAATCTCGACCGCGCCCCAGCCACCGGACGATTGGTAGATGGTGACGTTGGGCATGGCTTCGCGTGCCCAGGTTGCCCACTTTTCGCACCACTCGGTCATGGCGTCCACGTACCAGGTGGAAAAGTCCTTGCGCATGCGCTGATTCAGCGCCGTGATCGGCAGGAACGGCTTGACGTTGTCAAAGGAAGAATAGGTGGCTCCACCCCAGGCTTTGTTGAGATCTTCGATGGACGGATACTTCGGACGGAGCCACTGGCGGAACGCGATGGCCGCGTAGTCGTCGCCCACCCAATAGCCCAGGTGCGTGTGGAGGGGCCGGCCCTTGTAGCCCCAGGCGCCGGTGGCCGGGTATTGGGCTTCCCCGTAGTTGGCGGTGGGACCCAGGCGAATCCCCAGCAGCGCTGGGCTCGACCCGTAGTGTTTTCCGAATTCCTGCATGAACCGGCGAACGTACTTCACCTGCGCATCGTGGAAGATGGTGGGAATGTCTGTCTCCAGGCCATGCTCCAGGCATTTGTAGCGGAAGTGCTCGGGCGAGTTGAAGAACCAGTCCGGCAGAGCGTAGGCGGAGCCGACGATCAGGAGCGGAAACCAGCGCATGCCGTGCCTCTGGCATTCGGCGACCACGGCGTCGTAGAAGCTCCAGTCGAAGACGCCGGGCGAGCGCTCGACGAACGCCCACTTGACGTAGCTTTCCACGCCGTTGAACCCCAGAGCCCGGCCGAGGGGAAGAAGATTCCGGAGGTTCGCCAGCGAGTCCTGTAATCCGTCGAGGGTGTTGGCGTCCGCGCCGGAGTTGATGACCAGGTCGAGGGGGCGGTTGAGCTTGAAGGCGGGTTCCACGAGGGGAGCGGCCTCATACGGAGGTTTCTCGACGGTGATCGCCAGCGACGACAGGCGCTGGATGCCGGCGATGTGCAACTCGGACGTGTCCTCCGGGAGGCGGAACACGGCGCGGCGAATCCTGCCGGTGTTCAGACGGACGATTCCCCACTGATCCCGCGGGCTGATTCCCGAACGGCCTCGACGGCCCGTGCGAGTGCCCAGCGTGATGAGCCCGTAGTCCTTGTCCAGGTAGGCGATCGCCAGCCAGGACTCGGCCGGCGTTGGCTTGTCGAGTTTGGCATCGAAGGTCGCGCGGCGGTAGTAATCGTTGAGGGGTGTGAGGGCGGCGAAGGCGCCGGCCGCGGACTGCTCCAGCCGCCAACTGGCGTTCTGTCCTGGCAATTGGATGCCGGCAGCCTTGGCGTGCGTGGAAGCATTCCACTCGGCCACCGTTGCCGCATAGCCCGCGCCCGCGGAGACTAGGAGGATGAACAGCAGGCGCAGGAGAGGTGTGGGGAAAAGTCGGGATCGAATCGGGGTCACGACCTTACTTTGATGCGCCGGGAGAGCGGCGTCAAGCCAGCCAAGCCGCGGGCCGCACGGATTGGGGCCGTACGGTTCGGGCGCGAAGGGCTAGGGCGGCTTCGGTCAGGCCTTGCGGGTTCCTGCTACGCTCAAGGCTGAATGAACCGCCGTCATTTTCTGGCCGCCTCCGCGGCCACTTCCTTTTCGAGACCAACCGCCATGCCCGCCGAACGCAAACCCGCGATTTTTGAGCTACGTTATTACCGGCTGCGCAACGGAGCGCAGATCGAACGGACGAACGAGTTCCTCAGTAAGACCTATCTGCCGGCCATACAGCGAGCCGGAGCAGGTCCGGTGGGGTTCTTCGCCGGAATGGTCGCCCCGCAAATGCCATTTGCGGTTTCTCTCACCAGCTACCCGAGCCTGGCCGCCATGGAAACCACGCTTGCGAAACTGACCGCCGACTCGCAATACCAGAAGGGCTCGGACTCGTTCGATTCGATGACCGAGCTAAGTTATATCCGGATGGAATCGTCGCTGATGCGGGGATTCCGCACCATGCCCACCATCGAGGCGCCCAAGTCCGAGGCCGGACGCGCGCCCCGAGTGTTCGAACTGCGGACGTACGAAGCCAACAACGCCAAGGCGTCCAGGCGCAAGATCGGAATGTTCGACGACGGCGAGATCGCGATCTTCCGTCGAGCGAAAATGCTGCCGGTCTTCTTCGGCGAAACCATCGCGGGAGCGAACCAGCCAAACCTTACGTATATGCTGGCGTTCGATTCGCTGTCCGCGCGGGAGGAGGCGTGGAAGGCGTTTCTGGCCGACCCGGAGTGGCACAAGCTGCGGGCGACGCCGGGTTTGACCGACGCCGAAATCGTGTCCAACATCAGCGGCAGCCTGCTGCGCCCGCTGCCGTTCTCGCCGATCCGGTGAAGCGACCTATAATGTGGAAGTCACCCGTCAGCCCTTATGAACACTTTTCGTCTCCTGGCAGCGTTCTCGCTAGCGGTTACGGCGGCATTCGCGCAGTGGAAGCCCTCTGGCAGTGACTGGCCGGAGTGGCGCGGCCCACAGCGCGACGGTACCTCGCTCGAAAAAGACTTGCCCTCCAAATGGTCGCCGCAAGGCGAAAATCTGTTGTGGAAGCTGCCCTTCGGAGGCCGATCCGCTCCGGTGGTGATGGGCAACCGGCTGTTCCTCCAAACGAGTTCCGGGAAGGGCCAGACCCTGCAGGAGCGCGTGGTCGCCGTGGACACCGATACCGGCAAGATCGTGTGGGAGCATCGCGTCAACATGTACCTGAGCGATGTGCCGGCACACCGGATCGCGTGGGCGTCGCCGGCAGGCGATCCGGCTACGGGGAATCTCTATTCACTCACCGGCGGGGGAACGCTGTACGGCCTGACGATGGACGGGAAACTCCTGTGGGAACGCTTTCTCGGCGAAGACTTCGGGATGGTGACGACGCACGGCGGCCGGACGGTATCCCCGTTGATCGACGGAGATCTGGTGATCATTAGCGGCATCACGTCCGCGTGGGGCGAAACGGCCCGGGGGTCGCATCGCTTCATGGCGTTCGATAAAAAGACCGGCGCCACGGTGTGGGTATCGAGCGTGCCGGGAAGACCGTTCGACACGACCTATTCGGTGCCGACCATCGCCAACATCAACGGAACCCGGCTGTTCATCGCCGGAGGGGGCGATGGCGCCGTTCACGCGTTGAAACCGCAGACCGGGGAACTGGTGTGGAGTTTTCCGATGACCAAACGCGGGGTCAACACGGGCGTGGTGCTGATCGGCAACCAGGTGATCGTGTCGCACTCGGAAGAGAACTTCGATTCCAGCGACATGGGGTTGCTGGGTTCGATCGACGCGACGGCCAAAGGCAAGTTCGGCCCGGAGAAGGTCAAATGGCTGAACAAGGGCGTGCAGTGCGGGTTCTCCTCTCCCATCGTCGCCGGAGGCCAGATCCTGCAGGCGGACAACGGGGCGAACCTGCTGGCGTTCGATGCGGAGACCGGGAAAGCGGCCTGGAAGTTCAACCTGGGAACGATACAGAAGGCCTCGCCGGTGTACGGCGACGGCAAGTTGTACATAGGCTCGGAGAACGGCAAATTCGCGATCCTGCGGCCGCACGCCGATCGGGCGGAAGTGTTGAGCGAAGTCCAACTCGGCACCGAACAGGCGCCGGAGGCGATTATCGCCTCGCCGGCAATTTCGAGGGGGCGGGTGTTTCTGGTGACGATGGACGCCACGTATGCCATCGGCAAGAAGAAAGGGCCGGCGCTGCCGTACAAGGCCCCGGGATCGCTCGCGGCCCCCGCGGGCGCCACGCCCGCGCACTTGCAAGTGGCGCCGGCGGATGTGGTCCTGCAGCCTGGGCAGTCGGTGGCGCTTCGGGCACGGCTGTTCGACGCGGAGGGCCGGTTCATTCGGGAGGAGCCGGCGCAGTGGTCGCTGGAAGGGCTGAAGGGCACGATCACCGATGGCAAATTCCAGGCATCGAGCGAGCCCTTAGGGCAGGCCGGGAAGATTAAAGCGACGGCGGCCGGACTGTCGGCCGCGGCTACCGGGCGCGTGATGCAGCCGATTCCCTGGTCGGAGGACTTCACGAATCTGAAGGGCCCGCCGCGGCAGTGGGCGAACGCCACCGGCAAGTTCACCGTACGCGACATCGAGGGCAACCCGGTGCTGGTCAAACTCTCCGACAACCCGTTTACGAAGCGCGCCCGCGCGTACATGGGCGTGACGAACCTGTCGAACTACGCCGTGGAAGCCAGCGTCCTGGCGACGGAAAAACGGAGACAGATGGGAGATGCCGGAGTGATCGCACAGCGCTACGCGCTGATTCTCTTCGGCAACCACCAGCGGCTGGAACTGGAGTCGTGGCAGCCGGAAACCGAACGCACGATCAAGAAGGCGTTCGCGTGGAAACCCAACACCTGGTACCGGCTGAAACTCGAGGTGCGGAACCTGCCCGACGGGACGACGCGGGCTCGCGGTAAGGCCTGGCCCGTTGCCGAGGCCGAACCGGCCGACTGGACGATCGAGAAGATCGATACCATTCCCAACCGGCAAGGCAGCCCGGGAATCTACGCCGATGCTCCCTTCGAGGTCTACTTCGACAACTTGAAAGTGTCGAAGCTGGAGTGACGCCTCGCTGCCGCAAGGGAGATGAAGTGGGGCGAGACAGTGGCTCCGCCGGCTCCGTCTGTACGCGCCCGCCGGGCGACAAACACCGTCGCCCGACGGCACTTTCAACGGAGCGCGCAGCCGTAACCCAACACACCGCACTGTGATATCGTCGAGGGTCACGCGATGACATTGGATGCCGCACGGTCCGCTACGCTGCGGCGCAAGGTCGCCTGGCGCATCCTGCCGCTAGTGATCCTCCTCTATCTGGTGGCCTACCTCGACCGGGCCAACGTGGGCTTCGCCAAGCTGCGCATGGCCCACGACCTGCAATTTTCAGACGAAGTTTTCGGCCTCGGAATCGGCATCTTCTTTCTCGGCTATCTGACGCTCGAGATTCCCGGCGCGCTGCTGGTGGAACGCTGGAGCGCCCGGAAATGGTTCGCGAGGATTCTGATCACGTGGGGCTTGATCTCGGCCTGCACGGCGTTTGTCCGGACCCCGATCGAGTTTTACGTCGTGCGGTTCTTTCTGGGAGTCGCGGAGGCGGGCTTCTTTCCCGGCATCATCGTGTACTTCACGCATTGGTTCCCGGTGCGGGAGCGCGCCCGGGCGATGTCGGGCCTGGTGGTGGCGATCCCGTTCAGCCTGGCGATCGGCGCGCCCGTGTCGGCGCTGCTGCTGGACGTCAACTGGTTCGGCCTGATGGGCTGGCAATGGCTGTTTCTGATCGAGGGGTTGCCGGCGGTCGTGTTGGGGATTGTGGTTCTGTTTGTGATGACGGACCGCCCACGGCACGCCACGTGGCTGACGGCGGAGGAACGCGATCATCTGGAAGGCGTGCTGGCAGGGGAAGCCGAGGCCAAGGAGGCGATGGGCAAGCTGAAGGTGACCGAGGCGCTGCGCCTGCCGACTGTCTGGCTGTTGGCTCTGGGTATTTTCGCGACCAACACCGGCGGGTACGCGCTCACGTTCTGGCTGCCGACTACGGTGAAGAGCCTCTCGGGCGGGTCAGACCGAACGGCGCTGCTCTACAGCGGGCTGTTCTATTTGTGCGGCCTTGTGGGAATTCTGTACTCGGGGTATTCGTCGGACCGCAGCGGCGACCGGAAGTGGCACTGCGTAGCGGGCCAGGTGGCCACCGGGTTGCTGCTGGCGGCCAGCACGATGCCCGGGCAGCCGCTGAGCGCCGTCATGGTGTGGCTGTTTCTTACGGGTCTGGTGACTCACTCGTGGCCTCCTCCGTTCTGGGCGCTGCCGACGCTCACCCTGACCGCGTCGGCGGCCGCGGCGAGCATCGGATTCATCAACAGCTTTGCCAACCTGGCGGGCTATCTCGGAAACCACTTGTTCGGCTGGCTGAGAGCGCGAGGCATGACCGACAGCACCGGACTGCTTTTGTTGGCGGGATGCTATTTGTTGGGAGGAGCGATCGTGAGCTTTGTGCGGGTGCCGCGAGGCCTTTCTGAGTCGCCACAGGTTCGAATATCATCAGAGATTCGTCGGGAGACGGACAGACTATGACTCCAACCCTATTTGACCTGACCGGCAAAGTGGCCGTTGTCACCGGAGCCGCCCAAGGAATGGGGCGAGCGATGTCGATGGCCCTGGCAGAAGCGGGCGCCCAATTGATGGTGGTGGACCGGAATGAAGCCGGTGTGCGCCAGACGGCGGCGAGCATTGCGGAGGCGGGGCGCCGCGCGGAGTATGCGGTGGTCGACGTCTCCCATCCGGCCCAGATCCAGACGTTGTTCCAGCGGATCGACGCCGAATTCGGCCGGGTCGACTTTCTGGGCAACGTGGCCGGCGAAGCGGTTCACGGCGCACCGGAGGACATCAGCCTGGAGGACGTCGAGAAGGTGTGGCGCAACCTGGTGCTGGGCCGGTTCTGCGCGTGCCAGGAAGCGGGACGCCGCATGCTGGCGGCCAAGCGCGGCAGCATCGTCAACATCGGGTCGCTGGCCAGCATCACGGCATTGGGCCGGGGCCACATCGCGTACAGCATGGCGATGGGGGCGGTGGTGCAGATGACGCGGGAACTCAGCACGGAGTGGTCGGGACAAGGGGTGCGGGTCAACGCGATCCTGCCCGCGCAGGTCCTGAACCCCAGCCTCGAGAAACGCATCGCGGAGACGCCAGAACTCCGGGACCAGTTCCTGAGCGGCATTCCCGCCGGCCGCTTCGGGAGGCCCGATGACATAAGAGGCCTGGCGGTGCTGCTCGCGTCGGACGCCTCGGAGTGGATCACCGGGGCGCTGATTCCGATGGACGGGGGCAATCTTGCACTGAACGGCGGCGGCTCGGTCCGGCATCTCCGAACTGAGGCGGGGCGATGACGAACGAGCGGACCTACCTGTATCGCACCATGCAGCTCATTCGGACCACCGAGGAGCAACTGGCCCGTTTTCACGCGAGGGGTCTGGTGCACGGAGCCTGTCACACGTACGTGGGCGAGGAGGCCATCGCCACCGGAGTGTGCGCTCACCTGCGCGCCGACGACGCGATCTTCAGCACGCATCGCGGGCACGGTCACGCGCTGGCCAAAGGCGTGCCGCCGTACGAGTTGATCGCAGAGTTGTTCGGCCGCGCCGACGGCTGCTCGCGCGGGCGTGGCGGGTCGATGCACCTGTTTTCCCCCGAGATCGGCATGATGGGGACGAGCGGCATCGTCGGGCCGTGCATCCTACAGGCGGCGGGCGCGGGGTATAGCTTCCGGTTGCTGCAATCCGATCGGGTGGCGGTGGCGTTTTTCGGCGACGGCGCGGTGAACAACGGCGCGTTTCACGAGGGTCTCAACCTGGCGGCCATCTGGAGGCTGCCGGTGCTGTTCGTGTGTGAGAACAACCAGTTCGCCACCGAGGTCCCCTTTCAGTACGCGGCGGGGAATCCGGACGTGGCTTCGCGGGCGGCGGGCTACGGGATCGCCGGAGTGCAGCTCGACGGGAACGACGTGGAGGCGATCTGGCGGGCGGCCGGAGAGGCCGTCGCGCGGGCGCGGTCGGGCGAGGGGCCGACGTTATTAGAATGCAAGACCTACCGCACCCGTCCGCACGCGGAGGGAATGGGCGATTACACCTACCGTTCGCGCGAAGACGTAGCGCAATGGCGGGAACGCTGTCCCATCAAGGGCTATCGGGCCAAGCTCGTGGAGGGCGGGGAGGCCAAAGCCGCCGGCCTGGATACCATCGACGCCGAAGTCGCCGCGACGGTCGCGGAAGCCAGCAAGCAGGCGGAAACGGCCGTGTGGCCCGACGGGCGCGAGGCGGTGACGCACGTCTACGCGTCCTCGGGAACTGAGGTGCGGGACCCGGAGCCTCGGGCCGAGGCGGGCGCCGGCCGCGAGATTTCGTTTGCCGCGGCTACGCTGGAGGCGCTGGACCACGAGATGGATGTGAACCCGCGGATCTTCGTGATGGGCGAAGGCATCGGGGCGCGCGGCGGGAACTTTGGAACCACGACCGGGCTGTTCGCCAAGTACGGCGCCGAACGGCTGCGCGATACGCCCATCTGCGAACGCGGATTTGTCGGGCTCGCGTGCGGGGCCGCGATGACGGGGACTCGGCCGATCGTCGACTTCATGTTCATCGACTTCATCAACGACGCGTTCGGCGAGTTGATCAATCAGATCGCCAAGATGCAGTACATGAG
This sequence comes from uncultured Solibacteraceae bacterium, assembly GCA_964529305.1. GTDB lineage: Bacteria > Acidobacteriota > Terriglobia > Bryobacterales > Bryobacteraceae > CAZGUX01. The sequence goes on along the minus strand of CAZGUX010000128.1, from coordinate 17,890 downwards.
CAGCGGCCGGCTCACCATGCCGGTATTGTTGCGGGGCTGCATCGGCATCGGCCACTCGGCCGCGACGCATCACTCGGGGAGTTATCACTCTATCTACAGCCACATCCCGGGCCTGCGCGTCGTGGTGCCGTCTACGCCGTACGACGCCAAAGGCCTGTTCACCCGCGCGCTACGCTGCGATGACCCAGTGTTGTTTCTGGAGCCCCGCGAGTTGATGTCGGCCAAGGGCCCCGTGCCGGCCGAATCCTACGAGATCGAATTCGGAAGATCGCGCGTGCACCGCGAAGGGACGCACGTGACGGCGGTCGCGATCGGGCACATGGCGACGCTGACGCTGGCGGCGGCGAACGAGTTGGCGGCGCAAGGCATATCGGTGGAAGTGGTGGACCCGCGCACGGTGTCGCCCCTCGACACGGCGGCCATTCTCGCCTCGGTGCGTAAGACCGGGCGCCTGCTGGTGGTGGACGAAGCGTTTGGACCTTGCGGCCTCGCTTCCGAGATCGCGGCGCAGGTGGCGGACGCGGGCTTCGACGACCTGGACGCGCCGATCCGGCGGCTGCACGGCGTGTTCGCTCCGACGCCGTACAGTCCGGTCCTGGAGGCGCAGACGATCCCGAACAGCCGAACGATCGCAGCAGCCATCGTGGATCTGATGAACGAATAACGCCATGTCCATTGAGATTACGGTTCCGCGCCTCGGCTGGTCGATGGAGGAAGGCACTTTCTCGGGCTGGCTGAAACAGAATGGCGAGACGGTCTCGGCCGGCGAGCCGCTGTTTGCCGTCGAGAGCGACAAGGTCACGATGGAGGTGGAGTCGCTGGACCACGGAATCCTCCACGTGCCGGCAGGCTCGCCGGAAACGGGCGCCCCAGTGCGCGTAGGCCAGCGACTGGGGTTTCTGCTCGCGCCGGGGGAGACGCCGCCCGAGACGGGCGAGGTGTCCACACCAGTCGTGCCCTTGGCTTCCGAACCGGCCGCGCCGAGCGTTACGGTGGCGGCGGTTCCTTCCGAGGCCGGCCGTGCTCCGGTGACACCGCGTGCGCGGCGGGTCGCCGGCGAGCTTGGAGTCAACCTCGCCCAGGTGCAAGGGAGCGGACGGGGTGGGCGGGTGCGGGAGGCCGACGTGCGCGCGGCGGCCACGCTTCCAGAGGCGGCAACTCCGGTCACGGCTCTGCGTCGCACCATTGCGAACCGCATGGTAGAGAGCCGGCAGACCACCGCTCCGGTTACGCTCACGACCCGCGCGGACGCCACTCAACTGGCGGCGGTCCGCAGTCAATGGAAGCAGGTGTCCGCGCCCGGGACGGCCCCATCCCTCACGGACATCATGGCCAAGCTGGTGGCTCTTGTTCTGGAGAGTCACCCGGCGCTAGGCGGGCGGTGGGAAGACGATCAGATTGTGCTGCCGTCGCAGTTCCACATTGGGATCGCGGTGGACACGCCTCAGGGCTTGCTGGTTCCGGTGGTACGCAACGCCGGGGCGGTGAGCCTGGAAGAGGTGGCGCGCCGGTCGCGCGAGTTGATCGAGGCGGCGCGATCCCGCCGTTTGCGGACCGAAGATCTCGCGGGCGGTATCTTTTCGATCACAAACCTTGGCGGCTTCGGCATTGACGCCTTCACGCCCATCATCAATCCGCCCGAGACAGCAGTGCTGGGTCTGGGCGCGCTTCGCAAAGAACTGGTGGTGCTGCCGGGCGGCGACATTGGCGTCCGGGAGCAGATCACCTTGAGCCTGACCTTTGACCATCGGGTGGTGGACGGCGCTCCGGCCGCGCGGTTTCTTCAGGCGCTGGTGCGGCTGATCGAGACGCCGCCGGCTGCGGTGTGGTGCGACGCCAGGGTTCCAGGACGGCCGGGGACGAGTGGGGCGAGCTAAAGCTCGTCTGCCGGTCGGAGACCGGCGCCACTAGAAAAAGCCGAACTCGAGGGCGAGCTAAAGCTCGCCGCGGCCTGAACGGCCGCCCCACGTAGTGGGGACCTTCCGATTGCGCGAGGGTTTGCGTAGCATGGAGGCGGCATGCGCCAGACCACCGTACTGCTCGCTTCCTTGCTGGCCCTCACGGAGGCCGCTCGCGCGGAACCGTTGCGCACCACACTCAATGGCCTCGAGATTGCCGTGGACCGGGAAACCGGGTGCCTGCTGCACCTGGCTTCCAAGGCCACCGGCGCGATCCTGACGGCCGTGGAGCCCAGCCTGCTCGACGCCGCGTATCCGGTCGACGCCTTTGCCGCCATGCGGCTGGGATGCCGGAACGCGCGCGCGTCGGTCACACAAGACGCGGCCGGCTTGACGATCGAATGGAAGCCACTTGGACCCAGCAGGCCGAACCTGCTTCCCCGAGGCGTGGCCGTCCACGCCCGCGTGACGGTCCGGGCGGCGCCGGACGCGCGCTCGGTGGTCTTTTCGGCGCGTCTGACGAACGACTCGGCCGCGCCCGTTCCCCAGGTGCTGTTTCCGGACCTGGCGGGCCTGCGGCCGTTCCACGGCGCCGCGGAAACCGAGTTGCGGTTCGGCGGAGGAGTGGTGAAACCGTTCGAGGGCCCGCCCCTGCCCGAGCATCAAGCGCCGTTCTACGCGCGGCGGATCTGGCAGGAATTTCCGGTGGCGGGCTACCAGCACCTCAACAGCCTGCGTTGGATCGATCTGGGCAGCCTGCGCGGCGGCCTCAGCCTGTTCCAGAAACGCTGGGGGACAGACAATCCGCCCAAGATCATGACGCTGCGTCCCGAGACGGACCCGACCAGCCTGCGCCTGGCGTGGGAGCACGCGACGCCGGTCCGGCCGGGGGAATCCTGGGACAGCGGCGAATTCTGGCTCACGCCGCATCGGGGAGGATGGGCGAAGGGGATCGAAGTGTACCGGCAGTACGTAGATCACGTGAGCGTGAAGCGCGAACTGCCGGTACACGTGCGCGACGGCATCGGCTACCAGACCATCTGGATGGTGGAATCGCTGGAGCCCGACCCCGCGCGGGTGTACTTCCGCTATGCAGACCTGCCGCGGGTCGCGCGCGACGCCAAGGAGCACGGCATTGACGAGCTGGTGCTGTGGGGCTGGACGCAGTCGTTTTCGCTGCCGAAGACGCTTCTCCCGCAGTTGGGGACGCGCGATGATTTTCTCACCGCCGTGCGCCAGTGCCGCGAACTGGGTGTGAACGTAGCGCCGTTCTACAGCATCCAAACCGTTCTCAACCGCCTCGCCGGGCGCTACGACGTGAAGCCGGGCACCAGCAGCTACACGTATCATTCCGAACTGATCCCGAGATTCAACCCGTACTACATGAAGGTCGAAGACGGCGCATGGGTGGAGAGCGACAACCCGGTGTGGCTGAAGGACGCGTGGGAAACCATGGCCGAATGGATCGAGGCGGGCGTGCCCTCGATCAGCTACGACCAGTTTTCCAGCAAGAGCGCGCCGGGCGCGAAGCCGGCGATGGTCGCATTGACCGAAAAGCTGAGAGCGCGAGCGCGGGCCATCGACCCGCAATCCACCTTTTCCGGCGAATCGATCACTCCGGGCAGCCTGGAGCGCGACGGGGGAATGCTCGACTACACGTGGAACTGGGCGGACTACCGCGACAGCGGTCCCGTGCTCAACGTGCTGCGCTATCCCCGCCTCAACTGCAATGTGCAGGATTCGGCGCTGGTGGTGAAGCAATGCTTCAGTGACGGGTTGTACCTGGACCTGCTGATCAGGAAGCCCGGGCAGGCCAACGGCTCGGCGATGATCCGCGAGGTTCCGGCGGTGGCGCGGGCGGTGAAGCAGGTGGCCGCGCGACGCCGCCAGTTCCTGGACTACTTCGTGAAAGGAACCTTTCTCGGGAACTCGGTGCTGCTCGAACCGGCGCCCGCGTTCGTCCGGGGCCACCTTCTCGGCCGGCGGCTCCTCGTGGTGGTGCTGAACGACCGGCCCGGCGCGCAGGCGGTGCCCCTCCACGCGGACCTCGGGATGTGGTTCCCGAAGCTGGGTCCGTACCGCGTGAAGCGGTACGACGGGGAAGGGCGGCTCGCGGCCGTTAGCCGCGGGGCCGAGCGGTTCTGGTCGACGGGAACGGCGAAGCTGGAAAGGCTCGAACTCGCGTTCTACGAGATCGAAGTCGAGTAGGCAGTCCTGCGAAAAGACCCGGTGGCCTGCTAGCCTAAGATGATTCGAGAAAGGGGCGGCAGGTCACTCCTGCGACCATTGCCCTGGCGGTCTGTAGGGAAGGAGAGAATTCATGTCCGAGAAACGCAAGGAAACCATCGCCGAGTCAACGATCTTCTCCGCGACACGGCGCGACCTGTTACGGCTCGGAAACACGCTGGCGCTGCCGGTACTTTTCGGCGCGGGGAGCGCCAAAGCCGCGACGGGCGCACTCACGCCCGGGCCGGGGATCTTCCAGTCGATCGGCGTGGATCCGGTGATCAATTGCCGCGGCACGTTCACCATCATCGGCGGGTCGTCGGAGTTGCCGGAGGTGAGGGCGGCGATGGCGGCGGCTACTCAGTACTTCGCGCAACTGGACGAACTCGCGGAGGCCGTGGGGCGCCGGCTGGCCGAGTTGACCGGCGCGGAGTGGGGGATGGTCTCGGCGGGCTGCGCCGCGGGGCTGAAGCATGTGACGGCCGCCTGCGTGACGGGCGGCAATCCCGAGAAGCTGATCCGGATTCCGAATCTCGCAGGCATGGAGAAAACCCAGGTCGTGGTGCCGCGAAGCTCGCGGACATCGTACGACCACGCGATCCGAAATATCGGCGTCGAGCTGATCATGGTGGATACGGCGGAAGAAATGGCCAGCGCCTTGAGTTCTCGCACGGCGATGATTTACATGATGGCGGATGAGCCGGGGTCGACGGGACCGCTGAGTCTGGAAGCGATCGCCAGGATGGCCAAGCCCAGAAACATTCCGATTCTGGTGGACGCGGCCGCCGAGATCCTGACAATTCCGTGCGTGCACCTGGAGCGGGGCGCGACGGTGGTGGCCTATAGCGGAGGAAAGGCGATTCGCGGGCCGCAATGCGCCGGGCTGGTGCTGGGACGCAAGGACATTCTGCTGGCGGCGTGGCAGGCGAGTTCGCCGCACCACGGTCCGGGACGCGACAACAAAGTGGGCCGGGAAGAAACGCTGGGCATGCTGGCGGCGGTGGAAGCCTGGGTGAAGCGCGATCATGCGGGCGAGTGGAAGACGTGGCTGTCGTGGCTGGAAACCATCTCGAAGCGCGTCTCGACGGTGGAGGGTGTCACGGCGAGCGTGCATGAGCCGACGGCCCTTTCCAACCGCAGTCCCTCGCTGACGATCAGCTGGGACCCGGCGAAGCTGAACCTCACCGGCGAAGACGTGGCCGAAGAACTGGCGCGAACGAAACCGAGAATCGCGCTCGGCAGTGGAGGCGGCCGCGGCAAACGCAACCGGACGTCCGAGTCCGAGACGTCGATTTCCGTGACCGCCTGGATGATGCAACCCGGGGACGACAAGGTGGTGGCGGAGAGGATTCACGGCGTCTTGGCGCAGAAGCGCAGTCCCAAGCCGGAGATGCAGCAACCCGGCGCCAACCTCAGCGGCCACTGGGATGTCGGCATCGAGTTCTTCAGCGGAAAGACCGAGCACTCGCTGTACCTGGAGCAGGACGGCAATTGGATCCGGGGGACGCACCGGACGGACTACGAGCAGCGGGAGATGTTCGGCACGGTCGATGGGAGTCAAGTGACGCTGCGCAGCGATACGCCCCGCGGCGTTGCCGGCGATTCCATCCCTTTCATCTTCTCGGGCCCGGTTTCCGGCGATGTCATCGCGGGATCGCTGCACATGGGCGAGTATCTCAATGCCAAGTTCACGGCAAAGCGGCATACGTATCCGTCGCGGCGCGACCGGATCCGGGTGCCCGGGGGCCCGCCGCTGGCTACGTAAGGATTGCTGTTCATTTCGGGAAGCCGATGCCGTCGATGGCTCCGACCCGCGGGCCGTTGCAAGTAGCGAAACCACAACCCGCGGGCTGACGCCCGCGGTTCGGAGCTCATTGCCGCCGCGATCCGTATGAACAGCCTTGCACGGAAGAAAGGCCCGGATCAAACGGTCTGGAGCTTTGGCTCGCCTGAACCGGCCAAGGTGAGGCGCGGTTCTCGCGCGATCGCATCGCTGAGCGCGTTGACCACCTGATCGTCGATCGCGGACGCTCGCCGCATCTCGGCCGGATACCGCACGATGAACTCGAGCCCGGCGGACGTGTACCTCAGTCTGCCTTCGGGCTTCGGCTCGGACACGGGCAAGTCGACCAGGCGCTGGAATGCGGCGTGCTGCTGCTCGATGCGCTCGCGATATTGGTCGTAGACGGACTCCACGGCCGCCATCAGACGGCTCTCGGCAGAGGGGAGATCGGTGTCCGGCGTGAGGGTCAGAGTCACAGCGTGCCAAACGTAGTCCGCACCCGGCATCTGGCGGAAGATCGCGGCGGGCTGAAACAGCACCGAGTTGGAGAACCCGACCACCCGGCCGGTCGACTGGAGGTCCGAGCCTCCGCCGGCCATCTCCATCAGGTAGAGCCGTACCAGTCCGATTTCAAGGACGTCGCCGGTCACTCCGGCGATCGTCACACGGTCTCCGACGCGAAGGCCGTAGCGGCCGATGAGGAAGAAGTAGGCGACGACGGAGACAATCACGTTCTGGAGCGCGACGGCCAGCCCCGCGGTCAGGAATCCGGCGTAGGTCGCCAGGGAGCCCAATTCGTTCACGACACCTATGACGATGGCCGCCACCAGCACGACGGCCACGACAACGCGCCGCAGGAGGAGGAACTGTTTCCGGCGGCGCGGATCCCGGACGTACCGGAACGTCCCCCGGCGCCACATCTCGGAGATTCCCAGGACCAGCATGATCGCGGCGATCAGCCCGAGGGAGCGGAAGAGCAGATATCTGACCGAGGCGCTGTAGCGCTGCCGTACGGTGTTGAGCTGTTCCACCAGGCTTGCCCGTGCGGTCTCGACCAGAAGACCCTGCTCGCGCAACGGTGTCAACGCGGCCGATACTTGTTTGAAACGCCGGGTCAGCCCTTCGATCTCCCGCTGATCGTTCTCGATCTGTCGAACATCCTGGGCGGCGGAATCATTCGAGGCTGCGTCGCTTCGCTGAATGATTCTTCTCAGCTCACTCACCAGGGTCGTCCGGGTCAGTTCCAAGTACTTGCGCAGCGAATCCGTTTCGGCGAGTGCATCGCCGAGTTGGGTTTTGGTGCTCGTCAACTGGATGGTTTCCGCGATCAAACTGAAAATTCCCGCCGATTCCGGACGGAACGCAGAGCCCGAGACGGCAGCCCCAGGCGCCGGCGCCGCGGCAGGCGGAGGCGGCACCCCCCGCATCGCTTCCGGGACCGATCGTTCCAATTTCTCGACGTATCCCAGCAGATCGGCGCCGCCGCCGGCCGCCTGGCCGCCGAGGAAGGTGCGCAGCCCTTTGAGTGACTCGCTGATCTGCCGGGCGAGAGTGAGTTCGGCCTGGAGCTCCTTGCGTCGCGCCAGCAGGGTCGCGCGCGCCGGCGCCCTTGCTTTGCCGATCGCCGTGTCCACCTCCGCGATGCGGGCCTCGACCGAGGCGACGCGCTCGGCCGCCCGGGAGGAAGCCTGTTCCGCCCTGGAGCGATCCGCCGGTTCTCCGCCGGCGGCCGGTTGGTTTGTTTTCACCAGGGGAGCGCCAGCGCGCGCGAAGTCGAACGCCACTTGAAGCGCTTTGGTGGAAGCGCGCTTCACATTGTCCTGCGCCAGTACGTCGGCTGCCGCCTGAGACGGTTGCTCAACGGCGGCCACGCGGCGATACCATGCGATGGTCCGGGCGAGGTGCGCCACGATGTCCGCGGCGGTGAGCGGCACGGGAGGCTGGGCCGGCGCAGCTCCCGAAAACCCCGATGACAGCAGCCACACTGCCAGAGGAGCAAGGGCCGTTGCCAACCTGTTTATCCGAGACCGCATCCTTCCATGGTAGACCGCTGGCAAACACCGGCCTTGCTGGCCTTGCGGGTCGAAGAAAAGGCGCCGAGCCGCATTTGTGCGGGTTTTTCGAAAAAGTCGACGCCGCCAGCCACCGCTCGTTAACGGGGCTGTGAAAATACCGGCGGCCGATCGCGGCTCTGAAGAAAGATCTGGGGTCGCCGAAGCAGAAGCGTTTTCATCGGGGCAACAGGAGATCCACGCTGTTGGGGATCGCGAGCCTCGTTTTCCAGAAGTCAACCAGAGCCTTGCGTTTCCCCTCTGCCTGATCCGCGTCGGCGGCCTTGCCGGCGGCCCCGAGTGCGTCGCGAAGCAAGCCGTACCGTATCGTGAGCTGGTATGCGCTGTAGAGGTCCTCCCGGGCGTTGTCCATGTTCTTGGGGGTCTCGGCGAGTTTCAGCCATTCCCCATGCGCCGCCGCCGCGTCGAGAGGGCGCCCCGCGGCCAGGGCAAGCCCGGCCTCGGCGCGGGTGGTAAACTCCCGGCACGTCTCGTAGACGACGGCTACCCCGCTTTGATACGCAGCGCAGATGTCCGCGGCCTCCCGCAGGCGCGGCCCGGCCTCGGAAGTTCGCCCGAGGGAGCGCAGGGCAAATGTAGACTCGGCCAGCGCGGCGATCAGGGGGATGTCGCGGCTGAACTGTCTGGCACGCAGAGGCCTCAGGATCCGGATGGCTTCGTCGTAGGCCGCCAGAGCGCGCCGCGGATCGCGGCCGCGAAGTACGTCGCCCAAGCGCCACGCCGCCACCGGGTGATTGAAGCGGATCTGGCTGTCTTTCGGGTCCAGGACCATCAAGCGGCGGCCCATCCGCAAGCTCTCCTCGAGGTGATTCACGGCGGCCCCGGTCTGCCTCAGGCTGGGACCGAACGAATCACCGAGATTGCGGCCGAGCAAGGCATGAACGTTGGCGAGGTTGAGTTGGGTCTTGTAGTCGTCGGGGTTGCCGGCGGCCATTCGCTCCAACAATGCCAGCGATTCTCGAAACGTCTCCACGGCGCCGTGCAGGTCGCCAGTGGCCCTTTGAAGACCGCCGAAGGCCGTGAGGGCGTTCGCGAGGCTTCGATTCGCGGCAAACGAGTCGTCCTGTTGGGCTGCTTTTCGCAGCAGTTCGACGGAACGCCGGGCGAACTTCATGGGCAATTCCAGCCGGCCCAGTTCCCTGGCCGACACCGCCATCGATTCGTAAATCTTGCCCACGAATTGCCACTCGGCGAGCGAATCGGCGGCCGCCGATTCGTAGCGTTCGAGGAGACCTTGCAGTTCGGCCAGCCTCGCTTCCAAGGCTTTGAGGTTTTTCGATGCGTATTCGAGGCGGGACTGCAACTCGCACAGTTCGATCTGATCGCGCAGAACCGCGGGCTCTCCGGGAGCGGCTGCGGTGACTTCGGCAAGTAGAGCCGCCGCCTTGTTCAGGCTGGCCTTCGCGTCCGCCGGACGGCCGAGGTTGATACCTCGGGTAATACCTTGGGCCTCGGCCGCCTTACGGTAACCGGCGGCGATTTCGGCCTTCAGCCGCCAATCGTCTCCGGCGCGCTTCGACAGTCCTTCCAGGTACTGGGTCGACGTCTTGACAATGCGCTCCCGCACGGCGGTGGAGCCCGGCAGACCCTGGATCTCCTTCTCGACGGCAAAGAATTCGTTGGCGAGCTTGCGCACCTCGCCAAAGCGCTGCCGCGCGGCATCGCGTTCGGTGCGGGCCGCCACCAGGCCGGCAATCAGTCCCGTGGCGGCGATCATCCCCGCCGCGGCGAGCGCCCAATGGCGGCGAAGATGGCGGCGGGCACGGTACCAGCGTTCTCCATAGCGCGCAGCCACGGGCCGTCCGTCGATCCAGGCGCGCAGATCCTCGGCGAGTTTGTCGGCGGTCGCGTACCGCTCATGCGGTTCCGCGCGAAGGGTCTTCAGGATGATCGCGTCGAGGTCGCCCTTCGCCGCGGCGCACGTTCGGCTCGGCGGCGAGGGCTTCTCCCGAGCGGGCGCGTCGCCGGTCAGGAGCTTGTACAGCACAGCTCCCAGGGAATAGATATCCGCGGCCGTCGTGACCTGGGTGCCCATCATCTGTTCCGGGCTCGCGAATTCCGGCGTCAGCCTGCGCTCGACCGTCGCCGTGGCGTCGGATGCATCCAGCAGTTTGGCGATGCCGAAATCCAGCACGCGAGGATTGCCCTCGTTGTCCACCAAAATGTTGGAGGGTTTCAGATCGCGGTGGACCACGAGCTTCTGATGCGCCGAAGCAATGGCTTCGCACACCACCGCAATCAGGGCCACCTTGGTGCGAACCGGCAGGTTGCGGCAGTGCTCGTCGATCGGCTTCCCTTCGATGTACTCCATGGCCAGATACGGCTGGCCATCCGGCCGGTGACCGGCGTCGATCAGGCGGGCGATGTTGGGATGGGCCAGACTGGCGAGAATCTGACGTTCCTGGAGAAAACGCTGGCGCGCGGCGCCCGAATCGAGCGCCGCGCGTAGAAACTTGACGGCGACTCGCTGCCGTACCTCGCCTCCGGTCCTTTCGGCGAGATAGACCACGCCCATCCCGCCCCGCCCAATGACGTGCAAAAGTTTGAACGGGCCGCAGGAATCGCCGTCCGAAACCGGTTCCTGAAAGACCAGCCCGACGGCGGTTTGGACAATGTCGTCGATCGGCGTTCCGCTGTCGAAAAAAAGCAGCGACTCTACCTCGCGGCGCAGTTCCTCGGAGATCGACTCCGCCGTGTAGAAGCGCTCGCGCTCCTCGCGCGGAACGCCGGACAGCTCGCCGAACAGGGTACGGACTTCGGGACTCATCGCAGGAACCCGGCGCGTGTTTCCAGCCATGTTCGCACACGCCGGGCCGGGTGTAAGTGTTGGAACCGCTTTGTCAAGCGGCGACGCCTCAGTTCGCCGCAGCCATCTGCTCCCGCGAGCCGGCCTTTGCCGAGGCGACTTTCGCCCCCGGGGACGGGAGAATCATGGGGACCTGTCTCCGGTATCGTGCGTATTTCTCGCCGTGAACGGTCAGCAGGTCGGCTTCCTCGAACTGGATCGCCACCAGGATATACGCCGTGGTCATAACGGCGAAGAACAGATGAGCGGCAGTCATGACCGGCGCCGCCCAGAACGTCAACAACCAGCCGAAGTACAGCGGGTGACGCACATACCGGTAGAAGAACGGCGTGCGGAATTCCAGGTGAGTGTACGGCCGCCCGGTGAGATAAAGGTAGACCTGCCGCAATCCGAACAGATCGAAGTGATTGATCAGGAACGTGCTGAGCAAAACGATGAGCAGGCCGATCGCGTACAGCCCAAGCATGATCGGCCGGCCGGCGCCGTCGCCCATGTCCCAGACGACTCCGCCCATCGGACGCCACTGCCAGAACATCAGCAGCATCGCGGCGCTCGAGAACAGGACATAGGTGCTTCGTTCCACCGGCGCCGGAACCAGGCGCATCCAGGCCCTCTTGAACCACGGCCGCGCCATAATGCTGTGCTGCAAAGCGAAGAGCGCGAGCAGGCCGCCATCGATCAGCAACGCCATGGCGAGGGAACCGTCCGGACCCGAATCAATCGACTTAGGCACGCCGAAATTTCCCAGAAATCCAATCGCGTACAACAACGTCACCAGGAACGCACCGTAGCACGCGACACCGTAAGCAAAGGCAAACATCCGCTTCATTCTTCTCCTCCGATCAAGACTGTTCTGCCTGGGAGCGCGCACGTTCACTCGCTTTCACGCCAGGCCCATGGGACCGAGGGCAACCCTCCGTTGGCACTGCCTTCACCCCTAATACGCGTAAAGCAGGGCGAAAGCGGTGCACGAGGTTGTCCTTCAGCTACACATACGCAAACGCGAACCGAATTAAAGAGGAGCGACTGAAAAATGAATCAAGGCTGCGAAAGCGCCCGGCGGAGCCAGGCTTCCGCCAGCCGGTGATCGCGCGTCACGGACCAGACCGGTACGCCGAGCACTTCGGAAATTTCAGGACCATTCAGCCCGCCGAAGTAGTGGAGTTCGACCACTTGCGCCAGGCGAGGCTCAGCCTCGGCTAGGCGGGTGAGGGCCTGATCGAGCATGAGGAACTCCTCGATGCCTGCGTTGACCCCGTGTCCTTCCTCGTCGAGGGGCTCGATCTGGAACCCTCCACCGCGTTTCGAAGCCGAGTGCCGCCGCGCGCGGTCGACCAGAATCTGGCGCATGACCTTGGCAGCGAGCGCGAAGAAGTGCTTTCTGCCCTTGAGGGGCGCCTGCACGCCCACAAGGCGGAGATAGGCCTCGTTGATCAAGGCGGTGGGCTGCAAGGTCCCGTTGGGCGAGTTACGCAGGTAGCTCTCGGCAATGCGGTGGAGTTCGCCGTAGATGAGACTCGACAGTTCGTTGAAGCAAGAGCGATCGCCCTGCTGCCATTGGTGCAGCAACCGGGTCACGGCTCCGGCGGCGGTCTCGTCCATCGCGTTCATTATGCCAGTCTTCCCGTATGGTCCTGTGGGACGGACTCTCAGTCCGCGGTGCGCTTCAGCGCGGCCTTGGGCCGGGTACGTGGTACCCGTCGGCGGAAATCGGTTTCCGTTTCGAGAAAGCGCCTCTGTGCAGTTTGGAAGTGTCGAACCCGAAATGGAGCCTTTCAAAAAGACTCCACGCCTGCTCCGTGACTTCGTGCCAAGGCCAGATCGCAGAACTGACGGGCGACCGTAAGCCGCCCTTCGATGGGCGGGCATATGTCTAGCCCCAGGGGCGCGCTGAAGCGCGCCGCGGACTGAAAGTCCGCCCCACGAGGTGGGAAGACGTCCAACTTAACTACCCGTCAAATCCAAACGGTTCCGTAGGCGCGGGTAGGGCGCGTTCGACGACGCGGTATGAGTCGCCTGTTGTATACTGGCCGCACTTGGTCCCCCGAAGGTAGGTCCTGGCCGGCGGTATGCGATGTGCGATCCGTACTCGTTGTGCCGGGAAACGAGGAGGTGATCGATGAACCAACTGACGCGGCGCGTCTGGATCCAAGCCGCTGGTGCAGTTGCCGGTCTGACCGCACTTCCGGCAGCAGCGGATAATCGGCACACTACCCAAACAAGCAAAGTAGATTCGTTGCCGATGCAACTCTACAAGAGCCTTTCGGATTCACAGAAAGAAAAGGTGTGCCTGCCTGTGGACCACCCGAAACGCCAGTTCATCAGCAATTGGTGGTACGTCCATCCGGAGCACCGCATCCCCACCAGCTTTACTGCTGAGCAGCAGGAAGTAATCCGTAAGATCTTCAACTCAATGCACAATCCCGACCATCGGGATGCCGTCAACCATCAGGTGTTGATTGATCAGTACGGAGAAGAAAAGAACGCTCCCTCCGCCGGTTTCTTCGGTGCACCCGAGGACGAACACTTTGAATTCATTTTCACGGGGCACCATGTCACCCGGCGGTGCAACGCGCACTTCGACAAGGGCCAGGGATTTGGCGGGGCGCCGATCTTCTATGGGCACTATCCACACCCGGTCAAATATGCCAGGGAGAATTTTAACGAGACCAAAGATCATCCCGGCAATCCGTACTGGTATCAGGCCAGGATCTTCAATCGGTTTGTGAACGCGCTCGATGGCCGTCAGCGGGCTCAGGGTTTGGTGTCCGCCGAGCCTCGCGGGGAACAGCCGAATAGGGTCGTCAAGATCGCGTCTGAGCAACGCGGCCTGCGATGTTCAGAACTCAGCGCTGACCAAACAAAATTGCTTCTCGAAACGATGCGCGGGATGATGGCCATGTTCCGGGAGGAGGATGTCCACACCACGATCGAGACCATCCGGAAGAAGCGGATCGTCGATCAACTCCAGATTTCCTGGTTTGGCGGAGAATACGACATCGGTTCCGACAAGGTTTGGGACACCTGGCAAATTGAGGGCCCGGAGATGGTCTGGTACTTCCGCGGCGTGCCCCACATTCACTGCTACTTTCACTTGAAAGCCTGACAGCCAGGGTTTCGGTGGCACTCGGTCCCGCGGCGCTCGGGAGGGTCGCCCGGACGGTGCGGCCATCGCTACACTCAGCCCGACTCGTTTCTGCAATCAACCATCGAAGGATTCGTCGGTCGTCATTCGCTCTTGGCTCCGTCCGCCTTTCATCGGCGGACGGAGCGCAAGCAAGAGGTCCGTTCAGAAAATAAGCTTCGCCGCCACCTGTACGATGCGTGGATCGGCAGCGGTGGTGATGCGGCCGAACTGCGGGCTCGTCACGGTATTGTTGGGCGTGCCGAGCCGCGTGTGATTGAACAGGTTGAAGAATTCGCCGCGAAGCTGGAACCGGAAGCGCTCGGCGAGGTTGAACGTCTTGAACAGCGAGTAGTCCGCGTTCCAGAAACCTGGCGATGTGAGCTGATTGCGCCGGCCGGTTCCGATCGTGCCAACGGCGTTGACGCGGAACGCTGCTGTGCTGAAATACTGAACGATCTGGTCGTTGCGCGAGCGCCCATCCGGCAAGCGCCAGTCCGTTCCGGTCAGATCCGCGAAGTTATTGCCGGTGTTCATGAGCGCGTTATCCACTCCGCTGATGACGGTGAAGGGCGTGCCCGTCTGCGCCGAGAAGATATAGTTGCTCTGCCAGTCGCCGAGAATCGTGCGTGCGAGCGCATTCCACTGCTTCAGTTTCGGCAGCTCCCAGATCCCCGAGACCACCAGCCGATGCCGGATATCGAAGTCGGAGAGGCCGCGATTGTCGTTGAAGTTGAACGGGTTCGGCCCCGACGTGCTGCCTTCGATGGAGCCGTACGAGGTCGGATCGACCGACTTCGACCAGGTGTAATTGGCGAGCACCGTGAATCCGCGGCTGTAGCGCTTCTGCATCGTCAATTGCAGCGAGTGATACTTGGACCACGCGTCCGAGCGGCCGAGCTGGATGCCGGCGATCGGCTGATAGCGGCGTCGCTGGTTGTAGTTGGCGGCCGTTGCGCCGGGTCCGTAGATGGCGGGGTTGACCTCCGGCGAATGCAGCAGGTGAACCCCCTTCGATCCCACGTAACCAGCGCGCAGGACCACATCGCGGAGCTGCCTCTCGATCACGAAATTCCAATTCTGCATGTAGCCGGTGACCATGAGCTTCGACGGGATCGCCCAGGTGCCGAACTGGCTGAAGACGAAATCTTTCGAAGCCGTGACGGCCGAGGGATCCAGCGGCGCGGCTGTGCCGTAGGGATTCGCCAGCGTTCCCTGGGCGTTCAGCAGAGACTGGCGGATGAACGGCTCCGCGGATGCGCCGCGGTTGTTCGAAATGCCCATGAGCTGATCGTAAAAGATGCCATACGCACCGCGAATTACCGTACGCGGCCTCACCTGCCAGGCGAATCCGGCGCGTGGCGCCATGTTGTTCCAATCGTTCGGTACGATGCTCCCCTCGTATCCCGGATCGGCGGCGAACATCATTCCCGCAGGCGCGCCCGGGAATCGGGTGGATTGGCGGCCCGCTTCGAAGGTGGCGCGCTTCCCGCTCGATTCGTACGAGTCGAACTTGGGGTCCCAGCGGAGTCCGAGGTTGAGCGTCAGCTTTTGATTCACCCGGAAATCGTCCTGCACATACAGAGCGAAGATGTTCGTGTAGAGAAACTCGCTCCAGAAGGATTGCTGCCTCCACGAACCCAGCCGGCCCAGCAGGAACTCTCCGAACGAGTTCCCCGCGTTCACCTTGCCAGGATCGCTCAGGAGCTGTCCCGTGAACTGCGCATTGCCGCCGGTGAGGAAGAACGACGATTTGTCCAGCAGGTGATTCCGGTAGTCGACGCCGAAGCGCAGATTGTGGCGCCCCGATGCATACGAGACGTTCTCCGTCACCTGGTGTGTCCGCTGGCCGTTGTAGTATCCGAGGCCGAGCCCGATCGCCGACCAGTTGCTGATTCCCAGATCCATGGTGGGGAATCCGGGCACCGTTTTGACACGCGCGCCGAGCGCCTCAAACGAGACGTTGAGATCGGCGGGCGGCGCCGACGTCGGCGTCGAGCCGTGGAACGTGTAACTGAGGTCATTGAGGAATCGGGCGAGCCCGTAGGTGTGATTGACGGTGATGCTGTGCGCGTGTCCGTACTGGCCGTTTTCGACGAACAGGAGATTCGTCGGGATGAAGACCCAGGGCCGGTCGAACGACGTCAGGAAGTACCGCGCGGAAACCCGTTGGCGATCGCTGAACGAGTGATCGAGCCGCAGGGTCATTTGATCGTCGTCAATCTTGCGCGTGGGCGTGCCGAATCGCAACTGGAAGGTCGGATCCGCCGTCGAAGGGATGTAGCCGAGCACCTTCGCCGACACGGGATCGAAGCGGCTCGCGGGAATCCGGTTGCCGGGAAAGTACTGCGTGGGAGCGGACGGATCGTGAATGGCGCCCGTGCCATCGGGCCGCAACCATGCCGAGAGATCGCCTTGCTTCATCGCCTCGCTGGGCGCGGTACGCAGAAGTCCTGGTGTGGCCACGCGCTGGCGCGTGCCTTGATAGGCGGCGAAGATGAACGTGCGATCTTTGCCGTTGTAGAGCTTCGGAAGGATCACGGGTCCGCCGAACGTCGCCCCATACTGGTTCCGCTTCAATGCGTCCTTGCCGGAGAAGAAATTGCCGGCGTTCAGCTTGTTGTTCCGCAGGTAATCGAACGCAGTGCCGTGGATCTGATTCGTGCCGGAGCGGGTGACGATATTGACCACGCCACCCACGCCGCGGCCGTACTGAGCGTCAAAGGAGCTCGACTGGATGCTGAACTCCTGGACCGCGTCGGGATTGGGATAGGGTTCGGCGATGTTGGTAAATCCGTCGTTGTTGTCGGCGTTGTCGAGCAGGAAGTTGGTGGCATTGCCGCGCGAGCCGTTGATGGACACGGGAACGTGGAACTGGCCGTTGCCGAACGTGTTCACCTGGATGGTGCCGCCCTGCGCGCCCCGGTCGGCGATGCCTGCGTTGAGCGCCATGAGTTGCAGGACGTTGCGGCCGTTGAGCGGCAGGTCGGCGATGCGCCGTTCGTCGACCACCTGCACCAGGGCGGACGTGGTGGTCTGCACGAGCGTTGTGTTCGCATTCACCATGACCTGTTCCGCCGTGGCGCGCAGCTCCAGACGCGCGTTCACCTCGACGTCGGTGTTCACCTGAAGGCGAATGCCGGTCTGGAGGAATGACGCGAAGCCCGGGCGCTCCACGCGCACGCTGTAATCGCCGACGGGCAGCAGCGGGATCACATATTGTCCGACCGAATCCGAGGTGACCCTGCGCGCCAGATTCGTGTTGACGTTCGTTGCCGTGACCACGACATCCGGCACCACCGCGCCCGATGCGTCAAACGCCGTGCCGTGAATCGTGCCGGTCGCCTGCGCGTCGAGCCTGGGAGCCGACAGGACCACTGCGACGAGCGGCAATATCAGAGAGACGAACCTGCATTTCATAGTGTTCCTCGCTGAATTGGGATGGGTACCCGCCCACACGGGATTGCATTGTCACACATTCCAGCCCCCAAGTGAAATTGGGGACATGACACGATCCGTCTGTTCATTCCCCGATGAGGTGATCGTGACAGGAACCAGGTGCTGGATGGAGCCTCGCAACAGGTCGTACATCACTTCGCCCACGCCCGTGGCGTCGAGAACCAGCGGCGTGTCTGGGCCAATCTCGGGGGAGCGCAGTTCGTGCTCGATCAGGTTCACCAGATCGCGGTAGGAGGTCCCGAGCGGGAAACGGACGAGACGGCGCACGCACAGGTCCCAATCGATCTTCTGGCAGAAGTAGACAGGGTCCCAACCGGAGACGCGCTGGCGGCGTTCGAGGATGGCCAGCGCGGTATAGTCCTGGCGCTTGCCGAGGTCGAGGCCGGCGAGGAAACGAGGTTCGTGGATCATACGGGTTCAGAGTCCTCAATGAAGAGTGAGTCGAGAGCGCGGCGGGGGAAGAGGCCTTCGCTCAAGGGGACAAACTCGCAGCAATATTCCTGACGGAACCACCATTCCGAG
>CAZGUX010000127.1:0-3464 GCA_964529305.1 uncultured Solibacteraceae bacterium | reverse complement strand
GGAAACAGGTTGTAGCCTGTCGGCCTTGTCCAACCTCTGCGTGATAGAACTTCACCAGAGCGCTCGAATCGAGAAAGCAGCCTGCCACTACCCGCCCTCTCGCTCAGCCCGGATATCGTCTGAAAGCTTGCCTGGAATCTTCGAGAGTGCATGGCGGACATCCTCCAGGCGCGGCGCAGGTCCCATCGTTGCCACATCCTGCCTGAGCCTCTCCATGTACTCATGGTCCAGCCACTGCTCGGCGGGGTCGGAGACCGTGACCGTGACCCGTTGATGCTCTTCCAATGGCAGTGGCTCCAGCGGACGAAGGACACCGTTTTCGTAAACCGCTTGGAGCGTCTTTGTCATATGACTCCATTATCGCCGACGTGGTCGGGCTTTGATTTGAACCCATGGAGTGGAAACGGCGCGATCTGACCGCCGGTCGTCGAAGCAGGCCGCGATAGCACACGCCACCTCCTCGCCGCCTCTTTTCATCGGTTGGACAAAGGTCGCGGCTTCGAGAAGCGACTCACCTGCCCCTTCTGCAAGCGACGTGGCATTGACACTGAAAACACCCGCTCGGGCGCCGTCCCGCTCCGTGAAGCAGAACCCATGACGGAAAGCAGCAGGCGCAACTGAGTCGCCGAACCAAGCCGGGATCTAACGTCACCCGCGCTTCGCTCGCCGCCAGTTCAATGGGTTGGACACAGGTCGGTCGGCGTGGAAGCCGCTCACCCGTCTCCTGTTCAGTCTGCCGCGCCAGCGCAAGCTAAGCTCTAGCCGCTAGTCCAGTCGCCGGGCAACATTCCGTTCAAGAGATGCTGCCCGCCATGCGCGTCACCAGTTCGACGCGGCGCACGCTGAGCGGACGTTCCTGCCCGGGGCCACGCTTGAGAAGCCGCAACTTGATCGCGTTCCTCCCCGGGCGGAGCAACGGAACGGGAACCGGCAGCCGGATGGCCTGGAATCGCATGTCGAACGATTCGTCGGGCGGGAAACCGATCAGGCCATTCCCCGGCACCAGCGAGATCTGATAGCCGGCGCTCTTCAGGCTAGCGGCGAGATCAATCTCCGGCGGGTCCAGCACCGTGTCGCCGATTTTGACGACCATCCGGTCGCCCGGCTGAGAGCGGTCAAAGCCCAGCCACAGCTCGACGCTCGAGGGGCGGTTGACCTTGAAGTCGTCGGCCACGGCCAGCCAGACGGTTCTGTCGCCGTCGGCGGTCACGATTTCAAACGGGACTCCCGGATCCTTGGACGCGGTGTTGTAACGCAGAAAATCGGCGCCCGGAGCGCGGGATCCCGCGTCAAACCCCTGCGGAGCGGTGTAGTGTTTGTCCTTGTTGCGTAGCAGGGCAGGGTCGGCAACCTCGTTC
Source organism: uncultured Solibacteraceae bacterium (assembly GCA_964529305.1). Taxonomy (GTDB): domain Bacteria; phylum Acidobacteriota; class Terriglobia; order Bryobacterales; family Bryobacteraceae; genus CAZGUX01. The sequence continues at coordinate 2,106 of CAZGUX010000127.1, read as the reverse complement.
AACAGGTGCTTGCGCCACGTGCCGTGAACGTACCAGTTGAAGGTATAGATTCCGTCGGCGCCGTCGCGCCATAAATTCGCCGCGCTCCCCCGGACCACTTCGTCGGGGCTGATCTTGTAGTTGTTCCCGTAGCAGCCGAGGCTCGCATAAATCCGGATCGGCTTCGATTTCGCGATGGCGCGAAATCCGGGAACACCCGGCGCCTCGGTCAGTCCCTGGCCAAGGATCAGGAAATCTACGAGATCGTCGGCGATCCATGTCTCGACTTCGAATCCTCCGTCACGGCACCACTCGACCCGCTCCGGTATCCGGACGGCGACCTCGATCGGGCGGCCTCGGCGCGCGGCTTTGGCCTGGAGGCTCTTGCGAATATCGCGCAGCAGCATCGTCAGATACTTGCCGTTTTCGATTTCGGTTCCGCGCCGGAAATAGAGCGAGTGCCGCATCCAGTCGATCTCGATGCCGTCAAAGTCCCAGCGGTCGAAATATTCCTCGACCACGTTGAGCTTGAGCGCGCGCACTCGCGGATGCTCGAAGTCGAGCGCCGACCACCAGTCCAGATCCCCCACCAGCCAGTCCGGGTTGATGCGTTTGAACGTCGGCAGCTCGGGATTGGGCAATTTATCCTTGGGATGCTGCCCATCGTGGATGTCGTTCATGCGCAGGGAAACGAACGCGTCCAGACCCCGGCGGTGACACTCTTCTACGATGAGCGCGGGAGGGTTGTGCCCGGCATCGGCCAGCGACTTCGGGTTCTGATACTGATCTTTGGCATCAACCGCCAGGCCGCCGTGCCAGGTCTTGTCGGTGGGGAATTCGAAACGGTCCGCCTGCCCCGGCCACTCGAGCACGTTGCTCTGATACTCGGCGACGTTGCCGCTGCCGAAACTGAACATCACCGTGTCGACCGCGGAGTTCTCGATCGGCGTAAACACGAGTGACGTGAACTGCTCGCGCGTCAAGGGACCGTACGAGCCAGTGAGCACAGTCCGGCCCCAGGTATTGATCATGGAGCCGTCCCAGTTGAACAATAGACGCCGCTTGTCCGGACTGGCCTTGCGCGCGACACGCTTGCTCTGCGCCGGAAGAAGCGCGGCGCCGCCCGCGCCGAGGAATCCCCGTCGGGTGATCGGCGACATAGGGCTCAGACCAGAGCCTCTTTGATCAGCTTTCCGCCCAGGTCGGTCAGGCGTTTGAAGCGGCCGGAATGGTAGTAGGTGAGCTTCATGTCGTCCAGGCCCATCAGGTGGAGCATCGTCGCGTGCAGGTCGTGCGTGTGATACACCTTGTCCACACAGGTGATGCCCAACTCATCTGTCTCTCCTACGACCGTTCCACCCTTGACGCCCGCGCCCGCCATCCAGATGACCATGGCGTTCTGGTTGTGGTCGCGGCCGGGCCCCGAGCGGAAGAAGTCCATGCTGTTGTCGGCGGTGCGCCCGAATTCCCCACCCCAGACGACCAGCGTCTGGTCAAACAACCCGCGCTGCTTGAGGTCCGCCAACAACGCCGCGATCGGCTTATCGGTCTCGAGGCCGCGGTTCCGGTGCTCACCGGCGACGTTCTGGTGCGAGTCCCAGCCGTTGACGTAGATCTGCACGAATCGCACGCCGCGCTCCACAAGCCGGCGGGCCATCAGGCACTTTCGGGCCATCTCCTCGGTCTGCTTCTCCTCGAGGCCGTACATCTCGCGCGTGGCCGGCGTCTCCTTGGAGAGATCCAGACACTCGGGCACCGCCGCCTGCATCCGAAACGCAAGCTCGTAGTTTCTCATTCGCGTGAGGAGATGAGGATTCCGAGGCTGCTCGCTCAGTTGAGACGAGTTGAGTTCGTTGAGCAGCGTCAGGTTCTTCTGCTGTTGCTCCGCGGTCACCCCTTTCGGAGGATTGAGGTCCACGATCGGGTCGCCCACCGAGTTGATCAGGGTTCCTTGATAAGGGATCGGCAGGTAGCCGCTCGACCAGTTGATGCTTCCCCCGAAGATGCCGCCGCCGCGCGCGTCCGGAAGAACCACGAAAGCCGGAAGGTTCTGATTCTCGGTCCCCAGTCCGAACACGGTCCAGGCGCCCACCGACGGACTGCCCGGAATCTGAACACCGGTATTCA
>CAZGUX010000126.1:0-38577 GCA_964529305.1 uncultured Solibacteraceae bacterium | reverse complement strand
AAGCTCGTCCTCACCGCCATCGCTCTGGAGGACGCGCTGCCGGCCAATCACAAGGCACGCGCCATCGTCGCGCTGCTCGAGCGCGTCGATACGCAGGCGTTCTACACCGGAATCCGCTCTCTGGAAGGCAAAGCGGGCCGCGGCATGCGCGATCCGAAAACGATGATCGCGGTCATTTTGTATGCCTACTCGGACGCTCGCGGATGAAGAGTGCGACACGTTTCTACAGGGCCGCTGGGAGTCCTGCGCCAGCCGCGCCTGTCCAGGCTACGCGGCCAGTACGTTTCGCTTCAGGAACTTCACGCCCTCAAATGCGATCACGTCCGGCGTCGGGGCCAGGTCGCGCCAGATCGAAGCCGCCGCCGATAGCTCTCCCAGGGAGAATCCAAAGCTCTCGATCGTCAGCCAGCCATCGTAGCCGACCTCCTTCAGCGCGGCGAACACCCCCGGCCAGTCCACATGGCCGCTCCCGGGAGTCCCGCGATCGTTCTCGCAGGTGTGGACGTGCTTCAGATGCCGGCCGACGAGCCGATAGGCGTCGGCGACGTTCTTCTCCTCAATGTTGGCGTGGAACGTGTCGAACAGGATCCCGACGCGGGGCTGGCCGATGGCCTCCACCAACTTGACCGCATCGGCGGCCGTGTTCAGGAAGTAGGTTTCAAAGCGGTTCAGCGGCTCGATGGCGACATTCACGCCGTGCGCCTCGAGAACCGGTCCGAGTTCCTGATAGGCCTCGACACACCAATTCCACTCGTCTTCGGTTCGCCGGCGGCCGGGCAGGTAGCCGACCGGGGAATACAGCGGACCCGCGATGGTCTTGGCGCCGGCCTCGGCGACGGCGGCGACGGCGTCCTTCAGGTGAGCCCGCGACTTCACCCGAATTGCCGGGTCCTCGGAGATCAGGCTGAGGCCGCCCACCAGCACGGAACACACGGTGCACTCGAGCCCGTTCGATTCGGTTCCCCGCCGGATCGTCGCCGCGTCGAAGTCCTTCGCCGTAAACAGCGGGACCTCCACTCCGTCGAACCCGGCGTCCTTGATCCGGGGGAGTAGCGGGAGTTGGTCAGGACCGAACGACGCGGTCCAGATGAAGGTGTTCACGCCGAATTTCATTGGGGGATGAGTCCTTTCGCGTCCGGATTGCCGGGTCCGAAATGTTTCAGCATCACCAGATTCTCGGTCTCGCTGGTGTTGGTAACGACGACGCCACGCTGCGCGGCGGCCGCCGTGACGAACAGTTCGTCGCGCGTCATTTCGCCGTAGCGGATCAACGACGGAGTCTCCACCTCCATCGCGCCCACCCGGCCGAATCCCTGCGTCAGGATCAATCCGTAAGCAACCGAGTCCTTCACCATCACGGTGCGTTTTGGGAAGACGGTCAATTCCTTGGCCGAATAGTGCGGTGTGGAGTAGACGACCCACTTCTCCGAATAGCCGGCATCGCGCATTTCGGCTTCGTCGCGAACCGGCCTGGGATGGAACCATCGGTGCTTGGCGAACTCGGGATCGACGTTCGCCTCCCAGTCAAGCATGCTGATCAGATAGTCCAGATCGTTGTGGAGATCGGGGGGTACGTCCTTGACCAGAAGCGCGCGAGGCACCGGTCGGCCTTCGACCAGCGACTGAAACATGCCAAACACGTCGGAATTCACCTGGGGCTCGTAGGTCACGAGCGAACCGGGGGCGTGCAGGATGCCCGCGTCGATCTGCCAGCCCGTGCCCGGTTTCAGCCTGTAGGCGCGGGAGTGATACAGGATCCCGTTGTCACCCTCGTTCCAGCGCTCCAGGCATCGCCGGATGTCGTCCTTCGTCGTCCCCGGCTCGAGGCCCATGAACGTGTAGGGAAAGTGATTGTCTTTGAAGTTGTACTGGGGAGGGAAGTAGTACGCTTCGGGCTTGCCTTTGCGGCCCACCTTTTTCGCATGCTCGTCCATCTGATGCATGTGGTGCGGAATGGGACCGAGGTTGTCGAAGAACTTACAGAGGATGTTCCAGCCGCCGTACTCGGCCATCACCTCGGGGCCGATGAATTGATCTCCAGCCTCCTCGACCGCTTCCTTGAGCAGGATGCGTCTGCCCTTGTAGTCGATATAGCTGAGGCCTTCGTCGGCCGGCGTCCCGGGGCCGTTGTCGGCGTTGGTGGTGGAGGAAAACCAGCGTTCGTCGATGCCGCCGCGATGGGCGCCGAGGGCGTACAGGTCGCGGGGATCGAGTTTGAGACGGCCGCCCGGCATCAGAAACGAGCGGGGAACCCAGCACGGGGCCAGGCGAACGATGCCGTCTCCGGCGGAGAGGGCGTCGCGTAGAAGAGGCGTATTCGACATGGGAGACTTCCGCGATGTGCGATTCGAGTCCACCTGCATTGTAATCAGCCCGGCGACCGATGCCAAGGACGGAGAACGAGACTTGTCGAGAAAGCCGTCAGAGGAGGCCCGGAGGACCGGGCCTCCCTGGCGAAGAGAGAGGAGATCGAAGAGAGCAAAAGAGGCCGGGTTCACCCATGGAGGGCGCGAGTCGGTGAACCCGGCCGTTCAGCAAGCGCGGAAGTAAAGTCCGCGCAAACCGTGGAGTACCGCGCCGGCCGCCGGTGAAGCTCCGCTGCGGCTCAAACCTGGCCCCTCCCGGAGCAATGTCAGGTGCCGCCCTGCGTGGAGACCACCGCCGCGCAATGCGCCCACGGGAGGGCCACGTCCCGTCCCGAAGCCAGCAGCCGCGAGATCGCCTTCCGGCGGCTGCCGGGGTGTTGGCGTCGATGACTCAACCGGCCAACGGAATCTTGATGATCTTTTTCTGGATCGCGTACTGAACCAGTTGCGCTTTGTTGTGAATGTCCAGCTTGCGCATGAGATTGAACTTGTGCGCTTCCACCGTCTTCACGCTCAACTTCAGCCCGCACGCGATTTCCTTCACCGAGTTGCCCTCGGCAAGGAGTTTCAAGACCTCTTTCTCTCTCGTGGTCAGCGTGGCGAAGCGGGGAAGCCGGTGCGCGGACTTGATGCGCGAGCGGAAGTCATCCACCAACTGCGACAACATCCTGGGGCTCAGATAGCTGCCGCCGCGCTGCACATCGCGGATGGCCGCCACCAACTGCGCCGCCGGGCTATCCTTCAGCACGTAGCCGCTGGCTCCCACTTCCATGCACTCGACCAGATAGTCCTCGTCGTCGTACATGGTCAGGAAAAGAACCTTCGTCTCCGGCCGGTTCTTCTTGACCTGGCGCGTGGCTTCGAAACTGCTGAGGCCGGGCATCCCGATATCCATCAGAATCACATCGGGGCGAACCTCAGCGGCTTTCGTCACTGCGTCTGTGCCGTTGGAGGCTTCCCCGACCACTTCCATGTCCGGTTCCGCCGAAATCAGTGTTTTGATGCCCTGGCGGAACAGCGTATGGTCATCGGTGAGCAAAACTCGGATTTTCGCCATAACTTCTTCTGACTCCTCTTCCTCTCGATGGCTCGACAACCTTACGAGGTCTTCCCTAAGGCAGGGACCGGCAAGGAATACGACTCATTACCCCTGGTTCCTTTTTGCGCCCCGGTCTTTTCCAGGCCGCAGGGGCAACGTCGCCGAGATGGTGGTCCCTTTACTGGCCGCGCTCTGAATCGTCAACTTTCCACCAAGCAAAGCCACGCGTTCCCGCATGCCTGACAAGCCAAACGAATTATGTTTCTTCAGCGCAGTGTCGACTTCGAATCCTACTCCGTTGTCTTCTACGCGAAGTTCTAAGTAAGTATCGGAGGAACTCAGGTAAATGTTTACGGTGGAAGCAGACGAATGTTTAGCAATATTGTTGTAGCACTCCTGAACCAACCTGTAGGTAATGATCTCCGCCTCCCTCGGGAGGCGGGTATGTTTTGCCGGCAAGTGGAGCCGCACCCGGATGGGGTAAAGTCTCCGAAAGCGGCTGGTGAGCTGCCGAAGTGCCGGCACTAAGCCTAACTGCTCCAGGACCGCGGGACTCAAAGCGGCGATGATGCGTCGGATTTCAATGATCGTCCGTTCGGTAACATCCCTGATTTCAGCAAGTTTCGCCCGGAACTCCGAAGGCAGGACCTTTTCCACCATCTCCAGTTGCAATCGAATAACCAACATCGACTGGCCGGCCTCGTCGTGGAGTTCTCGGCTGATCCGCCGCCGCTCCTCCTCCTCCACCTGCCACATGTGTTCGCCTAGTTGCCGCACCTGCTCCTCCCGCGCGGCCAGGTCCTGCATCAGGCGCGCCTTCTCCGCGGCCATCAGGCACTGCTCGACGGCGGCATTCAGCAACTGTAATTCTCGCGGAAGCCAACTGCGGGCAGTGGAGAAGCCGAGCTGAATCACTCCGGCCAATCCTCCATGAGCGATCAAGGGAATGGACCAATAGGAGCGGTAGCAGCCCGTCAACCCCGCGTCGAGGAGAAGGGATTCCGAGCGGTCTCCGGACACGATGTACCGGGTGCGCGCGAGCTGGCGCAACTGGGCGCTCTTAATGACGGAAGGATTCCATTCACCGGTATCGCCGATAGCGGCCTTGGCGACCGGCGCGCCCGAGCCCGGCGTCAGCAGCAGCAGCCGGCCCACCTGCGCCTGACACGTGGAGGTCAGGTTCTCGAGGAACTGCCCCAGGAGTTGGTCCAGATTCTTGGCTTCGAGTTCGGCCTGGAACAGGTTGTGAAACGCTTCGGCCTCGGCCCGCTGAATCTGGTGGAACCCGTTGTTCAGACCGAGGGCGGTGCAGAACAGGAGGCGTTCGCGCGCGGCCGGCAGCCGGGGATCCGGCCGTGGCGCGTCTTTCATCAGAGGCTCGGCCAACGCGTCGTAGACCTTTAGGGCATGAAGGGCCTGCCGCGGCGACAGATTCAGTTTCGCGAGGCGGCGGCCGCTGTAGCTCACCTGTTCCAGAAAGTCCTCGGCGGTCCGCTGGTGCTGAAACATCCGCGCGGCCGCGCCCAGCGTGATCGACGAAAGAGCCTTGATTTGCTTGGTGTCATAGGAGCGGCCTCGGATCAGCCGGTTGTGAAACTGCCGGTCCAGATTGAGCAGATCCGGTTTCAGCCGGCGTCCGAGAGCCGCAAGGCTGGAAACGCATTCCGCATCAAGAAAGCCGGCGCCGTCGGCGAGAAGGGTGGACGTATCGGGAAAACGCACGAGTCTTTTCTTACGATAGAGGCCCCGTTGCGTGCGGAGCAAGAACATTTCGTGACGGAATTGATGGATGGCCCCGAAGCTCCTCGGCGCTCTTGCGCAGGTGCGGCAAACGGGTTGCGCGGGTATGCTTCAATGGGCCGTATGCGGCGTGTGCTCGTCCTGGTGCCGGTTGCGATGGGAATCCTGTCCGCGGCCGGCCCGTACGTGGCCGAAATCCAGCGTTGGAGGACCGATCGCGAAGCCAGGCTCAAAGCCGATGGAAACTGGCTGACCGTGGCCGGATTGTTCTGGCTGAAGGACGGCGTCAACACGGCCGGCGCCGATGCCGCGAACGACGTGGTCTTGCCCCCGGGTTCGTCGCCGCCGAAAATCGGATACTTCGAAAGGAAAAGCGGCATCACGCGATTCGTGGCGGAACCCGGCGCCGGGGTGACGCACCACGCAAGGCCGGTAACCTCGGTCGCGCTGAAGGCGAATCTCGGCCTTGCGGACTCCATCACGGTGCGCGGCCTGACGATGTTTGTCATCGAGCGTGGAGGACGAATCGGCATCCGGCTGATTGACCGTGACAGTCCTCTCCGGCGGAACTTCACCTCGCTACGCTGGTATCCCGTGGAACCGCGTTATCGCATCGAGGCCCGCTGGACGCCCTATCCAGCCGGTAAGACCATTCGCGTGCCAAACATCCTGGGCATGGTGGAGGACCTGCCCTGCCCGGGTCTCGCCGAATTCTCGCTCAACGGCGTCACGGTGCGATTGGAGCCCGTTCTCGAGGACGGCGAGCTGTTCTTCCTCTTCAAGGACTCAACCAGCGGCCGCGAGACCTACCCGCCGGGGCGATTTCTCTATGCCACGTTGCCCAAGGATGGGCGTGTGGTGCTGGACTTCAACAAGGCCTATAATCCCCCGTGCGCGTTTACGCCGTACGCCACCTGCCCGCTGCCGCCGAAGCAGAACCAGGTTGCCGCGGCGATTCGAGCCGGGGAACTGCGGTATGGCGCGAGCCATTGAAGTGTTACGCTAGCGGATCGGGCGAGAGGTGAATATGCGTGGGGTTCGTATTGCCGTTTGGATCGCGGTGGGGGCGGTCGCGTTGTGTCTGGTGGCCGCGGATACCAGGAAGAACCGCACGTCGCCGGTGGGTTACAGCGACACGCCGCGCCTGCCGGGACAGAAGTGGCGGGTGCATGATATCGAGCGGCCCCGGCCGCGCGTCGTGACCCCGGGCGCGGATTGTTCCCGGCCGCCCTCGGACGCCGTCGTGCTGTTCGACGGCAAGGACCTGTCCAAATGGATCAACCGGGCCAAGGGTGGCGCCGTGACCGAAGGCCGCTGGAAGGTCAGCGGCGGGTTCATGGAGATCGTGCCTGGCGCCGGCGACCTGATCACCAAGGAGAAATTCGGCGATTGCCAATTGCACGTCGAATGGGCTTCTCCCGCGATGGTGGACGGCACCAGCCAGTGGCGCGGCAACAGCGGCGTCCTGCTGATGAACAGCTACGAGATCCAGGTGCTCGACACGTACAACAATCCCACGTACGCGGACGGAGGCGCCGGGTCGATTTATGGGCAGTGGCCGCCCCTGGTCAACGCGTCGCGCCCGCCGGGAGTATGGCAAACCTACGACATCGTGTTCGAAGCGCCGAAGTTTGAGGGCGGCAAGCTGGTCAAGCCCGGGTACGCGACGGTCTTTCATAATGGCGTGCTCACCCAGCATCGCCAGGAGATCATCGGCCGGATGGCGCACCGGGTGGTCGGGACGTACTCCCCGCATGGCGCGGAGGAACCCTTGGGATTGCAGGATCACGACGTGCCGGTTCGCTACCGCAACATCTGGATCCGGCGGTTGAAGGGATACGATCAGCCGTAGGAATCAGGCAGCCCTGGCCGCGCGTTGTACGGCAACGGCGAAACTAATGGCGAAAGCCATCCCCGGATCCGCCGACACGTTGTTGTACGATGGGCGTGGGATGAGTGTGGCCAATCCAGCCTATCTGGAGATCATCGAGTTCATCGCGGGTGGAACCACGCCCGAGGCGGTCGCTCAGTTCCGTCCATCGGCGGAAGCCCAGCAGCGTCTTGCCGAGTTGATCGAACGCGATAAGACACACGGGTTGTCGGCCGGCGAAAAGGGAGAATTGGACCACTTCATGGAACTGGAGCACATTCTCCGCATGGCCAAAGCGAAGGCCCGTCAGATTCTCGCCAGTGGCCAACGACATCAGTGAGCGCCTTCGCGACCGGGTGGCGCGGCGTGCAGCCCATCGTTGTGAGTATTGCCGCATTGGCGAAGATGATGCCGGATTTCCCCACCACGTGGATCACGTGATCAGCCGCAAGCATGGCGGACCGTCCGTCGCTGAGAATCTGGCTTACGCCTCTGCGACGTGTAATCGCAATAAGGGCGCCGACGTGGCATCGGTGCATCCGGATACCGGCGATCCGATCCGTCTCTTCAACCCAAGACGAGACCAGTGGGCGGACCACTTCCAGTTGGACGGCCCACATATCCTGCCTCTGACCCAAATCGGCGCGGTGACTTTGCGGCTCTTGCGGCTGAACGATGCCGAGCGAGTGGTGGAGCGGAGAATCCTGCAATCGCTCGCAAGATATCCTCGCAGCCCGGAGGACCGATAGAACTAGCCTGACTGGACGCCACCCCGTCAGGTTGCGTACCGGATCACTTCGAGTTCAGCCGCCCTGTCAACAGAAGCGAGCAGTCTGTTCACTTCGGCCATGGTCGAGTTCTCCAACTCGGCGTCGCCACATTCGCTGCATTCCAGAACCGGCAGCGATTTGACGATCACGATCGAAAAATCACCGGTCTTGAACGGAAAGTCCGTCACCCGTGCCCCCAATGAGCCTCCGCATGCCCGGCATCTCATGCGTTCCTCCTCCTAATTTCGAGTTTGACAAATACATCGCGACGACTCGCATGCTGGCTATTCGACATAGAGCGTGTCCACGGTCAGGCCACAAACCGGACGCCCGACTCCTCGCGAATCACCGACTCCGGTATCGAATCCGCCGGCATCAGGAACGCGCAGTACTCCACGGTCACCTTGCTCTTCGCCTCCAGCCAGCGGTACCCGGGGACGCCGAACAGAGATCCGCGTTCAATCATCGCGCGGCGCGACTCCGGAAACGGCGACACACCAAATTCCATCCCCCGCGTCAACTCCTTGCCGTTCCACGGAGTCTCCGCGCGGCTGTAGTTCTCTTCCCAGATGCCCAGCCAGGGGAAATCGCTCTGCTTCCAGACGTAGCCAAACAGCAGACGGGAAGACGGCGACCACGCCGTGAAGAAGGCCTGATCCCGTTCAGGGTTCATCAGGTGCGCCGTGTACCCCGCGGAAACGGGTTCGGACGTGTAGACGCGCAGGTCCTCGAAGCCGCCGTCCAGGCGCGGACAATGCGGCCAGTCGAGCTCCGCGTTGGTCTTCATGTACGTCTTGCCGCCGGAGAAATCGGACTCGATGGTCTTCGATCGCGTCGCGGAAGCGCGGAACTGGGTCCGGCCCTTTTCCAGAAAGGGCGCGCCGAGGGTGACGTGCTGGGTCCAGGCAATGGGACGGTCGGTCGGGGCCTGGTTCTCGACGGTCTCGCGGATCGCCAGCACGCGTCCGTTCAGACGGAGAATGCGCTCGAAATGAAGGTGCGCGGAGGGCAGCATCACCGAGCAGGTCAATGCCGCTTCGTCGCGGTGAATGGAATAGAGGGCGACGGACGATTCGCCGTGGGTGGTGATGCCGGCCGCGGTCTCCGCCGCCGACGGGCCTCCGAAGAGGTCGAGGCACAGATTGTGCCCGAAGATGCCGGCTAGAAGCTTGCCGTCGGCCACGCCGCCGTAGGTCGCGTCGTTGGCCCGGGCATAGGCGGAGGGCTCGATGGAGGGCCAATGGGGAATCCAGAGAGGATTCGCGCCCGTGCGCTTGTCGATGAATCCGGCCAGGTGTCCGCCTTCGACCGTGACGACGACGCGGACGTCGTCGTTCTCGATCGCCTGGGCCTTCCGGCCGTGAAAGGTCGTGTGGGGCATACGCGGTTTCATTGTATGCCGCCGAACCGGGCTCGTCTGCCCGCGATGCCCTACACCGTCACCCGCGCATATTCTGGATGGCGGCCTTCTGCATGTCTCCCTGGGCCTTGATCAGGTTCGACAACATGCTGAACATGTTCTGCGCGTCCTGCATCATCTTCTGACCCTTGAGCTGGTCGGCCTTGTTGTCCGATTGCATCAGACGCTCCGCTTCCTTCATCATGCCGTCGATCTTGGCCCCGCCGGCTGAGACGGAATCCGAAGCGCTCGTTTCGACTGGCCTCACCGAGCCATCCCCGAAAGCAGCGGGAGGATCGGGTTGCGGGTCGAAGCCGCGCAGGCTCCCGGGAGACGGAGGTTCCGGTTGCGGGTCGAAGCCCTTCTGGCTCGCCTGCCCCGTCAGCTTCGACATCATGTCCTCAAGGACCTTGACAACCTGGCCGAGTGTGAGCGGCCGCTGCGCCGCGCCGGGTTGCTTCTGGTTCGGATCGACATGGGGATCGCCCCATTCGCCGGGATCTTCGACAACTTCCTCGACATGAGGATCGCCCCACTCCCCCGGCTTCCCCGATTGCAGTCCTTCCAGAAGATCGCCCAGCTTTTGGACAAACTCGCTCAACTGGCCATCGATGCCCTGGAGTTGCTGCTGCTGGCCCTGCTCGAGTCCAAACGGTTCGGGCCGCTGGCTGCAATCACGGCCGCCTTCGGCCGGAGCGCGGTCGAACAGCTTCTGAAAGGCCTCCCGAATCGCGTCGGCTAGCTGCGCCGGGCCGGCTGGCGCGGCGTCCTGGCCGGGCGTGAAGCGGGCTACGTCGAGCACCCCGCTCACTGCCGATGCTACGGGCGGAGGCAACATCCTGATTCCATCGATCGCCATGTCGTTGTTCCTGTTCCTTTCAGTATGTGGGGGAGAGACAACTCGGCCACAGCGTACTTATCGCGGGGAAACCTGGATTGTTGCTTACGTTGGCGAGGTGCATCAAGCAAAAGCGCGGGCCGGGCCCGAAGGCCGCCCGCGCTTCGATCCGCAGACTGGAGGAGTCGGAGTGCTTACGATCCCCGCTTACGCCCGCATATTCTGGATGGCCGACCTCTGCATGTCGCCCATCGCTTTGATGAGATTCGAGAGCATGCTGAACATGTTCTGCGCGTCCTGCATCATCTTCTGGCCCTTGAGTTGGTCGGCTTTGTTCTCCGACAGCATCAGTTGTTCGGCCTGCTTCATCATGCCGTCAATCTTGGCCCCGCCGGCTTCGACCGACGAACTCAGCGACGAGGCCGGGGCCGCGTAGGACGACGACGGCGCGGCGGCGGGAGCGGCCGGCGATTGCGGGAAGCACTTCGCCAGTTGGCTGAACAGGTTCTGCGCGACCTGCCCAAGCTGCTGCGGCTGGAACCCGGCGTTCGCTCCGCCAAACAGCTTGCTCAGTTGATTCGAAATCTGGCCGAGCTGATCGGTGATCTTGCTCAACTGGTTGCCGATTCCCTTCAGCATCCAGTTCTGTTGCACGGCCTGCGGCAGGCCGAACGGCTGTGGCCGCGGCTGGCACTGGTGTTTGCGGCGCTTTTTCCGCCCGAACAGCTTCTTGAACGCCTTCCCCACACCTTTGAATAATTTAGCCGGCGCTTGGAGTACTTTCTCGGCGACTCCGCCGAAGACTCCCGACAAAACCGAGCCCAGCGGCCCGGTTAACATGTTTGCGACTGCTCCTACGATGGGTAGTGACATCTCTGTCTCCTCTCGTCTGTTCTTTCCGTGCCGGCATATCCACCAGCGACACCCGAGTTATCGAGCGGAAACGGCCGGAGTTTCGTGTATACTTGACTGACATAGCGGCGGAACTCACAAGATCCGCCGGTTCGGCGGGTCTACTCATCAATCAATAGGGCTGCGAAGCCCAACGGAATTTCTCGAGTATCGGGGGAGAGAAAATGCGCTTGGTTTACGTTGCTGGATTCGTATTGTTGTGCCTGCTTTGCGCCGGCCCGGCGGATGCTCAGACCGCGAGCGGCGTGATTACCGGTTCGGTCACCGATTCCACGGGCGCTGTCGTGTCCGGCGCCCGGGTCTCGCTCACCGAAATCCAAACCAACCAGACCCGGGAACTGCTGACTAACGACGCCGGCATTTACGAATTCCGGGCCCTGCCGCGCGGCGATTACCGCATCGAAGCCGAGATCCAGGGCTTCAAGAAAGAACAGATCTCCGGGATTCAGCTCACGGTCGCCCAAACCCTGCGGCTGGACATCAAACTGGAAGTCGGGCAGGTGACCGAGGCCGTGCAGGTGGAAGCGACGGCCGGCCTGGTGCAAGCCAGCGATTCGAACCTGTCCCAGGTCATCGACGAAAAGCGCGTGCGTGAGTTGCCACTCAATGGCCGCAACTTCATGCAACTGGCATTCCTCTCGTCGGGCATCGTGACTGCCGGGCGCGCCAGCGCCACGCAACGGCAGGCCAACTATGGTCCGGCCTTCTCCGCCGGAGGCCAACGCGACAACACCACCACCGTCCTGGTGGACGGCATCGAGATCAGCGGGATGGAACTCAACAACTATCCGTATGCGATTCCGTCTCTCGAGTCGGTGGGAGAATTCCGGGTACTGACGTCCGGCGCTTCGGCCGAGTTCGGGGGCAACTCGGGCGCCTTCGTCAACGTGGTCACGCGGCGCGGCTCGAACGAATACCGCGGCTCCCTGTTCGAGTTTCTGCGCAACGACAAGCTCGACTCCCGGAATTTCTTCGACCGCACCGGAAAGTCGGCGCCGAACAAGCGCAACCAGTTCGGCTTTATCGTGTCCGGGCCGCTTTTGATTCCCAAGCTCTACAACGGCAAGGACCGGACGTTCCTGATGTTCAGTTGGGAGTGGCAGCGGCAGCGCAACGGCACCACCAGCACCACCATCGTGCCCACGCCGGAAGAGCGCGCCGGCAACTTCAGCGGAACGGTGACGCCGGTGGTGGATCCTCTCTCGAAGACTCCGCTGCCCAACAACCAGATCCCCGCCAGCCGCATCAACGCGGTGGGCCGCGGACTGTTGAATCTCTATCCGCTGCCGAACGCCACCGATCCCGCGCGCAACTTCGTCAACGCGCCGCTCCGCCGCTTCGACTTCTCCATTCCCTCGGGCCGTATCGATCACCGTCTGACGAGCAAGAACAACCTCTTCTGGCGGACGACCGTGAATGAACCGGAAGACGTCGGCCCCGGCCAGTCGCTCTCGCAGGCGTTCCGCTACGATGCCGTCCAGACGGAACGGCACGTCCAGTTCTCCCTGGGCGACACCCATATTGTCTCGAGCAATATCGTGAACGAGTTCAACGCCGGCTTTGTCCGGATGAACCGGACCCGCAATTCGGCGGACTCCTTTGTCCGCGATTGGGTGAAGGAACTCGGCATCCAGGGAGTACCGACACAACCGTTGACCTACGGCGCGCCGGCCATCACGATCGCCGGGTTCTCGCAGGCCGGGTTTTCGACCAACAATGCGTTCTTCCTCTGGATCACTCAGGCGGCGCAAGTGGTGGACAACCTCTCGATCGTGCGGCAGAAGCACACCATTAAGTTCGGCGGCAGCTACCAGAAGAAGCAGCTCAACTCGACGCAGTGGGGCGCGCCGAACGGCAACTATTCGTTCAGCGGGGCCTACTCGACGACGACGCCCGTGGGCACGCCGACCCGGCAGGCGGCGATCGCCGATGTCCTGTTCGGCTACCCGGCGACCTATGCCGTCCAGACCACTCCGTTCGAGCAGAGGCTGCGCTATTGGAACGCCGCCTGGTATGTGCAGGACGACTACCGCCTGACGCCTAATCTCACGGTGAATCTGGGTCTGCGCTGGGAATATTTCGGGAAACCCTACGATATGTTTGATCGCATCGCCACGTTCGACCTGGCGACCGGCCAGCAGTTGCTGCCCGGCCAAGGCGGCACGCCCCGCGGCCTAATGAGCCCCGACAAGAACAACTTCGCTCCCCGCATCGGATTCGCCTGGCGCGCGCGAGGAACTCAGGACCTGGTGGTGCGCGGCGCCTACGGCATGTTCTACAGCCCGCCCATCGGCAACGACTTCCGCTCGCGCGGGTTCCAGGATCCGTTCGCCTTCCAGGTGAATCGAACCTACCGCCCGGCCAGCACCACGAGTCCGCAACCGGAGATCACCGCCGAAGCCCCGCTGCTGGGAGCCAACCGGCTCACCAACCTGACCCGTGCCGGAGTCGACCGCAACTTCCGCGATGCCTACGTCCAACAATGGAACCTGAGCATCCAGAAACTCCTGACCGCCAACCTGCTGGTGGAAGCGGCGTACCGCGGTTCAAAGAGCACGCGCCTGCCGACCAACCTCGACTACAACGAGATCACTCCCAATCCGCCGCAGGCCCCGGATTTCCGCCAGATCTTCCCGTATCCGACGCTGGCCGCCGTGAGCTTGTTGGAATCGCGGGCCGCGGCCAATTATCACGCGTTGACGGCGCGAGTGGAGCGGCGCTATAGCAACGGCCTGACATTTCTGCTGAACTACACGTTCTCGAAGACCCTGACCGACGTCGACGGCAGCACCGTAGGGGTGGCGATCGGGGCCGGTTCCTTTGGCGCGAACACCATCCGCAACCTGAAAGACAACAAAGGTCCGGCGGTCTTCGACCGGCCGCATCAGCTCAATATGAGCACGGTCTACGAGATCCCGTTCTTCAAGAACGCGAAGGCGCTGCCGCGATTGATCCTGGGAGGCTGGCAGGTCGCGCCCATCTGGACGGCGTTCCAGGGCGCTTACCTGACACCGGGCAACTTCAACGTCCTGTACACGGGGGCCCGGCCGGACGCTCTGCGGAATCCGAACCTGTCCCGCGGCGAGCGCACCATCGACCGCTGGTTCGATACGGAAGCCATCGCCAATGCCACCCCGGGCCGCTTTGGCAACTCGGGGAAGGGGATCATTCAGGGCAGCGGCGTGAACAGTTGGGACATCAACTTCGCCAAGAACTTCCTGATCACCGAACGCCATCGGCTGCAGTTCCGGGCGGAGTTGTTCAACGCCTTCAACCACGCGCAATTCGACGACCCGGTGATGCAGCCAGTGGTCCGGGATGCGGCGGGACGGGTTTTGAATCCGAACGCGGGCAAGGTGACCTCGGCCAGCGATTTTGGTTTCCGCCAGACCGAGCGAATAATTCAGTTCGGCCTGAAGTTCACGTTCTAGCGAGCAGGAACTTCATACCGTGCCGCGACGGTAACGGAGCGCCCATGGGCCTGCGGCCCATCAAAACAAATGAAGAACGCGTCGCAGCCACGACCGTCAGAAGGTGTAAGAAAATCAGCTTTCGACCCGGAACCGCGACTTCTACGGTTCGTCTCTCGTTTCCAACGCCATGGACGGGCTGTCACCCCCCAGAACGCGGCTGGTGGCTGACAGCCGGTAGCCGTCTTCAACTCGGCTCCTGATGGGTAGTGCGCCTTGAGGAGACGCCTGGTGCACTTCCAAGCGCCGGTTGGACCGCTCTTGGCTAAGTGAACAGCATTGGGCCTAGGCGGGGGTCAGGCGGTCAGCTTCAGGTCGTAGCGCAGGATCTCTTCGCGGCCTTTGCGTTTGGCGCGGGCCGGCACGTCTCCCTGAGCCGAGTACACGGCGCACCCACCTTGGGTCTGAATGTGCCAGGATGCGCCGACGCGATTGGTGACCAGCATGGGCGCGCCGATTTGGCGGGCGCGGGCGCCAAACTTCTCGAATTCCGGCAGGTCTCGCCGGTTGTTTGGATGGAAGACCACTTGCGGCCGTAGGTCGGCCGCCCGTGCGATGCAGCGAGGCGCGCCGGGGCCTCTGCACAGAGCGCCGAAGCGCTGGTGGCCGCTGCGATCCACTGTCTGCGCGTCATCGTCCCCCATGATAAGGCTCTTGATGGGACGGCGGGTCGCGGCGTTTCGACTGACTATTGGTCGCTGTCCTCATTGAGAACCGTTTTGAGGTTGGCTTCCACGTTGTTTCTGTCGACAAGACCGATGTACGTCGCGGCAATGCGGCCCTTTCGGTCGATGATGTACGTGGCTGGCAGGGATTTGACCTCATAGCGTTCGGAGGTCAATCGGTCAGCCACCGCGATGCGATAGCCGACGGGGGCCTTCTGGAGATAGGGTGTGACGGCCGCCCATCCCGTCTCATCCATCGACACACCCAGCACGGCGAGCCCTTGTGGAAGCAGGTCCGTTTGGAACTGCTGGAACCAGGGAATCTCCCGCTTGCATCCGCCACACCATGTCGCCCAGAAATTGAGCAGGAGGACCCTGCCCTGGTAGTCGGACAGCTTCATGGTCTTCCCCGCGGCGTCGTCGAGTTGGAACGGCGCCGCGAGTTTGCGGGCCGCCCGCGGTTGCAAAGGCGCGCGAACCACCGGTGCATCGGCTGCGCCGGATAGCACGATAACGGACATCGAGGCCACGAGGATGGCCATGCTGGTCGAGACCCTCACGTGTTTCCTCCTTAAGGATGGACTGTCACAGGCCGGTTCCGAACGAAAGCGATTGCGAACAGATACCAGGCGGGCCAACTCAGGACGATTGCCAGGGATAGCTGCCGCGCGTGCCAAACCCCCGCTGGAAACCAGCCTCCGGCCCAGATTCCCAGCGCGATGATGGCGGCCAGAAGCGCCACGAGCCAACTGGCAGAGCGCAGACGAAGGCAACCCCGACGCAGACCCTGGCGCATGCCCCACAAGAAGAGCAGTAAGAACAGCCACCACAACCTGCCTGGGGCAGGACGCGCACTGATCGCCAGGCCGACCCAAACTCCACAAAGCAAGGCCCCGTGGAGCCACGCCGACCGTCGGGCCAGCGAAGCCATCGCAAAGCCGCCAGTCCAAGACCAGGACACCAGCAACACGAAGCACGAGATCACGCGAGGAATGCCGCGCCGAAGCGTCAGGCCGGTATCCTCGAGGATGTCCGGATCGATGGTCGAGTAGTTTTGGAGAATCCAGGAGTACAACTCGTACGATCCATGGAGAACTGACGAGAAGTAGATAAACCCCACGCCCGCGGGGCCAACGATTCCGAGAAGGGCAAGCCAGGGCCGCCAGTCCTTCCATAGGGCTGCTTGGCGCCGGACGGCCAAACCGACTACTTCGCATAGTGCCCGTGCGCCCGACGGAGCGAGTTCCGCGAGGTCCCCCTGCACGACTTGCCGTTCCCGCGCATCCAGGGCGCGGCACACGATGTCCACCAGCCACCAGGAAACTCCCGGTCTCACGGCCGGACCGCCAATCGGCTCGAGCCCCACGAGACTCCCCGGCTGAGTCGACTCACCGCATTGTAGAAGGCGGTCGCCGCGTCAACGCCTTTGGCGGTCACCCGCACCATTCGTTTGGCCCGTCCTCCCCGCTGAGGCGTGGCCTCGCCCATCCACGTCTCCACCATACCCTTGGCTTCCAGCCGATCGAGGGTTGTGTAGAGGGCGCCGAGGGAGCACCTTCGCTCCGTCGCGGCCTCGATCTCCTGCCTGATGGCCGCGCCGTACGCCTGATCGCCGAGCCTGGAAGCGGCGGTGATCAACAGGTATTCGAACTCGCCAAGCATATTTGTATCACATTGTGTGTCTAATCGTTGGGGATGTCAAGGCGAAAGAGCGGGTGGCAGTGTCGAGTTTCCGGGCGGCCTCCCTCGCGTGAGTTGGTGCATTGTCTTGGCGTGCCAGGCACCGAGTTTGATCGCACGAATCGCCCCAGATGCTCCCCCGCTTGGGAGAGATAGCGGAGACGTGGATGGCGACCAGCGGACCCGTCGCGTCGACCAGACGGTGCCAGGCACCGTTCATCGGGCGGTGGACTCTGGTCAAATCGAATCAGCGTTCCGGTCGCTGAAGAGCGACCTCGGAGGATCAAAGCGTCTCCAATGGCCGCCACACCGGTTCCAGTTCAATCCGTTTTGTGGTGAAGACCTTTGACTCGCCCGAACGAGCAATCAAATACTTGACCTGTGGAAAACTCGCGAAGTGCGAAAGTCAGGTTAGGAACGTGCGGCACACGATGGCTTCGAACCGCCGGTGTAACCCGCGGTTCGGAGAGGTCATGCGTCGCGACTGTAGACGCCGGACAACCGGGCCAAGTGGACGTGACGGCTAAGTGAAGAGTATTGCGCCTAGGCCAGTACTTTGCGCACCAGGTTCCCGCGAACGCCGGTGATTCGTTGGTTCATGCCCTGGTAGAAGTACGTCAGCCGCGTGTGGTCGAGCCCCATCAGATGGAGGATCGTGGCGTGCAGATCGGAGACGTGACACCGGTCCTCGACCGCCGCGAAGCCGAGATCATCAGTGGCCCCGATGGCTTGCCCGCCTTTGACTCCACCGCCGGCCAGCCACATGGCGAAGCCGTACCAGTTGTGATCCCGTCCCGGCTTGCCGACCCCCTCACTGGTCGGCGTGCGGCCGAATTCGCCACCCCACAAGAGCAGGGTGTCGTTCCACAAACCCGTCTGCTTCAAATCAGCCATTAGGGCGGCGATGGGCTGGTCCGTTTCCGCGGCGTGTAGCTTGTGATTCGAGATGCAATCGTTATGCCCGTCCCAGGTGTCTTCGATGTGACCGCCGCCGGAATACAACTGCACGAAGCGGACACCGCGTTCCAGAAGCCGCCGGGTAATGAGACACTTCCGTCCGAAATCCGCCGTCACCTTCTGGTTGAGCCCGTATCGTTCGCGCGTCGTCTCGGATTCCCTCGCGAGGTCGACGGCTTCGGCGGCTTCGGTTTGCATCCGGTAGGCCAACTCGTAGGAATGAATCCGGGCGGCCAACTCGGAGTCGCCCGGATGCGTGTCGAGGTGACCGCGGTTCAATTG
Organism: uncultured Solibacteraceae bacterium; assembly: GCA_964529305.1. Taxonomy (GTDB): domain Bacteria; phylum Acidobacteriota; class Terriglobia; order Bryobacterales; family Bryobacteraceae; genus CAZGUX01. Next base: position 20,589 of record CAZGUX010000126.1, on the reverse strand, counting down.
CGCCAGCAGGTCAAGCGAGTGCCGCTGGGTTCGATCCGTGGTCCCGGCCGGAGTGGCCAGGTCCAGAAGCGGCGCTCCCGCCGAACGGAACAGCGTGCCCTGATAAGCGGCTGGCATATAGCCCGCGGTCCAATTGGACGGGCCGCTGATGGGCCCTCCGCGCGGATCGGTCATGACGACAAAGCTCGGCAGGCTCTCGTTGTCCGTGCCGAGGCCGTAGCTCAGCCACGACCCCAAGCTGGGCTTCCCGATGATGACGCTGCCGGTATTCATCTGAAGGCAGCCCGAAGCGTGCGCCGCGGTATCGGTGTGCATCGACCGGATTACGCACAGGTCATCGGCGAACCTCGCGGTGTGCGGGAACAGACTCGAAATCTCGAGACCGCTCTGTCCGTGGCGCGTAAACGGGAACGGGCTCTTCATCAGGTAGCCCACTGGCCGGCTGTTCGATCCAACGGTCAGCGGACCCTTGTATGCCGTGCCGTCAAAGCGCGTGAGGTCCGGTTTCGGGTCGAAGGTATCGACGTGGCTGGGGGCTCCGTTCATGAACAGGAACACGCAACGCTTAGCCTTGGCCGCAAAGTGCGGCGCCTTGGCGGCGAGCAGGCTTTTGGGTTCACCAGACGCGGCCGCGTAGGCCGGAGAGGTGAAGAAGCCGTCGCGGGAAAGCAGATCGACGAGGGCGAGGGCTGCGAAGCCTCCGCCGGACTGGAGCAGTATCTCGCGGCGGGTCCTACCGCCGGCCGCGCGGTCCTGATTCATACGATTCATGTTCGGCTCTCCGGGCTCTCCCAAGCCGCGACCCGTCCGGGAACGGAGCTCCCATATTCTTTCACAAGTGTGGACGGGCGGCGCAGCCCTTGCGCATCTCTCCGCCTATCGAATCGAAAACGACGACACCGACTCCGCCGCGGCTTCTGTGGACTCGACGCCGCGGACCTCCGAAAATCGTGGGCCCTTCCACAGCAGTCCTTCCAGCTCGGCCAGCGCTTGGGCCTGCCCGGCGGCATAGACTTCCACCCGGCCGTCGGCCAGATTCCGGGCATAGCCGCTCAAACCTCGAGCCACCGCCTCGCGCTGAACAAAATAGCGGAAACCGACACCCTGGACTCGACCTCGGACAAAAAATCGCCTCGCCCCCATCGAGGACAGGGTAGCAGTCCGCGACCTGGACAAATTCAACCGTAGGCTCGATGCCGCCAGCCAGAAGAGCCGATAAGAGAAACAGGCCTCTGGTGTGAGCGGATGCCTTTTCCCGGGGGGCACCGGCTGACTCGTGCCTGCCACCGCCGGTGCCCCGCTCGGCCCGTCTTCAAGACGGCCAAGGGCAGACCGCGCACACCGAGACCGGCTGGGACCTCTTGTGAAAGTACTTCGATGGGCGGTTTTCCTGTTTGCCGCGGCAACTGGGGCGGCCGGCGATACGGCGGCGGCGGTCGCCGATTTCCGTCCCCCCGCCCGCCGGACCACGTTGACCAACGACGGCCTGGTCGCGCTCGCGATGGCCGGATTTAGCGAGGAGTTTCTGCTCCGCAAGCTTGCGACGGGACCGTCGCAGTTAGATCTCTCCGTGGAGGGGTTGACCTACCTCAGGCAGGAGGGCCTGAGCGAAGAACTGATTACCAAGATCCTGGAGATCACCGCGAAACCGCCGGCTCCGGCCGCGCCTGCCTCCTCCGGAGCTACCGCGATGCCGGCCCGCCCGTTTGCGGTACAGCTATACTACAAGCGTAAATGGTGGCTGTGGAAAACCTGGTATACGTTGGTGCCGTTAGGTTCCGCGGCCGGAGCTGGCGGCTCCCAACTCCTCACCGACGGGACCACGACGTTCCGGGCCCAACCCCTGTCGCCGGTCCGTCTTCCGTAGCCTGGGGCGACACTTCAATTGTCCGGTCAGCGCGGCGATTTCAACTTCCTGACCCAAAGGTTCCGATAGGCCACCGGACCGTGGTCGCCCTGCAGCATGAGCGGCAACTCCGCGCTCTCGGCGTGGGTCATGGAAGCGCGAGTGGGACCGTCAACGTCGACGTTCTCCTGCACCCGGATGCCGTTGTGGAGGACACGCAGGAACCGGGCATTCTGCGTCTTCCTGCCAGAGCCATCGAACCTCGGGGCACGGAACCAGATATGGAAGGACTGCCATTCCCCGGGCGGCCCGCTGGCGTTCTGTCTGGGCGCGGAGCCGCCCACGCCCCTGCCGTCAATCCAGCGCTCGTAAATAGCTCCGCAGTCATGCACACCAGGGGTGGCGACCCCATGGCTGTCAAGGACCTGCACCTCGTACAGCCCTTGGAGATACACGCCCGAGTTCGACTTGCTCGCCACCAGGAACTCGACGTACATCTCCACATCGCCGAACTTGCCGGATGTCACGAAATTGCTGGTGCGCCCGTCCGGACCATTCACCATGATCTCGCCGGGCTCGGCGTTCGCGGTGAGACGCTTCGGGTCGGAGGCCAGCGCCACCTTGGTCGTCGTAAACCAGGTGTTGCCTCTCGATCCCGACACGATCCAGCCGTCCAGGTCACGGCCGTTGAGAAGCGCGGTCCATCCGCCCTTACGAAAGTCCGGCCGGTGGTCCGCGCCGGCGAGAGAGCAGCCGGCCACGAAGATGAGTGCGAGAAGTCGCGTCATGGTGGATACCGTGGTGATTGTATGCGAAAGGGGGCTTGAGGGGAAAGCCCGGCGCCGATGGGGCGCCCGGCCAGACCGAGGCCAAGCATCCGCGACCTGAGAACGGAGCCGTCATGAATTTGCCGTACCGGATTCCAGTACCGGCGTAAGCAATTGAGAGACAACGGCCGGAATTTTCCGCACTATAATCAGGAGTGAGTGAATGCCATACGGCGCGTTGCCGGAGACAACCTAGTGGGCTTTGAGCGCCGCCCCATCGAAGATCTGTGGCGGCATACTCTGTCGCAGATTCCGTCCGTATTCGGCCGGCTGGTTTATCTTTGTTCACTGCGAGATCCCGACACCGGCTTCTACCGGCATTTCGGGCTGGCCCAGTCGTTCGGTGAATCGGAAGCCGATGGGGCGCTCCGGCAAAGCCACGAGGAGTCGTTCCATCAGTGGCTGGCATTCGATTTGGAAAAGCAGAAAGCCGACCTGGACTTGTACGTTTCGGGCATTCAGGGCGAGCGAAAGGCCATTGTCGAGACGTGGTCGAGGGTTCGCCCGTACATGAACCTGATCCCGGCGTCGGCGCGCGAGATCGAAAAGGTTGTTTATTCGCGGGATCTGGAACTGCTGCTCACGCTGATGCGGAACGTCCACGGCGTCTCTTCTGAAGATCCAGACGCATAGCGACTCCGGTCACCTGGCCGATGACGTCCACCTCGTTGGGTTTGAACATTTGCGGTGCGCAATCCGAAGCCGGGTGCGGCTGCAAGACCAGGTGCTTCTCATTGGTGAAGCACCATCCGCAGGCCCATCCACTGCGATGTTCCAGGAAATAGATCGGCCTTTCGAATTCGTTTGTCCATCCGGAGGCGGCGATTTTGCGCCGGCTCTCGTCGATCATGACAAACGATCCAGGTTGCAGGATCGGATACATCGTCCAGTCGTCGGAGCCGATGAAGCCGTACCGGTGGTTCTTGAGATCGAGGCCGTTCAGCAGGACCAATGGCAGTTTTCCCCACCGTTTGATCATCCGGCTGAGGTGCGTCGTTTTCCGGAAGTCGATGCCGGGGTCGAGCGAGAGAGGAAGCTGGACGTAGCCCCGTCCGTCAGGGCGGAATCGGACCAGGTGGCTTCGCGAGACTTCGACCATCGCCGCGTCAGCGGCCACCGACGCCATGTCCACGCCATACCACTCCAGAACTTCGGCCGGTTCGAGCCGGTAGATCACGCACAGCGAATAGACCCGATAGATGGTCGGGACCGATCCGCGGTTCTCGATCTCGGACAAGCGGCTGAGACCAACGACGAACTCGTCGTTCTGATGCCGCTCGGCAATCAGGCGGCTGGCCTCTTCCACATCCCGGATGGTGAGGCTCAGGCGCTCTCGAATCTGCCGAAGCCGCTGGCCGGCTTCTTCCGTGATACCATCCGAAGCGACGGTGCGGGGTCTGAGTCGGTACTCCAATTAAGCCTCGAGAATCCCAAGTATAACCACCCGATGAACATCGGGCAACGGCCCATTCGGGTTCTTGTTCTGATTTCGGAACAAACCGCGAAGGGAGGAGGCCGAAAGTGAAAATTGTGATCGGGGTCTCCGGAGCGAGCGGGGCGATTTACGGCTATCGCCTGCTGGAGCGCCTCAAAGAGAATCCGGCGGCCGAAACCCACCTGATCCTGACGCGTTCCGGCGAGCGTACTTTGTTCCTCGAAATGGGCAAGAAGGCGGCCGACCTGAAGGCGTTGGCGGACTGCTCCTACCCGCTCGAAGACATCGGCTGCCGCCTGGCGAGCGGTTCCTTCCGGACGGATGCGATGGTGATCGCGCCCTGTTCGATTCACTCCATGTCGGCGATCGCCGGCGGCATCAGCTCCAACTTGTTAATACGCGCGGCGGATGTCGCCCTCAAGGAGCGCCGGCGATTGATCCTGATGGTCCGTGAGACTCCTTTCCACCTCGGGCACCTTCGAACCATGACCGCGCTGACGGAGATGGGCGCCATTATCGCGCCGCCGATCCCGGCCTTCTATAATGAACCCAAAACCGTGATGGACATCGTCGATCACTCCGTCGACCGAATCATCGACCTGATTGGCCTGACCGACCACCGGATCAGGCGCTGGGACCCGTGAACCTCCAATGAAAGCCAAAAACTCGGAGACAGCCGCATTTCAGGGCGAACGCGGCGCGTTCAGTGAGCAAGCCGCGCGACAACTGCTGGGCGACGACGTCCGGGTCCGGCCGTGCCCCCGCTTCGAGGATCTGTTCCGCGGCCTGGTCGACAAACAGGTGGACACCGCGGTGGTTCCGATCGAGAACACCTTGCACGGCTCCGTGCATGAAAACTACGACCACCTCCAACACTTCCGTGTGGTGATTGTGGGCGAGACGCGGGTTCGGATCGTGCACAACCTGATCGCGCCGCCCGGCGTGACGATGAAGAAGATCCGGCGCGTCTATTCGCACCCGGTGGCGTTGAACCAGTGCCTGCGGTTCTTTGCGGATCACCCGGAACTCGAAAAGCAGGTGTTTTACGACACGGCCGGCAGCGTCAAGATGGTGATGGAGGAAGGTCTGAAAGACGCCGCGGCCATCGCCTCCTCCGGGGCCGCGGGCATTTACGGCGCCCGGATCCTCCAGCGCTCCATCGAAGACGACCGTGAAAACTACACGCGGTTCTTCCTGCTCCGCCGGCCCGATGACCCGCGCGCCGTGCTCAAGCGCTCGTCCAAAGTGGTCTGGAAAACGTCGCTGGTCTTCACGACCCGGAACATCCCGGGGAGTCTGTTTCGGTGCCTGAGCGCGTTCGCGCTGAGGGACCTGAATCTGACCAAGATCGAATCCCGGCCGCTCCGTGGCAAGGCTTGGGAATACCTGTTCTACCTGGACTTCCACGGTCACGCCGACGACCCGGTGACCCGCAACGCCCTGTCTCACCTGACCGAGTTGGCCGAATGGCGGCTGCTTGGCAGTTACCCGCAAAGCCCGTTGTGACGGACGAAGACCTCATGGACGAAGCCCTACGGCTGGCCCATCAGGCGGAGGCCGGGGGAGAAGTGCCCATCGGCGCGGTCGTAGTCGTGGGTGGAAAGATTGTCGGAAGGGGCGCCAATGCCCCCATTGCCCGCCGCGACCCGACGGCTCACGCGGAGATTCTGGCGCTTCGCGAAGCGGCCCTGACCATCGGGAACTACCGGCTGGAAGGCGCGTCGCTGTTCGTGACGCTGGAGCCGTGCGTGATGTGCGCCGGCGCCGTGGTCCACGCCCGTGTCGAACGGGTGGTATTCGGCTGCCGCGACCTGCGCTTCGGAGGGGTCCGGAGCAAGTTCGCCCTGGCCGATTCCGGTATCCTCAATCACCAGGCCGCAATTGTGGAGGGGGTGCGAGCGCACGAGTGCGCCGCTCTGCTCAGAAACTTCTTTGAGCGGCGGCGGTGACGCTCATTCCACCGCGACCGTGGTGCCCTTCCGCTCCGGCCTCGACAGTTCGTCGATCCGGTGGTCGATCACGCTGCGAATTCCTTTGAGGAATTCGATCCGCGACTGCCGGAAGTGATCCCTGGCCCCGGAGGGCAACACGTGGCGCAGGACTTCTGTCACTTGCGGGCCCATTCCCAGGCACACGCAACCATGGGCTTCCTGTTTCTGTTCTTCGCTCATTGAGCGACCTCCCTCATCTCCACAGTTAACACTTTGTTCTCCAGCCGCGCACGGGTGGGCACCAGCGCCGACATCGTTGTCGGCAGTCCGATGTGCCGCCGCAGGGCGCCGATCTCCACCACCAGTTCATCGCCCTTCTTGAAAAGTCCCACTTCGCCCTTGGCGGCGAAAGGCAGGCTCAGTTTCACTTCGTAATGGCTATCGGTCTTGACGAAACGGTACGGCGTCTCCGTTCGGGTGACCGCTGCCGGGTCTTCGTCCGTGCCGTACAGCGCCGCGGCGAGTTCCCGCAACCGCTCGACGCCGCACACTTCATGCGTGAAGAGCTTGACGCGCTTCACCGGGACAGGCGAGAAATACGTTTCAATCTCCTCGAGGATCCGGGCCTGCGATACCTGCCACTCGCTGAAGTACGAGTCGCTGAGTCCGGACGGCAGCACGCGGTTCACCGCGATCTGGTCCACGGTCAATCCGTGCAGCGAGAAATAAACGAAGGCCCGCTGCGTCTCGCGGAGCACCATCTTCTCCGGATTGGTCACCAGCCGCACGCTGGTGGTGGACGGATCCTCGAGTAGCTCGGGGATTCCTTCCAGCTTCCCGAACAGGTCGGCGATGTTGGCGAAGTAGTTGTCGCCGGGAAGCTCGACAGGCGACACTTTGTTGGCGAGGGGCCGTACGGCCCGCAGCAAACCGCGATGGTACGGAAAGATGTGCTTCATGTACCAGTCGAGCGTGGTCGGCATGCTGACAAAACGAAGAGACTCCGCGGTCGGCGCGCAGTCGAGCACGATCGCGTCGTAGTGGCCCTCGCGGCGGTACTGGTTCACGTACATCATCGCGCTGAGCTCTTCCATGCCGGGCAGAATCGCCAGTTCCTCGGCCTCGACACCGCTGATGCCGGTAGTCCTCAGGACGGAGATCACATACGCCGAGATCTCCTTCCAGTGCTGTTTGATCTCGCGCTGGATGTTGACCTCGTGAATCCACAGCCGGTCATCGATCAGGTAGGGCTCGCCCGTCTTTCCGTGAAAGAGGTCGCCCTCGAGGTCGAACGAATCGGCGAGGCTGTGAGCGGGGTCGACGCTCATCACCATCGTCCGGTGACCCATTCTGGCGAGTTGCAGGCCGGTCGCCGCAGCCAGACTGGTCTTCCCGACGCCGCCTTTGCCGCTGAACAAAAGCACCCGCATAGCTTCATTGTAGCGGGCGCCCGACAGGGATCCGGCGCCATCGGGCGTCTAGGTGGTTCGACAGAGGCGATAGATTCGCATCAGCCGAAAACACCGCATTCGATGCGGATCAGGATCGAATCCGCCTCATGGAACCCTTCGCCGGTGCCAGCAACTTCGAGTGGCGTCCTACCCTGCAGCGACGGGTTGGGTGTTTGCAGCCAGCGCAGTGCTTTCTGGCGATTGGCAAAAACTTCGCCAGCCCGCACGGAAAGCAAGATGAACCGCCCAGGAGGGTTCATTCACGTTTGCGTTCGTGGGTGTTGTGGCCATCCTGACTTCCCTTCAAATATGGCCACCGCGAGGTCCGTCAGCGCCGGCGCTGGCTCTTTCCTCCCCCGCCGACCAGCCGATCCAGGGCGAAGCGGCCCGGGCCAATCGCGGCGATCGCCAGCGCCGCGGCGCCGTACAACATCGACATCTCTTTCTGCGAAAACGCATCTGCACGATGAGCGCCGAAGAAGGCCACCGCCATCGTGAACGCGATCAGACTGGCGGCCGGGCGGGTCCACAACCCCAGCACCAGGAGGATCGCTCCGAAGAACTCCACCAATCCGGCCATCCAGGCGAAGGCCTCCGGCATGGGAAACCCAAGCTGGCGGACGATCCGAACAAAGCGGTCGGGAGGCGGCAGTTTCAGGATGCCATGCGTTGTCAGACCGATTCCGGCCGCCAGACGCAGAACCAGCAAACCGAGGTCGCCTTCCACCGTTCCCGAACCTGGTCCCGTGAGCCACCAACGCGCCATGATTTCTCCAACGTCCAGCATATCGTCGCAGCGCCCCGCCGGGCGGCAAAAGCGCCACCCCGGCGAAGACGCGGACCTAAGTTGTTTTCTCCGTTGTGTTGCGGGTCTTCCCCATACCCGCTACAATCATTGAGTTTGGAGTCATTCCGAGGAGGAATCATGGCATCGGCCGTAGAGCAGAAAGTCAAGCAGATCATAGTCGAACAACTGGGTGTCGATGAGAATCAAGTCACCAACGACGCTTCGTTTGTCGACGACCTCGGCGCTGACTCTCTGGACATCGTTGAACTCGTCATGGCATTTGAAGAAGCTTTCGAGCTCGAGATTCCAGACGAGGACGCCGAAAAGATTGGAACTGTCAAGGACGCCATTGACTACATCGAAGGCAAATCCAGCAAGAAGTAGCCCTGGCGACGTCATCCCGCGGGTAATTTCCGAAAGAGAGGCGGTTTGGCAAGAAGGGTAGTTGTTACGGGCGTAGGCTTGGTATCTTCACTGGGGATCGGCACCGAGGAGACTTGGCAGAGTATTCGTCAGGGCCGTATCGGCATCTCGCGAATCGAGTCGTTCGACACCACGGGGTTTTCCTGCCAGATTGCCGGAGAGATCAAGAATTTCGATCCGGCGCTCTATATCGAGAAGAAAGAGATCAAGAAGATGGGGCGGTTCATTCAGATGGCCGTGGCGGCCTCTGAATTCGCCCTTCGTTCTTCGAGTTTCACCGCCACGCCGGAGACCGCCGAGCGCATCGGCGTCTATATCGGAAGCGGCATCGGCGGATTCGATGTCATCGAGCGCGAGCACAAGACATTCCTGCAACATGGGCCGCGCCGGATCTCGCCGTTCTTCATTCCGGCAACCATCATCAACCTGGCGTCGGGCTATGTTTCCATCCGGACCGGAGCGAAGGGCCCGAACTCGGCCACCGCGACGGCATGCGCCACCAGTTCCCACGCGATCGGCGATTCGTTTCGCCTGATCCAGCACGGATACGCGGACGCGATGATTACCGGGGGCGCGGAGGCCTGTATTTCTCCCATGGGAGTCGGCGGATTCGCCGCCATGCGCGCCCTCTCCACGCGCAACGACGCACCGGAAAGGGCCAGCCGCCCCTGGGACAAGGACCGCGACGGTTTCGTGGTTGGCGAGGGCGCCGCGGTGCTGATCATGGAGGAACTGGAGTTCGCCCGCGCCCGGGGAGCCACGATCATGGGCGAAATGATCGGGTACGGCATGAGCGGCGACGCGTATCACGTCACCTCGCCGGCCGACGACGGCGACGGCGCCTACCGCATGATGCGTAACGCGCTTCAGGATGCCGGCATCCAGCCCGGCCAGATTGACTATCTCAACGCGCACGCCACGTCCACCGAAATCGGCGATCTGATCGAGACTCGCGCGATCAAGCGCTGCTTCGGCGAGCACGCCTACAAACTGGCGGTCAGCTCCACTAAATCGATGCACGGCCACCTGCTGGGGGGCGCCGGCGCGCTCGAGGCGGGCATCACGATTCTCGCGCTCCGCGACCAGATTGCGCCGCCGACCATGAACCTGGAACACCCGTCGCCCGAGTGCGACCTGGACTACCTGCCTAATCATGCCCGGCCAATGAAGATCGAACACGCGCTGTCGAACTCGTTCGGATTCGGCGGGACCAACGCCGCGCTCGTCTTCAAGCGCTTCGCCGAGTGAGATGAAGATCGTTGTTTGCATCAAACAGGCGCCGGCCCGCGATTCGGCACTGCGGGTCGCGGCAAACCTCCGCTGGGTCGACGAGGCCGAGCTGACGTTCGAGATCAACGAGCCGGACGCATTCGCGCTGGAAGAGGGTCTCCAACTCAGGGACAAAGAAGGCGGAGAAGTCGTGGTGGTTTGCCTGGGCCCGAGCCGTGCCACGCAAACCATTCGCGAGGCCCTGGCAAAGGGAGCCGACCGGGCGATCCACATTGAAGAGGAACCCCTTGCCGATCCTCTCTCCACAGCCCGCATGCTGGCCGCTGCGATCTCCGCCGAGGCGCCCGACATCGTGCTGACCGGCCTCCAGTCGGACGATTTCGGCTTCGGACAGACGGGAGTCATTCTGGCCGAACTGCTCGGCATCCCCCACGCGACCATCATCATGCAGGTCAAGGTGGAGGGAGGCTCGCTCGAGGTGAAGCGCGAACTCGAGGACGGCTGGTTCCAGTTCGTGCGAATGCCCTTGCCGGCGCTGCTGACGATTCAATCGGGCATCCGCAAACTGCGCTATGCGACGTTGATGGGCATCAAGAAGGCCAAGACCAAAGAGATCAAGCGCCTCACCGCCGGCGAACTCGGCGTCGCCGCGTCCGAGGGCGGCATCGCCATCGAGCGCGTCTACGCACCCGAACGGTCCAAGCAGACGCAGTTGTTCGAGGGCGACCCGAAGGAAGCCGCGGCCCGCCTGACCGAGAAACTCCGCTTCGAGGCGCGCGTGATATGAGCGTTCTGGCGATTCTCGAACAGTACCGGGGCGCCTGGAACCGGATGTCGTGGGAGACCCTGGCGGCAGCTCAACTGATGGCGAAAGACCTGGGGACGGCCGCCGATGCCGCGGTGTTGGGAAGGGATGTCTCCGGCCTGGCGGCCGAAGCGGCGGGCAAACAGCTTGGCCGCGTCTTCGCCGTCGAGCACGAGTTGCTGGAACCCTATACCGCGGATGCCTACTCCGCAGCACTGAAATCGCTGCTGCTCGAGAGGCGGCCGCGAGTGGTACTGTTCCCGCACACCTACCAGGTCCGCGACTTTGCCCCGAAATTGTGCACGGCCCTGAATCGCGTGCTCGTCAGCGATGTGGTCGCGTATCGCGTCGAAAACAGCGCTCCCATCATGGTCCGCCAGTTCTTTCAGGGCAAGCTGAACGCGGATGTGCGATTCGACGGCGAGCCTCCCTTTTTTGCCTCGCTGCAGGCCGGCGCCTTCCGGGCCGATGCGATGGAAGCAGGCGACGCGGCCGTCGAGAAGTTCCGGCCCAACCTGGACCCGGCTTCGATCCGCATTCAGGCCGGAGAGTGGTTCCGCGAGGCCGCACGCGCCGTCGACCTGAGCGCCGCCGACATCATCGTGTCGGTCGGCCGCGGCATCAAGGAAGCGGAGAACATCGGAATCGTCGAGGATCTGGCCAACGCACTAGGCGCGGAACTGGCGGCTTCGCGGCCCATCTGCGACAACGGGTGGCTGCCCATGGAACGCCAGGTGGGGTCGAGCGGGCAGACGGTCGCGCCGAAGATGTACGTCGCGGTCGGCATCTCCGGCGCGATTCAGCACCTGGTTGGCATGAAGGGGTCCAAGATCATCGTCGCCATCAACAAGGACGCCAACGCCCCGATCTTCGAAGTCGCCGACTACGGCATCGTCGGCGACCTGTTCCAGGTGGTTCCGGCCCTGGCCGCGGCAATCCGTCAAGCCAAAGGCCAGTAGCGCTCAGTTCATTTCCATCCGGGTTACCAGCAGGCCTTGCACCTCCACGGCGCTCTGCCAGGCGTGAATCAGAGCCCGGACGTACTCGTCCTGGGCCTGGAAGTAGTTGCGCTGCGCGATCAACGCTTGCGGATATGCCGCCGCCATCTGGCGGAAGTTCGCCAGATAGAGATCGTAGGCCTCCTTCGCCTTTGGCAGGATCCGGGTGCGATAGCGTTCGGCGGTCACCTCCGCGTCGCGAAATTCGCGGTAGACGGCGGCGAGGCGCGCACGCAATGACAATTGGGTCCGGTCGATTTCCAGCCTGGCCCGATCCAGATTGGCGCGGGCCGCGGCAACGCCTCCCTGGTTGCGGTTGAACAACGGGATCTCGATGCCGATGTCGAAGATGCCTTCGACGCCCACCCTCCTTACCGGATTCGGCGGTCCGGCCTCTGAGAACTCGCGGTTGTTGCGAAGCCCGCCGCGCAGAGACAGGTCCGGGATCTTGTCCACTTCCGCGCGGCGCAGCGCGAACTCCGCTCTTCCGATGTTGGCCTGCGCGGACTTCAGCTCAGGACTCCCGGCAAGAGTGCGCTCGGCTTCGCCTCGGTCGACTGCTGGAATCGCTTCCAGGTCGCCCTCCAGCCTCGAGATCTCCATTGTGGGCGAGTTGACGAGGGCGGCCACCTGGACCAGGGTCCGGTCGAGCGCATTCCGTGCTTCCACCAGCGAAAGGTCGACCCTCTGCGCTTCGACTTCCGCCGCCAGCAGGTCCGGGCGGTCCGCTTGCCCCACGTTGGCGAGTTCACGGGTAATGGCGACGCCGCGTTCCGCCAACTGGGAGAGTTCCGTCCGCACCTCCACCAGGCGCTGCTCGCCCAAGCCCTGGTAGAACAACATGCGCAGATGGGTGAGCACTCGCAGGCGCTGCGCTTCCGCGGCCGCCTCGGTGTCGCGTTGCTCTTCGCGCGCGACGCCCCGGTCGAAGCGCAGTTTACCCGCGGTGACAATGCGTTGTTCCACAAAGCCGCCGATCGCGCCGCCGCCGGTGACCGGAGCCACGTGCTCGCCGTTCGCTCCGATGGTCGGATTGGGCCACAGTCCTGCCTGCACAGTCCGGCCTTGCGCGGCCCGGACCGACGCGGCCGCCTGTTTCAGGACCGGGTTGTGCGCCAGCGCTTCCCGCTCCAAGGTCGCGAGGCTCATCCCAGGCTTCGCGGGCGGCTTGACCGCCACCAACGCCATGTTGCAGCGCGTGCAGCGGCCCGGCGTGTTCGACCGGACGTCCGGATGCATGGGACACGCGTAGACAACCGGCGGGGGATGGTGATGTTCCTGCGCCGGCACGGACACGGCGAGCAGCGCCAAGAACGCCACAACGGTACGGACCACCCTGAGTTCACGCTCCATGCTTGTGTCCCTTCGCGCGCTTGAGCGCCATGATCTGCTCGTACTTGTCCTCGGGAAGAACGCGAACCAGGGTCATCATGCCCATCATGGCCCCCGACCAACCTGGCCGCAGGCCGTGATTTTCTGGCTTGTCGTGGAATAGATGGTCCATCACCATCCACATGTCCTGCGGATATCCGGGTACCTTTTTCTTCTCGGGGTCGTCCTTCGGGTACGCCTCCCCACCGGCGCCGGAGTGATCGTGGTGGTGGCCAGTCGCGGCAACCAGGTTGGAAACAGGCCGCTCCCCGCCGGCCCCGAGGCCGATTCCCCGGCCGAGCGCGGCGCCCTTTTCTTCAGCCAGAGCGGCGCCCTGCCGGTAGATGCCCATCCCGTCGGTCATGCTGCCGCCGGCGGGCATTCCGCGGCCGCCGTGACTGATGGGCCCCACCATCGACATCATCTGGTTCATCATGTGGTGCGGCAGATGGCAGTGCAGCATCCAGTCGCCCGTGTATTTGGCCACAAATTCGATGTTGCGGGCCTGGGCCACACCCACCAGCACCGTGTTCTCGTCGAACCACAGGTGCTCCGGCTTGCGGCCTGCCTCGGTTCCCGTGACCGCGAACTGATGGCCGTGCATGTGGATGGGGTGATGATCCATGCCGATGTTGATCATCCGGATCCGTACCCGCTCGCCCTGCTTCACCAGCAAGGGCGTGCACGCCGGCCCGGATTTGCCGTTGAAGGTCAGCCAGTTGAATTCCATCGACAGCGTGTTCGGCACCGGGTTGTTCGGCAGCAGCGCCCATTCCTGCAGAATCAGGCCGAAATCGCGATCGACCGCGGGCTCGTACGGTTTTCTGGGGTGCACGATCACCATGCCGAGCATGCCCATCATTTCCTGCATGGCGAAATGCGAGTGGTAGAACAGGGTTCCGTGTTGGTCAAGGGTGAATTCGTACACATACTTCCCGCCGGGAGGAACCGGATCCTGGCCCACCCCGACACTGCCGTCCATTTCCATCGGAACCTCGAATCCATGCCAGTGCAGCGCGCTCATCTCCGGCAGGCGATTCTCGAAGATCACGCGAACGCGGTCGCCCTGATGGAACTCGAGCATCGGCCCGGGAACGCTTCCGTTGAACCCCCAGGCGTGAATCGGGCGTCCCGGGAAGATTTCCGTTTTCACCACCTCGGCCACGAGGTGGAACTCCTTGACGCCGTCCACGACGCGGTGCGGCAATTTCCCGAGATCGGGCAGTTCGACCGGCAGATTCGCGGAGGGCCGGCCTTTGGCGGGCGGCGGCGCCCCAGCGGGCGCCTTCTGTTGATGGTGTTCATGCTGTGTTTGCGCCGCGGCCTGGTTTCCAGCCCACAATCCGGCGCCCACAGCGGCAACCCTGCTGAAGAAGTCTCTTCGCTGATTCATTTCCTTCCATCCTTTAACAGTGGAAAAACGTGACGCGCGCCGGCCGTCACGCCCTTCTTCGGGGACAGTGGTAGGACCAGCGCAAAACCTTCCCAGGGATCAGTGCGGATCAGATTCGGAGTACGGTAACCGCGCGCTGGCCGGCGAGGGTAGGGCCGCTCGGACCGGTCGCCGCCACCGCCGCTGTCAGGCTGTGTTCACCGGGTTCCACGGTTTGGACGACCTCTTCCATCGAAGACGGGTCCGGCGGGGACGGGTCGGCCGCATCGGCTCGCCACATCACATTGTGTGAGCACGGCACGGCGGGGTCCGGCTTTTCGGAGTGATGACAGGCGCCTGAATCCCGGACCAACGGCCGGCAATCCGTGGCGGCGCACAAGGCCATGCACAGCGAATTCGAGAGGATCAGCCCGAGCGCCAGCAGTGCAAGGATGCGCGTCATGCCTCGTTGGGGACTGTAGCATAAGGAATCCCATCCCGGCTGACGCTTGAATAAGGCCCGTCGACTTTGATACCGTCGTTCGCTGATGCGACAGTCCCTGCCTCTGTTTGTCCTCGCCGCCGCGTTGCTTGCGCCGGCCGCCGTGCGATTTCCCGAAGCCTACCCGCCCACCAATGACGTCGTCGTCGACAACCTGGTTCCAGTCCCCATGCGCGACGGGGTCAAACTCTATGCCGACATCTATCGCCCAACCAAGCCGGGCAAGTATCCGGTGCTCGTCAGCCGCACGCCGTATAGTACGGAGCGCTACCCTTCAGCCTATGCCGAAGGCGTCTTCTTTTCGCGGCGGGGCTACGTCTTCGTCTTCCAGGATGTGCGCGGACGCCACGAGTCCGAAGGAAAATGGGAGCCCTTCCGCAACGACATCGAAGACGGTTACGACACCATCGAATGGGCTGCCCGTCAGGAATGGTCGAACGGCAAGGTGGGGACGCAGGGAGGCTCGTATCTGGGGCATGTCCAGTGGCGCGCCGCCATGGCCAAGCCGCCGCATCTGGTGGTGATCTCGCCGCGCGTCGCCTCCACCAGCCTGTATCACAACTGGATGACCCTCAACGGAGGGTGGCGCCTGTCGTTCAACTTCGGCTGGGGACCGGTCCGCCAGGAGTCGCGGATCATGCAGAACACGGGGCCCCACGTCATGGCGGACGGCCCGGAATCCCTGAGCTTTGACAAAGCACTGTGGCACCTTCCCCTGCTCACGATGCAGGATCTGCTGGGACGCCACGCCCAATTCTGGCGCGACTGGATCGCGCATCCCGACTACGACGACTACTGGAAAAAGATCAACGCCGAGGAGATGTTCGATCAATGGGAAATCCCGGTCTATACATCGGGCGGTTGGTTCGACATCTTCAGCCAGGGCACGCTGAACGGCTACGTCGGGGTCAGCCACCAGGCGAAGAGCGAGACGGCGCGAAAGCAGAGCCGGATGATCATCGGCCCCTGGGGTCACGGTTCGTCCCGCAAGTTCGGCGACCTGGACTTCGGGGCGCACGCTCACGTGAACATGGACGCGGTCGAGTTACGGTATTTCGACTATTGGCTGAAGGGCGACCAGAACGGCATCGATCAGGAGCCGCCGGTCACCCTGTACACGATGGGAGAAAATCAGTGGCGGCAGGAGAACGAATATCCCCTGGCGCGAACCAACTACCGCAAGATGTACTTCCACAGCGACGGCGCGGCCAACAGCGACCGCGGCAACGGGAGACTGTCGTGGACCGCTCCCGGCCCGTCGTCCAAGCCCGACACCTACCGCTACGACCCCGATTCCCCCGTCCCGAGCACGGGCGGCAACAACTGCTGCGGCACTCCGACGCCGGCCGGTCCCATGGATCAGCGTTCCATTGAGAAACGGCACGACATCCTCGTCTACACCTCGGAGTTCCTGAAGGAGGACATCGAGGTGACCGGCCCGGTGAAGGTGATGATGCACGCTTCGTCCGATGCGCCGGATACGGACTTTGTCGCCAAGCTGATCGACGTGTTTCCGGACGGCCACGCCTACAACATGGCCGAAGGCATTGTCCGCGCCCGGTATCGCGAGAGTTTGAGCCGGCCCAAAATGCTGGAACCCGGCAAGAGCTATGAGTTCACGATCGACATGGTAGGCACCAGCAACCTTTTCAGGAAAGGCCATCGCATCCGGGTTGATATCACAAGCAGCCACTTCCCGCAGTTCGACCGGAACCCCAATACCGGCGAGCCGTTCGGGACGGGCGCGAAGGTGCGGGTCGCCAACCAGACGGTGTATCACGAAGCCCAGCGGGCGTCGCACATTGTTCTCCCGGTGATACCGCGGTAGACGAGTTTCTCCGGTTGACGGTGGCGGGGCGGCGATTCGAGATCTGGCCTGCCGTCCTTGCAATTCTGCATTTTGAATGCATAATTGCATATAGACGATGCCCCGCAGTTATATCGCCCGCGCGCTGGAACCCGTTCTCCGCAAAGCAGCCCGCCAGTTTCCGGCTGTTGTGCTCACCGGACCGCGCCAGTCGGGCAAGACGACCCTGCTCAAACACATTTTTGGCGACTCCGGCTATGTCTCGCTCGAACCGCCCGACGTACAAGCCGCGGCCGCCGCGGATCCGCGCGGCTTTCTCGACTTGTACCCGCCTCCCGTCATCTTCGACGAGGTCCAATACGCACCTGGCCTGCTGCCGTACATCAAAGAACGGATCGACCAGCGGCGCTCGGTTCGCGGGCAGTATCTTCTCACGGGTTCGCAGAACCTGGTCCTGGCGGCCCAGGTCACCGAGTCCCTGGCTGGCCGGGCGGCCCTGTTGCGGCTACTGCCGCTATCCCGGCGAGAGACTGCCGGCCAAATCAGCTCGCCCTTGCCATGGGAATCAAAAGCCGCGCCCGAGCCGGCGGCGACGCGTCCATTGGAACGCTGGTGGAGCTTTCTTCGAGGCGGGTACCCTGAGCTTGTCTCCGAACCGGAGCGCGACATTGCTCTGTGGCATCAGAGCTACGTCCAGACTTACCTGGAGCGCGATGTGCGGTCGCTGCGCCAGGTGGGTGACCTGACGTCGTTCCAGAACTTTCTGCGTGCACTGGCCGCTCGGACGGGCCAACTTCTCAATCTGTCCGACCTGGCGCGCGATCTGGGCATTGCGCTCAACACCGCAAAGGCATGGCTGTCCGTATTGGAAGCGACTTTCCAGGTGATCGTTTTGCGGCCGTATCACACCAACCTCGGAAAGCGGTTGGTAAAGACGCCGAAGGTCTACTTCACCGACACCGGCATGCTGTGCCATCTGGCCGGGCTCAAAGACCCTGATCATGCGAGGGCCGGCCCACTGGGCGGAGCGATCTTCGAGACTGCCGTCTTGATGGAAGTCGTGAAGACCCTTGCGGACCGGGGCGAGGAACCACGCGTTTACTTCTGGCGGACCTCGGCCGGCGTCGAGGTGGATCTTCTGGTCGAGACCGGCGGCAAGCTGATCCCGATCGAAGTCAAGCTCTCCTCGACACCGCTGCCGGCGATGGCCGCGGGCATTCAAGCCTTCCGGGAGAATCTGGGGGAGCAGGCGGGAAGGGGATTCGTGGTCCACGGTGGAGACGTGCGCCTGCCTCTTGCTCCTTCAGTGACGGCAATTCCGTTCGACGGTCTGTAGCCCGGCGATGCACCGACCTGGCTCCGTTGCTGCTGCGGATCTCCCGGTAGTGCCACAATAGGCCCTATGTGCCCGGCGGCCCGGCGACTGGCTTGCTTCTGCCTGCTCGTCGTGTCCCTGCACGGCCAAACCACCCAAGGCCTGATCTCCGGCCGCGTGGTGGACTCGCGCACCGGACGTCCCGTCGCGGGCGCCGGCATTGCTTACTCCCAGGTGGATCTCAATCTGGGAGGGGTCTCTCGCAGCGACGGCTCTGGCAACTTCTCGCTTCCACTGCTCTCTCCGGGACGCTACTCCCTGCGCATCGAAGCCACCGGTTATCAGCCGCTCCAGTTGGAAGAAGTCGAACTAGCGGTGGCCGGGCGGCTCGACTTCCCGTTTCGCCTCCGTCCGCTCAGCGACGTGTGGGAGGCCGGACAATATCGCAGCGTCTTCCTGCCCCAGAGCGAGACCGTCCTCGACTTCTACGGACCGGACGTCGATGCGAGCCGCGCAAGCAACTTCGATCCCACCCGCGGCCGGCGCGCCCGCCTCGAGACCGGCCTCTCCCAGGTGATCTCGGGAAGCGAACTACGCGATCTGCCCTTGGTCGGGCGGGATGTCTACACGCTGCTCGTGACGCAACCCGGCGTCACCGCCGATGCCGGCACGGGGCGCGGCCTCGGGCTGTCGATCAACGGCCAGCGGCCGTCTTCCTCGAACTTTCTGCTCGACGGAGTCGAGAACAACAACTACCTCATCACCGGACCGCTCACCCAGATCGCGCCGGAAGCGGTGGGCGAGTACCGCGTCTCGACCAACAACTTCTCCGCCGAATACGGGCGCACTTCAGGCTTTCTGGCCAACGCCGTATCGCGCGCCGGAGGCAGCGAGTGGCATGGGCTCGCCTACGGATACCTCCGCAACGACGTCCTGAACGCCAACGGCTTCCAGCAGAACGCCGCCGGCATCTCCCGCCGCCCGTTGAAGGAGATGCAGCCCGGGTTCTCGTTGGGTGGGCCGATTCTCCGCGAGCGCCTCTTTGTCTCGAGCGCGTTCGAGTATCTGCGGCTTCGTTCCGCCGGCGATCCCTTCCGGTACCGCGTGCCGACGCGCCGTTTCGTGGACGAGCGGACGGCCCCCAACAGCATCGCGCGCCGCCTGCTGGAACAGACCGGTGTGGCTGCTGGAGCGGACCTCACAGCCTATCGCGAAAGTTCCCCCACGTCCTCCCTCAATCGCTACCTGGCTCTGCCGCGGGTCGATTATCTCGCCCCCGGGGGCAAGCACCGCCTGATGGCCCGCGTCGCCCTGGCCCGCCGCGATCAGCCCGATTTCAGTTGGAACCCGTATCGCGAGTACTGGATGGCCCTCGAGCAGGACACGACTTCGGTTGCCGCAACCTGGACTGCCTCCTGGACGCCCGCGATCACCCACGAGGTGCGCCTCGGCTGGAGCCGCGACACCCTCGGCTTCGATCGCCCGGTCAACCAGTTGGATGGCCGTTCCATCCCGATTCTTGCGTCGGCCATCCGCGCTCGCCCGTTCTCGTTCGACCCGGCCCCGCCGGCTGAGGACAACCAAACCCCCATCATTCTGCCGGGAGGCGCAGGCGTTCCGGGTGCGCCGATCCTCTACGGCTATCGCAGCCAGAGCCGCAACTGGGAGTTGGTGGAAAACCTGGTCTGGGCGCGAGGCAGCCACGTCTGGAAGTTCGGGGGCGGCTGGCTCAACCGCGGGATCGACGGCTTTATCTCGCTCGGCCGCGATGCCTCGTATACCTTCGCCAGCCTCGAAGACTTCGGCCGCGACGCGCCCTCGCTGCTCTTCACCGGCGTCTCCCGCACCGATCTTCCGGTATTCCGCAAGCCGAACGACCTTCGCGCTTATCGCAACCGGCAATGGTTCCTGTTCGGGCAGGACAGCTTCCGCGTCTCCCAGCGCCTGACCCTGAATTATGGCCTGCGCTACGAGGCGTTCGGCGCGCCCCGAAGCGCCGGTTCCTCCCACGACGCATTCCTTCAGTTGGGCCAGGGCAGCGATCTGGCCCAGCGGCTCGTGGGTGCGCGGCTGGCCGCCGGCGGCCCCGGCGAATTGTTCGCGAAGGACTCGAACGACTTTGACCTGCGCTTCGGCCTGGCGTACCGCCTCCGCCAGGACGGCCGCACTACCGTGCGGGCGGCGTACGGCATCTTCCACGACCGTCCGTTCGACAACCTGTGGTTGAGCCTTCGCGCCAACAGCGTGGCGGTGCCGTTGTTCCAGCTTGCCTCGTTCTTTGACGTCCCGGAGAAAGTGGACTACCTCGCCGATTCTCTCAGCCTCGTCAGCCGATTTCAGGGCCAGCCGCTAAGCCTGGGAGTGCCCGCTCCCGTGCTGTTTCAACCCGGCCTTCGGACGCCATACGCGCAAAGCTACTATGCCGGTCTCACCCACGAAGTCTCGAGCGCACTGTCGGTCGAACTGAGCCTGCTCGGCTCGCTCGGGCG
>CAZGUX010000125.1:0-43720 GCA_964529305.1 uncultured Solibacteraceae bacterium | reverse complement strand
GCCTTGCAGAATTCCATGATATTCACGCCCTGTGGGCCGAGCGCGGTTCCCACCGGGGGTGCCGGAGTGGCCTTACCCGCCGGAATCTGCAACTTCACCATCGCTGTTACTTTCTTTGCCATTGCTTAAATCCTCTTAAACTTTCTCGACCTGCAGGAAGTCCAGTTCTACGGGAGTAGAGCGGCCAAAAATCGTCACCATCACGCGCAGCGTATTGCGCTCCGGATTGACTTCATCCACCTTGCCGTTGAAGTTGTTGAACGGACCGTCCACAATGCGCACGTTTTCGTTCTTCTCGAAGGTGAGCTTCGGACGCGGACGGTCGGCGGAGGCGGTTTGCCGGTACAGAACCGAATTTACTTCGTCGGCCGTTAGTGGCACGGGCTTTTCCCCCCCGCCCACGAAGCCGGTTACGCGCGGCGTGGCTTTCACGGCGTGCCATAACTCGTCGTTCATGTCCATTTCTACCAGAACGTAGCCGGGATAAAGTAACCGTTTGCTGGTGACTTTCTTGCCGTTACGCAACTCCACCACTTCTTCAGTGGGAATCAGAATCTGGCCGATTTGATCGGCAAATCCGAAGGCCGACGAGCGGCTGCGCAGCGATTCCGCTACGCGGTTTTCAAAGCCGGAATAGGTATGGATGATGTACCAGTTCTTGGCCGGGCCGCTGGGCACAGCGGGAGCGGCATCCTCTGGGGGAGCCACTGCGGACGGCGTGATCTCGTTGGTTTCGTCGGACATATATTTTGCCTTGCTGCGGCTTGCTGATTACTTAGCTAACTTATCGAAGAGCGCCTGAACGCCGCGGCCTACTAATGTGTCGACCACCGCGAAATACGCTGCAAAAGCGAACACCGCGAAAATCACCACGCCGGTGGTGGCCCGTACCTGAGTCCAGCTGGGCCATGTCACCAGCCGCATTTCCTTTTTTAGGTCCGCAAAGTACTCTTTAACCTGGGCTGGCCAAGTTGCGATTCCGCCGCCTGTTGTTGCTACTTCTTCCGCCATATCTATTGTTCCTTGGCTCAACCGTAATTGTGTTTGGCAGGGGCGGAGGGATTCGAACCCCCACTCGCGGTTTTGGAGACCGCTGGTCTGCCGTTAAACCTACGCCCCTGGATTCAGGGTCGGTCCGATCCGCACTTCCGGAGCCTTCTTTCTAGTGTACTTGATTTTCCGCCGTCCGCCAAACTGCCGGGAACGCGCGGTCCTGGCCGCCTCCGTGGTCCGTGACCTGGAATACAACCTGGCTTTCTGCGCGCCCCGGGACGATTGCTCAAAGCTACCGGCGACTGTATACTTGGGGTTTCGGGCGTCTTCGACGCGGCAGTCCCGCGTACCAGTGAGTACCTTCGAGTCACCGCATCTCCAACTTCCGCCCTTCTGTTCCGGCGTTGTTCCCGCGGCAGAATTCCTTCCGGCCCAAGACGCTCCATCCCACCGGATCGCCACTTCCTGGCTGTTATTTGTTGACCCGGATTCCGCCTTCGCGGCATCACATCAAGAGGGCCTCTCATGAGCGCAATCGCCATCGCGCGACCGAATATCGCCACTAAAAGCATCTCGCAACTCTCCGGATTCTGGGCCACCCCGATCGGCAAGAAAGCCGTCATGGCCGTCACCGGCGTCATCCTGTTCGGCTTCGTCACCGGACATATGCTCGGCAATCTCCAGATCTACCTCGGTCCGGAAAAGCTCGACGCTTATGCCAGGGCGCTCCACACCATGCCTGGACTGGTTTGGGCCGCCAGGCTCGCCCTGTTGGCTTCCGTCGGACTCCACATTCTCGCTTCCCTTCAACTGACCAAACAAAGCTGGGACGCGCGGCCCGTTGGCTATCGGAAGAAGGAGGCCGTGGTGGCAAGCTATGCCGCCCGCACCATGCGCTGGAGCGGTCCCATCATCGCCGCGTTCGTCGTCTACCACCTCCTCCATTTCACCGTCGGGTCGGCCCATCCCCAGTTTCGGGAACTGCAGGTATACCACAACGTCGTCACCGGCTTTCAGGTGATTCCCGTGTCCCTCGCCTACATCGTCGCGATGGTTCTCCTCGGCCTGCACTTGAATCACGGATTGTGGAGTATGTTCCAGTCGCTCGGCATCAACCACCCCAGGTACACGCCGAAATTCAAGGCTTTCGCGCAGATCTTCTCCGCGGTGATCGTCATCGGCAACTGTTCGATCCCGATCAGCGTGATGACGGGGTTGGTGAGGTGAACGAAATGACAGCGACGGAGACATCCCCCTTATTGAAGTCGCGTGTGCCGTCCGGCCCCATCGAGACCTCGTGGGACCGGACTCGCTTCGAGATGAAGCTGGTCAATCCGGCCAACAAGCGGAAGTACACCGTGATCGTCGTCGGCACCGGACTGGCCGGAGGCTCGGCCGCCGCCACCCTCGCCGAACTTGGCTACAACGTCAAGTGCTTCTGCTTCCAGGACAGCCCCCGCCGCGCTCACTCCATCGCGGCGCAGGGCGGAATCAACGCCGCCAAGAATTACCAGAACGACGGCGACAGCATCTACCGCCTCTTCTACGACACGGTCAAGGGCGGCGATTTTCGCGCCCGCGAGGCCAACGTCTACCGCCTGGCGCAGATCAGCGTCAATATCATTGACCAGTGCGTGGCCCAGGGCGTGCCCTTTGCCCGCGAGTACGCCGGCCTGCTCGACAACCGCTCGTTCGGCGGCGCCCAGGTCTCCCGGACGTTCTATGCGCGCGGCCAGACCGGGCAGCAGTTGCTCCTCGGAGCCTACCAGGCCCTCGAACGCCAGATCGGCCTCGGGCAGGTCCAGATGTTCCCCCGCACCGAAATGCTCGACCTGATCGTCGTCGACGGCGTCGCCCGCGGTATTGTCACCCGCGACCTGACCTCCGGCGAGATCGGCGTTCACCTCGGCGACGCGGTCGTGCTGGGTACCGGCGGTTACGGCAACGTCTTCTACCTCTCCACCAACGCCAAAGGGTCCAACTGTACGGCCATCTGGCGGGCCTACAAGCGTGGCGCCTTGTTCGGCAACCCCTGTTTCACCCAGATCCACCCGACCTGCATCCCCGTTTCCGGCGACTACCAGTCGAAGCTCACCCTGATGAGCGAATCGCTCCGTAACGACGGGCGCATCTGGGTCCCGGTGAACGCCGGCGACAAACGGCCCTCGGCGCAGATTCCTGAAAACGAACGCGACTACTACCTTGAGCGCCGCTACCCCAGTTTCGGCAACCTGGTGCCCCGCGACGTGGCGTCGCGCGCGGCCAAGGCCGTCTGCGATGAGGGCCGCGGCGTGGGTCCCGGCGGCCTGGGCGTCTACCTCGATTTCTCCGATGCCATCCGCCGCCTGGGCGAGCACACCATTCGCGAGCGCTACGGCAACCTGTTCGACATGTACGAGCGCATCACCGGCGACGACCCCTACAAGGTCCCCATGCGGATCTACCCCGCGATCCACTACACCATGGGCGGCCTCTGGGTCGACTACCAGTTGATGTCCACGATTCCCGGCCTCTTCGTCATCGGCGAAGCGAATTTCTCCGACCACGGCGCCAACCGTCTGGGCGCCAGCGCCCTGATGCAGGGCCTGGCCGACGGCTACTTCATCATCCCCTACACCATCGGTAACTATCTGGCCAACGCCAAGCTGCCAAAGGTCCCTGACGATCATCCGGAATCGAGAGCGGCCGTCGACGGCGTCAACGGCAGGATTCGAAAGCTCCTTTCCATCAAGGGCAAACGAACGGTCGATTCCTTCCACCGCGAATTGGGCAAGATGACCTGGGACAACTGCGGCATGGGCCGCAACAAAGCCGGCTTGAGCGAAGCTCTCGCCCGTATTCCCGAGTTGCGGGACGAGTTCTGGAAGAACGTCAACGTGCTGGGAGGCGGCGAGGAACTCAACCAGTCGCTCGAGAAGGCCGGGCGTGTGGCCGACTACTTCGAGCTGGCCGAGTTGATGTGCCTGGATGCCCTCGAGCGCGACGAATCGTGCGGCGGCCACTTCCGCGAGGATCACCAGACGCCCGACGGCGAGGCGTTGCGCGACGATGAGAACTACTGCTATGCGGCCGCCTGGCAGTACACGGGTGATGGCCGGCGGCCTCGCCTGCACAAAGAGCCACTCGAGTTCAACTACGTGAAGCCGTCCCAACGGAGCTACAAATAAGGATTCCGGACATGAGACTGATCTTGAACGTCTGGCGGCAGAAATCCCCGAGCGACCCGGGTCGCATGGCCCGCTACGAGACCGGCAACGCCAATCCGGACATGTCGTTCCTCGAGATGCTGGACGTCGTGAACGAAGAGCTGATGGCCCGCGGCGAGGAACCGATCGCGTTCGATCACGATTGCCGCGAAGGCATTTGCGGCTCGTGCGGCTTCATGATCAACGGCAAGGCTCACGGCGGTTACAAAGGCACGACGGTGTGCCAGTTGCATCTCCGTCACTTCAAAGACGGCGACGAGGTGTGGCTGGAACCGTGGCGCGCCAGAGCGTTTCCGGTCATCAAGGATCTCGTCGTAGACCGCGGAGCCTTCGACCGGATCATTGCTGCTGGCGGTTTCGTCTCGGTCCGAACGGGCAGCGCCCCGGACGGCAACGCGATCCCGATCCCCAAGGATGCGGCGGAGCGCTCCATGGACGCGGCCCAGTGCATCGGCTGTGGCGCCTGTGTCGCGTCGTGTCCGAACGCATCGGCCTCGCTGTTTGTCGGCGCCAAGATCAGCCATCTCGGCGAATTGCCCCAAGGCCAACCCGAGCGGGAGACTCGCGCCCTGCGCATGGTGGCCCAGATGAACGAGGAGTGGTTCGGCGCCTGTACGAACGTGGCGGAATGTGAAGCGACGTGTCCCAAGGAAATCCCCCTTGAAGTGATCGCCCGCATGAACCGCGACTACCTGACGGCCAGTTGGAAGCACCGCTGAGTTGGCAGGGGTCTCGAGTCTGCCCTTTCAACTAAGGGGTGCCGGTCTCCGACCCATCGGCGCTAACTTGAGAACTTGCGGGCCGATTTGTGGCGCGCGTTCTTAGGCTCACCGGCCGGTGGCTTTCACGCGATCCATGTACCGCAGTGTGGCGACATCCAGGCGGATCGCGTCCCCGGTTTTGATGAATTGCGGGACCATCACTTCCACGCCGTTGTCCAGTTTGGCGGGCTTCCAGTTGCTGTCCTGTTGCTGATGCACTGGCGGCGCGGTGCCGGCGATCCTGATTTCCACGAAATCCGGAAACACGACGTGCACGGCCTCACCATCGACAAACTCCACCGGGAGTTTCATCTGGGGCTGCAGAAACGCGGCCGCTTCCCCCAGCAGTGCCGAGGGAATCTCCACCTGCTCGTAGTTGTCGGGATTCATGAAGACGCACGTCCCGCTATCGGCGTAGAGAAACTCGAGGTTGACGCGGTCCACGGCGACGTCCTCGATCTTCATATCGGCCCGGAAGCTGTGCTCCCACTGCGTGCCGGTCTTCAGGTTCTGCAATCGCGTGTGAGCGGCGCCGCCCATCTTGCCCTGTCCGGGATGATACTCCGCCGCCAGCAGCCGATAGATCTGGCCCTCCAGCCGAATGATCATGCCGGGCCGCAATTGGGATGACAGAATCATGGTCCCTCCCACCCGATCGTTTAGCACACGGGGCCGCGAAGGGGAACCCCACACGGCAAAAGCTACCGGTACCGGCCGGCCCAGTGGTTGCGCAGGACGCGCCAGATATCGACGAACCCGTTGAACCCGGAAAGCAGGCCGACCTTCGAGCCTTCGACGTGATCCCAGCGCACCGGCACCTCCCCGACGCGAATCCCCTGGACGCGCGCGATAAACAGAATCTCCACGTCGAACCCAAAGCGCTCCAACCGCTGCCGGGAAAAGATGCGCTGGACCGCGTCGCGGTGGAACAGCTTGAAGCCGCACTGCGTGTCCTTGAACGGAAGCCCGGTGAAGACCCGCGTCACCAGATTGAAGAATCGGCCCGCGGCTTCGCGGAAGCCGGGTTGGTGCACGCCGATCATGGACGAATCGATTCCGCGCGAGCCGATGGCTGCCTGCGCTCGCTCGCGAGTCACGGCCGCAGCCAGCCGGTCGAGTTCCTCGATGGGCGCCGACAGGTCCGCGTCGGTAAACAGCACCCATTCTCCCCTGGCTTCCAACATCCCGTGCCGGACGGAATAGCCCTTGCCGCGATTGCCGGGATTTCTCAACACCTTCAACTCCGGATGCTCGACGGCCAACCCTTCGGCCACCGCTGCCGTCCCGTCGCGCGAGCCGTCGTCCACCACCAGAATTTCGTGAAATTCGATCGGGCGGCTGCGCAGGTACGCGATGATTTTCTCGAGGGTGGCCGGCAGCCGCGCGGCTTCGTTATACGCGGGTACGACGATGGAAAGGGAGGAGATCATTCCGGCTGGAAGGTGAAGGGGGCCAACCCGCTATGATACCCTTTTCTTCAAGCCCGCCTGTGCTCACCCGGTTCGAACTTTTCATCGCCCTCCGCTACCTGCGAGCCAAGCGCAAGCAGGCCGTGATTTCAATTATCACGGTGATCTCGATCATCGGGGTCGCGGCCGGCGTCATGGCCCTGATCATTGCCCTGGCGATCAACAACGGCTTTCGCAATACTCTGCAGAAAAATCTGCTCGGCGCCACCGCCCACGTCAACATCGTGGAGAAAGTGCCGGGCTACGGCATCGAGAACTGGCGCGAGCGCGTGCAGCAGGCCCGTAAACTGCCTCACGTGGTCAGCGCCGCGCCGGTCCTGTACGGTCCCGTGTTCGTCTCCGGTCCCCAGCAGTCGAGGGGCGCGCTGCTCAAGGGCATCGACCTCGGGGCGGACCTCGCGGCCAGCGACAACCTGCGGCAACTGAAGCAGGGATCGCTCAGCCGCCTGCGCGAGAGCGGCAAGTTCCCCGGCATCATCCTCGGATCCAAGCTGGCGGAAGAAACGGGCATGACCCTCGATGCGGTGGTCCGGATCTTCAGCCCGCAGGGCGAACTCACTCCCTTCGGCCCGCAGTTCAGCGACCGCCGCTTTCGCGTGGTGGGCATCTTTGAATCGGGCTTCTACGATATCGATCTGGGTTGGGCGTACGCCTCCATGCCTTCGGTGCAACAGGCGCTGTCGTTGAACGATGTCGTCAATACCATCGAAGTCCGCGTAGACGATATCTACAAGGCCCCCGAAACCGCCGCCGCGGTGGAGCGAACCATGGGGAAGGATCTGGCCGCCACCACCTGGATGGAGCAAAACCAGCGACTGCTCAGCGCCCTCCGCATGGAAAAGGTCGTGACCGTCATTACCATCGGTCTCATTCAACTGGTGGCCGCGCTGAACATCCTGATTGCGCTGGTGATGATGGTGATGGAGCGCTACCGCGACATCGCCGTCCTCATGTCGATGGGCGCCAAACCACGGCAGATCCGCAACATCTTCATCGTCGAGGGCCTGATTATCGGCGTGACCGGCACGACGATCGGGCTGGTGGCCGGGCACGTATTGAGCTACCTGGCCGATCGCAACCGCTGGATTCAGCTGGATCAGACCGTATACGCGCTCGGCTTCGTCCCGTTCGAGCCGCGCTGGCCGGATTCGGTCTGGGTCGCCGCCGCGGCGATTGCCGTCAGCTTCATTGCTACGATTTATCCGGCGCGCAACGCGTCCCGTATCGCGCCCGCCGAAGTCCTGCGCTACGAATGATCCTTCTTGCCGGCGTCGCGCCGGGTCTGTCCTTCGTGGACGCGCTCGCGAAAGACGCCGCGCATCGATTTCGCCAGCGACACGGCGTTGTCCCCGAATTTGTCCCTGAGTTGATCGGCGGCCTTGAGCGCCTCCCGCCAGCGCTCGGCCTTCCCCGCGTCGAGCAGGTTCATCTGTCCGGTGTCGTCGTCAAACGTCGACGCCTGCACCCCCAGCAGCCGGATCTTCGTCCCAGGCTTCCAATTCCCCAGAAACAGAGTGCGAATCTCCTCAAAGATCTCGGTGTCGATCTGAGTGGCGTGATCGAGCGAGTGCGCTCGCGTGATGGTGGAGAAATCCTCGCGCCTCAGCTTCAACTGGAGCGTACGGGCAAACAGACCGTGGTCGCGCAGGCGGCGGCCCACCATTTCGGAAAGGCGCGCCAGGGTCGACTCCAGCACGTCGAGATCGGCCGTATCTTCGGAAAACGTCCGCTCGTGGCTGATCGACTTCGGACCTTCGTCCTCGCCGATCTCGGTGTCGTACCAGCCTCCGGCGTCAAACCCGTGGGATTTTCCGGCCAGGGCGAGTCCCCATTTGCCGAAGCGCTTCTCGAGGAACTCGTCGTCCAGGCGCGCGAGGTCGCCCACATGGTGAATGCCGATTTCGTTCAACCGCTTCTCGGTGACCTTGCCGACCCCCGGAATGCGGCGGACGTTCAGCGGCGCCAGGAAGGCGGCCTCCCGTCCCGGCAGCACCCACAGCACGCCATTCGGTTTGGCCTGATCGGACGCGACCTTGGCCACCATGCGAGCCGACGAGATCCCGATGGAGCAGTTCAACCCGGTTCGCCGTTTCATTTCCTCATGCAGCCGATGGGCGGAGCGGAGCGGAGGGCCGAACAGCCTTTCGGTCCCCGTCATGTCCAGATAGGCTTCGTCGATGGAGGCCATGCCGACCAGGGGTGAGAATTCGTCCAGCACCTGGCGCACTTTCTGCGAGTAGTCCCGATAGCGGTCGGGATGCCCGTCGAGGAAGATGGCGTGAGGGCAAAGCTGGTACGCGGTTCTGAGCGGCATGGCCGAATGCACGCCGTACTTGCGCGCCTCGTACGACGCCGCCGAGACGACGCCCCGCTCGTGGCCCTTCCCTCCGACGACGACCGCTTTGCCCTTTAGCGAAGGATCATAGAGTTCTTCCACCGACACGAAGAAGGCATCCATGTCGACGTGGAAGTAGGTGTGGCCCACGGGTGGTCCTCACCCGTTATCTTAGCTGCTGCGCTGAACCGCCCTGGCCGGGCGGCTACCGTCCACGGCCACCCCCGCCGGACCGGCCACCCCCGCCACCGCTAGAGCGCCCGCCGCCGGAGAAGCCGCTAGAGCGCCCGCCGCCGGAGAAGCCGCCAGAGCGCCCCCCGGAGAAGCCCGAGTACCCCCCCGAACGTCCGCCGGAGAAGCCTGAGCCTCCCCCCGATCCACGTGAACCGGAGAACGACCGTGGAGCCGAGTAACTCTGGCTCGGGGCCGAGTACGACCGAGGCGCGGAATAGCCTCCGCCGCGTGGAGACGAGTAGCTGAAGGAGCGGTTGTTCGAAGGGGCGCTCCGGTATCCCTGCGATCCTCCGTTACCACGAGAACCCTGCCAGCCGCCACCATTGTTCGGCGACGACTGCCGGTAAGACCCCGCGGAACCCCGAGCGTCGCCGCGAAGTCCGGAGTCACCGGATCGCGCGAAGCCTTGCCCGGACGGCGATCGGGAACTGTCGCCGAAGCGCCGCCAACTTCCCGAGTCACTGAACCCGCGTGACGCCGAGCCGCGTGAGTCGCCGTTTGAGTACCCGCGGGAACTCCCATTGAAGCCGCGATCGCCCGATCGGTATCCGGAATCACCGGATCGCCCGGAGCCCCGCGACCCGTACTGTCCGGGCGAGGACGAACGCGCGCCGGAGCCAAACCGCTGCCATCCGTCGGAAGAACCTGATCGGAATCCGCTCCGGTTGCCGTCGCCCCGTCCGCCGCTCGCGAATCCGTTGTTGAAGCGGCCTCCGCCATATCGGCCCGAACCGAAACGGTCTGAGTTGAATCGGCTGGCAACCGATCGGTTGGGGTAGGCAATTCCCATCCGATGGCTTGGGTTATGGGACCAGACCGCCCGTCCTCCCCCGAACCCTCGCCCGAAGAAGCCGCCGCGAGCGTAGTGGTCATAGCCGCGGAACCCATAGCGGTGGAAGAAACCCGTATTCAGGAACACGCTTCGGCCGTACCACCCGCAGTTCCAGCCCCAGCCTCCCCAGCCACCCCAACTCGGGAAGTAGCTGCTCATGTAAATCCCCGGGCCGAACGAGAACCCGAACCCGAATCCCGGCGGGTACCACAGGTCGTAGTAGCCCGTCCAATACGGGGCTCCCCAGACGTAGGCCGGACTATAGACGGGAACATAGACCACCTGCGGATCGGCCGGCACGATCTGGATTGCAGTCTGGTCATTCTGGACGTCCTCGGTTACCACTTGTTGGGGAGTCGTCCTCAGACGTCCATTCGCCCGTGCCTGCGCGCGCATCCTCTGCACCGCGCTCATCACATCGGCTTGTTGAGCGAGGAACGCGTTCCCAAGGTCGGTCGTCCAGCGGATATCGTTGGCCAACAGGTTGAGCGCATCCGGAAACGCGACCAGCGCCTGGACGCTCGGGTCCCAATTCTGCTGGCGGGCGGCTTCCATGCGCGCCGATCCCTGAAGTTGGCTGTTCTGGCCCATCCACTGATGTGCCTCAACGATCTCCAGAGGATACGTGCTGGCGGCCAGCACCTGGCTGAGCAACGGGTCAGGGTACAGCGCGATCGGCGCGACCAGGTTATTCAACTGGTCAGGCGACAGAAGTGGCGGAGCCTGCTGTGCATTCTGGGCCGGCGGGGGCTGCTCGACCGGTGGTTGCGCAAAGGACGCAGGGACCAGGTTCATTGTCAGGCAAACCGCGAATACGGCCCGCGGAATCGCCTTCACGGCTCGACGTGAATTCATCCTTCACCGCCTTCCCCCCGTTGACACTGGGGCGATTTGTTAAGAGCAAGTTAAGGTCCGACCGCAACCCGCTACAGTCAAACCACTTAGTAAGGATTCTTCAGGCCGGCTCCTGGCTGATAACCACCACATTGGCCGGAAACGGCCATCTTGTCTGGCTAGCGCGCCCCCGGGCTGGGGGAACTAAAGTTCCCTTGCACGCTGGAAGCGTGCGCCACCATGTGAAGACCTGCCATGCGCCAGGCGACCAAAAACGTCGCCCGCCGCCACCGGGGCTACGGGCGGAACGTGGCGCTGCAGATGTCGGTTTCCCAGACCTTCACGTAGCCGATGCGGACATCCTGCGGAAGGCTCGGCTCAATCTCGTCGAAGAAGTACTTGGCGATGTTCTCGGCCGACGGGTTCAATCTGTCGAAGGGCGCCAGGTCGTTGATGAACTGGTGATCCAGACGGGCGACCACTCCGCGAATGGCTTTCTTCACGTCGCCGAAGTCGACCAAAAGACCGATCGAATCGAGTTCCGGGCCCATGATCGAGACCTGCACGCGATAGTTGTGTCCATGCACGTTCTCACACTTGCCCTTGTACCCCCGCAGCGCGTGGCCGGCGGAGAACGTCTCCTCGACTGACACCTCAAACATGTAAGAACTTCTCCACTTCCTGGATGTTGGTCGTAAACCCGTAGTCCGGCAGGCTGTCAAAGAAGACCTGTCCGTAGCGCTGCCTGACAATCCTATTGTCCAACAGAACCAGGACGCCGCGGTCGGTCTTGGAGCGGATCAGGCGGCCGAAGCCCTGCTTCAACGCGATCGCGGCCTGCGGAATCTGGTAGTCGTAGAAAGGATTGCCGCCATCGTCCCGGATTTTCCGGATGCGGGCGTCGACCACCGGATCGCTGGGAACGGCGAACGGAAGGCGATCGATGATCACACAACTCAGTTGATCGCCCGGCACGTCGACGCCCTGCCAAAAGGACGACGTCGCGAACAGAACGGCGTTGGGGGTGGAGCGGAACTCCTCGAGTAGAGCCGAGCGCGGCCCGGTGCCCTGGAGCAGCGTGGGATACTCGATCGCAAACGACACCTTGTCATGCATGGCGCGCATCTGCTGGTAGCTGGTGAACAGAACGAACGCGCGGCCCTCGCTGTAGCGGAGAATGCGCATGACCTCGTTAACGGCCTGCGGGAGGAACACCTCGCTGCGCGGGTCGGGCAGATGCTGGGGGACGTAGAGCAGGGCCTGCCGGTGGTAGTTGAAGTTTTCCGGCGCGATCAGGGAGCGCGCGCCTTCCAGCCCCAGGCGCTTTTCGGTGAATTCGAACGAACCGGCCACCGCCAGAGTCGCCGACGTCAGGATCGCCGTGTCCGTCTTCCGGAAGAGACGCTCGGCCAAAAGTTCAGAGACGTTGATGGGCGTGGCCTGCGCGTGGCATCCACGGCCGCGCCGCTCCAGCCAGTAGACAAAACGCTTGTCGGACCCTTCAAACACGAACTGGAGTTTCTGTTCCAACTCGAGCGCGCGGCGGACCAGTGGAATCAACTCCTCGGGCGGTTGCTCGACCAGTTTCAGAACGGCGCCGGTGAGTTCCAGTGCCTGCCGCAGCGACTGATACTTGCCCTCGTTGCGGCGCAGAAACACGGTCCTGTCCGGAAACCCGGAGCGTCCTTCGCCCGTCGGCAGCAGGGCAAAAAACTCGTCGGTGGCCTGGCCGAGAGCCTCGATGGCCATGTCGAGTTCGGGCGAGCCGAAGTTCTTCTGCCGCGCCAGGCGGCCGATGTCCCGCCACAGGTCCTGGATCTGCAGGTTGCTGATGGAGACGCCGAAGTACTGCCCGGCGATGTCTTCGATCTCGTGGGCCTCGTCGAAGACGACGGCGTGATACTCGGGCAGAATCCCGCCGAAATCCTCCTCCTTCAACGCCAGGTCGGCGAAGAACAGATGGTGGTTGACGATGATGATGTCGCTCTCGTGGGCACGGCGCTGCATGAGCGTGAGAAAGCAACGGTCGAACTGGGCGCACTTCTGCCCGGAGCACAGGTCGCGGCGGGCGTCGAGTTTGTTCCACGCGGTGGAGTCCTCGGGCAGCTTTCGGATTTCCGCCCGGTCGCCGAACTCGGTGGTCTTTTCCCATTCGCGGATGATCTGGAAGTCGGCGACCTCTTCAAGCCCCGAGAGGACGGGTTGATTTTCCGCCTCGTAGATTTTTTGCCGGCAGGCGTAGTTGTTGCGGCCTTTCATGTAGCAGACGTTGAGTTTGCGTCCGAACGCCTGCTCGAGGAATGGAATGTCCTTGTGGAACAGTTGCTCCTGCAGGTTCTTGGTGCCTGTGGAGACGACGATGCGGTGGCCGGAGAGAATGGACGGAACCAGGTAGGCGAGCGTCTTGCCGGTGCCGGTGCCGGCCTCGACGACGAGGTGACGCTGGTCTTCGAGCGCGGACTCGACGGCCTCCGCCATCTCGAGTTGGCCGCGGCGGAATTCGTATTGGGAATGCTTGACGGCGAGAGGACCGTGCGGGGAAAAAAAGCGCCGCACCGTCATCGCGCGGGTCTGGGTACCCATCGGCGGTACCTTCATTGTACTTGCGCTTATTCCGGCCGGCTCTCCGACCGCCGCTTCACGTCGATGTTCAGTCGTTTGATTTTCTGATTCAGCGTGGAGAGGGGAATGTGCAGGCCGTCGGCGGCCTCGGTCTGGCTCCAATTGGACGCTTCCAGCCGCTCGATGATCACGCTGCGCTCGAAGTCGGCGACGATGTCGTAGAGGGAAGCGTCGGGGCCCAGGGGGCCGCCGCGATGCGTGCGGATGCCGCTGGCCTGCAGGAGCGGTTCGGGCAGTACTTCAGTGGAGACCACGGTCTCGGTGGCGAGAACCACCGCCCGCTCCACGACGTTCTCCAGTTCGCGGACGTTGCCCGGCCACGCGTGGTCCATCAGAACCTGCATGGCTTCCGGATGGAAGCGCAGCAGCGAATTGCGATCGCCGTTCAGGAACTTCTCGTTCTCGCGGCAATACTTGATGAAGAAATGGTCGACCAGAAGGGGAATGTCTTCCTTGCGCTCGCGCAACGGAGGAAGCTGAATGTTGATCACGTTCAGCCGGTAGTAAAGATCCTCGCGGAAACGGCGCTCCTCCACCATCTTCTTGAGGTCGGCGTTGGTGGCGGCGATGATCCGGACATCCACCTTGATCACGTCGTTGGAGCCGAGCGGCGTGATCTCCTTCTCCTGAATGACGCGCAGCAGTTTCGCCTGGGTCTCGTGCCCGATGGTGCCGATCTCGTCGAAGAAGATAGTGCCGCGGTTGGCGTGCTCGAACGATCCCTTGTGGGACGTCACGGCGCTGGTGAACGCGCCTTTGACGTGGCCGAAGAGGGTCGACTCCAGCAATTCGGGCGAGAGCGAGCCGCTGTGCACGGGAACAAACATGTGGTCCGCGCGGGGCGAATTGGCGTGGATGGCCTTGGCGATGAGTTCTTTCCCTGTCCCGGTTTCCCCCGTAATCAGCACCGTGGCGCGGCTGGGAGCGACTTGCGCCACCAGGTCCAGCACCTTCAGCATCCGTTCGCTCTTGCCAACGATGTTCGGGAAAGCGTACCGCTGCTTGAGCGCCCGCTTGAGCTGGAGGTTCTCGGTCTCCAGGCGCCGCGCCGAAATCATGCGCGAGATTTCGAGCAGCAGTTTCTCGTTGTCCCAGGGTTTTGAAAAGTAGTCGTTGGCGCCGGATTTCAGGGCCTGGACCGCGACTTCCACCGAGCCGTAGGCGGTGATCAGGGCGACCGGGGTCTCGGCGTCGTGCTCGCGGATATCCTTGAGGACTTCCATGCCGGAGCGGTCCGGCATCATCAGGTCGAGCAGGACGAGGTCATAGGGGCGCTCGGCGAACATCAGGAGGCCTTCGCCACCGTTGTGCGCCAGGTCGACCGAGTAGCCTTCGAGCGCGAGCAGGGTCTCCAGGCTCTCCCGAATGTCGGCCTCGTCGTCGACTACCAGGATACGGCCCGTCGACGTCTCGATGGCCGGGGAATCAGCGGCGAGATCAGGCATTTACCGGTTTGCGGACCTTGGCCGCGATGCTGGGAAACTCGAGATGGAAGCGGGTACCGCCGCCGGGACGGCTTTCCACGCGAATGGCGCCGTTGTGTTCCTGAATAATTCCGTAGGTAACCGCCAAGCCAAGGCCGGTGCCCTTCTTGATTCCCTTGGTCGTGAAGAAGGGGTCGTAGATGCGGTGGACGACCTCGGGGTCGATGCCGTGCCCGGTGTCGGCAATCTCAAAGTGAACCATCTGATCCTGGCTCCAGGATCGCACGGCCAGGACGCCGCCCGGACTCATGGCATCGCGAGCATTCAGGAACAGATTCAGGAACACCTGTTGAAGCTTGCCGGAGTTGCCGTGGACGGCGGGCAGGTCCGGGTCGAGTTCGGCCCGCACCTCGATTCCGGCCTTCTGCATCTGGTGCTCGACGAGCGAGAGGGTTTCCTGAACGATCTTGTTGCCGCTCACGCTGCCGAATTCCGTGGTCGAGGTACGCGAGAAATTGAGCAGGGAATTGACAATCTCGCTGGCGCGAAAGGTCTGCTTGGCGATCTTGTCCAGCAGTTTCGATTTCTGGTCGTCGCCGGCGACCTGCTTGGCGAGCATTTGCGCGTAGGTCGAGATCACCGCCAGGGGCGTGTTGACCTCGTGGGCCACACCCGCGGCGAGCAACCCGATACTGGACAGCTTGTCCGCTTGAATCAGCTTCTGTTCGAGCTGCGTCCGATCCGTAACGTCGTCGAAGATGATCAGCCGGCCGATCTGTTCCATTTCGCGGGAGATCAGGGGGGCGATCGCGATGTTGAGCGTGATCTCCGGCGCCTTGGATGCGCCGTTCCCGTTGGACCCCGTGTGCCCATTCAGGGGTCGGAACGCGAACTTGTAGATGTGGTGGATGCCGCTCTCGCCCCGCACCCGGTCGAACTGTTCCACCAGATCGCCGGGCAGCAGGTCGCGAAGTTTGGTTCCCACGGCCTGGTCCCGCTGGATGCCGGTGAGCTGCTCCATCCGGCTGTTCCAGCTTCCCACCGCATCCTCCAGGTCCGCGGCTAGGATCCCGACGTTGAGCGATTCGACGATGTTCTCGTTGAACTCCCGAAGGCGGTCGTTCTCCGCCACCTTCCGTTCCAGCGAATGGTAGAGCAGGGCGTTCTCGATGGAGATCGCCATGTAGCCGGACAGCGTTTGCAGCAACTCGACGTCGTCACTCGAGAGGTAGTCGCCGTCTTCGGTGCGGCTGACGCCCAGATACGCGATGGTTTTCCCGCGCACCTGGCAGGGGAGGTAGTAAGTCAAATCGAGGTCGGCGATGGTCTGCCGGACAGTGGAAGGCATGGCCCGCGAGACCGCGTCGACGAAGTACCGGGTGCGATCAAAGAACAGGTAGGGCCGGGCGTCGTGCTGGGGTTGGTCGGACTTCCGCAACGTCTCGTCGAGAAAGCTCAGGTCGAGGCCTTGATCGCTCGAGATCGGCCGTCCCTGGCGGTCGATCAAGCCGACTCCACGCATCAGGCGGAAGCGGGTTCTCCCCGCCGCGTCTTCCTCGGCGATGAACAGAGCCAGGTGTTTGATGGCCAGCGTATGCCGCAGCCGTTCGGTGACCAGCAACAACATGCGGTCGAGGTTCGTCTCGGCGCCTAACTCGCGGGCAAACTCCACCAGGGTCTTCCGGTAGTCGTAACGATCGCGGTAAAAATAGCGGTCCAGCCTCTCCTGGATCCAGTTCCTGACGGGCTGGAACAGGAAAGCCGCCACCAGCATGATGATGACCAGCCCGCCCTGGCCCACTTCCTCCTTGAACACCTGCTTGGCGATCGTGGCCAGGAAGAAGATCACGCCGTAAAAACAGGCCAGGACACACACGGTGGCCAAGGTGTACGCAAACCCGCGGCGGAACAGAATGTCCACGTCCATCAGGCGGTATCGGAGAATCGCGTACGCCAGCGCCAGCGGAATCAATCCGAGCGCGAAGACGCTGAGCTTCAGGTACGGATTCGGGACAATGCCAAAGGTGTAGGGAATGACGTAGAAGAGGGCAAAGGGCAGCACTCCCGCGAGGGTCCCGTTCCGCAGCCACTTCAACTGTTGGCGAACGATCGGATCCTCCGCGCGCCGCCACTCGAACGCCAACACAATCCCGGCGATCAGGTAGAGGCTGGTCAGGAAGGAGAGCCACGCCCGGTCGACCATCCAGCGCAGTTCCACCAGTGGCGCCTTCACTCGTAGAATTCCGGAAGAGAACGCCACGAACGTCAGAATCATTGCGGCGGCCGGGACGTAAATCACCGACTGGCGGAACACGCTGCGGATCCACTTCCTTGGTTCCGGGAAGGTCAGACAAAAGTGCAGAAAGATCGACGGCGCCAACACTCCCGCGATCACGTTGCCGAAGTAAATCACCTTGTCGAACAGGTTCAGCTTACCGGTGTAGTGGAACGTGCAGAAAATGAACGACACCAGGCAGAACACGTAAAAGTGCCGGGCCTTATGGGCGGAGCCGCGCCGGTAATACACGAACAGGCCGATGAGCAGGTAGGCGATGCCGACCAGGTACTGGTAGTAGATCGCCCGGCCCGGCACGACGTCGCCGATAATGACTTTGGTCTTGAACTCGACGCCGTTTCGCGACGCCAGATATTCCGCTTTGTTCCAGGAACGGATCCCGATCAGGATCTGGGGGACCTCTTCAGCCCGCTCAATGGCTTGGCCGTTGATGCGGAGCAACACATCGCCGGCCCGAAGGCCGGCGTTGGCCCCTCCGCCGCCCGGCGTCATTTGCAGGACCCGGACTTCGTACTTGCCGGGGGCGCCCTCAACCGCGCGCTCCGTCCAGGTGACGCCATCGTCGGGCAGGCCGAACTTGAGTTGCTGATCGAAATTCACAACTGCCGACACGACGGCTGCAACAGTCAGAACTGTCACGAGAGCGGTCGACAATTGGAATTTCAGTTCCTGAAGCATGGGTCCGGAGCCTTCTCCGTGGAAGGTCCACTAGAGTGCCACTTCGAGCAAGTTTACTGCCAACCGTTACATGTGTTTCTTTGTGTAATCATGCCTTTATTTTTCAATCGGTTAGATCCACTTCGCGTTCTGCGATCCCGATTTCTGAAACCTGCCGCTATGGCGAAGTGGATTGGGCCCTGTACCCATCCTGGTATACAGCATACTCCATGGCGGCTACAGTTCTGGGGGAGCCTATCGCCTTCGAGATTATCACGCGAAGATCCAATCGTCGCACCGTGCCTCTCGTTTGTCGTTGGAGTTGGATGGCGCCTTCGCGCTCGCGGCGACCGTTGAGCTTGAGATCAGGGGTCGCCGACGACGGCTCGAGAGCGATGCGGCAACGTTGGGCATGAGCCAGTTCCGCCCTACAATTTCACTGAAAGTCTTAGGATTCCTGAGCTAAGGGATTCTCAGGCCAGGTTTTGCCGGTGGAACTGAAAAACCGGCCGATTCGTGGCCGTTGCCGCGACGCGGATGCTACTCGACGATCCGGCCGTCCAGCATATGGACGGTGCGATCGCCAATGGCTGCCGCTTCCGGGTTGTGGGTGATCATCAGGATGGTTTGGCCGATCGTGCGGTTCAGGTTCCGCAACACGTCGAGCACAATCTGCGAATTGGCAGTGTCCAGGTTGCCGGTAGGTTCGTCGGCCAGCAGAATCGCGGGATGATTCACGATGGCGCGGGCAATCGCAACCCGCTGCTGCTCGCCTCCCGAAAGCTCGTTGGGTTTGTGATGCAAGCGATTGCCGATTCCCAGCATTTCCAGTACCTCGCGGAACTTCGGGTCCTCGCCATTCCGGTTTCCGGCCAGGTGCCTGGCGATCGCGATGTTATCCTGTGCGGTCAGGTTCGGGAGCAGGTTGAACTTCTGAAAGACGAACGCCACCCGGGACTTCCGAAGATTGGTGCGCTCGGCGTCGGACATCCCCGACAGGTCGTGGTCCTCGACGATCACGGTTCCGGAAGTGGGAGGAGTGAGGCCGCCGACGATGTGAAACAACGTGGATTTCCCGGACCCCGAAGGACCGACGATGGAGACAAAGTCGCCCCGCCGGATGTTCAGGTCGACTCCCCGAAGCGCCGGAACGTCCACTTTCCCGACGCGAAACACCTTGCGAAGATTCGCGATGCGGATGACGTCGGAGCTATTCATAGGCCAAAGCCTCGATCGGGTCCTGGCTGGCGGCTCGCCAGCCGGGGTACGCCGCGCCCAGGGTTGCCCCGATCATGGCGACCAACGCCGCTTTCGGCCACCATCCGGGCACAATCGCCGGGGTGAGTGACGCCGGCACGAACGTCTCGATGGCCCATTTTGCGCCGAAGCTGAGGCCGATGCCAATCACGGCGCCGACCAGCGACAACAGGATCGCCTCGCGCAGGATCAGGCCTACCACGAAACCCTTGGATGCCCCGAGCGACTTCAGGATTCCGATCTCGCGGGTCCGCTGCAGGACCGCCATGTACATCGAGAGGCAAACCACCGCAAACCCGATGATGATTGAGATCCCGATCATGATGTTGATGAACGAGCGGAGAAACGGGTACGAGTCGATCGAAAACAACGAGATAAAGTCGCTCATCGGGTAGATGGGATAGTCGACGAGTTGTTTGCGAAGCGATTCGACCACGCCGGGAATATTCGCGGGCGAGTCCACCTTGACATAGATTTGGCTGACCTTGCCCCGGCTGCTGGTGAGCTCCTGCAGTTCCTCCATCCGGATGAAGATGCGGTTTAGCTTTCCCGATTCGACGATGCCCGCCACCCTCCAGTCGGTGTTGATCAGGCTGATGGTGCTCCCGACTTTGGCCTTGCGCTCCTGAGCGTAGTTCTCGTCGATGATGATCTCCCGGTCCTTCCGGAACGGGCCTCCGGCCAGGTAGCGGAAGCCGCCGCTCATCTCGTTGAATTCGTCCAGCCGGATGCCGGCGGCGCTCGTGAGAGGTGCGCTGATGGACTGAATGACGGTCGCGGTCGCCAGTTTGACATGCGGCTGTTTCCGGACGAAGTCGACCACGGCCTCCTGGATCGGCGACCCGGACAGCGCCGCCGCGAACGAGGTCGCCTTGGGCCGGATCACTACGTCCGCGCCGATGCCGTTGGCGCGGCGGCGCGCTTCGCTCAGCATTCCTTCGCTCAGTCCGACCAGGGTCAGCATCAGCATGACCGGGATGGCGATGAGCAGGGCGCTCAGCAGCGTGCGGATCGGCCGGTGTTTGACATTCTCCATTACCAGCTTGTGAATCACTTCGATATGTCCTTGTTGACGGCTGGGGAGGAGCCCACGTTCTGCACCTTCACTCCCTCGGGACGATCGAGCGAAAACTTCTCATCGCCCAGTGTGGGATTCAGGTCGAGCTTGGTCACCTTCATGACGACGCCGTATTCATCCTTGGGGCGGTTGATCTCGAACTGGCCGGGGAGTTCGACCCCGCCTTCGCGGCGCCAGCCGCTGTATCGCGCGTCGGTCAGGATGTCGCCGTTCTCGTCAAACAGGAGCTGGCGCGTCACCCGTAATGTTAGGCGGTCGAACCAGATCTGGCGTTTCAGCCATAACGCCGAATTCTTTTCCCCGAGCAGGTCGAGTACATAGGAGGCGTTCCGTTCGTCGGTCAGGTTGTGCAGCACGGGCTTCTCATTTGCCGCGTCCATGGGGCGGATGGTCAGTGCCTCCAGAAAGTGCAAAGGCCGAAGGTTTTCGATCTTCTTGGCCGAACGCGCGCCGCCGGTTTCGGGCCCCTCCACAAATCGATTCTGCGTGGGCAGGTACAGTTTGAAGTTCGCCCCATCGGTGACCATGTCGAACGCTTTGGCGCGAACCACGGGATATAGCCCAATGAGCCTCAACCGGTTGGGCGCGCGGTACAACACATAGCCCCGGACATCCTGATACTCCGTCACCTTGCCCTTGGCGGCGCTGCCCAGGGAAGGCGCCAGGTCCACCGTGAGGTTCAGTGCACGGATGGCCGCGTATTGCCGTGAGAGTTGTTCCAGCAACTGTTCCTTCTGGGCGGTCAGCAGAGTCTGGACGGCCGGCACGCCCGGCCGCGCGATGACGCGAGTGTGCGAGATGCAGGACAGGTTTGCGCCCGCCAGCAAAATGAGAAGGAGAAAATAGGAAGTGTGGGCATAAACCCGCCCGCCCCCTGGCACCTTCTTATTGTACGGCACGGCTGGCTGCCGGCGATCGAGCGGCTGTCACCGGCCAACCAGGGACTGCACGTTGTGAGGCAGATCGTTCAGCTCTTCCAGCCGGGTCCCGAACTTCCCGCACGTGTTTTCCACCACCACAAAGTCCATGCCGGGGATGACCACATCGTTCCAGGAGTCGGAGATCCCGCGGATGGCGACGTCGAGCATGATGACGATTTGCCGTCCGAGAGGCTCCTTGGAGTTGAGGGTGATGGCGCCGTAGAATTCCTGGCACTCGGTGTAGCCGGCGTTGTGCGTTCCGGTGTACGGCTTCAAGCGCTCCAGGGCCACCGGCCTCGCGAGACGCCGGCTCACTTCCCCTTCACGGGATTTGAAGAAGTCGACCAGGGCCTGTTCCTGCAGCCAGGCGGGCTTGCCGGATTCGGCGACGTCTTTCAGCGCGGCCAGGCCTGTGGAGTAGGCTTCTTCGACGAACTGAAACCAGTATTTCTGCTCCCTGGTGACCTTCGATGGATCGTCGACCGCGATACACGACCGGCGTACGCACGAATTGAGCCCGTCGCGTTTCGGAGCCACGCCCAGGTGGACGTAGTCGCCTTCGCCGATCACCCGGTTGAGCGCTTTGCCGATCAGGGTGCGATTCGCCGTGTTGGCCCCGACCATGATGTCCCACCCCATTTCCTCGGCGCCGAGTTCGCGGCCGACGAAGTACCCCCAGGCGGCCACCTGGGTTTCGAGCAGGCCGGGCCGCAGGACCGCCAGCATCGCGCGCATCATGGTGTCGGCGATCGCGTTGGCGTCGCGGATCAACCGCATTTCGTGGTCCGATTTTTCGTACTTGACCTTGTAGTACACCTCCTGGCAGTCAATGACGTTCTCGCGTCCATAGCGCGCCTCCAGGTACTCGACGAGTGCCGCGGGAATCACCTGCCGGGGCGTGAGCAGGCCGATCTGTCGTACGGCATGTCCCGCCGCCGCATCGATGACGTCCTCCAGACGTTCGGCGTTGATCGGGTACTCTTCGTCGGCCAGTTTGAGCATCTCCACCTTGTGGACTTGTGCCCTGGCGCGATCGGCCAATTGCTCGGCGATGTAGCCGCCCTCCAATCCGGCGGCGATGTGAAAGCCGGTTTTGCCGATCACACCCGCCACCTGCTCGATCTGGATATTGGTGTTCCCGCCCAGGTACGGTACGTCGCCGTCATAGTGCTCGTCGCTGAAGACGAAGCCGGCATCGAGGCCGTGACGGGCGAGG
Organism: uncultured Solibacteraceae bacterium; assembly: GCA_964529305.1. Lineage (GTDB taxonomy): Bacteria > Acidobacteriota > Terriglobia > Bryobacterales > Bryobacteraceae > CAZGUX01. Next base: position 21,586 of record CAZGUX010000125.1, on the reverse strand, counting down.
GCCTCGCTGACAGTACGCTGCCGGGCGACGAACTCTTCGGTTGGGATCGAGAACGCCTTGTCGACGGCGGGGGCGGCGGCCAGGATGCGCTCCACCTTTTCAAACTCGGCGCGGAGTTCCTTCAGGCGGGCGTCGGGGAACAGGGGCATGTGAGGTCTCAGTTGAGACTCTACACTGCCTGTGCGGCGAGTGCTACGGTTTCTCGCGGTGTAGAAGACCCTGGCGACAGGTTCTCATCCCAGCATGAGCTTCACGCTTCAGCCAGGACAACTTCATCCGCAGCCAACGCCGCCGCGTACTGGAGACAGGCGCGGAGGTCCTCGAGGGCCAGTTGGGGGTAGGCGGCACGCAGTATTTCGAAGGTCTCTCCGGCGGCCATTTTCTCGAGTAACAGGTACACGGGAATGCGGGTGCCCCTGATGCACGCCTTGCCCATCATCGCGTCCGGTTTGGCCTCGATGCGTGCCGGAAACCTCATACTGCAACTCTACCACTCACTCGTGATTTGCATTGCTCATCCCGCCCGGCGTTTTGTTCCGGCCGTGAACGAGGCGAACGGGGGTACGGTGCGCTACACTAGGGTAGGCGAATAAAAGGCGAATATGTACGCCGAGTTGCATGCCCGTTCTGCCTTCAGCTTTCTGGAAGGCGGTTCGAATCCGGAGGACCTGGTTGCCGCCGCGGCGGATCAGGGAGTGGGCGCCATGGCCTTGCTCGATCGCGACGGCGTCTACGGCGCGTCGCGGTTCCACATGGCCGCGCAGAAGGCCGGCATCCGCGCGCACGTGGGCGCCGAGATCACGTGCACGGACGGGACCCGCTATCCTCTGCTGGCGGCTACTCGAACCGGTTATCAGAATCTCTGCCGCCTGATCACGCGCATGAAGTTACGGGCCAAAAAAGGCGAAGGCGCGGCGATGCCGGGGGAGCTGGCGGAGTTCGCCGAAGGGCTGATCGCTATCCTGCCCCATCCACGGGTGGATGTAGATCGGATGATCCGCGCGTTCGGAAAAGAGAACCTGTATGTCGAACTGCAGCGGCATTCCTCGCGCGAGGAGGAAGCGCGGAATCAACGCATGGCGGCATTGGCGGAACAATCCGGTCTCCCGTTGATCGCAACCAACGGGGTGGCGTATGCGACGCCGGACCGGCGGGAAGTGTGCGACGCGCTCACCTGCATCCGCAACAAGGTGACCCTTTCCACGGCGGGCCGGTTGCTCGACCGCAACGCCGAGCGGCACGTCAAATCCCCCCAGCAGATGGCGCGGCTGTTTGCCGATCACCCGAAGGCCCTCGAGAATACACGAGTGCTCTCGGAGCGGCTGGAATTCACGCTGCGCGACCTGGGTTACGAATTCCCACGCTACCCGGTGGGGCCTGGCGAAACGATGGACTCGTTCCTGCGCGAGCGCACGTTCGAAGGCGCGCACCGGCGCTATCAACCGTTGTACGAACGGGCGCGGCGCCAGATCGAGCGGGAGTTGCAGCTTATCGGGAAACTCGGCCTGGCGGGTTACTTTCTGATCGTGTGGGACATCGTGCAGTTCTGCCGCCGCGAGGGGATCCTGGTGCAGGGGCGCGGGTCGGCGGCCAACAGCGCGGTGTGTTATTCGCTGGGCATCACGGCGGTGGATCCGGTGGGAATGGAACTGCTGTTCGAGCGGTTCCTGTCCGAAGAGCGGGGCGAATGGCCGGACATCGATCTCGACCTGCCGAGCGGCGACCGGCGGGAGCGCGTCATCCAGCATGTGTACGAGCGGTACGGCCGGCTGGGCGCGGCGATGACGGCCAATGTCATTACGTATCGAGGCCGCTCGGCCGCGCGCGAGATGGGGAAAGTGCTGGGATTCGACGAGGAGTCGACGGCGCGCCTGGCCACGCTCGCGCACCGCTGGGAGTGGAAGGACCCGAACGATACGCCGGATCGCCGCTTCGAGGTCGCCGGCCTGGATTTGCACGACCCCCGCATCCGCAAGTTCCTCGAGTTGTATCTGGGCGTGCAGGACCTGCCACGGCACCTGGGGCAGCATTCGGGCGGAATGGTCATCTGCCAGGGACAACTGGATTCGGTGGTGCCGCTGGAACCGGCCACGATGCCGGGCCGCGTGGTGGTCCAGTGGGACAAGGAAGATTGCGCCGACCTGGGTATCATCAAAGTCGACCTGCTCGGCCTCGGCATGATGGCCGTGCTCGAGGACTCGCTCCACGTCATCCGCGACGTGCACAAAGAAGAGGTCGATCTGGCGCACCTACCGCTGGACGATCCGAAGGTCTATGCCGCGCTGCAAACGGCGGACACGGTCGGCATGTTCCAGGTGGAGAGCCGGGCGCAAATGTCGTGTCTGCCTCGGCTTCGCCCGAGGACGTTCTACGACATTGTGGTGGAAGTGGCGATCATCCGGCCGGGTCCGATCGTCGGCAAGATGGTGCATCCGTATCTGGCCAGGAGACAGGGCCGGGAACCTGTGGAGTATCCCCATCCCTCGCTCGAGCCCGTGCTGCGGCGGACGCTGGGCGTGCCGCTGTTCCAGGAGCAACTGCTGCGCATGGCGATGATCGTGGCTGGGTTCACCGGCGGCGAGGCGGAGGATTTGCGCCGCGCGATGGGGTTCAAACGCTCGGAGAAACGCATGCGCGAGATTGAAACCCGGCTGCGGGAAGGAATGACGCGCAACGGCATCTCTCCGGAGGCGCAGGACCAGATTGTGCTTTCGATCTCATCGTTCGCGCTGTACGGCTTCCCGGAATCGCACGCGGCGAGTTTCGCGCTGCTGGCCTATGCCAGCGCGTATCTCAAGTGCTATTACGCGGCCGCGTTCACGGCGTGTCTGCTGAACAACCAGCCGATGGGTTTTTATCATCCGTCGACGCTGGTGAAAGACGCCCAGCGGCACGGGGTGCGGGTCCTGCCGGCCGATGTTGTTCATTCCGATTGGCTCTGCGCGGTGATGGACAAAGGCACGATGCGGCTGGGCCTGAACTACATTCGCGGCCTTCGCGCGGAGACCGGGCAGGCAATCGTCCGGCAGCGGGAGAAGTGCCCGTTGATCGATGTCGACGACCTGGTCCGGCGGGTGCCGGAGTTGCACAAGGACGAGTTGCGGAAACTGGCCTCGGCCGGGGCGCTGAACACGCTCGAGCAGACGCATCGCCGTGGGGCATTGTGGGAGGCCTCTCGCGCGGTCCGTCTGGCCGGGCCGCTGCTCGACCAACCGCGCGACCAACATAGTCGCGACCTACTGAGCCGCGACTTACTGAGCCGCGACCGTAAGGGAGCGGTGGCTCCGGCGGTGGCTCCCGCCGTCCCGCTCCAACCCATGTCGCCGCAAGAACGGCTGGCGGCCGATTTCCGCGAGACCGGCCTGACGATCGGCCGGCATCCGATGCAGTATCTCCGCGACGAACTGCGCACCAAGGGCGTCCACCGCGCCGGCGATTTGACGCGCCTGCCGAACGGCCTTTGGGTGAAGGTCGCCGGCTGCGTGATCGTCCGCCAGCGTCCCGGCACGGCGAAGGGGTTTGTCTTTCTCAGTCTCGAGGACGAAACGGGAATCTCCAACGTGATCGTAGAGCCGAAGACCTTTGAGCAAAACCGCGAAGAGTGGACGAGGGCTCCATTCGTGCTGGTGGAGGGGATCCTGCAGCGTCAGGACAACACGATTTCGGTGAAAGCGCGGAAGGTGACGACGCTCCCGGCGGCGGCGATGGTGGCGTCGCACGATTTTCATTGAATTTCAGCGATCAGCGATCAGCCGTCAGGATGAGTCTCCGGCTATCATGCCATGGGTTGATGACCGCTGACTGGCTGATAGCTGACCGCTGATCGCTGACCGCTACAGTTCCCACCCACGCCGGTACTCCCGGCTCAGATACTGGTTTGCTTCGCGGCAGTTGGTGACGCGGAAGGCGAGCGGATCCCACTCAATCCGGTGGCCAACCCGCAACGCCACGTTGCCCAACTGGTAGGCCTCGGTGAATGGGCCGGCAAACCCAAAGTGACAAGGCGCCTGCTTTCCGGCCTTGATCGCGACCGCCCAGTCTTTGTGGACGTCCTCGCGACCCCAATCGCGCTGCGGCGGCACAGGGAGTTCCTCGGCGTTTTTTCCGGCGAACGGCCCGCGGCCGGCGGGGAAACTGCCCTTGGTTCCGATCCAGACCATGCCGCCTTCGCCGTGCCGGTGGGGCCGCGCACCCAATTCAGCGGGTGGCCGGGGAGACCGCACCGACTCCGGCAGCGGTTTCGCGCCGTCGTACCAATGAAGCGACAGAGGAGGATGAATGCCCCGCCGCGCATAGTCGAATCGGAGGTGCGTCCTGTCGGGGTACATTTCGCGACGCATCCCGGACGTGCCGACCACCTCGACCGCGGAAGGCGCGCCGAGATCAAGGGCGAGGAAGACGACGTTCATGCTGTGCGGAGCGATGTCGCCCAAGGCGCCGCTGCCGAACTCAGTCCAGCCACGCCAACACAGAGGATGGTAGACGGCGCCCCCGGAGCGGAACTGGTTCTTTCGTTCGGGACTGTAGACGGCGTGACCTTCCGGCCAGCGATCGAGGAACGGGCGGACCAGGGCCGTCCCCAGCCACAGATCCCAATCCAGGTTTGGCGGCACAGCGTCTTCGCCCGATGGCCGGTCGTGGCCTTGCGGCCAAATGGGCCGGTCGGTGGCCATGTGGACTTCCGTGATCTCGCCCAGGGCTCCGGACTGCACCAGTTCGACCATGCGCAGGGTCGCGGGTTCGGAGCTGGTTTGCGTCCCCATCTGGGTGACCACTCCGGTCTCGGCCGCCACTCGCGCCACGATACGCGCTTCCTGCACCGTCTGGGTCAGCGGCTTCTGACAGTAAACATGCAGACCGTGCTTCATTGCATAGACGCTGATATAGGCGTGATTGTGGTCGGGCACGGCCACGATGACGCCATCGAGTTTTTCCTTCTCGATCATCTTGCGGAAGTCGGTATATTTCCGGGCGTCCGGGTATTCGGCCCCGCGCTTGTCGAGGACGTTGGTGTCGACGTCGCACAACGCGGTAATGTTCTCGCCAAGCGCGTGGAAGGCCTTGGCGTTGACTCCGCCGATTCCGGCGATGCCGATGATTCCGAGATTGAGTTTTTCGTTCGCCGCGTAGGTTCGCGCCAACCCGGAAGGAAGAATCATGAATGCGGACGCGGCTTTCAGAGTTTGGCGGCGCGTAATGCCGCCCGATGAATGAGGCAAGACAAACCTCCTGCCCAGATTGTAGGAGCGTCGTGCGCCGTACACCAGCCCCCGGGAGGCGCCCCTTCCCGCCGGGCCCGGAAGCGCCTACAGTGAACGTGGAGACAGGTATTTTATGCAACTTGCCATTCTTCTGGTCTTATTCGCGTCTGCCTGCCTGCCGCTGACCGCTCGAGAACCCACCATCGCTCTCGTCGGCCTGCGGCATTCTCACACCTGGGGCCACCTGGAACACATCGTCAAGTCTTCCCCAGTGCGTCTGGTCGCGATTGCCGAGACGGATCCCGACCTGGTCGCGGAGGCCAAAAAACTCGGCGCCGGCGTTCGCTACTTCGACGACTACACGAAGATGCTCGACGAGGTGAAGCCCACCATGGTCTGGGCGTTTGTGGAAAACAACCGTCATCACGAGGTCGTGGAGGCTTGCGGGCCGCGGAGGATCCACGTGATCTTCGAGAAGCCCCTGGCGGCTACGTATTCCCAAGCGTTGCTGATCAAGCGCCTGGCGCAGAAGCACGGCATTCAGGTGATGACCAATTTCAGCCCGGCCTTCAGCCCGGCGTACCCGGCCATCAAGGCCAAGTTCGACTCCGGCGAACTGGGCACCCCCTGGCGCTTGAGGGTCACCACCGGGCACGGCGGTGTGTTCCCGAAATCGGGCCGCAGTAAGATCTTCCACGAATGGCTGATCGACCCGGTGAAGAACGGCGCCGGCGCGCTGATGGATTTCGGCTGCTACAACGCCTTGTACTCTCTCTACTACCTGGGCCGGCCGGAGACCGTGTACGCCTATGCGCTCCATCTGCGGCCGAACGATTTTCCGCGGGTGGAAGACGGCGTCACGATGGTGCTCGGCTACAAGAAGGCCGTCGCGATTCTGGAGCAAAGCTGGGACATGCCTCCCGGTGTCGGAGGCTTCGAGATCCTCAGCTACGAAGGGTACATTCGGATGGGGGACGGCAGGATCGAGATCCGCAAGGGCCGCGCTCCCGCGGGCGTGCTGGACGTCCCGCCGCTGCCGCCGGAGCGCTCGAGCCCCATCGGGTACATGGCCCACTGCATCCGGAACAACCAGCCGGTCGAAGGACTGGTCTCGCTCGAGTACACGGTGGGGGTCAACGAGATCATCGATGCGGCGAAGCAGTCGATCAAGACAGGCAAGCCGGTGGCGCTGAAGTAATCTCGGCGGACTTCGAGCGCTTACAGCCCCGGGCGTCAGCCAGGCGAATCGGCGACGGGCCACCGTTCGCTCACGCTCGCGGCTCCGTCACCTGTATAAAGACAGTATGTCCACCGTTCGGATCCGTCGAGCCGCCGAACCCGATGTCCCGCTCATTCTGGAGATGATTCGCGCGCTGGCGGAGTACGAACGCCTGTCCCACCAGGTGGTGGCGACCGAAGAGCGGCTCCGCGCCACGCTGTTCGGCAAACCTCCAGCCGCCGAGGTCCTGCTGGCCTACGACGACGCCGAGTACGCCGGCTTCGCGTTGTTCTTCCCGAATTACTCCACCTTCCTGGCGCAGCCCGGAATCTACCTGGAGGATCTCTACGTCAAGCCTCATTTGCGGGGGAAAGGAATCGGGTTGGCGCTGTTACGAGAGGTTGCCGGGATTGCCGTCGAGCGCGGCTGCGGCCGGGTGGAATGGGGCGTACTCAATTGGAACCGGCCGGCGATCGAGTTTTATCGCAAGCTGGGCGCGGTCCCGATGGATGAGTGGACCAAATACAGGCTGTCCGGGGAGGCGCTGGAGAGACTCGCGGCGTGAAGCCGGCGGAGCCTGGCGCCACGGATTACGACGTGAAAACGTCCGCGTGCATGATCTTCAGATCGGGCGAGATTGAAGGAGCGAAGTCCATCTGCCCCAGCACCTCCCTGTGGACGTCGATGCCCGGCGCCACCTCCACCAACTCGATGCCGCCTGCCACCAGCCGGAATACGGCACGCTCCGTGATGTAGAGGATCTCCCGTCGCGAGGCGCGGGCTTGCTCGGCGCTGAACGTGATCTGTTCCACCTCCTGAACGAACTTTCGCTTCGCGCCCTCCCGCAGAATCCGGAGCGCCCCGTCTTCGAAGCGGGTCTCCAGATTTCCCGCGGTAAACGTGGACAGGAACACAACCCGCTTGGCGGTTTGCGCGATGTTCACGAAGCCACCCGTGCCGGAGACGCGCCCGCCGTATTTGCTGACGTTGACGTTGCCGCGCGCGTCCACCTCCGCCATGCTGAGGAACGCGATGTCGAGACCGCCGCCGTCGTAGAAGTCGAACATGTTGGGCTGGTCGATCATGGCGCGCGGATAGAGGGACGCCCCGAAGCTCAAACCGGCCGCCGGGATTCCGCCGATCACGCCGGCCTCCACGGTCAGGACGAACTCGTCGAAGCGGTTCCGCTCGAAGGCCAGCATCGCGACTCCCTCCGCGATGCCGATTCCCAGGTTGGCAATCTCGCCTCCACGAAGCTCTTCGATCGACCGGGCGGCGATGATCCGGCGCGGCCCTGCCTCCAACAAGGGCGGGGGCGCGTCGCGCAGGTCTCCCTGCACGCAATAGCAGGGGTTGTACGCCTCGGCAAAGGTCTGCATGTGGTTAGCGGGCGACGACACCACCACCACGTCGACGAAAATTCCGGGGACACGGATGGCCTTGGGATCGCGGCCAATGTCGTCCACCATCGATTCCACCTGCGCGATGACCAACCCTCCGGAGTTCCGTGCCGCCTGGGCCATCGATAAGGACTCGCCGGTCAGCGCCTCGCGCTCGAAGGAGAGGTTGCCTTCCGAATCGGACGACGTGGCGCGGATAAACGCCACGTCGATCGGAAGCGTCTTGTACGCCAGCACCTCCTCGCCGAACATCTCCACCACGCGGACCAGATCCTCCGTGGTGCGAGCGTTCATCTTGCCGCCCCCAAGCCGCGGGTCGATGAACGTGCCGAGCCCAATCTTGCTCAACAGAGCCGGATTACCCGAGGCGATTTCGCGAAAGATCTTGGAGATCACGCCTTGCGGGAAGTTGTACGCCTCCACCTCACCGGCCAGGACGAGGCGTCCGACCTCCGGCGCCAGGTTCCAGTGGCCGCCGATGACCCGGCGCAGCAGGCCCTTTTGACCGAGGTGATTCACACCCCGGGTTTTCCCGTCACCCTGTCCTGCGGCATACACCAGGGTCAATCCCCGCGGGGCGCCGTCCCGGCGAAACCGCTCGCCCAGAGCTTTGGTCAATTCCTCGGGATGGCCCGTACCCACAAACCCGCTGGTGGCCAACGTCGCGCCGTCCGGCACGAGAGCGACCGCTTCGGCGGCCGAAAGAACCTTCGATCTTCTGCTCACAGTCTCCTTCGAGAAACGGCCATCATATCGCGTACGTTGACATCACTTGAAGGGGCTTGGTAGATTCGGCTCCAATGGCCGTTTTTCGTCTCTGCGCGTTCGTTTGGTTTGCGATCTCCGCCTGGGCCGCGCCGTCGCGGGAAGCGCTGGAATTCTTCGAAGCCAAGGTCCGCCCCGTCCTCGCCAAGAACTGCTACACGTGCCATACCCAGACCCACACCGCCGGCTTGCGGGTCGATTCGCGCGAGTACCTGATGCAGGGAGGGCGCCTGGGGCCGGCGATTGTTCCCGGGAAAGCCGACGACAGCCTCCTGGTGCAAGTGGTGCGGCGAACCCATCGCGTCAAGATGCCGCCGTCGGAGAAACTGAAGGACGAAGAGATCGCCGACTTGGCGCGCTGGGTGAACGAAGGCGCCGTTTGGCCGGAAACGGTTGCGCCCAAGCCGGCGGCAAAGCAGTACCAGATTACGCCGGAACAACGGGCGTTCTGGTCGTTCCAACCGGTTCGACCGCCAGCGCTTCCCGCGGTTCGCGACGAAGCCTGGCTACGGACGCCGGTGGACCGATTCATTCTCGCCAGGCTGGAAGCGCAGGGCCTGAAGCCGGCGGCCCCGGCCGATCGGCGGGTCCTCATCCGCCGCGCGTCCTTCGATTTGCTCGGCGTGCCGCCCACTCCGGAGGAGGTGGAAGTCTTCGTGGCCGACCGGTCACCCCGGGCGTTCGAACGCGTGGTGGACCGGCTGTTGACCTCGCCCCGCTACGGCGAACGCTGGGGACGGCACTGGCTGGACTTGGCCCGGTACTCGGATGGCGAACACGGCGTGACCAACGATACGCCTTACCCCAACGCCTGGCGGTACCGGAATTGGGTCATCCAGTCGTTCAACGACGACCTTCCGTACGACACCTTCCTGAAAGCGCAGATCGCCGCGGACCTGATGCCGGACAATCAGCGCCTGCTGCCCGGCCTCGGCTTCCAGGCGCTGGGGCACGGCCATGACGATCGTGTGGATGTCACCACGCGGGTCATGCTCGGCCTGACGGTGGGGTGCGCGCAATGCCACGACCACAAGTACGATCCGATTCCGACGCAGGACTACTACTCGCTGCTCGGCATTTTCCGCAGCAGCCAGGTCCAGGAATATCCGCTCGCGGCAAAGGACGAAGTCGAGACCTACAAGAAGAAGAAACAGGAAATCGAGGACAAGGAAACGGCGCTGAAGGACTGGACCACGAAACAGATCGATCAACTGGTGGACATTTTCGCGACCCAGACGTCGAAGTACGTGATGGCGGCCTGGAGGGTGAAGACGGGCCGCGAGCCTGATGTTGCGGCTTCGGCCTCGGCGGCGGGCCTCGACCGCGAGACGCTCGAGCGGTGGGTGAAGTACCTAAGCAATCCGGATCGAGACTACCCGTATCTCAAACCGTGGTTCGAAGCGCTGGAGGCGAAGGCGGAGGAACCCGAGATTCGGAAATTCGCTGACGGCCTGGAAACGCTCCTACAGTCGATCCTGATCGAGAAGAAGGAAATCGAGGACCGCAACTACGTGAAGCTCGGCGGCGCCAAGGGCGTGAAGGACGAACGAACCCGCCAGTACGCCAACCTCGAATTCCTGAAGCCCGTTCCGTTCTACTTCTGGCGCGACATGGCGTCGGAGCCGTACCGGCGCGACGCGTTCAACTCCGAAGGCGGCGTCTTCTTTTACGGGCCGAAACAGATCGACCGCTGGTTGAGCGGCCCGTGGAAGCAATATCTCAGCGATCGCCGGGCCGAGATCGAAGCGCTGAAGAAAGCGCTGCCCAAGCCGTACCCGTTCCTGCATAGCCTGACCGAGAGCGACAAGCCGGCAAATCTTCGCGTGTTTGTCCGGGGCGATCAGAACAACCTCGGCGAGGAAGCGCCGCGCCGGTTCCTGAAGGTGCTGGCAAAGGGGGAACCGGAGCTATTCTCCAAGGGCAGCGGCCGGATGGAGTTGGCGAACGCCATCGCCAGCGCCGCGAATCCCCTGACGGCCCGAGTGATGGCGAATCGCGTGTGGCTTCTGCATTTCGGCGAAGGCATCGTGCGCTCGCCGAGCAATTTCGGCCAGTTGGGCGAGCGCCCCACACACCCGGAACTACTCGACTACTTGGCGGCGCGGCTGGTGTCGAACGGGTGGTCGATCAAGAAATTGCATCGCGAGATCCTGTTGTCGTCGACGTATCAGCTTGGCAGCACGGCGGCCCCCGCCAATGCCGAGAAGGATCCCGACAACCGCCTGCTCTCCCGCTTTCCGGTTCGCAAGCGGCTGGACATCGAGGCTCTTCGCGATGCCATCCTCGCGGTCAGCGGCAATCTCGATCTGGCCCCCGGCGAGGACCCCAAGCGCCTGGACGACACGAACCGGGCCCGCACCGTCTATGGAACCGTGGCCCGGACGCGGCAGGAGTCCATCCAGGCGTTGTTCGATTTTCCGAATCCGAACCAGACGAGCGAGCAGCGAAACATCACCATCGGCCCCATGCAGAGGCTGTTCTTCATGAACAATCCGTTCATCGCCTCGCAGTCAAAAGCGTTCGCGGCCCGGCTGAAGGCGCTCTCCAGCGACGAAGCTCGCATCCAGAGGGCCTATGAATTGCTCTATTCCCGGCCGGCCTCTCCGGAAGAGGTCCGGCTCGGGGTAGAATTCTTACAGTCAGGCGAAAAGGCCTGGCCGCGCTACGCACAGGTGTTGTTGGGCTCGGCGGAGTTCAGTTCGGTGCAATAGAGGATCGACGCATGATGACTCGGCGGGAGACTTTGAAATGGATGGGCTGCGGGTTCGGCTCCGTGGGCCTGGCCAACACGCTGGCGGCGGCGCACCAACAGGGACCTCACTTCGCGCCCAAGGCCAAGAACGTCATCTTTCTGTATCTGAACGGCGGCGTTTCGCAGGTGGACACGTTCGACCCTAAACCCGAACTGACCCGGCGTCACGGCGAGCCGATGCCCGGTCCGAAGATCCAAACGGACCGCGCTTCCGGCAACCTGATGAAGTCGCCGTTCGCGTTCCGCCACTGCGGCAAGAGCGGCGTGGAAGTCAGCGAGATTTTTCCAAAGCTGGGCGAACTGATCGACGACGTCTGCGTCATCCGCTCCATGTGGTCCAATAACGGGAATCACGGGCCGTCGATGCTCATGATGAACTGCGGCCATCAACTGGCTGGGCGTCCGTCGATGGGCTCCTGGGTGACGTATGGTCTGGGAAGCGAGAATCAAAACTTGCCGGGCTACGTTGTCCTCTGTCCCGGATTTCCGGTGATGGGCGCGCAGTTGTGGTCGTCCGCGTTCCTGCCCAACGTCTACCAGGGGACTTACATTCCCAACGGCGAGCGGGAAATCGACAAGCTGCTGCAAAACATCCGGAATCCGGAACTCAGCCTGACCGAGCAGGAAAAACAGCTCAAGCTGCTCAACCGCCTGAACAGGCTCTACACCGACCGCCAGCCCGAACTCGAGGCCAGCATCCAGGCGATGGAAGTCGCCTTCAAGATGCAGACCGAAGCGCCCGAGGCCTTCGACATCACGAAGGAGAACGAAAAGACGCGCGCGGCCTACGGCGATGGTGATTTCGGACGCGGGTGTCTGATGGCGCGTCGCCTGGTGGAGCGCGGCGTCCGCATGGTCCAAGTCTATTTCGGCAACTTCCAACCCTGGGACAGTCACGACGACATCACGGCTCATGCCCGGTTGGCGCGGCAGGCCGATCCGGCGATTGCGTCTCTGATCCAGGACCTGAAGCAGCGGGGCCTGTTCGACGAGACCCTGATCATCGTCGGCAGCGAGTTCGGCCGCACGCCGATGATCCAGAACAGCGGACTCGAGAAGTTGGGCAACGGCCGCGACCACAATGTTCACGGCTATTCGGTGCTGCTCTCCGGGGCGGGCGTCAAAGGCGGCATGACCTATGGGGCCACGGACGAGTTCGGCTTCAAGTCCGTCGAGAATCGCGTCCATGTGCACGATCTGCACGCGACCGCGCTGCATCTGCTTGGGCTCGACCACAAGCGCCTGACCTATCGCTACAGCGGCCGCGACTACCGGCTCACCGACGTTCACGGCGAAGTGATCAAACCCGTTCTCGCGTAAACCGGCGACACCGCGGTGGTTTGCGGCTATACTTGAGTTGCCCAGCCCAATGGCGCTGTTCAAGACCCGCAGCGCCGCCGTTTACGGCATTGATGCTCACCTGATCGATGTCGAAGTCGACCTGATCCCGTCCGGCACGGCGCGCGACTTTATTACCGTCGGCATGCCCGACACCGCGGTCAAGGAAAGCCGCGAGCGGATCAAGTCCGCTCTCGCCAATTCCGGTTTCGGGATCCCTTCCAAGAGCGTCACCATCAATCTGGCTCCAGCCAACGTCCGCAAGGAGGGCGCGGGGTTCGATCTGCCCATGGCGGTCGGCGTCCTGGGCGCGATGGGCGCCGTGCGCGGACTCGACTCACACCTCCTGGTGGGCGAACTCAGTCTCGATGGCACGGTCCGGCCGATTCGGGGCGTGCTGTCGGTTGCCGTCTGCGCGAAGACCGAAGGAATCCTCAATCTCATCGTCCCCGCCGAGAACGCGGCCGAAGCCGCGGTGGTCGACGGGATCCACGTCTTCGGCATGCACCATCTCGGGGAAGTGGTTCACTATCTCGCCAGGCCGGAAGAGTTCGCTCCCGCGATGCCGATGCTGACAGAACAGACGGATGATCCGGGAACGCCGGATTTCCGCGATGTGCGGGGCCAGGCAAGCGCCAAACGGGCGTTGGAAGTCGCGGCCGCCGGTGGGCACAACCTGCTCATGATCGGCCCGCCGGGCTCCGGCAAGACGATGCTGGCCAAGCGCCTGCCCGGAATCCTCCCGGAGTTGAGTTTCGCCGAAGCGATCGAAACGACCAAGGTCCACAGCATCGCCGGGATGCTGCCGGCAAACACCGGACTGCTGCGGCAACGCCCGTTCCGCTCGCCGCACCACACCGTCTCCGACGCGGGCCTGATCGGCGGCGGCATCGGGATGCCGCGTCCCGGCGAGGTGAGCCTGGCGCACAACGGAATCCTCTTTCTCGACGAGTTGCCCGAGTTTCCGCGCAACGTCCTCGAGATGCTGCGGCAGCCTCTCGAGGACGGCTCGGTCACCATCGCCCGGGCCAGCCTCACGATGTGCTTCCCTTCCAGCCTGATGCTGGTGGCGGCGATGAACCCGTGTCCGTGCGGCTACTACGGCGATACCACCCGCGAGTGCCGCTGCACCGGCGGCATTATCCAGCGCTACCTGGGCCGCATCAGCGGGCCGCTGCTCGACCGCATTGATATCCACATGGAAGTCCCGGCGGTGGCGTTCAAGGAACTGCGCACGCCGGGAGGCGACGCGGAGTGTTCGGCGGCGATCCGCGAGCGGGTGATGCGGGCGCGAAAGCGGCAGCTCGAGCGCGGGTATATCAATGCCCGGTTGCCGAGCCGGTTGTTGCGAAAACTCTGCGAACTGGACGACGCCGGGGAACGGACGCTGGAGATGGCGGTGCGCAAGCTCAGCCTTTCGGCCCGCGCCCACGATCGGGTATTGAAGGTCGCGCGCACCATCGCCGACCTGGCCGAGTGCGACCGGCTTCTGGCCAAGCATGTGGCGGAAGCGGTGCAGTATCGCAGCCTCGACCGCGGGTATTGGAGTTGACTGTTCTGCGGCGCGGTGTGTCCTATAGTGTAAGTACCCGCTGGCCGTTATGCCAGCGCCTGGAGTGGCAACGGTGTTGACCCGTCTGAGAGTGAGTGGCTTTAAGAATCTGGTCGATGTTGACGTCCGCTTCGGCCCGTTCACGTGTGTTGCCGGATTGAACGGGGTCGGCAAGTCGAATCTCTTTGACGCCATCGGGTTCCTGGCGGCCCTGGCGGACCGCCCCTTGCTGGAGGCGGCGCAATCCGTCCGGAACCCTGAAGGCCGATCCGGGGATATCAGGCGCTTGTTTCATCGTCTTGGTAATGAGTATGTGGACGAAATGTCATTCGCCGCGGAAATGATCGTCCCGTCGCAGGGAACCGACGAACTCGGCCAGCCCGCGACTGCGACGAATACCTTCCTACGTTACAGGTTGGTGGTCGGATACCGGAAAGACGAAGGTCCTGGTCCGTTGGGGAGTCTTGAAATCCGGGAGGAGACGTTGACGTACATCCCCCTCAGCGAGTCTCCGGACCACCTGTTGTTTCCGAATAGCGCCAAAGAGTGGAGGCGGTCGGCTGTTAAGGTGCGCAGTCTGGGTAGGCGCAAGACGCCGTTCATTTCTACCGATAACCAAGGCGCTCAGAAGATTATCCGGCTGCACCAGGACGGCGGCAGTAGAGGCAAGCCAGTTTCCTATCCAGCCGCGACCCTTCCACGGACAGTTGTGTCGATTACGAATGCCGCCGAAGGACCCACTGTGGCTTTGACGAAACAGGAGATGAGTTCCTGGCGGCTACTGCAGTTGGAGCCTTCATCGTTGCGCCGGCCCGATTCGTTTATCGCCCCGGTAATATTGGGTGTTGACGGGTCCCATCTTGCGGCGACTCTCTACCATTTGGCGCGCAAGGCGGATCCCCGGAAACCGAATGGCGGAAGCGCGTCCAGAGACCCGGAAGGTGTTTACGCTTCCATCGCCAACCGGCTGGCGGAGTTGATCGACGATGTGCGAGCGATTCGGGTAGATCGCGACGACCGGCGTCAACTGCTGACGGTGGAAGTGAAAGGGGGCGATGGTACGGTGCATCCCGCTGACGCCCTTTCCGATGGAACTCTGCGGTTCCTGGCGCTGGCCGTGCTGCAGGCCGACATGGATTGGACCGGCGTGCTGTGCCTCGAGGAACCGGAAAATGGCATCCACCCGGCCCGTATTTCCGCGATGATCCATCTTTTGCGTGATTTGGTGACCGACCCCCAGGAGCCTGTGGGCCCGGAAAACCCGCTTCGCCAGGCGATCATTAACACTCATTCGCCCGTTGTCGCATCCCTGATGGATCCCCAGGACGTCCTGTTCGCGGAATTGCAGGAAGCGATTCGCCCATCCGACGGCAAGCGATATTCCCGCCTTGCATTCTCCTGTGTCTCCGGCACGTGGCGGGCGCGGCCCGAGTCCGGAACGCCGGCTGTGTCTTTCGGGGTGATTCAGAACTACTTGAACGCGACGCGGCTCATCGAGCGTGAAGCGATTGCCGAGGGTGGATCGAAGCCTGTCGATTTGGCTGCCTTCATGGACAGGCTGCCATTCGGAGCGAGCGTTGGATGAACTCCGGTGCACCCTGCTGTCCGATGGCTCCTCGGATCAGGCGCTGATTCCCATTCTTCGATGGCTCCTGCGGGAAGCGTCTCCGCGCACTCCCATGAGCATCGAATGGGCGGACCTGCGGTTCCTGCGTGTGGCGCCAAAGTCGCTCTCCGAGCGCATTCGAGGCGCTGTCGACTACTATTCATGCCACCTGCTTTTCGTTCATCGCGATGCCGAATCGGCGTCGGCCGCCCAACGGAAGGCCGAAATCGAACGCGCAAGCAGGGATGTGGCTTGTGACAAAGTTGTCTGCGTGGTTCCAGTTCGAATGACGGAGGCATGGTTGCTGTTCGACGAACCATCCATCCGGGAGGCGGCTGGCAACCCGAGAGGGGTGATGCCGATTGACCTTCCGCCGATCCAGCGTGTGGAGCAAGAGCCCGACCCGAAGTCTCGTCTTCACCAGGCGATCCGGGCGGCGAGCGGTCTGCGCGGGCGGCGGCTGAAATCGCTCAACGTACGTCAGGCGGTGCACCGGATCGCGACGATCATCGAAGACGATTCGCCCCTTCGCGGGCTACCTTCATTCAAAGAACTGGAAGGAGACATCGTCAAGTGGGTCGCGGGCACAACTGGGGGTAATCAGGGTTGATTCCCTTTGAAGACGGCGGGGGGTCTTTGTGAGGTTGTGTGGCTTGAAGACCCGCGAAGCGGATACTGTCCCGGATTTCTCGGTTGTTGCGAAAACTCTGCGAACTGGACGACGCCGGGGAACGGACGCTGGAGATGGCGGTGCGCAAGCTCAGCCTTTCGGCCCGCGCCCACGATCGTGTATTGAAGGTCGCGCCCACCATCGCCGACCTGGCCGAGTGCGACCGGCTCCTGGCCAAGCCTGTGGCGGAAGCGGTGCAGTATCGCAGCCTCGACCGCGGGTATTGGAGTTGAGGAACAGTTGGTGACTCGTGTGCCCAATCCAGAGAAGGCTTTCGTGGACTTGGTCAAGCTCCGCGACTACTGCCTTGATCCCAGGCACTGGGATGGAAAGCACAAGGCTCGGGTGTTCGCCGCCGCGCTCGGCTTGAGCAAAGGACGCCGAATGGCTCCAGGTGAAGCTAATGGAGGCCGCGTTCGCGCCTGCACGACTCACCAGGGAAACACGGTTCGGAATTCACTTGCGTGATAGACTTTCGGCTGAGGGCTGGTGTGAGAGAAGCAAACCTGCGAAGCGCTTGGATTGTCCGTAACGGTGAGGACTTCGCGCGTTTGGTTACCTGTTTCGTCTTAATGGAGAAATAAGGCAATGACCCAGATCCCTTTGTTGGCGCCGGTGGCGCTCCTCGTTGACATGCCGGAGGAAGGCCTGTCCAGGGGGGAAATGGGTACCGTCGTCGAGTTCCTTCAAGCCGGCGAAGAAGAGGCGCTCCTAGTCGAGTTTGCGGCCGACGACGGCCAGATGTATGCAATGGCCGAAGTCAAGCCGGAACAGGTGATAGTCCTGCACAAAGGCGATCACGCGGCAGCCTGAGCGTTGCGCTTTTTTGAAAACACTGCGCAGATCAGGCTGGCCCCTATCTCCGCACTGCAAGATTAACTTCTGCCCGTCCGAGTGGAACAGGTGGCGTAGCCAGTTTCCATCTCGCGGGCAGTGGACGGCCCTGGTACCCCCTGGTGTCCCGCCGGAACCCAGCGGTCTTGATGCTGCCGCGCGGTCAAGACGTGATGTCTATCTTCCGAAGTAGCCGCTAATCTCCACCACGACGTGAGTTCGGGTATACGTGTAGATGTCGATCGAGCCGTTTGGCCCGGCGGGAACGATTGCCGAGTTGGTCACAATCTGACCTTGGAAGGCATTGAGAATCGACGCGTTGGGCCGATCCTGGCCCGTCGGATAGGCGGTGATGAACGGCATCGCAGCTCCATTGGGAAGCGCGGTTACGTTCACGGCAAAGGCCTTCGCGTTTGTGGGAATCGACGAACAAGCTGGCGAACTGGGTATGGCGAGTGACCGCGACGTCCGAGTCTCGCAGATGGGTCCGCCGAAGGGGCTCGGAAGGAGCGAACTGGTCGAATCCGCGGCCCTGCACTGTGGCACTGGGAAATACAGCAATCCATTCACGCCATCGTCCGGCGCATAGTAGCCGTTGATATCCACCAGGAAGTCCGTGCGGTTATAGGCGTAGACGTCAATGCTGCCGTCGGAGGCCACCGGCAGCACCACGCTGTTGGCAAGGATGCGCCCGGTGGGCGAGTTAATGCTCGAGACATTGGGCTGCGGACCCCCTGAAGGCCATGCCGTGATGAACATCAGCGGACCAGGCGGAACTACCGTAATCGTGAACGAGTAAGCCGCCGCCCCCTCCGGCACTTGGCAATAGGGCGAAGCCGGGAACCGGAAGCGGCGCGGTTCGCGCGCATTCAACGTGGGGGGCCCAAAGGGTCCGGGCGGCATCCGATACTCCGTTCGAGTGTCGATCACGCGGCAAGGCGCGAGAGGGTAGTAGACAAGGTTGGAGACGTTCGGATTGTCGGTGTAGTAGCCGGAAATGTCAATAATCACATCCGTATCGGTGGAGGCAAATACATCGATGCCACCGTCGGTTCCGGCTTTCACAATGGCCGAGTTGGCCACAATCTGCCGATCCGGCGAACGGACGGTCCAGAACAAAGGACGACCCTCGCCGGTGGGATAGACGGTCAGGAAGTCGACGCCCGTGTTGCGAGGGATGACAGTCACGTTGAGTAAATAGGCCTTGGCGGCTGCCGGGATCTGGCACACCGTGGACGCCGGCAGATTCAAGGTCCGGGTCTCATGGGCGCGCATGTATGGGGGGCCGAAGGAGCCTGTGCGGCCTTGATAGTTATACTCGGGACGCGTCTCCAGCACGCGGCACGGTTCCAGCGTCACCAGTCGCAGCCCCGCCGATTGTCCGGATCCGGAGGCGCCCGCCTGTGAGATCGAAAACGTCCTGCCCGCAACGGTGAACGTCGTGTTGCGCGAGTTGGCGCTTGGATTGGCCAGCACCGTGAAGGTGATGGTAGCCGGGCCTGTTCCATTTAACGGCGAATTGAACTCTACCCAGCCGGCGGATGGTACCACCACCGACCAGGGGCATGTCGCCCCAGTGGCCAGGCTGACATTGAGGGTCCCACCATTTGCAGACAGTGACCCACTCGCCGACGACAGGCTGTAGTCGCAGGTGGACGAGGCTGCCTCCTGATTCAGTGAGAACGTCTGTCCGCCAATGGTAATGGTTCCGCTCCGGGGGGTGGTATTTGGGTTCTGTTGGAAGCTGAACCCCACCGCTCCATTTCCAGTGCCACTGGCTCCTGAGACGACCGTGATCCAGTTGGCGTTGGATACGGCTGTCCAGGCGCATCCTGCGGCCGCTGTTACGTTGATCGTGCCGCTACCCGCCACAGAGGAAACGTTCTGGCTGGTTGGATTCAGGCTAAAGGTGCAAGTCGGCGAAGCTGCTTCCTGATTCAGCATGAATGTCTGTCCACCGATGGTAAGTATTCCGCTCCGTGTGGTGGTGTTTGGGTTCTGTTGGAAGCTGAACCCCACCGCTCCATTTCCAGTTCCGGTGGCTCCTGAGACGACCGTGATCCAGTTGGCGTTGGATACGGCTGTCCAGGCGCATCCGGCGGCCGCTGTTACGTTGGTATTGCCGCTACCCGCCGCAGAAGAAACGTTCTGGCTGGTGGGATTCAGGCTATATGTACAGGTGGTCGAGGCCGCCTCCTGATTCAGCGTGAACACCAATCCGGAAATGGTAAGAGTTCCACTCCGCGGAGTGGCGTTTGGGTTCTGTTGGAAGCTGACCCCCACCGCTCCACTTCCAGTGCCACTGGCTCCTGAGACGACCGTGATCCAGTTGACGTTGGATATGGCCGTCCAGGCGCATCCGTCACCCGTTGCTAAGTTGGTAGTACCGTTACCCGCCGCAGAAGAAACGTTCTGGCTGGCGGGATTGAGTGAGACAATTTCTCCACCGCAAACCAGCACCAGCCGTTCTCGTCCCTTTGCTAAGCTCCCGCTTTGTCCAAAGGAGGGTTCTCCCGCGAGAGCAAGGAGAATCGGAATCGCAACTGAATAGAGGTTCATTCTAAGCTCCGATCCGGCTCGAGCGGTACTGCGTTGAGGGGACCGGCAGGCCGAACCTCTAGGAGTGCTGCCTGAGCCTGGCCAGGTTAGCCGATAAACCATCTCCCACATCGATCAAGTGAGTCCCTTGTTGACACGCTCGTCGAAGGAGACGGAGAATTTACTATTCATCGTGATCGTAAGGGATATTGACGTGAAATACAATACCTAACAACAGATGCTCTTCTGGCCTTCCACGCGGAACTGAAATGCGTCCACGACTGGGAGCCAAGTTCTGTTTTGGTGACTTTTCTCTCGCTGTTATTGTTGACGCCATCTCCGTCTCCCCCTTGACTTTTCCTTACATGAATGTTCCGGTTGGTTCCCAAAGGATTTCCGTTTTGCCGAGGGCGTTCGTACGGGAATTCGGCGCTTTGTGTCGTACGCAACGGCTGCCGATCCGCCTGCTCTAGCTCCAATGCTGTTCACTTGGCAGTCAAGGCCATTTTTGCCCGGTTGTCCGGCGCCTACAGTCGTGGCGTATCATCTCTCCGAACCGCGGGTGTAAACCTGCGGGTTGCATGGGGCCCTCGTTCACATCCGCCTTCACGGCACCCGCGTGTTTACACCCGCGCGGTTCGGAGCCATCGGCCCGCCGCGGTCTCCGAAGTGAACAGTATTGTGTCTAGCTCATAACCAGCGAGGTCGACCCGGTAACAGCTTCAAGGAACAAAGGAGGGCGATTGGTGTCCAACGAGTATGGAGCCCGGTCGTCTCGTACTCGATTCCGTCGTCCGCGTTGCCGGACGCACCGCCGCGACGGTTCACAGGGACATGAAGCGGGCTGTGGACTCCCTTGCATCTATTGCAGCCGTTGCGCCGTTGCTAGGCTTTCTAATAGTGCTGGAAGGGATTGCCAGTTCGTTCGTCGGCTGCGGCGGAGAGAAGTGGACCTGTTTGGCAGCGGGAGTGGAAAGACTAGCGAACGCGATTGCCCGTGGCACATTGGGTCTTCTCGTCGGGATCGTTTCGTCTATGTGCTATCAACACCTGCAACGCAGACTGGCCGAGGCAGGAATGGAACTGAGATGCGCGATACTTGAACTGGCAAACAGCCTCGCCGTGCTTCCAAGACAGCAGCAGTAAGGCTTCTCGACAGCTTACCCGAGCCGCCGCGCTACGCTGGTGTCCATCACCGGCGGGCAAACCGGGCAAACTGGGACAGCTCTGGGCCCGCCTATCTGCAGGAAGTTCCCGCGATGCCTCCTTCACCCCCATATCCCATTGATCCGACTGCGCTTCACTGTCTTGAGGACCTCACGCCCCCCCCTTCGAACTTCGTCGGATTTCCCGTTCCTGACGAAAAACAGGCTGCCGTAACATCCAACACAATCAACTTTGTAAACCCTACATGTCCCAGCCCCAAGCGAAAAGTGGGGCGGTCCCCCCGGACTGCGGGCCGGCCCCCCGGTCGGCCCACCGGGCGAAGCCCGGCATTGCTCTTGGCGATCGCGGGCGCGGCTTTTTTTATTCAAACTTGATGACGGCCTGGCAAGGCCGTGCAGTAGAATCACCCAGGTCAAAAATTTCTAACTCCCTCCGAATCTTTGCATTGCAGGTTTCAAAAATCGCAGCCCCTTGACACGGCGCTATCCTCAGACCGGACATGGCGACTCCTTCTCAAATCCAAGCCAACCGCCGCAACGCCCTC
>CAZGUX010000124.1:0-29661 GCA_964529305.1 uncultured Solibacteraceae bacterium | reverse complement strand
GCTTCCTTCAGCTTCACCTCGCGGCTACGCCTTGCGTTTCGCTACGGTTGTCGTCATCTACTCCGTCGAGCTCCTTTCATCTCGATAGATTCTGCCCATGCTGGGCACACTGGGGCGGCCTTTCAGGCCGCAGCGGGCTTCAGCCGCCCTTTGACCCTGGCCCTTTCAAGTGGTCTCCGCGTGTGCGGATGGACGATCCGACTCGCCGTGCGCCGCTCGTTCACGCCACCGCGGTCACCCGTGCAAACCCCTCTCGCAATCGGCCGACCACTGCCCGAGCCGCGTTGTTCAGCAGGACGCCGTCCGAACCGGACGCGATGAACCGCGCGCCCAGCGTCCAGAATCGCTCGAATTCGTCCGGCTTCGGCAGCAGAATGCCGAGGATCTTGCCATGCCGTTTGGCCGCCGCGGCGATCGTTTCCACCGCTTCGCAGAAGCAGGGGTGTTCGAACTGGCCGAGAATCCCCAGGCTGTGGGACAGGTCCGATGGGCCGATAAAGAGCACGTCGACGCCATCCACCGCCGCGATGTCATCGATGTTGCGGATGGCCTCCGGGCTTTCGATCTGCATGATGCCCAGCAGCGTTTCTTTGGCGGAATCCACGTACGGGCGGAAATTCGAACCGAAATGGCAGGCGCGGTTGGAGAACGCCACGCCGCGCACGCCCTCGGGCGGATAACGCATGCCGCGAGCGGCGATGACGGCCTCCTCGGCCGTGTCGATGTGCGGAAACATGACGCCCTGCGCGCCCAGGTCGAGAGCCCGGTGAGCCCTCTGGCGGCGATTCGATTCGACCCGGACCACCGGCGCCGCCCCCGCGCCGGAGGCGGCCTGAATCTGGTATAAAGCCTCGCGTTCGCCGCCGGAGCCGTGCTCCAGGTCGACCAGCGCCCAGTCGTATCCGGCGCGGCCCATGATTTCGGCGGCCAGAGCGTCGCCCAGGCTGAGGAAACATCCGATCAACGTTTCCCCTGATAATAATGACGATTTAAGAGGTTTCATAGGGATGAACCCGATCGGAGGCTAACATACGGGGAAATGAGTGTCACGGGTGGCGCCGGGCGACGTTTTTTGCCGCCAGGCGTGGGCCGTGCCGGAAGGTCCGGCCAGCAAAGATATACTTGACTGGGTCAATCCCAGGACGAACCATGCGAGGACCGATTCTGATCGCCACCTGCGCCAGCCTGCTCGGGGCGGCCGAACCACCAGGCAGTACGTCGTTGACGAACCCGAACGTCCGGTACCGCAGGCCGGCGGAACACAGCGTAACCCTCCGGCGGGGGCCGGTCACGGCCGTAATCGCCGACAATGACGCCTTGCCGGGGGAGCACCGGTCCGGCTACAACGGCATCGCTTCGCTGACCCACGAACGGCGGCCGGAGAACCTCTTCGTTCCCACCTATGCGGGCTCGAACTTCGAGCACATCTTCGATGGCAAGGCGGCTTCCAAAGACCGCGCCTTCGAACCTCGCTACTCCCCCATGGAACTCCGCGTCATCGACGAGCACACCGTCGAGTTGTATCAGCCTCCCACCACCACGTGGAAGCTTGAAAGCTGTACGCGCTTCGCCATCCAACCGGACGGCGTGATCGTCAGAACCTTCGAGTGCATCCCCCGCGCTCGCACCTTCGCCAACGGATACATCGGCACGTTCTGGGCGAGTTACATTCACAAGCCTGAGTCAGGCGCGATCCACTTCCGCAGCACGACCAGCGGACGCTACGAGATGGTCAACGCAGTCTCGCCCGAACACGGCACGGACGCGACGCACCGCGACTACCGGGACAACCGCGACTTTCCTCACGACACGCCCTACCCGCAAAAGCTCGTGTTCGGCCTTTCAAGGTGGCGCTATCTGTATCCCTACTATTACGGCCTCAGTCACGGAATGGCGTATTTGCAGGTGTTCCGCGGCGAGGACCGGATCCGGTTCTCGCAGTCCCCGAACGGCGGAGGCCCAGGCAACCCCGCCTGGGACTTCGAGTGGTTTGTCCCCGATTATCAGGTAGACCAGGCCTACGGTTTCGAGATGCAGATCGCGTACGTGCCGTTTGTCAACATGCCGGAACTCGAGGACTATCAGGAGAAACTCAGCCTCCGCTCGACGAAGAATCCGGCCTTTGCCGAAGTGGTGGACAAGCCGGGCCTCCCGCGAGTTCTCCTGATCGGCGACTCGATTTCGATCGGCTATACCCCGGCTGCCCGCCGCGTGCTGGAGGGCAAGGCGAATGTGCACCGCGTTCCCGGCAACGCCATGGACACGCGCAAAGGACTTCGCCGGCTCGGCGACTGGCTGGGGTCAGGGAAGTGGGACGTTATCCATTTCAACTGGGGCCTGCACGACCTGAAGCGGGTGGAGAGCCCGGACACGCAGGTGCCGATTGACGAATACCAGAAGAACCTGCGGGAGTTGGTCAAGCGAATGAAGAAGACGGGCGCGACGCTGATCTGGGCCAGCACCACGCCGATTCCCGACATGGAGCTGGGCACGCCGCGAAAGACGCGCGACGGAATCGCGTACAACGCGGCGGCGAAGGGGATCATGGACGAGAACAGGGTTGCGATCGACGATCTCTATGGGTTCGCCCTGCCTCGTGTGAAGGAGATCCAGTTGCCGGCCGACGTTCATTTCAGCGAAGCCGGGTCGGCGCAACTGGCAAGCCAGGTTGCCGCGTCGATTCAAACCGCATTACACCGGCGGCGGGCCCGCTGAGGGCCGATCACTTGCGATCGATGAATTCCTGAATCGCGCGCCCTACTTCGGCTGGACGTTCCATCGGCAAGAAGTGCGACGCGCCGGCGATCCAGACCAGATCGATGTTGGCGCGTTCCGGGATCTTCATCGCCGCCCGGGTTGGGCGTGGCCGTCCCCGGTCGCCCCAGATCTCGAGCACCGGTACCTGCATTCGCTCGAGAATGCCGGCGCCATCCCATTGCCTCCAGATGCGGGCGAATGCGGCGATCTGTTCCTTTGGCCAGCGCGTCATTACGGGACGCCGGATGTCGTCGAGTTTCGCCTGCATTTCGGGCGTCAGCCTCCTGCCCGCATCGGAGGGGAACGCTTCCTTTGCCACCGAGTGGTGCGTCCAGCCTTCGATCGAAATGACGCCCTTCCAGCCCTCGGGCCACCGGCCCGCGGCTTCGATCGCGATCATGCCGCCGATGCTGTGCCCGCCAACGTAGCAGAGGCCCAGCTTTGCGTGATCGGCCACGCGCTTCACGTCCGCGGCGAACTGCTCGATCGATCCGTTTTCCGGCGGCGGCCAACTGTCGCCGTGACCGCGAACCTCCACGATGACGATGTGGCGTCCTGGGTCCAGCGAGGCAATCACGGCATCGTAATCGCCGGCCCCCGCAAAACTGCCGGGGATCAGGAGCAGCGCAGGGCCCCTACCCGTTCGCTCGACATAGGAGAGGCGCCCGCCCTCGATTGGCATCGACCGCCGTATCATCCGGGACTGCGGAAGGCCGATGGCACTCACCGCAAGCAGCGTCACAACAAATTTCATCCAAATGCGGCTCGACATTAAGAAGGTAAACTCTTTTGATCTACCCCCTCCTAAGGTAACCCGCGTTCACTCGACTCCGTCACCACAACTGAGTGAGGTCTCACTTCCGACAGTTCCTCCTTTTGTTCACGCCCGTCTTGGCCTTGGGTCAATCCGTCCAGATGTGGCCGGCCGACAGGGTGGAATTGCCCACGCATATCGACGGCAATAGTCCCGCCTTTTGGACGGCCGAAGGACTTCACCTGTTCAGCTCCACCGGCGATCCGGAAATGATCAGCGTGGGTCCCAGCCAGTTTGGCCCGTGGACCAGCCAGATCGTCACCGCGACCGACCGCCAGCACTACCCTCTCTGGATCGAGGCGGCGTACAGGGACCCGGATGGCGTGCTGTTCGGCTGGTATCACCACGAACCGGGCGGCGTCTGCGGGTCCAGCGGGCTGACCTCTCCTAAAATCGGCGCTGTGATCTCGTACGACGATGGCCGCACGGTACTGGACTTAGGCATCGTGCTGGAGAGCGGCGTTGCGGCGGACTGCACCGCGATGAATGGGTTCTTTGCCGGCGGTCATGGTGACTTCTCGGTCGTGATGGATCCGGAGAAGGGGTATTTCTACTTTTTTTTCACAAACTACGGTGGTGAGGCCGCCGAACAAGGCATCGTCGCGGCCCGACTCGCGTTTGAAGATCGCTTCCACCCCGGGGGCGCCGTGAAGAAGTTCTATCAAGGCGCGTGGGACGAACCCGGCCTGGGCGGCCGCCTGACCCCTATCTTCCCCGCGGCCCAGCGGTGGGAAGCGGAAAACACGGACTCCTACTGGGGGCCTTCCGTCCACTGGAACACCCACGCGCAGGCATTTGTCATGCTCCTCAATCGCGCGTGTTGCGAACCGGGGTGGCCTCAGGAAGGGATTTACATCTCCTTCAGCCGCGACCTCACGGACCCGGCAATGTGGAGAGCGCCCGAGCGCCTCCTGATGGGCGGGCAGATCGGCTATCGCCCGGGCTACTATCCTCAGGTGCTCGGCTTGGGTGAAGGCGAGACCGATACGCTCGCGGGGGAAAGAGCCAGGTTATACATCCACGGGGTGTCGAACTGGGAGATGCAATTCAGCCCGGACGATCCGGCCCCGCCTCCGCCTCCACCTCCAGACGACCCGGGCGACCCCGACAACTTCCGCTTCGGTGTCCCGGGTGTGAGATCTGGCCGGTAGCGCGTGCCAGTCTTCTATTGCGTCTGCGCGGGAGCATATTCCCGGCGAACCAGGAACACATAGGCCGCGATGCCCAGCAGCAGGAACACCCAGATCGCCTGCATCGGCGCATCGTAGCTGCCGGTCTTCTGTTTCAGCCATCCCGTCAGAATCGGAGCGACGATTCCCGGCAGGTTCGCGGCGCAGTTCTGAATCCCCACAATGCGCCCGATGGCGCCGCCCGGAATGAGCGTCTGCGTCAGCGCCCAGTAGTTCGCGGTGGCCAGCCCCAATCCGCTCAGGGAGAACACGGCGAAGAAGAGGGCCACGCTGTTGGAATCGGACAAAGCGCCAAACACCTCGGTGGACGCGATCACAAAACCCGCAATGGTAAACGCCTTGCGCACTTTCACCGGGTCCCTGCCCTTGCTGATCTGCCGGTCGGCCAGCCAACCGGCCACCGCGGCCATCGTCGCCATCCCGCCGAAACTGAAGAACTGGTACAGTCCCATCGAGTTCAGCGACATCCCCCGGCGTTCCACA
Source organism: uncultured Solibacteraceae bacterium (assembly GCA_964529305.1). Classification (GTDB taxonomy): domain Bacteria; phylum Acidobacteriota; class Terriglobia; order Bryobacterales; family Bryobacteraceae; genus CAZGUX01. The sequence continues at coordinate 24,417 of CAZGUX010000124.1, read as the reverse complement.
AAATAGGCGGGCATCCACGTCATGCAGAAGTACACAAAGTACATGTAGCAGAACGTCCCAATGATAGTGCCCCAGATCACCGGGCTGGCCAGCAACGTGGCAAAGGAGACAGGCGGGCCTGCATTCTTCGGGGTCTGATCGAGTTCAAGTTGGCGATCGTTGTTCTTGACGACCAGCATCCAGGGCAGCAGCCAGACCAGACCGCCGAGGCCGAGGATGATGAACATCGACTTCCACCCGTAGGCCGTGATCAACAGGGCGGCGATCGGGGCGCCGATGGCCGGCCCGATTTTGGTTCCGGTCATGTAGAGACCAACGGCGAGTCCGCGCTGTTTCTCGGGGAAATGGAACCGGATCCAGCGCATGCTGGCGGGCGTCACGACGCTCTCGCCCACTCCCAGCAAGAAGCGCAGCGAGAACAACTGCCCGAACGACGTGGCCAACGCTGTGCCGGCCGACACCAGGCTCCAGAAGAGGAACCCAATCGCGTATGGCGTCTTGACGCCATAGCGGTCCACCAGCCAGCCCGCGGGAATCTGCAGGAACGCGTACGACCAGAAGAAGGCCGAATTCAGGTTGCCGCGCTCGGCGTCCGTCAGGTTGAAGACATTCTTGAAATCCTGGAAAGCCAGGGCGACGGAGATGTTCGCCCGGTCGATGTAGGCGATCACCATGCCGAGGCTGAGCAGGGCGATGATCGACCAACGCAGAAAATTCGACTCACCGGTTCCCGGCGTCGCGGCGGAACCCGCTGGCTTCGATGCTGTGGCCATTTCGGTTGACCACATTATCACACTGTTTCCGGTTGCGAACGAACGAAGACTGCTGACACAATTAAGACGCTCCTTGTGCTGGCAACGTCTGAGATCAGGTCGAGAAAACCCCTATGCGGCTTCGTGTGCTCGGCATCATCCTTGCCGGAGGTAAGGGTACCCGGCTCTATCCACTCACCAAGGAACGCGCCAAGCCGGCCGTTCCGTTCGGCGGCAAGTATCGGATCGTCGATTTCGTCCTGAGTAACTTCATCAACTCGGGAATCCATTCAATCTATGTCCTAACCCAGTTCAAAAGCCAGTCCCTGCTCCAGCACCTGGCCGAGGGCTGGCAGACCACCGGCATCCTGAAGAACCAGTTCATCATTCCCGTACCGGCGCAGATGAGAACGCCGGAAGCCACGTGGTACCAGGGCACAGCCGACGCGATCTATCAGAACGTCAACCTGGTGGAACAAACCGACCCCCACGTGGTGGCCATCTTCGGGGCCGACCACATCTACCGGATGAACCTCACGAGCATGATCGAGTTCCACGAGGAGAAGCGCGCTCACCTGACGGTAGCCGCGATTCCGGTGGACAAGCGGTTCGCGGCTGAATTCGGCGTGATCGAGACCGCGCCCGACGGCCGGATCATCGGCTTCCACGAAAAACGGGAAGACGCGCCGACGATCCCCGGCGACCCGTCGCGCGTTTATGCGTCCATGGGGAACTACGTGTTCTCCACCCGAATCCTGTTAAAGGAGCTTTACGCGGACGCGGAGAATCGCGGTAGTTCCCACGACTTCGGCCGCGACATCCTCCCGTCGATGGTCGGCCGGCGCGAGATGTTCGCCTACGACTTCACCACTAATCAGATTCCGGGCGACCCCGCGGGTTACGGCCCGTATTGGAGGGACGTGGGCACGATCGACGCCTACTATGAGGCCAATCTCGACCTCCGAGCCGTCACTCCGGCGCTCAACCTGTTCAACAAACAGTGGCCGGTCCGAACCGTGGGCTATCCCGATCCGCCGGCCAAATTCACCTTCGACGACGAGAACCGCCGCGGGCAGGCCATCGACTCGATCGTGTCCGGTGGCTGCATCCTCTCCGGCGGAACCGTCCGCAATTCGGTCCTCGCTCGGGGGGTGCGTGTCCACTCCGGCGCACTCGTCGAGGACTCGATCATCCACGACAACTGCGACATCGGCCGCCGGGCCCGGATCCGGCGCGCCATTCTCGACAAGAACGTCCGGGTGCCGGAAGACGCCCGGATCGGCTACGACCTGGAAGCCGACCGCCGTTCCCATTACGTCACCGAGAGCGGCATCGTCGTGATTGCCGGCGAGCGGTCTTCGGTGGATGTTTCCACTCTGGTGATCTGACCTCCCAAGGAGGCGTCTTTAACATGCGATTCATCATGGCTTTATTCGTGGCCGGGAGTTCCCTGGCCGCCGCGGCGCCGCGTTTTCAGGCGCTCATCGTCGACGGACAAAACAACCACGCGTGGCAGCAGACCACGCCGGTCCTCAAGCGGCTATTGGAGGAGACAGGCCTGTTCGCCGTGGACGTCGCCACCACGCCTCCCCTCCACGGAGACTTCTCCGGCTTCCGGCCCGACTTCCGTAAGTATCGAGTCGTGGTCTCCAACTACAACGGCGAAGCCTGGCCGAAGGAGGTCCAGACCGCCTTTGAGAGCTACGTCCGGGGCGGCGGCGGATTCGTGGTGTACCACGCCGCCGACAACGCCTTTCCGGAGTGGCCGCAGTACAACGAGATGATCGCCCTGGGCGGTTGGGGCGCCCGTAACGAGAAGGCCGGCCCCTATCTCCGCTTCCGCGACGGCAGGATTTCGCTGGACCCGTCGCCGGGGCCAGGCGGGCATCACGGCAGGCAACATGCCTTTGTGGTCACGGTGCGAGAGAGAACTCACCCCATCACTCGCGGCCTGCCCGGGAAATGGATGCACGCCCAGGATGAACTCTACGACCGGCTGCGGGGCCCCGCCGTGAACCTGACCCTGCTCGCAACGGCCTGGTCGGACCCGGCCACCAACGGAACCGGCGAGCACGAACCCATGCTCCTGACCGTCAAGTACGGCAAAGGCCGGATCTTCCACACCACGCTTGGCCATGGCCTGGAAGCCATGCGCTGCGTGGGCTTCATCGTGACGTACCAACGCGGGACCGAATGGGCGGCCTCCGACAAAGTCACCCAGGCCGTGCCCCCGGATTTCCCCGGGCCGGACAAGGTCAGCCTGCGCTGATTTTGTGGGAAACTCGGAGTTCATGCGTTTTTCCCGGAAAATGGCCGCGCTTGTTGTTTGCCTGGCCGTTGCCGCGCCGTGTGGCACAAGCGAAATGACCTTACCGGCGCCAGCCAGGGAATCGCTGCGCTACGCGATCGAATGGCGGTTGTTCACCGCCGGCGCGGCCCGCCTCGACTGGTCGCACGGCGACTCCGGCGTCGACACCAACCTCCACATCACCTCTACGGGCCTGGTCTCCAAGTTGTTCCGCGTCGACGACCGCTACACCGCCCATCTCACCCGGGAATTGTGCGCCCAGTCGGCCTTTTTCAAGGCGGAGGAGGGGTTTCGGAGGCGCGAAACCCGCATCACGTTCGACCAGGCCGCCCGGACCGCGACGTACCTGGAGCGCGACGTGGCCAAGAACACCACCATCCTGGCGAAGGAAATCCCGGTCCCTCCCTGTGTGATGGATGTCATCGGGGCGCTGTACCGGTTACGGCAACTCGACGTTCCTTTGGGCAAGTCGGTGGAAGTGCCGGTCAGCGATGGCAAGAAGGCGGTGATGGCGCGAGTGGAGGCGCAGGTGAAGGAGACCGTCAAGACCAAAGCCGGCGATTTCCATGCGATCCGCTATGAGGCGTTTCTGTTCAACGATGTGCTCTACAAGCGGGCCGGCCGGCTCCTGCTGTGGGTGACCGACGACGGCCGGCGAATTCCCGTACAGATTCAAGCTCGCATGCAGCTTCACATCGGAACCATCACGGTGCAATTGGAGAAGTACGAACCATGAAGTCCTGGATACTGATATTGGCCTTGACGGTGGCGCCCCTGGCGGCGCAGGACCAGGCGAGGCTGGTTGGAACTGAAGCGCTCCTGCTCTACAACCGGGCGGCGCAGTTGGTCGATTCGACTTCGTCCACCGTTCCCGGCCTGGCCCGAGCGGCCGCGCCTGTTCTGGAAAACACCCGCCAGGCGGTCACCACCCTCGAACGAACCAACCCTCTGGGGCCGGTGACCACCTACGAACTTCTCTCTCACCTTCGCGCGTACTTGTCGCTGGCCGATGCCTTGCCCAAGCCGTATCCGTTCCCGGAGGCCGGGCGTAAGCAGTTTGTCGAGTTGAGGGAGGCTGTGGACCGCATCGACACCCACCTCCGGGCGCTGCTGAAACAGACGGAAACCGATCTCCGCAGTCCCGACCGCGACAATCTCGCCCGCTATCGCGAAGCGAACGAACGGTTGCCCAAGGCAGCACCCGATAAGCCGCGCGTCGTCTTCCTGGGCGATTCCATCACCGACGGCTGGCGGCTGAACGAATACTTTCCCGGCCGCGACTTCGTCAACCGCGGGATCAGCGGGCAGATCACCGGCCAGATGCTTGGCCGCCTGAAGGCCGACGTGCTGGATCTCCGTCCCCAGACAGTGGTCTTGCTGGCGGGGACGAACGACCTTGCCCGAGGTGTGCCCATGGAGGCGATCAAGAACAACATCACGATGATCGCCGACCTGCTGGAGAAACACCGCATTCGGGTGTTGCTGGCGTCCATCCTGCCGGTGAGCGATTATCACAAAGACACGAATCCCCGCTTCGAGCAGTCGCCGCGCCGGCCTCCGGCGAAGATCAAGGAGATCAACGACTGGCTGAAGACCTTTAGCTCGGGCCGGCATTTCGTCTACGTTGACTATTTCTCGGCCATGATGGATGGTGGAGGTTTCCTGACGCGGGACATGGCGGATGACGGCCTTCATCCCAATGCCAAGGGCTACCGGGTGATGGCGCCGATCGTGCTCGAAGCCATCGACCGGACGCCGGCGGCCCCCAAAGCCGCACCTCCGGCGGTCCGCAAGAAGCGCCTGGGGATTCTCTGACCAACCGGCTGGCGGCCTGACCGCACGGGCACGGGATCAGTGACGCGGACGCCCGTGGCTGCCGTGCCGAGGTTGTCTCGGGCTTCTGAACCCAGGCTTGGCAAGGTATTTGCCAGGCGGGGCTGAACTCGATGTAACCGCCGCGTCATTTGACAATTTCTTTCCACCCTCCCTACACTGGTGATCAGTCAGGTCTTGCAAGCGTGGGGAAGTCTCACGATGCACCGTCACAGGCTCAAACGACCGCGATCCGGGAGGCCCGCAGGCCCACCAGGAGACGCGCGCGCCCGCGGGCAGTCGGCCGCGAGGCGCCCTTCCCGGGAGGTGGGTCTTCTCCAGTAGCAGTCTCACTGAGAGTCCTCGACGGCCCGCTGCGGCTTTTATTCAGCTCCCATTTCTGCAGACGATTCCGCACGCCCTTTTTTCGCTCCTGTTCCCAGCCGACTGCCGCGTCTGCGGTCAGCCTCTCCACCGGATCTCGCGGGTTCCGGTGTGCGCCGGGTGCCTTTCGGACCCCGAGCCCCTCTCGGCGGATTACTTCTGTGTCCAGTGCCGTACGCCGTTTCTCAACCCGTATCCCTTGGATGACGGCGGACGCTGCCGGTTGTGCCGCGCCGGCGTCCGAGGGCCGAGAGAAGTGTATTGTTTCGGCGCCTACGAAGGCCGCCTCCGGGCGCTGATTCACCTGTTCAAGTACGAGGGCTTCCGCCCCCTGGCCAAGCCTCTGGGCCGATGGCTCCGCCGGGCCCTGCCGCTCGATCGCGCTTACGACGCGGTGGTCGCTGTCCCTCTGCATTGGCGACGCCGCTGGAACCGCGGCTACAACCAGTCGGAACTGCTCGCGAAAGAATTGAGCCAGGCCCGCCGCGTGCCGCTGATCCACGGTGTGCGCCGGCGGAAGCCGACTACGACGCAAACCGGCCTCACGCACGCGCAGCGCCGGGAAAATGTTCGGGGCGCGTTCGAGGTCACGCGCCCGGCCGGGATCGCCGGCAAGAGGATCTTACTCGTTGATGACGTCATGACCACAGGCGCGACCGCCGACGCCTGTGCCTCGGCCCTCGTTCGTGCCGGGGCCCTTTCCGTTACCGTATTGACACTGGCGCGTGTCGACCGCCGCTACGCCGCGGCCGCTCAACCTGCTGTCGGGAGTTCGAACGCATGACCGGTCCTCACGGATTGCACAAACCCGTTCTGGTGCTGAACGCCAGCTACGAGCCGATTAACGTCTGCGCCGCCAGGCGCGCCATGATTCTGGTTCTGAAAGGCGTGGCCACGGCGGAGGAAGAGCACGCTCTGACGATTCACTCGGCGCGCCGGCAATACCGCCTGCCGAGCGTCATTCGCCTGCTGGAGTACCGGCGCATCCCGCACCAGACCCGGGCCCTGTCGCGGAAGAACATTCTGATGCGCGACCGCTACACGTGCCAGTACTGTCTGCGGACGCTGCCGTCTTCCGAGTTGACGCTCGATCACGTGGTCCCGCGCTCCCGCGCCGGCGAGTCCTCCTGGGAAAACCTGGTCACCTGCTGCAACCCCTGCAACAACCGGAAAGGCAGCCGCACCCCGGACGAGGCGGGCATGAAACTCCTGCGCCTGCCGCGCCCGTTCAGTCTCCACACCAGCCGTCACCTGATGCGTCTCCTCGGCAACAGCGACGCGCAGTGGCGGAAGTATCTCTTCTTCTGATCTGAGCGGACTATCCTGGCAAAGGCGACGCGTTTCATCCGTGCCGCGACCGTCACGGAGCGGCTGGCGCAATTTCCACCAAAGAAACTGCCACGGCATTCCCGACGTGCCGTCGGAGGCCCTGTTGACCGTCAAACCGGTGTTTCCGTCGGCCACATCTTCGGGACGGCATAGTGTAATTCCTACCCGCACCGCTAAAGGTGCAACGCTTTGGTGCAAGCCCTTGACAAGGCGGCGCAAAGTGCATGATTACACACCAATGCAGAAAAGGCCCCTCGCGTGCTCCTCCCCACAACGGAAAAGGAGGAAGGAATAGCGAGTAGTTTGTCGCGCGATTATCGGCGCCAACTGACTCTCCAGCTATGCCCGCAATATCAAGGTCATCAGCCGTAGGGCCGGGCAAGTCCAAAAACAAAAAAGAAAGCAGTCACTGCAAAGCTGCCGCCGCAGCCCGCGGCGTGGAAAAGGTTTCCGGCGAAGTAACGGTCAAACGCTGTAGACCTACACCGCAACTGCAAGGAGCCGCACATGGAAAGCAAAGACACAGCGGTATTTGGAATTGACAGAAGCTACGCCGAGGCGGAACGAGGCGTCGATCGACTCGCCGCCGCGGGCTTCTCGAACAACCACATTTCGGCGCTATTACCTGACCATCAGGGCTCAAAGGACTTCGCTCATGAGAAAAACACGAAAGCGCCCGATGATGCTGGCGAGGGCCTGACTCCGGGCAGCGTGGTGAGCGGTACGCTGGGGTTCTTGGCTGGTATGAGCGCTTTGGCCATCCCAGGCCTGGGGCCGATTATCGCAGCCGGCCCTATCATGGCTACGATGGCAAGCCTAAAAGTCGGCGGGGCGCTCGGCGGTTTGGTGGGACCATTGGTGGCCCTGGGTTTGCCGGAGCGAGAGGCGGAGCGGTACGAGGGCCGAGTCAAGGCGGGCGGCGTCCTGTTGTCGGTACACTGCGCCAATCCCTACGAGGTCTCCGGAGCGAAGGACCTGCTGCTGGCAAGTGGTGCGGAAGATGTCTTCACCCCGGGCGAACATTTGATCAGTGCGGACAGCGGGCAACCCGCGGATTCTGATCGAAGCCAGATGCCGGCGGGAGAAAGCGCGCGGAGCGTCGCAGCGCCCGCCAAACGATCCGGAAAGCGACTTGCCAAAGCGGGATCGACTTCGAGGAAGCGGACTCGGAGTGGCGCCGGAACTTCAGCGCGGTGAGTGACCCTCCGCGGGAGCATTAGCTGGCGATGGATGAGAGCCTTCCTCGAGGACCGGGCCTCGGGTGCAAGTGGATGGGAGCGCAGCGCTTCAGCGCGCCCTGTGGTATGCTAAACGCATTCAGACAAGCTAGCGGAGACGCGCTACGGCACCCTCGCGGCATACTGCCCACCAAGCAATGGAGGCTTGATGAGTCCCAAAGAAGTATTGGATTTTGCAAAGAAGAATGACGCCAAGCAGGTGGACCTGCGGTTCTCGGACATCCCCGGCCTGCAGCATCACATCTCTTATCCGATTACCCAGTTGTCCGAGGATTCGTTCGAGGAAGGCTTCGGCATCGATGGATCCAGCATCCGCGGTTGGGCGGCTATCAACGAGAGCGATATGCTGCTCGTTCCCGATCCGACGACCGCGTTCATGGATCCGTTCGCCGAGATTCCAACCTTGGTGATGTTCGGCGGCGTCATCGACCCGATCACCAAGCAGCACTACGAACGCGACCCGCGGTGGATTGCGCGGAAAGCCGAGATGTACCTGAAGAGTACGGGAATCGGCGACACCGCCTTCTTCGGAGCGGAGGCCGAGTTCTTCATCTTCGACAACGTCCGGTTCGATCAGAACCAGCACTGCGGCTTCTATTTCATCGACGCCGAGGAAGGGCGGTGGAATTCCGGCCGCGAAAAGGACAACCTCGGATACCGGCCACGCTACAAAGAAGGCTACTTTCCCGTTCCTCCGACCGACCACTACCAGGAATTGCGTAGCGAAATGGTCCAGACCATGATTGCCTGCGGTCTGGTCATCGAGTGCCACCATCACGAGGTCGCCACGGGCGGCCAATGTGAAATCGACCAGAGGTTCGACACGCTGGTCCGGTCCGCGGACAACATGATGCTGTACAAGTACATCGTCCGCAACGTGGCCTACCAGTACGGCAAGACCGTGACCTTCATGCCGAAGCCGCTGTTTCAGGACAACGGCAGCGGCATGCACACCCACCAGAGCATCTGGAAGGAAGGCAAGCCGCTGTTCGCCGGCGATCTGTACGCGGGCCTCAGCCAGATGGCGCTGTGGTACATCGGCGGCCTGCTGAAGCACGCCCGGGCGCTCTCGGCGATCATCGCTCCGACCACCAACAGTTACAAGCGCCTGGTGCCGGGCTACGAAGCGCCGGTGAACCTGGCCTACTCGCGCCGCAACCGTTCGGCCGCGGTCCGCATCCCCATGTATTCGGCCAGTCCGAAGGCCAAGCGCGTGGAGTTCCGGCCGCCGGATCCGTCCTGCAATCCGTATCTCGCCTTCTCCGCCATGATGATGGCCGGGTTAGACGGCATCCTTAACAAGATCGATCCGGGCGAGTCGCTCGACAAGGACATCTACGATCTGACTCCCGAAGAGATGAAGAACGTCCCGTCGATGCCGGCCGCGCTCGACGAAGCCCTGCAGGCTCTGGAAGACGATCACGCCTTCATGTTGAAGGGCGACGTGTTTTCCGAAGAGCTGATCGAGACCTTCATCGAGTACAAGCGCAAGAACGAGTTCGATGCGATCCGCCTGCGTCCGCACCCGTACGAATTCGCGCTGTATTACGACATCTAGTTCCCAACCCGCGGGCCGCTGTCAAAAGGCGGCCCGCTTTTTCTCCCCCACGTGCAAGGCCGCGTCGTTCAAATCAACGTCTCCCCGGGCGGCATTCCCAAAAGGCCCATCCCGTTTGGCGTCATCACTCCCCTCGGGCTGGAGGGCGACGGGCACCACCATCCCCAGATTCACGGCGGTCCCCGCCAGGCGGTGCTGCTGATCGCCTCGGAGGTGATCGAGGAGTTGAAGGCCAAGGGCTACCCGATAGAGTCTGGCTCCCTGGGGGAGAACATTACGATGCAGGGAATCGACCCGGCGCAATTACGTCTCGACCAGATTCTGAGGGTCGGGACGGCGGTGGTGCAACTCACCAAGGTGCGAGTACCGTGCGGCACGCTGGATGTGTGCGGCCGGGGAATCCAGGCCGAACTCTATGACGGCCAGGTGAAGGCGGGCGATCCCTCGTCCCCGAATTGGGGCAAGAGCGGCTTCTACGCGCGCGTGGTCGAACCCGGGGTCGTGGCGACAGGCGATATAATCTCGGTGGAGGCCACGTTCGCCTGAGCACTGCCGAAAGCTCCGACTCGCTGACCCTTGCCATTCCCGAGGAAATCAACAAGCAGTTAGAACTGCTGCTTGCCGGATCGCCCGACCCGGCCCAGGCCCTCTCGCTGACGTCGCAATTCATCCACAGGCATCCGGAGGAATTCCGCCGGATCTCGGATTCCACCCAGTGGCTGCGGTGCCTGGTAACGGCGTTCGGCCACAGCCGGTTCCTGTCGGAAGCCCTGCTGCGGGATCCGTCGTGGTTCCTGCCCTCGATCGAACGCCTGGCGTACGCCCAGCCGGAGGATGATCTCCGCGAGCGGTTGATGCGCGAACTCCAGGCTAGTGGCGTCGAGGACGGTCCAGCCCCCCTGGTGTTCGCGCGATTTCGCCGCCATCACATCCTCCGGATTCTGCTGCGCGATGTCCTGGGGATCGCCACCCTGTCGGAGGTGACGAGCGAGCTGTCGATCTTGTCCGATGTGATCGTCGACGTGGCGCTCGAAGTCCTGTCTGGCGAGTTCGAACGCCGCCATGGGGCGCCCAAGTTTAGCGCTCCGGACGGGTCGGTGCGGCCGGCGCGCTTCGCCGTCCTGGCGCTCGGCAAGCTGGGCGGAGAGGAGTTGAACTACTCCTCCGATATCGACCTGATGTTCCTGTATTCGGGCAACGGGGAGACCGGCGGACCCGAGCCGATCTCCACCAAGGAGTTTTTCAAAAAGGTCGCCAACGGGCTGACGGCATTGCTTTCCACGTACACGTCGGAAGGTCTGTGTTACCGCGTTGACTTGCGGCTGCGGCCGGAAGGGACGTTGGGCGAGGTCTGCATTTCCCTCGACGGCGCCAAGGCCTACTACTCGACGCGCGCCCGCGACTGGGAACTGCAGATGCTGATCAAAGCGCGGGTCTCGGCGGGCGACCGCGACCTGGGCCGCGCTCTGTTGGACGATGTCGAGCCTCGGATCTACTCGAGCACTCTCGATTTCAGCGCCGTGGAAGCGATGTCGGCGACCCGCCAGCGGATTGGAGAGAAGCTTGCGGCCAAACAGGCGCGTTCGCCATCGGCGGTGGATGTAAAACTGTCGCCGGGCGGCATCCGCGACATCGAGTTTCTGGTGCAGTGCCTGCAGCGGTTGCACGGCGGGCGGGAGCGCTGGGTACGGCACGGGGGGACTCTGCTCGCGTTGTTCCGCCTGCGCGACAAGGGCTTTCTTTCGCCGAGCGAGTACTCGCGCCTGGCCTCGGCGTACGAGTTCTACCGCAACCTGGAGCATCGGCTGCAGTTCGTCGACGACCGGCAGACGCACACGCTTCCCTCCGACCACGAATCGCTGGAGGTGCTGGCGCGCAAGATGCCTCACGCCCCGGGCGAGACGCCGGACGCCGAATGGCTCACGAAACGCCTGTGCGACTGCCAGGCGGACGTGCGCGAACTGTACGAGCGGGTGATCTATCTCCAGAAGCCGATGTACTACCAACCGGTGCTGGTCGAGCCAATCGAAACACCCGGCGAATCCGTAGAGGACTCGCGGTTGCCGGCGTCGAGCAATATCACCCGGTTTCTCGACCATCGCGCTCCGCGCCTGGCGGCGTTTCTCAGCCAGTCGAACCTGAAGCGGGGCCGGGACCGATTCGACCATTTGCTGGAGGGGATCCTGCATCGGCCCGAATGGCTTGCCCGCCTGGATCAAGACGTGGAACTTGCCCGCGCGGCCGTTGAAATTTTCGAGTACAGCCCGTTCTTCGCCGATCAGTGCTTGCGGGATCCCGACCTGCTGGGCGAGATTATCCGGTTCGGCGCCGCGTTTCCGCGGGACAATCCGGAAGACCCGGTGGAACTGCGGCGCTTCTTCAGCCGCGAGATGATTCGGATCCAGAGCGAGAGCCTGTGCCGATCGGTGCCGATCTTCGAGACGCTGGGAAAGACTTCGGACCTGGCGGACCGGGTGATCGCGTCGGCATATCAGATCGCGATGTGGAACCGTCTGGGCGCGACGCCTCCGGTCAGCACGGCCTATATTCCGCACGACCAGATGCAGGTGATCGCCCTGGGGCGGTTGGGCGTGCGGGAGTTCGACGTCGGCTCCGACGCGGACCTGGTCTTTGTGATTCCGGATGAAGACGCGGGGGAGCACCGTTTCTGGACCGCGGTGGCGGAGAGCCTGATCGACATCATCTCGGCCTATACGGGCGACGGCGTGATCTTCTCCGTCGATACGCGGCTGCGGCCGTACGGACGCGAAGGCTCGCTGGTTCAGACAGTGTCGAAGTACAAGGAGTATTTCAGCAATCACGCCGAGGCTTGGGAAGGGATCGCCTATATGAAAGCGCGCGGCGTGGCGGGGAATCTGGAACAGGCGACGCGCTTTCTGAACGAAGTCCAGGAAGCCGACTGGCGGCGCTGGGGACAGGGCGGCCGTTCCCGCCAATCGCTGGCCGAGATGCGCGCACGCCTGGAGCGCGAGCAGGGCCAGCGGAATCCGTTGAAGGCCGGCAGCGGCGGCTACTACGATATCGACTTTGTCCTGATGTTTCTCCGGCTGAAGGGCGCGGGCATCTTCTTCAAGGTGCTGAATACGCCGGAGCGCATCGACGTCATCGAGAAGATGGGCCATCTCGATCGGGAAGATGCAGAATTCCTCGGCGACGCGGCGACGTTCTACCGGGCGCTCGATCACGCGATGCGGGTCTCGAGCGGGCACACCGAGGGCCGACTGCCGGTCTCGCAGGCTCAGCTCGAGCTATTGGCCGAGTTGGTGCGGCGGTGGACGCCGCAGCGGCTTCACGGATTGCCGTTGAACGAACAACTCTACCAGATTCAGATGCGGACGTCTGAATTTTTCCATCGGGTGTTTGGCTGAGGGGAGCGGCTCGGTGTCAGGCCAGGGCTGACAACAGGCGGTTGATGTCTTCCATGTTGTTGTAGAGTGCCGGAGAGATTCGGAATCGATTCTGGCCCGCGGTGGTGATCTGGATGTTAGCCTTGCGCAGCTTTGCCTGGGTCGCCTTCGGGTCCTTTGCCTGGACCACCACAATGGAACTCACCGCATCCATGGGCGTGATGAGCTTGTACTCAGAACCTGGCAGTTCCTTCTTCAGGCGGTCGCACATCGGCTTGGTGTACGCGTAGATATTCTCAACGCCAAGGGCCAGGATGCGCTTGAGCGCTTCGTACTGTCCGGCGTAGGCGACGGAACTGACGTTTCCTGGCTCATAACGATGGCCGTCCGCCGGCGCGCTGTACGGGAATTCGCCCGCGGCCGGATCCGGCGCCGTGACCCAAGGCAGGTAGTTGAAATGAACGTACCCGGGGAAGCTCAGGTCCTTCACTACTGCCCCCTGGAGATCTTCCCGGACATACAGAAAACCGGCGCCTCGGGCGCCCTGCAGCCATTTGTAGTTCGAACAGGCCGCGAAGTCGAGGCCCAACGCCTTGACGTCGACGGGAACGCTTCCGGCAGCCTGGATGATGTCGGCATACACGTAAGCGCTGTGAGCATGTGCCAGATCGCTGATGGCCTTCGCGTTTTCCACCCAGCCGTTCACGTTGGAGACGAGGGTGATCGAGATGAGCCTCGTCTTCCGGTCAACCGCTTTTTCCATGTCGCGAAGGTCGATCCGCCAGTCCCGGTGCTTCACGATCCGGACGTCCATCCCCGCCTTCCGCCGGCCGATGTAGTCGTGGACCGAGCCGGCGTAGTGGAGATCGTTTGTCACCAGATTGCCGCCCGACTCCTGAATTCGGAGGCCGTTGACCACCGCCGCCTCTCCCGCCTTGGTGCAGATGACCAAGCCGATTTCCGAAGGCTTGGCGTTGATCAGTTTGGCGAACAAGGGCTTGACCTGCTTCGCGGCTTCGGCGGCGTACTGGCCCCGTCCTTCGCCCGATCCGTACATGTGAAAGTCCATGTATCGGCGCATGCCCTCGGCGGTGTACTTGGGCAGGGGAATGTTGGCGGCCGCATCGAGGTAGACCTGCTGCGTGGCGCGAGGGAACTCGCCGCGGATGGATTCAAACTCGGAGAGTTTCGGCGAGGCCCCGGCGGCCGAGACCGCGACGGTCGAGGAACTCAGGAACTGGCGGCGGTTGATGGCCATGGGAACTGCCTCCGGAACTCATTCTACTAGACTCGTTGGGAACGGCCTTGAATAGCGCCGGGCGACAAACAAACGTCGCCCGGCGCCACGTTTCGGTCACACCCATCAAAACGACAACCGCAGCGCCATCTGGTAGATCCGCGGGTTAAACAAGTTGCCCTTGTCGCCGCCGACCGGGACCAGGGACCCGAAGTTGGTCTGGGTTGCGTTGAGCTGCGGATAGATCACTGTATAGTAAGCGCTTGCCATCAGGTTGTACGCTTCCGCCCGGAATTGCACGTTGACCCGTTCGTTGAAGCGGAAGTTCTTGAAGAGCGACAGATCCGCCGCTTTTTGGCCGGGCGCGCGCAGGGTATTCCGTCCCGAAGAGCCGAGGGTACCAAGCGCCGGGGTCTGGTAGGCGGCGGTGTTGAACTGCCGGAAGATCGTCTTCTCGAAGTTGTCCGGCATCGGATTGTCAATGACGTTCATGCGATGGACGTCCCGATCGTTTCCGATCTGGGCCCGATCCCCGCAAAAGCAGCCTACCGTGAAGGGCAGTCCGTCGGCGAGGGTGACGATGGTGTTCGCCTGCCATCCGCCCAACACCCAGTCCACAGGGCCGCCCCGGTTGAGCAGCGCCTTTCCCTTTCCGACCGGCACCTCATAAAGAACGCTGGTGACGAAGCGGCGGGTCTGATCGTAGTTGGCAACGCCGCGCTCCAGATCGCGACGATAGTTGTACTGCGGATAGGTTCGAGGCGTTCCGCCCTGCGTCTGGATTTCCGAAACAGCATCGATCGTGCGGCTCCACGTGAAGGCGGTGAGCAGTTGAACGCCGTTGTTGAAGCGCTGTTCGAGCTTCATCGTCATGGCGTGATAGATCGCGTTGTTGTCGTTCACGTAGGTGGAAAGCTGCGGGATAAAGTTCGAATAGGGTACGCGGCTCTGAATCGGAGAGCAGGAAGTTGGGAAGGTGCCCGCCGGACACTGTGAGGCGAAGCGCAAGCCGTTGTTCGGATTTCCGGAAGTCGCCGGGAGCACCGCCTGGTTGGCGTGGTAGAAGCTTTGCGCGTGCAAACCATGACTGCCCTGATAGCCGATCTCGAACAGCATTCGCTGGCGCGGTTCGAATTGAAGGTTCAGCCCCCAGTTCTGCGTGTACGGGGTTGGGTTATTCGGGTTAGCATACTGCACGCCTGTTCCGAAGCACTGGTTGCGAACCGTGATCTTCCCGGTTGCCGGATCGGTGGACTCGGTGGCCGGACCCTGGCAGAACGGCGCCACAAACTCGCGTGTGGCAACCGGCAGCGGGGCGGGAAACAGGTTGCGCACGTCCAAAGGAGGCGCTGTCTCCAACCCGTTCACGGCAGGCAGCGACGGCAGGATGAAAGGAATATTGATCGAGTACGGCTGCGTGTCGTAGAACCGGTGCAGGATGTCGTAGTAGATCCCGTAGCCGGCGCGGACCACCATGCGATTGCTGCCCGAAAGGGGCCGCCAGGCGAGGCCGAATCGCGGCGCGAAATTCTTCTTTTGTGCCTCGTACACGCTGGCCGAAGAGCAGCAACTGGCAAAGATCGGACTGTTCACCGCCTTGACGAAGGCTTCGTCCTTGTAGAGAGCGCGCCCTCCGGCGAAGTTGTAGTCGAAGATCTTCCCGCCGCCGGACTTCTCGTTCCAGGGGCCGCGGTATTCCCAGCGCATCCCGACGTTCAATGTCAACTGCGGGGTCAGGCGGATGTCGTCCTGGATAAACAGGTTGACGTCGGAATTCCAAAGACGGCCGGAATCGGATTCGAAGGGTGTGCCGGCCGCCAGGCTGGCGTAGCCCATCAGATAATCGGCGAACCCATTCCCGGTATTCGCTGCTCCCGCGCTCTGGGCGACCGTGGGATTTCGCGCCGAATACGCTCCGTTGAAGCTGATAATCCCGTTCCCCTGGAAGCCTCCTAACCGGTGGGTGCGCGAGCGGCGATAGTCGATGCCGCCTTTCAGGCTGTGTTTGCCGGCCGTGAAGGTCAGGTGCTCCACGTAGTGCTGAGTGTCGGTCCGCGAATAGAACGGCACCGATCCCGCATAGCCGATGCCCGTGTACTGCGTTCCGGGTAACATCGCCGGCAGAGCCTGAAAATTGGGGTTCAGATTCTTCAGCCCGACATCTCGCCAGTACACCGTGCCCAAGCCGTTCGTCTCGAAGTTCTGGTCAAACTTGAAGTGGTTGTAGGCGGCCCGCAGTTCATTCACCAGACGGGGGGAGAAGATGTGCGTCCATTGGCCCGTGGTCAACCAACTGTTCTGGGCGGTCACCACGCCCGATAACGGGATCACGGAGGGGATGGGCGCCTTCTCCTTGGATTTGAGGAACTGGAAGAAGACCCGGTCGTTCACGGAAAAATTATGGTCGCCCCGCAGGGTGTACTGGTCCATGTTGACCGGAGTGCTGGTGCTGCCCGAGTAGTTGTTGCAGGGCGTGCGGCAGGGCTGATTGGGGTCGGGCCAATATTTCAACAAAGCGGAACTCTGGGGAGCAAAGCGCGATGCGGGGATCTTGTTGTCGGCGAAAGGCTGTTTTGCGACGGGCAGAGCCGCCCCCGGGGTCAGTACACCGCTGAACGGATCGAACAACTGCGTCGGCCAGGAGCTGAAATCACCGCCCTTCTCCGCGGCCGTGGGAACCTGCGCCAACCCGACACTGCCGATCACGCGGCGGCCTCCCTGGTAGCTTCCAAAAACAAAGGTGCGGTTCCGGCCATCGTAGAGTTTGGGAATATAGACGGGGCCGCCAGCGACCACGCCGAATTGGTTCTGCTTGAGGGGGGTCTTGGTGTGGAAGCGCGGATGAAACTTCTGCAGCTTGTCGTTCCGAAGGAAGTCGAACATCGATCCGTGAACCTGATTCGTACCCGATTTCATGGCGATGCTCACCTGGCCCACGCCCATGCCGAATTCCGCGGGGTAGAGGGCATTCTGGAGCTTGAACTCCTCCACCGCCTCGATCGGAGGGATCTGGCTGGGAAACTGGAACAAAGGCTCGTTCAACGAGACCCCATCAATGAGGTAAGTGACTGAAGACGGACGCGCTCCGTTGATGCTCACGTTCTTGATGCCGTCGTTGAATCCCTGGCGGCGGATGGAGGCGGTTACACTGATGCCGCCCTGTGGTTCCGTCACACCCGGATTCAGTCGAAGAAGGCTGCGGAAATCGCGGCCATTGAGGGGCAGTTCCGTCAGTTGCCGGCTGGTCACCACCTGTCCGATCGTCGCGTTGTCGGTCTGAATCAGGGAGGCGAACTCCTGAACGGTAATCGACTCGGCGGCGTCGCCGACCTGCAGATTCAGGTCGATCCGGACCGTCTGGTTCACGCTCACCACAACCGGCTCGACCGTGATCTTCTTGAAGCCGGCGTGGGAGCAGACGACCGAGTAGGTTCCGGGCTGGAGGGAAGGCACGAAGTAGTTGCCGGCCCCGTCCGTCTCGATGTTGAAAGCCACGTTAGTCTGCGTGTTCGTGACCGTGACCCCGGCTCCGGGAATCGCCGCTCCCGCGGGGTCGCGAACCAGACCCACAAGCGCTCCCGCGGAAGTCTGGCCAAATGACTGGCTGAAACCGGAAAAAAGCAGCAGCAGAACCGCTGACAGGCGGAGGAAACACATTTTTGAACGACCCCTTTCGGTGCCGGGTGAGGAGTCCCAGACCCGACGATTTGAAGAAGTATAGCACCCTCCGCTTACCACGAGGACAGCAAAAAATCAGGCGAAACGTCGTATGTATGGCTTGGAAAAGGAAATGCCCGGTACCGACAGGAGAGCCGAACCGAAGTGCCTATGGCGTGCGGCGACGACCTGGGCTTACGCCAGAATATCTACCCCAAGACAGTTCTTCGTTAGAGATCGCGGCGGCGAACCGGCTACGAGCCCTTCAAACATTCGCCGATTTCTTTTTCGGAGACCGCGCCTTCCTTGATGACGCGCCAGTAGGGCTCGGTGATGTCGACGGTCGTCGCACCGGTGTTGGTGCACAGACCGCCATCGAGGACCAGGTCGATGCGTCCGTCCATGGTCCCGAAGACGTCGATGCCGCTGCGGCACGTGGGCTGGCCCGAAAGATTCGCGCTGGTGGCGATCAGGGGCTGGCCCAGGGCCTTGACCAAGGCTTCGCTGACCTTGGACCGGCTATGGCGGAGAGCCAGGCGCCCGGTGTTGCCGGTCACCTTGAGCGGCACCTTGGGAGAGGCGGGGACGATGATGGTGACCGGGCCCGGCCAGAAGCGGCGGGCCAGCAGATAGAAGCGCATCGACAGCTCCCGGGCGAGATCTTCCGCCATCAGAAAATCGTCGATCAACAGAGGAAGCGCGCGGTGGATTTCCCGGCCTTTTGCGGCGAAAACGCGGCTGATTGCGTGCAAATTGAACGGGTCGGCAACCAGGGAATACAGAGCGTCGGTCGGGATTGCGACGATAGCCCCGCCGCGGATCGCCTCAGCCGCGCGCTCGATGACACGGCCATCCGGCAGGTCGGGATTGAGTTCCAGCAGATCGGTTGCCACGTAAGCCTCATCGTGGACCGATGGCATCGGCGACGTCAATAGCCATTTGATACCGGCCGAAAGGAGCGCTGAGCTGAACGCCGCTCACCATGGGCCGGACGCGCCGCACCATCTCGCGCGCGATCTCGACGCCTTCGGCCCGCGCCTTGTCGGCGCTGTCGGCGCACCGCATGCGCTCCATGAAGTGCTCGGGAACTGGAACTCGCAGTTCATTCACCATAAATTCCGCGTTGCGATAACTGGTGAGCGGCCAGATGCCGCAGATCACGGGGATCCTGACGTGCTCGATCCGGCGGAGGAAGCGCTCGAGCAGGTCCAGGTCGAAGACTGGTTGCGTCACCGCATATTCGGCGCCAGCGGCCACCTTCAATTCGAAGCGATGAATCTCCTCGTCGAGGTTCATCGCGCCGGGGTTTGCGCCGACCCCGATAAGGAGCGCGGTTTGCGAGCCCATGGGGTTGCCGCCAATGTCGAGGCCGAGGTTCAGCCCATTGGCGATGTTGACCAGGCCGATGGCATCGACGTCGAAGACGGCGGTTGCGTTGAGGTTGGGCCCCATGCGGGGCGGGTCGCCCGTGATACAGATCAGGTTGCGGATGCCGACGGCAAACCCGCCCAACAGTTCAGACTGGATACCGAGGATGTTGCGGTCGCGGCAACAGAAATGGTTGACGGCTTCGATGCCGGCCTGCTCCTGGATCAACTGGCAGGTGACCTGCGCGCTCATGCGGGCGCTGGCTCGAGGTCCGTCGGGAACGTTGATGCAGTCGATGCCGTGCTGTTGACAAAGGCGGGCGCCGGCGATTTCCCTGGACGCGTCGACGCCGCGGGGAGGCAGAATCTCGACGAACGAGACAAACGTTCCCGCGGTCAGCTTGGCGCCCAGCTTTGATTTCGCGGCGGCCGGAACCTTGGCCAGGAGAGGCCTCTCCTCAATCGCGGCGGTCCCCGAAGGCCGGACCGAGGCCGCCGTCTGGCTGTGGCCGGGCTGCAACGAGCGGACTTCCGACCGGATCAACCGAACGTGCTCCGGTGTCGTGCCGCAGCAGCCGCCGACCATCTTGACGCCAGCCCATAGGAAGCGCCGAGCGTACTGCGCCATGTATTCGGGCGAACACAGGTAGATGCTGCGGCCTTCGACGCGTGACGGGTGGCCGGCGTTCGGCATTACACACATCGGCTTGCGCGAGAACTGCATCATCTTCTCGAGCGTCTCGAATGCAACCTTGGGTCCAACCGAACAGTTGAGGCCGATGACATCCACCGGCCATTCGTCCAGCCTGCCGGTGAACTCCCGCGGAGTGGCTCCCCCGCGCACGCTGCCGTCGTCGTCGACCGTGACGAGGGCCACTACCGCGATTCCGTCACCCGCGGCTTCGCGCGCGGCAAAGACGGCCTCGCGAAGTTCGTCGAGGTTTTGGAAAGTCTCCAGGATCAACAGATCGACTCCGGCCTCCACCAGCGTTTCGATCTGCTCTCGAAAGATGGCGCGAGCTTCGGCGAAGGAAGTAGGCCCAAGGGGTTCGATGTGCGCGCCGAGAGGTCCAATGGCGCCGGCGACGAACGCCGACTCGCCGGCGGCCTCGCGGGCGAGGCGAACTCCCGCCGTGTTGATGGCTTTCAGCTTTTCGGAGATGCCAAACGCCGCCAGGCGCATGCGGTTGCCGCCGAACGTGTTGGTTTCGATGACTTCGGCGCCGGCCTTGACGTAGTCAAGATGAATGGCGCGAACCAGGTCGGGCTGCGCCACATTGAGTTCGTCGAAGCACCGGTTGATGAAGACGCCCCGAGAGTAGAGCATGGTCCCCATCGCCCCGTCGGCGACGAGAACCCGGCGAGACAGTTGCTCCCGGAACTCCACTGACCTGCTGGTGACTGCGGCGTTCATGGTGATCCTTACCGCTGGCAGGAAGGACAAAAATAGGTAGACCGTCCGCCCTGAGCGATTCTGCGCACCCTCCGGTGGCAGCGCGGACAGGGTTCGCCCTCGCGGCCGTAGACGGCGACCGGATACCATTCGCCCTCCGAGAAGGCGTCCGGCCGTTCATACGCAGCCTGTGCTGATTTTAGCGCAGTGCGGAGAACGCGAACAATTGACGCATGAAGGGCTTGCAATCGATCGGCGCGGAGGCGAGCCAGGGGTTTGCGGGGATCGATCGAGGCTTCGAACAGAGCCTCGGCCGCGTAGATGTTGCCCAAGCCGGCGATGTGGCGCTGGTCCATCAGGAAGATCTTGGCCGGCTGGCGCGATTGTTTGGCTATCTCGAGAAAACGGTCAATCGTAAAGCGCCGGGATAAGGGCTCGATGCCGATGCCGGCCGCAAGCGCGGCGGGATCGGCCAGGCGTAGCGTCCCCAAGGCCCGAGGATCTTCGAAGAGGAGGGCTTGATTGTCATCCAGCCGGAACCAAGCACTGACACGAAGAGGGCGGAGGCGATAATCGGGGACAACGGCGAGGTTGCCAGTCATCCGAAGGTGAACGTGAAGGCTCACGCCGCCCGAAAGGCCGATGAAAATATTCTTGCCCAGTCGCCGGATGTCTTCGATGCGGCGGCCAGTGGACATTCGTTCAATGTCGTCAGGATCCTGAGGCTTCGTGATGTGGCGGCGCTGGATTTGGGCTTCGACGATCGTGCGGCCACGAGCGAGACGGCGGACGCGCCGGCACACGGCTTCGACCTCAGGCAACTCAGGCAATCGCCTCTGTTGTACCACCGAAGCAGGATGGCTTAAGGATTCCTACGCCTCGCTACAGGTTGCGACGGATACGCTCGAAGGGCATTGCGTCAGGGGCTTGACTGCCTCGGGTGAATCACTTAGCATACAACTTGACCCAGGGAAAGAAAACCGAAGCCGAACGGCTTCAGAAGGATAGCAAGCGTCCATGAAACTTTCACATCGGCTGCCCCTCGTCGCTGCGGTAGGGGCGTTTCTCGCCAGTCCATTGCTCAGTGTGGCGCAGGCGCAGTCGGGTCCATCGTTGTATAACCCGGACCTCTCGACCGGCGATCTGCGCAAACCATCAACCCCCTACGCTCCCACACCTCGCATTCCCAAATCCGGCAAACAAGCCGATTTGTTAGCGAGCACGGACTTCTATCAATTTGTGACGACGGGCCGCGAGCGGGCCTCGAATCCGGACATCGCCGTAGGTCCCGATGACATTATCGTGGTCGCGGGGCAGAACCGCATCATGCGGATTCCGAACCCGAACGCGACCAACAGTAATCTGCCCTACACGGCGCCTCCCTACAACGCGGCGCCCGGAGGGGTGCTGGGGACGCCTTCGCCGTTGACCAACCTGAACGCGTTGCGGGCGGGTGTGGCGACGTCAGAAGTGTTTCTGGATACCTGGGTCGGGACCACGGTTCTGAACGACATCTGTCCAGGGCAGTTCAACCCACAGACTTGCTTGATTCAGTATCCGACGGTTCGGTACGACCAGATGCACGGACACTTTCTGGTGGCGTTCGCGATCACGGACACGGGCGTTCGCGGACCGGACCAGGTGGTGACGCAAGGCCGGGCTTCGACGTGGGTTCTGATCGTGTCGAAGTACGCCAGCTTCGTGCAGTCGGACGGGACGCTGGGCTCGACGGGAGCGCCGGCGGGGACGTCGCGGATCTTCACGCTGCCGCTGCCGCCCCCGGATTCACCGGGCGGTGGGACGAACACCGGCGGATTGAACGCCGACTGGTTCATCTACTACGGCCGGCGGGACACGCCGGGGCCTGGCAACTTCCTGAACCTCAACATGTACACGACCCACCCGGCAGCCCAACCACTGTCGGCGCCGGGCCGGTATTCGGCGAGTTTCCCAGTGTCGAACTGCAATGCTCCGGTGGGACTCCAACCTCCGGTGACCGGTCAGAACGGCGATGCCGAAGAGACGGTGTGCCTGTTCCCGACGGAAGTGCGATTGGGCATTGACAATGACTCGATCATCCTGTCTTCTCCGACCTACAACGTGAACCAGATCGTGCCGAACTCCAACACGATCAACTTCACGACGGGCCGGTATGCGGGCAACCGAGTGCGTGTGCTCTCCAAGTACGCGATTTACAACGTTCTGACCCTGGCGAACGGGATCTGGTTCCTGCCCGGCGCCTACACCGCGCCTGCGCCCTACAGCGGCGTAGTGGGTCTGGGATTGATTGTGAACCCGCCGGCGCAGACGGCGTTCGACATGTTCCGGAACACGGACCTGCCGGCCTATTGCTCGGTGTTCGACTTCGCGACCGACACCTGCACGACGACGGTGGCGGGCTTCCCGCCGCGGCGCTACACGCTGGGTCTGGAAGTGTCGCCAGTGGGTTCCGGCATTGACACACCGCGGCCTCCGGCGGCGCCGACGACTCTTTCGTCTTTACGGCCGCTCTATTACGAACCCTTGCATCTGCGCGGCCGCGCGATGGCGACGTACTCGAACTATCCGTTCGGCGGTCTGACCCACCTGGTCGGCAGCTACAGTAACGGGACAACGTCGGCTGGCGGCAACCTGTGGGTCCAATCGATCACGTATCGCGCGGACTACCGTCCCGCGCTGGATGCCGGCTTCCAAAGTGGGGTTGCTCATGGCATCGATGGAATCCTGATCGACGGACCACGGCTCCAGTTGGTGCCGGACACGTCGATCAACGCCTATCAGGTGCCACAATCCACAACCTGTTCGACGACGCCGTGCAGCAGCGGCGGCGCGCTCGATCCGCAAAACCTGCTCTTCGTCGGAGACAGCCGGCCACAACGCGCGGTTCATCGCGAAGGACACATTTACGATGCCCGTGTCGGGCGTCCGGCATCGAACATCTTCGGCACGTCGATCGTGACGCCGGGAGCGGGCAACGTCAATGCGGCAAACGCGCCTTTGTCGTCCACGGTGTACTACGACGTGGTTCAGATGATCTACACTTCGGCGGTGCCGGCGCTGCCGACGGTTGGGTCGACGGCGGTGTTCACCCTGCCGTTGCCGAATCCGAGTTTGACGTTCTACACGTTCTGGCAGAATGGCCACTTCTACACGCCGATGTTCGACGTGACGGCGAACGTGATCCAGCAGGGCGCGGCGTCTCCGTCGTGGCTGCTGCCGTACTTCGAGAAGCTGTTCGTGGGTACGACGAGCCCGCGGTTTTTCTATCCAGCGGTGCCAAGCCAAGGCAACATCTGGCCGAGCCTGTATGACGTCCGCACGGGCGTGGACAAGTACGACCGGCTCGAGTGGTTCCGCGACCCGCGAACCGGACGGGTCGTCAATCCGTCAACGATCGTTCCAAACATAGGACCTCCGGACGTTCAGACGAGCAACACGACCAACCTGCTCGCGACGCGCGGCGGCGCCGCAACCGACCCGAACCTGGGCGGATTGTGGGTCTACGGCGCGTTCTCCGACTTCCGCATTGCTGGTGGAGTCGGGCAGTGGGCGACCAATGCCGCTTACTACGACATGAGCTTCAATGCCTCCGATCCCTACGGGACAAACGCGAACTTCTTCTCCGACGTTTGCCCGGTGGGTCAGGGGAACACGACGTGTCTGGAAGATCCGTTCTTCATCTACATCCAGACCGCTCGTCAGATCGGCTTGACGGCCTACCTGATCGGGCCGACGGGCGCGCAGTTGGGTTCGGGGACGCCGGGAGTTCCGGCGCACGGGACCAACGGGGCTCCGGTGGCGTTCCAGTCTTCGCGGCTGGTAACGCGCATGGAAATGGCGGCGTTTGTCATCTACTCGCAGATGGATCTGCCCGCCGTCCAGGATTACCTGGTGAAGACGGCCTCCGGCAGCGCGGCGGTGAACACGTTTGCGGATGTGTTCGTGGGCCGCACGGGAACGGATGCGGGCGGCAATCCGGTGACGATCAGCCAGGCGCAGCGTGACGCGATCGAA
>CAZGUX010000123.1:0-3057 GCA_964529305.1 uncultured Solibacteraceae bacterium | reverse complement strand
TGCTCGCCCTCCGGTCGCCCTCTTCGGTCGATCCCGAGATAGTCGCCCGCTGGTCCAAGTACCTGAAGTCCGGCGAGCGTTCTCATCCCTTTCTCGCCGGCTGGGATCGCGCCGCCAGCCCGGAGGCCGCGCAGGAGTTTGCCCGGCTGGTGGCTTCCATCCTCGAAGAGAAGAAGTCCATCGAAGAGTACAACCGGATTGTCATCGAGGAGAGCAAGAAGTCGAAGGACCCCTACGACATTTACTGCAAGGGCTGCAACGCCGTAACCAAGGCCCTTCCGCGCGACCGCTACGTGCTGTGGGCCGACCTGTTTGGTCCCAAGCAGAGTACGGACGACAAACAGCCGGGAATCCTGTATTTCGACGATAAACAGATTGACCGATGGCTTGCTCCCGATTCCCAAGCCAGGCTCCGCGAACTGCGGGCGGAACTGGAGCGGCGCAAGAAGGCCCTACCTACCAAGTATCCCTTCCTGCATGTGATCGCCGACAACACCGAGACGGCAGATCTTCCTTTGCACCGCCGTGGCGATCCCTACAATCTGGGCGAGCCTGTGCCCCGGCGGTTTCTAACGGTCCTCGGCGGCAGCGCGGTCGGCTTCCACGATGGCAGCGGTCGAAGGGCCCTCGCCGAAGCGATCGCCAGCCCGGCCAACCCGCTCACCGCTCGCGTCATCGTCAACCGTGTCTGGAAGCACCACTTCGGCGCGGGCCTGGTGAGGACATTGAGCAACTTCGGTCTCATCGGCGACCGTCCCAGCCACCCCGAATTGCTCGACTACCTCGCCGCCAGGCTGATCGACAGCGGGTGGTCGCTCAAGGCGATCCATCGCGAGATCATGACGTCGGCGGTCTATCAACTCTCCAGCGCCGACCTCCCCCGCAATGCCGCTGTCGATCCTGAAAACCGGCTGCTCTGGCGTGCCAACCGCCGCCGCCTCGACGCGGAGAGCCTGCGCGACGCTCTGCTGTTCGTTACCGGCAACCTGGATCCGGCCGCCGGCGGCGAGCCCTTTGAGTGGGACAAGCCGGCCCCGCGCCGGACGCTCTACGGCCGCGTCAGCCGGTTCCGGCTGGAACGGTACCTCACGCTGTTCGACTTTCCCGATCCCACCATCACGTGCGAGCAGCGTGCGGTCACCAACGTGCCCTTGCAGCGCTTGTTTTATCTCAACAGCGAGCTGATCACCGGGCAGGCGGAGCGCTTCGCCGCGCACCTGCGCCGGCAGGCGGAGGGCGATGAGGGGCGCATTCGAACCGCGTACCCGATCCTCTTCGCCCGGCAGGCCTCGGCCGAGGACGTCGCGGCGGGCCTCGCTTTCCTGCGCGCCGGCGGTGGCACGGACAAGACCCTCGCCCGCTACTGCCAGACTCTGTTTGGCGCCAACGAGTTTAGTTTCCTGGACTGACGTTATGAGGAGCGCTCTTCGATTCGGATTGACCCGCCGGGACGCATTGGCCCGGCTTGGAAGCGGTTTCGGCCTGCTGGCGTTGGCCGACACGATCACCCAGGCGGCCTCCGGCCCGCTTGATGTCAAAGCGCCTCACTTCGCGCCAAAGGCCAAACACATCATCTTCCTCGTGATGAACGGCGGCATGTCGCAGGTGGATACCTTCGACCCCAAGCCTCTGTTGGATAAGTTCGACGGCACGCCGATGCCCGGCGGCAATCTCAGAACGGAGCGCAAGACCGGCAACCTCATGCGGTCGCCCTTCCGGTTCCAGCCGCACGGCCAAAGCGGCTTGCCCGTCAGCGAAATCTTTCCTCACATCGCCTCGCGCATCGACGACATCTGCGTGATCCGCTCGATGCATACCGACATCCCCAATCATGAACCATCGCTGTCCATGATGAATTGCGGCGAAAATCTGATGAGCCGGCCGTCGCTCGGCTCTTGGCTCACCTTCGGTCTGGGAACGGAGAATCAGAACCTTCCCGGATACGTGGTCCTCTGCCCAGGCCAGCCCGTAGTCGGCTCCCCGCTGTGGAACTCCAGCTTCCTGCCGGCCGTTTATCAGGGCACGTACATCCCCAACAACGAAGCCGACCCTGAGAAAATGATCCGTTACCTCCGGGGGAAGGACGCGGTTCTCTCCGAGCAGCGGCAACAACTCGACTTGATGAATAAACTCAATCGCGCCCACCTGGCCGAGCGCGGTGGAGACTCTCAGCTCGAAGCGGCGATCGATTCCATGGAAACCGCCTTCCGTATGCAGACCGAGGCCCCCGAAGCCTTCGACATTCGGCGGGAGAGCGAGGCGGTGCGCGCCCGCTATGGCGACGGTGACTTCGGACACGGCTGCCTGATGGCCCTTCGCCTGGTGGAGCGCGGCGTCCGCATGGTTCAGCTGTATTACGGCAACGGCCAACCCTGGGACAACCATGACGACATTCTGATTCACCGGAAGCTGGCGCGTAACGTCGACGGCCCGGTCGCCGCTCTGCTGGACGATCTGAAAACGCGCGGTCTCTTGAAGGAGACGCTCGTGATTTTCGGCGGCGAGTTTGGCAGGACGCCCGCAGTCGAAACCAGTTCGCGCGTAAAGGTGCAGAACGGCCGGGACCACAATCCCTTCGGCTTCTCCTATTGGCTCGCGGGCGGCGGCGTCAAGGGCGGCATGGCCTACGGCGCTACAGACGACTTCGGTTTCAAAGCGGTCGACAAGCCGGTCCACTATCACGACCTGCACGCGACCATCCTGCATTTGATGGGGCTCGACCACACGCGCCTGACCTACCGGTACAGCGGCCGCGACTTCCGCCTGACCGACGTCCACGGCCGCGTGGTCGAGGACGTCCTGGCCTAAGCCGACAGAGCCGCGACCGTGAGGGAGCGGTGGCGCGTCTGTCCCCGATTGGCTCACAGCCCTGAGGGAGTGCCCCATTGAAAAACGCGCTTGCAGCCCCGAGCGTACGAACGTGTATGAAAATCGATTTTCCAATTTTGTGAATGTGTGGGGGGATGCGGAATGCCTCGTCGCCACCGCAGAACGCGTTGTAGGGCGTCTGGCAGTGTCTCCAAGCGAGGAAAAACTGTGGAAAAGGCTGTTTTTGAT
>CAZGUX010000122.1:0-7437 GCA_964529305.1 uncultured Solibacteraceae bacterium | reverse complement strand
CGATTCGAAGAACCTGCTCCTGCATCTCGCGAGGCAGGCTTTCGACCCGGATCGCAATCTCCTGGCTGAGGTCCATTCCTGATGTCTCCTCCAGCTTCTCGGCATACCCTTCCGCTCGCGAACTTGTGGTGAACGAGACCTGCGACCCCGCGCCGCCCAGGCCCCGAACCGCCTTCTCGCCGGGCAGTGGCCCCAATGGCGGCGGGTGGCGTGTGCGGTGTGAAGCATGGCGCACGGCCACCGCTCCCTTAGGTTGACGCTCGCGGCTTGACCAAGCGGAAGCGCCGGGCGACAGACAACGCCGCTCGCCGCCACTGAGGTGTAACGGCCGTGATTCCGGGTCCGTAGAATAAAAGTATGCGATGGCTGGTGTTCGTGTTGCTGGCGGTCCTGCCGATGGTGGGGCAGACCCCCCGGACCAGCCAGAAGGTTGCGAGCAAGAAGGCAGCCTCCAAGAAGAAGAGCGCGCCGGCGGAGAAGGCGGTTTCGCCGCCACCGGCCGTCCCGAATAAGTGGCCGATTGCCAGCCTGACCATCGAAGGCAACAAGAACTACACCAAGGAGCAAGTGGCAGTGGCGGCCGGGTTGAAAGTGGGCGCGGTGGTCGGTGAGGACGAGTTCGAAGCCGCGCGGGCGAGACTGCTGGCCAGCGGGCGGTTCGAGTCGGTCGGGTTCAAATTCGCGCCCGCGCCCGGGTCCAACCAGTTCGCGGCGTCGTTCCAGGTGGTGGAGGTGGAGCCGCTCTACCCCGTGCGGTTCGACCGCGTCGATCTGCCGTTGGCGGAACTCAAGGGCTGGCTGAAGGACCACGACGTATTCTTCGGAGAGCGGATCCCACCCACCAAGAACGTCCTGGAGAAGGGGGCCAAGGCCATCGAGGAGTTCGCGAAGACCAAGAGCAAGGGCGAGCCGTTTGTGGGGCGGGTGGTCTCGGACAAGCCGGGCGAGTATGCGATCGTGTTCAGCCCGGCGCGGCGGGAACCGGTGATCGGCGAGGTGAAGTTCGAGGGCAACCAGGCGATTCCCACGCCCATGCTCCTGACGGCGTTCTCCGGCGTAGCCTATGGCGTGGCGTATCGCGAGCCGTCGTTCCTGCAGATGCTGGACGCGGGCGTGCGGCCGATGTACGACTCGCGGGGACGGATCCGGGCGAAGTTCACGGTGACGAAGACGGAAAAGCTGCCGGACGTGGATGGCCTGCGCGTGAGCGTGAAAGTGGAAGAAGGTCCCATCTTCCGTTTGGGCGAGGGCGCCTTTGACGGTGAGATGCCGGTGCCGGCCCGGGAGTTGCTGAGGGCGGCCGCGTTGAAGAAGGAAGAGCCCGTCAACTTCGACGAAGTCAACGAATCGGTGACTCGCATGCGGAAGCGCCTGCGCCGCGACGGCTACATGCAGGCGGCGATCGAGACCGAGCGGAAGATCGACGACGAAAAGAAGGTGGTTGATCTGATTTTCAAGATCACGCCGGGGCCCCAATACATCATGGGAACCCTGACGCTGAAGGGGCTGGACCTGGACGGCGTGGCGGCGGTGAAGAAGCTGTGGTCTCCGAAGGAAGGCGCGCCGTTCAACGCCGACTACCCCGATTTCTTTCTGAAGCGCCTGGAAGAGGACGGCGTGTTCGACGAACTGGGCAAGACCAAAGCGTCGCTGGCCGTGAACGACGCAAAGAAGATCGTCGACGTCACTCTGGAGTTTTCCGCAGCGCCCACAGGATCTGACGGAACAGGCCGAGGCAGATCGCGGCGTCGCCGGCCCTGAGTCGGAGACGCCGCACCATGCGCCGGAGCTTGAGTTCGGTGCTGGCGGCGGTCAGGTCCTGCGCGTAGCCGGATCGGCGGGCGGCCTCGATCATCATGCGCGTCACCTGTTCCAGGTCGTTGGCGGAGACGGGCTTGCCGGGGCGTTCGACGGTGCGGCCGCGGAGGCCGCGGGTGACCTCATAGAGGCAGACCGCGACGGCCTGGCCGAGATTCATGGACTCGTTGGTTTCGGCGGTGGGGATATTGAGCAGCCAGTGGCAATGACTCATGTCCTCGTTGGAGAGGCCGAACTTCTCCGAACCGAAGAGGATCGCGACCCTCTGAGCGCGGCGGATGCGGCGCGCGGCGTCCGGGAGGGGAACGAGCGGGTGCTCGACGGCGCGATGCCCGATGGCAGTGGAGCCGACGACGAGGGTGCGGTCGTCGAGGGCCTCGGCGAGGGAGGAGAAGACACGCGCCGCGAGGAGAACGGGAGCCCCGCCGGCGGCTGAACGCGCTTCCCGAAACGCCAGGTCGTACGGGGCGACCAGGCGCAGGTCGTCGAGGCCGAAATTGCTCATCGCCCGGGCAGCCGCGCCGATGTTCAGGGGGTTGCGGGGGGACACGAGCACGACAGACAAAGAGTTCATGAGAAGAAACGTCCCGTCGAAGCCCTCCGTCCTAGAATAAAGGTATGACGCGGCGGCGTGGATTATGGGCGATTCTGTTTCTGGTTCCGGCTCTCGCCGGCACCCAGGCGGACTATCTCTCGGCGCGCCGCAAGTTCCGCCAGATCGGAAACCAGCAGGTCCGTCCTGGCTCGACCGTCACTCTCACCGAAGGGGAGTTGAATGCCTACTTCCAGACGGAGGCGCGCACGATTGAAGGCGTGCGGGATCCGCGCGTGCAGCTTGCCAAGGAGCGCGTGGAGGCGTTCCTGCAAGTGGACTTCGCCAGGCTGAAGTCGGCGCGAGGCGAAAAGCCCGGCTGGCTGCTGTCGCAGATGCTGTCCGGGGAGAGGCCGGTGTATGTCCGGGCGCGGCTGGCATCGAGCGGAGGCACGGCCACCGTCGATCTGGAACGCGTGGAGATCAACGGGCTGGGAGTGGAGGGGAGAACCCTGGACTTCCTGGTCCGCAATTACCTGCAGTCGTACTATCCCGAGGCGAAGATCGGCGAACCGTTCGAACTCGACTACCGGATCGACCGCATCGATGTGAAGGCCGGCGCGGTGGGCGTGGTGATCGGCGGCGGAGTGAGTTCCGCGCGGCGTTAGGCCATGCGGCTTCTGCTTCTTCTCGGCTGCCTGGCTCTCCCGTTGCTTCCCGCAACCAAGCGCATTCTCTATGTCACGCATTCGGCCGGGTTCCGCCACGACACGCTTCCGCTGTCGGCGCGGGTGATGGAGCAGGTGGCGCAGGAGACGGGCAAGCTGGAGGTGATCTCGACCGAGGATCTTTCGTGGATCACGGCGGATCGCCTTCGCGACGTGGACGTGGTGTTCTTCTATACGAGCGGAGAACTGCCCCTGTCGGTGGAACAGAAGGCCGACCTGCTCGCGTTCGTGCGGGACGGAAAGGGATTCGGCGGCGCGCACAGCGCCACGGACACTCTGTATTCCTGGGCGGAGTACGGCGACCTGATTGGCGGCTATTTCGACGGGCATCCGTGGGCGCAGGAAGCGGCCATCGACGTCGAGGACCCGGATCATCCGGCCGCGCGGCACCTTGCTCCATCGTGGCGGATCGTCGAGGAGTTCTACCAGTTCCGCGAGTTCTCGAGAAGCAAGGTCCGGGTGCTGATGACCCTGGACACGCGGTCGGTGGATCTGTCTCGCCCGGGAGTTAACCGCACCGACGGGGACTTCGCGCTCGCCTGGGTTCGCGAATACGGACGCGGGCGGGTGTTCTACACCGCGCTGGGGCACTTCCCGGAGACCTGGCAGGACCGGCGATTCCAGATCTCGCTGCGGGAAGCGCTGTTGTGGCTGGCGCGCGAGACCGATGCCGGCGCAAGCCCGCGGCCTTCGGCCGCGCCAAGAGTCCGGGCCGTGACCAACGCCGCGAGTTTTGCGCCGGGTCCGCCTGCGCCCGGAACGCTGGTTTCGATCTTCGGCGAGAACCTGACCTCCGGGTCGACGGCGGCCGCGAATACCTTTCCCCTGCCCTACAAGTTGGCGGGGACGCAGGTCACCGCCGGCGGTGTCGTGATGCCTTTGCTGTTTGTTTCGCCCGGGCAGATCAACGCGCAGGTCCCATTTGACGCCCGACTGGGTCCGATCGAAGTCCGGAACCCGTCCTCCGGCGCGATGGAGGGGGAATTGGCGGCGGCCTCGCCGGGGATTTTTGTGGTTACGCCGAACCCTGTCCGTCGAGGGTCCGTGTTGACGATCTATGCCACCGGGCTTGGCGCGGTCCTGCCGGGAGTAGACTCCGGGGCAGCCGCTCCGGCGGCGCCGTTGTCCGAGACCGTGGTGCGGCCGGTGGTGGAGATTGGCGGGCGCGGCAGTGGCGTTGCCTTCTCGGGGCTGGCGCCCGGGTTCGCGGGACTGTACCAGGTGAATGCCAACATCCCCGCGGATCTGGCGGCGGGCGCGGCCATGGTGGTGATCCGGGCCGCGGGCGTCGAGTCCAATCGCGTCGGCATCACCGTGACGGAATAGTACAGGCATGGCATAGTAATGGCATGCCACCAACCCCCTCCAGCCTCTTTCTGCAGTTTTCGGCAAACAAGCTGGCCCAGCTTTCCGGCAGAATCGCCGATACGGTCGTACGACTGAATGAGGAGCAAATATGGCTTCGCAGGCACGAAACCAACAACGCGGTGGGGAATCTGGTGATGCACATCGCCGGCAACGTGCGGCAGTGGATTTTGTCGGGAATAGGTGGAACACCTGATATTCGCGTAAGGGACGCGGAATTTTCAGCGCGTGGGGAAATCGAAATCAGGGAATTGCTTAGTCGTCTGCAATCCACGGTGGAAGAAGCCGTTACGCTACTTCGGTCGCTGCCCGAGGAGCGGCTGACGGAAGAGATCGTGGTACAAAAGTACCGGCTGACGGTCCTCGAAGCGATCTATCATGTGGTGGAACACTTTGCGCAGCATACGGGGCAAATTCTGTTTGCGGCAAAACTGATGACTGGAGAAGACCTCGGATATTATGGACACCTTGGTGGAGTCATAGCGCGAAAAGACCCCACCCCGTAAGCGCTGAGTACTATTGCGCGTTCTGGTTCTAGGGGCCTTTTTCCCTTGCGCAATTACTTCCGTAACGGTACTCTTAAAGAGACTTAAACGGAGCGACAACATGATTCGCTTGTACATCCGATTGTGGAACGACACTCGAGGGCAGGACATGATCGAGTGGGTGCTGCTGGCCGGGTTGTTTTCCGCAGTCATTGCGGCAGGTATCCCGCAACTGAGCGAAGCCTTTGTCGCGGCGTTCGGCAAAGTCCTCAACGTCATGCCCCAGTTCTGAAGCTGCGATCACTCGCGGCCTCACGACCTGGGATACGCGCGGCCTTCCGGCCGCGGTTCGGTAACGGGGTTACTTCAAATACTGGTCGAGGGGGGGATTGATCCTCGACTGCACGTCCGGATCGTTCAGGTTCTCCAGCGTCACTACCAGAGGTGGAAGGTTCTGGATCTTCTGGGGCGTTTCGCCGTTTAATTTGGCCACCGCGGATTTCACCGAGTCGTACCCCATCCGGAACGGATCCTGCACCACCAGGGAATCGATGAGGCCAGCCTTCAGGTCGGCGATCAGATTCTGGCTGGAATCGAATCCCACCAGTTTTACCTTGTTCCCGTCGCGTCCCTTCAAAGCCTGAGCCGCGCCCACGGTTGACGATTCGTTGGAGGCAAACAAAGCGTCGATGTCGGGGTGGGCGTTGAGCATGTTCTCCGTCACCGCCAGGCTCTTGGCGAAGTCCGCCATGCCGTAGCGCTTGTCGAGGATCTCAATGCCGGGGAAGTCCTTCTTCACCTTGTCTTCAAACCCTTGCTCGCGGGCCATGGTCGAGCCCGCGCCGGGTTGGACGGCGACCATGGCAATCTTGCCCTTGCCGTTGAGGATGCGAGCCACGCGCTCGGCCCCGGCGACTCCCGCGGCGTAATTGTCGGTGGCGACCTGCGCGACGAACTGCTCGGTGTCGAGACCGGAGTCGAAGATTACGACCGGGATCTGCTGGCGCGCCGCGCGTTCGACGATGCCGACCATGGCGGTCTTGTCGATGGGCGCGAGCACGATGGCGTCGACGCGCTGGGTGATCATGGCATCCATGATCTGGAGTTGGCCGGTGAAGTCGGTTTCGGTCGCTGGGCCGTTCCAGATGATGTCGACGTTGACCTCGCGGGAAGCTTTCACGGCGCCGGCGTGGACGGATTGCCAGAACACATGGGCGCGCCCCTTGGGGATGACCGCGATGCGTTTCTTGTGATTTCGATTGCAGGAGGCAAACAGGAACACAGCCGGCGCCGCCAGCAGGCTACGCCGGGTGAGAAATTGGAAGCTCACTGGGGGAAGATCTCCGGCACTTTGATGTTCTGCCAACCGCTGCCGCTGAGCGCCCTGAGAAACCCGGCCAGGTCCGCCTTCTCCTGCGCGGAGAGTTTCAGGGGTTTCATACGATCGTCGAGGTTCTTGTTCTTCTCGCCACCCTTGTCGTAGTAGTCCACGACTTCCTCGAGCGTTTTCAGGCTCCCGTCGTGCATGTAGGGCGCGGTCCGGGCGATGTCGCGGAGTGTGGGCGTCTTGAAGGCGCCCCAATCTCTTGGATTCTGGGTCACGGCGAAGCGGCCAACGTCCGGAGAGGGTTTGTTGGACCCGATGCCGATGTTGGCGAACATGTTGGAGGTGAAATTCACGCCTTCATGGCACTGGTCGCATTTCGCCTTGTCGAGATAGATCCGCATTCCCCGGACCTGCGACTCGGTCATGGCCGACTTGTCGCCGGCTCTGTAGCGGTCGTAGGGTGCGTTGCCGGACAGAACCGTCCGCTCAAAGGTGGCGATGGCCTTGGCCACGTGCTCGATCGTGAAGTCCTCCGAGCCGAATGCCTTCCGGAAAAGGGCTCGGTAACCGGCGATATTCTTGAGCGTCGAGACGACCGTCGTGTGGGTGTTGCCCATCTCGATGGGGTTGGCCATGGGGCCGATGGCTTGCGCCTCCAAGGTGGGAGCTCGGCCATCCCAGAATTGCGCGAGAGAATAGGCGCGGTTGATGACCGTGGGGGCGCTGCGGCCGCCTTTCTGGCCGCGAATGCCCGAGGATACCGGCTGGCCGTCGGTGAACGCGAACTTGGGGTGATGACAGCTTGCACAGGACACCGATCCATCGGCGGATAGGCGCGTGTCGAAGTACAGGAGACGGCCCAGATCTGCCTTCTCAGGCGAGTACGGGTTGTCCGCGGGCCACACGACGGGGACCAACCCGAGCGGCTCTTTGGGCGGTCCGATGCGGCGTTGACCCAGTAAGGGCACGAGCAACACGACAGCCGGCAAGATCGCCGCGGCCAGAAGAGAACGGCCCCGCATGGCTATTTCTTCAGGTAACCGGTGACGTAGAGGGCCTTGAAGCCGGCGTGTTGAGACATCGTGCCGTTGACTTCCATGATGTGCGCGACGTGTTCGGTGGCGGCTTCGCGGAAGTTCGTCAGGCCGTCGCGGCGCGGATCGTGCTCTTCTTCCATCAGCA
>CAZGUX010000121.1:0-26072 GCA_964529305.1 uncultured Solibacteraceae bacterium | reverse complement strand
TGATGGGGACCGACTGGCGCGATCACGATCCCGCATTGGAGCCGCTCGTCGAGATTTATCAGGGAGACCGGACTTCCTACGAACACGAGGGCGCGCCTCGCGCCGCCACCGCTCTGGACAAATTCTCTCAACCCGGTGGCTTTCAGCCCGAAGGCTTTGTCTGGAATGCCTGGGCCAAGGGCTACAAACTGGGCGTGCAGGCTTCGAGCGATCACGCCTCCACCCACATTTCCTATGCGGTGTTGCTGGCCGAGAACCTCTCCCGCGAGGCGCTGCTCGACGCGATCCGCGCCCGCCGGTCGTACGCCGCAACCGACAACATCCTGGTGGATTTCCGCAGCGACGGCCATCTGCAGGGCGAAGCGTTCGCGCTGAAAGGCAAACCCCGGTTCGACATTCGCGTCGAGGGCACCGCGGCCATCGCCCAGATTGACGTGATCAAAAGCAATCGCTACGTGTTCCAGGTCAAGCCTGGCAAGGCGTCAGTCAAATTGGCATATCAGGATAACGAAGCGAACCGCAGCGAAGCCTGGTATTACATCCGGGTGCAGCAGGCGGACGGGCAGATCGCGTGGTCGAGTCCCATCTGGATCCGCCCCTGAACCAGCGCGAGTGCGATACGCTATCGACGG
Source organism: uncultured Solibacteraceae bacterium (assembly GCA_964529305.1). Taxonomy (GTDB): domain Bacteria; phylum Acidobacteriota; class Terriglobia; order Bryobacterales; family Bryobacteraceae; genus CAZGUX01. The sequence goes on along the minus strand of CAZGUX010000121.1, from coordinate 25,440 downwards.
ATCGCTCACAAGGAGTTTCGAGCCATGAACCGACGCCATTTTCTCGGCGCGGCGGCCGCGGCGCCGATCGGCCGCGATGGCCGTCCCGACTTTGCCCGTGTCCGCGACGACTTCCCCCGCGCGCGGCACGCCGCCTACTTCGACAACGCTTCCTGCCACCCGCTGAGCGTCCATTCGGCGGCGGCCCTGCATCGCTACATCGACTGGGAGACCAGCGAGGTCGGTGAGCCCTGGTGGCCGCAGTGGGCTCAGGCGCGCGAGAAAGCAAAGGCGCTTTTCGCGACCCTGATCAACGCAAAACCCGCGGAGATTTCTTTCGCCCGCAGTACCATCGAGGCGGAAAGCAACCTGCTAAATGGCATGAACCTGGCCGGCGGCAACGTGGTGACCAACGACCTTCACTACTCGGCGGCGCTCTACAACTACCAGATGCGCCGCCGGGACGGACTCGATGTCCGCGTCGTGAAACACCGCGACTGGAAGATCGAACTCCGCGACATGGAACGCGCGGTCGACCGGAAGACTAAGCTGATCGCCATCGCCCTGGTCTCGAACGTCAACGGGTACCTGCACGACATCAAGGCCATCAGCGACCTGGCACACGCGCACGGAGCCTATGTCTACACTGACATCATTCAATGCGTTGGCGCCGTGCCGATCGATGTGCGCGCGATGGGGATCGACTTCGCCGCCTGCTCCACCTACAAATGGCTGATGGGGGTGAAGGGCTTCGGCTTCTACTACGTTCGCGAAGACCTTCAGGGTTCGGTGGTCCGGCCGACGCAGCATTCGGGCGGTGTCCGGTTCAACTACTCCCCGTGGGTGGAGCGACCGGATCCCGCGGTCGACGAGATCGGGTTTCAACCTGTAACCGGCCCCTCCCGCTACGAGGTGAGTTATCCGTCGTACGAAGGTTCGGTCGCGGCATTGGAGAGCCTGACGTACATTCACCGGCTGGGCGTTCACAACATTCGCGCGCACGCGAAGACCATGACCGATCGCCTGCATCGGGAGTTGCCGGCGCTGGGATACCCGTCGATCACGCCGCCGGGCAATGAGAGTCCGATCGCCGCGTTCGTGGCCCGGGACCCGGCGAAAACCCAGGAACGCCTGCGGGCCGCCGGCGTTCACGTGGCGATGCGATTCGGCAATAAGATGCGCATCGCGCCGTCGGTGTACAACAATCAGCAGGATGTCGACCGCCTGCTGAACGCGCTCTCGTAGCTGGCCGCACTGCCGCTGACGCTCTTAACTCGCCGCGTTCAACAACCGGTCCACGTCCTGCGGCGTGTGATAGAAGGAGCAAGACACCCGCATCTGGTTCCATTGAATCTTCGCGGTCACGTTGGCTTTCTTCAGCTTCGCGGCCAGTAAGGCCGGCTTCGCGACCACGAAGGCGGACGTGGGAGTGGGCGTCTCCGGCGGCGTGAAACTCGCGTAGCCGAGCCGAGGTAGTTCCTTGCGCAGTTTGTCGACCAGCGGTTTGACGTATGCCTGAATCCGGTCGACGCCGATTTCGTGAATCAACTTCAGGCTCTCGGCGTGTCCGGCGGCAACGATGTTCGCGATGTTGCCGACTTCATAGAAGCTGCCCGCGCCGCTGTTCCTCTTCCACGAGGCCGGCCGCGGCCCGGGTGGATCGTGCGGGAACATGTGGTATTGGAAATCGGCAAACTGGCGGTCGCCGTAGTGCATCTGCTTCACCACACCACCCTGCAGCGACTCGCGGACGTACAAGTACCCCAAACCCCGATCGCCCATCAGCCACTTGTAGCCGGAGCAGGCGCAGAAATCGAGATCGAGCGCCCGCACGTCGATCGGAACCGCGCCGGCGCCCTGAATCACATCCGCGTAGAGATAGGCATTGTGCGCGTGCGCGAGCCCGGCCAGAGCCTTGATGTCGGGACGATTTCCGTTCTGGTAGGAGACCAGGGACGTCGCGATCAGCCGGGTCCGGTTGTCCACCACTTTTTCGACGTCGCGCACGTCGATACGGCCGTCCTTGTGTTTGACGATCCGCAAGTCCAGCCCGGCGCTCTTTTGAAGGGAACCGTACAGATACAGCGAACCCTCGTAATGCAGCTCGTCGGTAACGACGTTCCATTTCCCGCCCGGAATTCCGAGCCCGTTGACGATGAGGTTCTCGCCCATCAGCGTGCTCTGGACGAACGAGATTTCGGCGGGTTTCGCGTTGATCAATCTGGCGAACAACTGCCTGGCCTGCTCCTGATGGCCGCTCGCCCACTCCTCGCGGCCTTCGCCCGGACCCTTGATCTTGAACTCCAGGTATCGCTCCATGGCGCGCTTGGTTCGCAGCGGCATGGGATGCCAGCCCGCCGGGTTGAAGAACGTCTCCGTGTGCACCCAGGGGAACTCTTCGCGCAGTTTGGCGAAATCGTAGGCAGGGCGTTGGGACGCACTGGAGGCAGCCGCGGCGGCGGTGCCCAGGAAGGCTCGGCGGGAGGTTTTCATTGGACAACTCCGGATGGAAGCCAGTATACAGCGGTTGACAGATCGCGTCAGGAAACATAGAGTGTCTGATAATCCCCAAAACCGCAAGGAGATGGCCATGAACTTCGATGCACGACAGTGGCTGCGAGATGCCGCCACGCGATGGTCCCGACGCGACGTGTTCACGATGAGCGCCGTGACGGGCCTTCTGGGACTTGCCTCCAAAGCGGACGCGCGGCAGACCCTGTACGAGAACAGCATTTACACCCGCCTGCTCGGCGTCAGGCCGCTACTGACGTGCCGGGGCCACACGACCGCGTTCGGCGGTTCGTTGATGCCGGAAGAAGTGCTCCGTGCCATGGTCGAGGCCAACGACGTCTTCGTCGACATGACCGAACTGCACGACGCCGCCGGCCGGCGCATCGCCCAGATCATGAAGACCGAAGCCGCGATGATCAGCGCCGGATCGTTTTCCGCTATGCTGCTGGGGGCGGCGGCCTGCCTGTCCGGCAGGGACCAGGCCAGAATTGAGGCTCTCCCGCATCCCACATGGGAGCGGCGCGAATGCGTGATCCAGAAGGCGCACCGCGTCGGCTACGATCGGGCCTATCGCGCCGCCGGCGCGACGATTGTCGAGGTGGAAACCAAAGAGCAGTTCCGCAACGCAATCGGCCCCAAGACGGCGATGCTGGCCGCCTTGGCGAGCACCGAACACAGGCCTCGCCCGGAAGTCCTCACGTTGAAGGAGTACGTCGAGTTGGGCAAGAAGGCCGGCGTGCCGGTGATCATCGACGCCGCGTCCGAATTGCCGCCCTCCGGCAACCTGACGCGGTTCACGGCCACGGGCGCCGATCTGGTAGTGATCTCCGGCGGAAAAGGAATCCTCGGCCCGCAGTCGACGGGTCTGCTCGGCGGCCGCAAGGACCTGATCGAGGCGGCGCGCCTGCACGCGTCTCCCAACGCCAATATCGGCCGTGGAATGAAGGTCGGCAAGGAAGAGATGATCGGCCTGATTGTCGCGCTCGAACGCTACGTGAACCTCGACCACGACGCCGTGATCGAAACGTGGAACAAGAAGGCGCGCTATCTTGCCGACCAGTTGCAGGGCATTCCCGGCTTCCAGGCGACGTATCGCATCAACGCATACGGCTTCGGCGAGGTGCGGATGGACTGGGACCGCAAGGTGATTCGGCTGGATGGCTTTGAAGCCGCCGCCAAGCTGATGGCGGGCAACCCGCGCATCTCCTATTACGAAGACGAAGACGGCGGCATCCTGCAGACGCGCTGTATGAAGGACGGCGATGAGATCTTCGCCGCGCGCCGCCTGCGCGGCTTCTTCACCGAAGCCGGCCGGGCGAAGGCCTGATGTTGTCCTTCCGAGCCGCGACCTTCCGAGCCGCGACCGTCAGGGAACTGTGGCGCCGGCCCACACAACTCATGAACCAAAGTGGTGGCCACCGTTCCCTAAGAGGCTGTGAAAAAACGGGACAGCCACCCCGTTTCCCGATCAACGTTTTGTGGGGAACCAGCGACTTGTGGTCGGGAAACGGGGTGACCGTCCCTGTTTTTTCACGGCTTCTAACGGTCGCCCTGACGCTCCTGCTGCCGCTCTGCCTTCAGGCCCAGGGCCAGCGCCGGATCTTCTCCCGCATCATGACCGGCGAGCCCTACACGCTCGAGTGCTATCTGCCCCAGATCACCAACGGCCCCAACTTCCCCGCCTGGTCGACCGACGGCAAGGAACTCGCGTTCGCCATGAAGGGATCCCTCTGGCGTCACAAGATCGGCGAACCCGCCGCAAGCGAACTCGTCGTCGAGCAGGGCTATGCCTCGCAACCCGCCTGGTCGCCGGACGGCAACTTCATCGTCTACACAGTCGACAAGGACGAGACCATCCACCTCAAGATCCTCGACCTCCGCTCCGGCGAGACGAAGCAACTTACCTCCGGCAACTCCATCAACGTGGAGCCCGAGTGGTCGCCCGACGGCCGGCGGATCGCCTATGTCTCCACCTTCCCCAACGGCAACTACAACGTCTATGTCATGCCGCTCGCGGCCGGCATTCCCGGCACGCCCATCCAACTCACGTTTGACTTCGAGTTGAAGCCGCCCACGGTCTATTACGGAAAATGGGCCCTGCACATTCATCCCACCTGGACGCGCGACGGCAAGGAACTCCTCCTGATTTCCAACCGCGACAACAAGCACGGCTCGGGCGGCTTCTATCGGATGAAGGCCGAACCCGGCGCCAAACTGGAACGCTTCCACTATGAAGAAACCACCTGGAAGGCGCGCCCGACACTGTCGCCGGACGGAGCGAAGCTGGTCTACAGTTCGTATCTCGGCGGCCAGTGGCAGCAGCTTTGGGCGATGCCCCCGCGCGGCGGCGATGCCTTTCCCCTGACCTACGGCGACTTCGACCGCACCACACCGCGTTGGTCGCCGGACGGTTCGCGCATCGCGTTCATCTCGAACCAGCGCGGCGACACCAGCCTCTGGCTCTGGCATTGGTTCGGCGGCCGGATGGACGAGATCAAAGTCTCCAAGCTCAACTACAAACGGCCGATGGGCTCGTTGAATGTTCGAGTTCTCGACGCCGCCACCGGCAAGCCGATGCGCGCGCGAGTCCACCTGAATGCGTCCGACGGACGCGCCTACGCTCCCGCGGAAAGCTGGTTTCGCGTCGACTGGCTCATGTTCGACCACATGGACCAGTCCGAGTATCACTACTTCCACACCGATGGCGACTTCACCGTGGAACTGCCGCCCGGGCCGGTCAAGCTGGCCTTCTCGCGCGGCTTCGAATACCAGCCCGAAAAGCGCGAAGCCTCCGTCACCGCGGGCGCGACCGCTCGCTTGACCGTATCGCTCAAGCGTCTGGAGAACATGTCCGCCAAGGGCTGGTGGGACGGCGACAACCACTTCCACATGAACTACTCCGGCGTCTACTTCAACACGCCGAAGCTCCTGCTGGAACAGGCGGAAGGCGAAGACATCCACGTTCTGAATAACCTGATCTGCAACAAGGAGCAACGCATTCCCGACGTGATGCACTTCACCGGGCGACCCGACAAGGCGTCGACCCGCGATCGCGTATTGTTCCACGCACAGGAATATCATCCGCCTTTCTGGGGCCACTCGACGTTCCTCGACCTGAAGAAGCACCTCGTCATCCCGGACTATGTGGGCTACCAAAACACCGTGGTGGCCAGCCTGTTCCCCTCGAACACCACGCCCTTTCGCGTCACGCGCGAACAGGGCGGCCTGGCCGGCTACGCGCACGGGGCCGGCCCGAACTTCGCGGCCGACCTCGCCCTGGAGAACGTCGACTTCGCCGAAGCCAACACCGTCGCTGGGATGGAACCGCTCTACAAGGCCTGGAATTGCGGCTACAAAGTGGTCGCGTCAGCCGGAGAGGACGCCTTTCCGAACTTCTACCGCAGCTACATCCTCGGCTCGAACCGCGTCTACGTGCATTCCGGCGCCACGCTCGACTACGATCAGTGGACCAAGGCATTCCGTGCCGGCCGCTCGTTTGTCACCAGCGGTCCGTTGGTGTTCCTCACGGTGAACGGCAAGGAACCGGGCGACGAACTGCATCTCGCCGGCGCCGCCACGGTCAACGTCACCGCGGAGGTGAAGTCGATCACGCCGGTGCGGGTCATCGACATTCTGCTCAACGGCAAACCGGTCGAGACCATCAAACCGGAGGGCGACCAGAACATCGTGAAGGTCACCAAGGCCGTCCGCATCGACCGGAGCGGCTGGATTGGCATCCGTACCCAGGCGCAGTACGTGCGCGACCCCATTCGCCGGCCATTCCCGTTTGCCGCAACCATGCCCGTGTGGCTGATCGTCAACGGAAAGCCCGTGCGTTCCAAGGCCGATGCCCAGCACTTCGTAGACTGGATGGACAAAACCTGGGAACGCGCCCGCCAGCTCACCTGGAACAATCAGGACGAACTCGAATCCACCCGGCGCGAGTACGAGCAGGCCCGCCAGAAGATGCTCGCACGCCTGCAGGAATCCGAACCATGAGACTCTTCGCACTTCTGTTGATTCCCTTTTCCGTTTTCGCTCAGCAGCCCCAGGCCGCCGACATGCCGCAGGAAATGCTGTGGGTGGATCGCACGGGCAAGATCCTGGGGCGCGTGGGCGCGGTGCAGAACTCCATGTTCTTCCCCGAACTCTCGCCCGATGGCCGTTCCATTGCTGTGTCGGCTCGCGACGGCGAGGCCAACGATCGCGACGTATGGATTCACGATGTGGCCACCGGTTCCAAGCGGGTGGTGGCGCCGGCCAAGGGCAACGACAATTTCCCGCTCTGGTCGCCTGACGGCAAGTCGCTGATCTTCACCAGCAGCCGTCCCGGCGGCTATGATCTGTACCGCAAGTCGCTCGATCCCGACCAACCCGAAGAGCGGATCCTGGAACTCAAGGAGACTTCCGAATATCCGCGCAGTTGGTCGCCCGACGGCAAGACGTTGATCTTCACCTTGTCGCAGGCAATGCGCGAGTTGACTCTTCTCGATCTCGCTACCAGGACAATGAAGCCGATCTTTCCCAAATCGAAAATCTGGCGCGATGGCGCGCGCTATTCGCCCAACGGAAAGTTCGTAGCGTTCTCATCCAACGAAGACGGGCCGTTCGAGGTGTTTGTGATGCGCCCCGAGGATCCGGCCCGCGTGTGGAAGGTCTCGCGAGGGCTGGCCAACGGCTGGGGCGGCGGCGGTGGGCAGGTCCGCTGGCGGGCCGATGGCAAGGAGTTGTTCTACATCATGGGCAACGACACCCTGCTGTCGATCGAGACGGACGTCAGCGGCGAGACGCCGCAGTTCAAAGAGGCGAAGCGGTTATTCGCGCTGCCCGCGATGCGCGGCAACTTCCCCGAGGAGGCGCCCTGGCTCGCGAAATACGACGTGACGGCCGACGGTCAGAAGTTCGTGTTCGTGCGTACCATCCCGAAGTAGTGCGGGCTTCATATCTCAGGCGAGATACACTGAGGAAGGACCGCGTCTTGCGACAGATGGCCTCAAACACGGAGATGATTCATGCCAGGGTCGATGGAAGACTGAAAAAGTCGACCGCCCGGATCTTCTCCGAACTCGGTCTCTCAACCACGGAAGCGATCCGGCTCTTTCTGAAACAAGTGGAACTGCATCGCGGTCTGCCGTTCTCTGTCTCGATTCCAAATGAGGAAACCGTCGCCGCCATGACCGAGGCGAGCAGTCCTCGAAAGCTGAAACGGTATCGCTCATTCCGCGAGTTGCGCGAGCGCCTTTGATGGCCCTCGACCTCCTTACCACCACCGCGTTTGAGAAGGATTTGCGGCGTCTCGGGAAACAGGGTAAGGACCTGGACAAGTTAGAGGCAATCGTCGACCTTCTTCAATCTCGCAAGCCCTTGCCTCATCGGTGCCGGCCCTATTCCTTGCGTGGGGATTGGACAGGGCATTGGGATTGCCATGTAGAGCCTGACTGGCTCCTCTTGTACAGGCTGACTGAAAAGGCGTTGATACTGGTTCGAACCGGCAGCCACAGCGAGTTGTTTGGGTGATCGACAACCGAGAAAATTAGTGATCGATCCGAACCGCCGACCGGTCGATCGAGGCCAGCGTTGGGGTTCCGGCCAATCCCATCGCGAGGGCCAATTCGGTCTGGAGCATTTCCAGCACCCGGACGACGCCGGGTTGCCCGAACGCTCCCAGTCCCCAAAGCGGCGGACGGCCGACCAGCACCGCCTTTGCCCCGATCGCCAGCGCTTTCAGCACGTCGGTGCCGCGCCGGAACCCTCCGTCGATCAGCACGGGGATTTTCCCCTCAACCGCGTCCACGATTTCGGGCAGCACTTCGATGGTGGACGGATCGCCATCCAGATAACGGGCTCCGTGGTTCGACACGACAATGCCGTGCGCCCCATGCTTGACGGCCAGCTTCGCGTCTTCAGGCGTCAGGATGCCCTTGATCAGCACGGGGACGGTCGTGTACGATCGCAACTCGTCCAGGAACGACCAGGTCAGCTGCGCGGTGAATAGCGGCGTCAGACCGTATTTCACCGGCCGGGCAGCACGGCTCCGCGCCTGCCTGGCCGGCTGCTGCGGCGGCCCGGGCGCGATCGTCCGGTCTCGCAATACGCGCTCGCGATAGGGGCTGTACGCGTTGTCGACCGTCCAGACGATCGCCTTCGCCCCCGCCGCCAGGGCGCGCTCCACGCGCTCCCTCGGGCCGGAGGCGTCCGGTTCCGTGTAAAGCTGGAACCAGAAAGGCCCGGTGGCCGCGGCCCCGATCTCATCGATCTTGTAGCTCGAATTTGAACTCACCGCCATGATCGTCTTCGCCTGGCCGGCGGCCCGAATCGTCGCCAGTTCGCCCTCGGCATGCGCTTGCTGGTGTCCGGCGGTGGGCGCAATCAGGATCGGCATCTCGATCTTCTGGCCGAACAGCTCGAGCGACAGGTCGAGCTTGCTCACGTCTCTCAGCAGCCGCTTGCGAAACGTAATCTTCTTGAACCCGTCGCGGTTGCGCTGAAGCGTCCATTCATCGCCCGCGCCGGTGGAGATGTAGTCATAGGCAGCCTTGACCATCCGTGCCCGCGCCACCGTCTCGAACTCCATCACGTTGTACAACTCGTCCATGGACACCAGCCGGTCGGGCAGGCGGGGCCCATCCTGGGCGCGCAGCAGCGGCGAACCCGCGGCAAACGATAACAAATGACGGGCGGCCTCCCGTCGAGTCAAAGCCATCACTTCCTCCCCTCACTTTTGCTCGTGGCAATAGTTGCATGCGAGTGACGCCCGCCGGGCGCGGTGGCAGTCCATGCAGGCGGCCATCGAGATCTCTTTTTCCTTGCTCAACACATCGCGCTCGCGCACCGGTCCATGGCACTCTTCGCAGGTCGCGCCTTTTGCCAGATGTTCCTTGTGGCTGAAGTAGACGTAATCGGGAACCCGGTACACTCGCCGCCACGGCACGGGCTTGTTTGCCTCGTGAAACTCCGCCAACCGCTGGATGGCCGGGCTTGAGATCTTCACCGTACGGTGACAGCTCATACACTTCGATGTCTCCGGAATCGTCGCGAAATCGCCCGGATCCGGGACAGGGTGGCAGCCCTTGCAGTCGAGGCCAGCGGCCGTATGAACCCTGTGGCTGAAAGGGATCGGTTGCACGGGCGCGGTGGGAACGAACTTCGCGCGCGGCTGGGGCGGCTCCTGGGCGAGACCGAGCGCCACGGCCGCTATCCACACCCCTATTCGCGGAAACATCGGACCCGATCTTATCATCCGAGCGACGCCGGGTCGAGAGGAATGGCCCGGCTAACTTGCGCCGAGGTTCACGCGGTCACGGAGCGCCTTCATGTACCCCAGCGTGTACTGCCACAGGCCCCCAGGGGAATGATCCGGGACAATCACGCCGTTGAATCCCGTCTCCCGTAAAGCCTTCATCACGCCATACATGTCCACGTACCCGTCCTCGATCATCGTCTCCTTGAATTTGGGAAACGGGCGGTCGACGTTGCGGAAGTGAATCTTGAAGAGCTTTCCTCGAGGGCCGAATTCGCGGATCATCTCGATCGGGCTTGCGCCGGTGGCCGCGCCCCCTTCAGCCCACGTGCCCACGCACAGGCACAGCCCGAAGTTCTTGCTGTTGGCGATCCGGATAGCTTTGCGGTAGGCCTCGCGGTTGACAAACAGCCGGGCGATTCCGCCGAGGGTTGGCAGCGGCGGATCGTCCGGATGGACTCCAATGCGAACGCCCGCCTCCTCGGCCACCGGCATCACCTCGCGAACAAAGTGCGTGAAGGTCTCCCACAACTCTTCCGCCGTGTAGACGCGCCCGTGCGACAACGGTAGCCGGGCTCCGGCCTTCGCGTCGAATTCGCGGGTGGGCACGTCTCCCCGCGTGTAGGCGGTGCCGGTTTGATAGTACGCCGGGATCGTGATGTTGGCGTTGTGGGCATACGTGATGTAGTGGATGCCCGCCGCGCCGCAGTTGCGAAGGTGGGTCTTGAACATCTCGATCCGCTCGTCGCGTTCCCGGGTTCCGAGGACAATGGGAACGCAATTGTGCAGTTCCTCCACGCGGAAGTTGAACAGGCGGATCCCGGCGGATTCAAACCGGCGCCGGACTTCCAGCAGACGCTCGCGCGGGGCGTCGCGCAGCCTCGCGGCGCCGCTGGAGGCGTATTCGACGCCCAGCCTCGCCTGCATCCGCATCTCTTCGTAGGTCGCGTTTTCCCCAATGCCGTTCCCAATGCGAAGGCCCGCAGGCATCAAGGGCGCGAGCGGGAAGGATCCGGGCCCGGCTACGGGCGGCGGTTCAGCCGTCTGAGCAGCCGCGGTAAGACCGCCGGCGCAAACAACGCCTGCCGCGAACTCCCGGCGCGTGGGAAATGGTAACGTCCTTCGAAGAAATGACATTCATGACTCCGTTTCGATCAAGGTCACCCGCGGAGCAGGTACAGCACCGTCGAGGCCGGCGGCAACTCGACGTCGAAGACAGCCGCACTGCGCGCCACGACCTTGCCTGCGAACAGATCGACAATTTCGCTGGCCGGCCTCGGCAACCGCAGACGACGCGGTCCACCGGAGACCGTGTGGATCGCTAGCAACTCCCGAGTGGCATAGAGGACATCCCCTTCGTCCGAATAAACATGCACGCCCGCGAACTTCGCGAGGTTCCTAAGCAGCGCCGCCGGCAGGTTCGGGGCGGCGACATAAACGGACGTCCACTCTGGAAAAGCCCTGACCGCCATCCCCGGCTTGCAGTTCCCCTGCGAGTAGACCACCTGGCCGAGAACGGTGGCGGCCGGATCATCCACGTAGAAGACCGGCGCCAGCTTGCTGTTGGTTCCCCACGACAGGTCCCGCGGGAGCCCTTTGGTCAGCGGGTGAGTGACGTCCGTGAGATGCATCAGCGGCCCCCACGGGCGTTCGCCCATACCGAACTTCATTCCCGTCACCTCGGTCATGTGATCGAGCGAGAGATCGTCTTTGACATAGCCGGGAGCATAGATCCAAAGAGCCACGCGGCCGTCCCGCCGCAGGTTTCGCGCCAGCGCCTCGCGGCGCTTGCCATCAAGGCGAAACGCGTTTAGAAAGACGTAGAGCCTGTAGGGAGGCAGCCTGCCGTCGATCAAATCCTGAAGCAGATAGGTATCGACCGGAGCACCCATGCGCGGGAGGCCCCACAACCGCTGCTGGAAAATACCCGGCACTTCCAGGTTGTGCAGACTGCTCTGGTAGAAAAAGCTCTCGTCATCCACCAGAACGGCGACCTCCGAGGAGGGGGTACGGTCGGTCGATAGCAGCGATTGGCCCAGGCGCTCGAAATCCCGGAGCAAGGGAGCAAAGGCCGGCTCGCGCGCGGGATCCACGGTCCCAGCCAGCCACCACATCCCTTGTCCCCGGGTCATGGCCCCGGCAAAGTTCCGGCGGAGGATGGCCACCGATTCGGCCAGCGTCGCGGCGCGGCCGTAGTTCGTGTCGCCTCCGATGTGCGTGCGGGTGTCGTCTTCGATCAGGACCAGCTTGCCGTGCAGGCGGGCCGATTCCGCCGGAATCATGCTCGGCCCGTCGCCGCCGACTCCGCGGAATCCGTAGCTGTACGGGCTCACGAGGAAATCCACATCGGGCGAGTTCAGGACCTTTCGCAGCCCCAGGTGACCGCTGCGCTGATAGGTGGAATACTCGCTATCGGCACGCTCGGCGAAGAATCCGCCGTTCCAGGCCAACTCCAGCAAGTAGCCGTAGAATGCTCCTGCCAGTTTTTTTCCGCCCGTCGCCTGCTTCACGGTGTGACAAAAGTCGATGACGGCGTCGGCTGATAACCCGGCCAGACAGCGGAAGTAGTCAACCGTTCGACCTTCCGTCCGCGGGTCGCGGAACAGGTAGCCGCGCCCGTGCAGTTGCTCCTTCGCGCTCGGGACTTCGGCCGTCTCGAAGGTGATGGCGGAATCATTCCAGGCCGTGCGGAGGGAGGCAACGTCTTCCCGATAACGCGCCCGAAGCCAGGAGCGGAAATGACGCCGCATGGGTTCACTGTAATCGCCGCACACGTCGTACATCGACGTTTCGCCCTTGACCCATTCGCCCGTGTGCCCCGCGCCTACCTGAAACGCCACCACGCGATCGAGCAAACCTGTTTCGGAGAGATACCGGATGTAGGCGCGCAAAAAACCGTTGGCCTGTTCGCGCCAAAGGCGCGAGGCGAACGACTGCGTGTAGCGCCTGCCGTTCGAGTGCACCTCGAGTTCGTTTGGGTACAACTGGCTCCACCAGTCGTCGGCCCCGATCTCGAGATGGCACCGGAGATGGAAACGGGATTGCGGATCGATGTCGAGAATTCGTCCGAAGCGCGCCTTCGCCGTCGAGAAGTCGAAGTCCGGCTTGACCCATTCGGCGCCGCTGCCAACGTCAAAGGCATAGGTGTGGATGCCGGCCGCCGAGGCCCGGCGTGATGCCTCCGCGCTATCCCATTTCGTGGCGGAGGGAGCGCTCACCCAATAGGCAGCGGAGAACGAGGGCTGCCCGTTGATAAAGAGGGTAGGGGTTCCGCGGTGCGGTTTGACCTCCGCCGTTAGGAAGCCTTCCGATCCCCACATGGCCGGAGCGGCCACCAGACCCACAAGTTCCCGGCGTGTCACTGTCTCTCGAGACCCCCGCCCGAAGGTTACTCTGCGCGTTCGATCGAAGCAATCCCACGCGAACGGCCGATTCTCTTCGAGACGCCGCTCGCCTATACTCCGAGCAGGATGATTCGATTTTTCGGCACTTTTCTACTCTTTTGTCTGCTCGCGGCCGCGGGACTTCTGCGCGCGGAGGACATCGCCTATTTCGAAGCGGGACAGCCGCTCAAGTCTGAGGGTATGACGCTGGCCAAATCCCCCGAATCCGTCTGGCGGATCGAACCGGCCGGCGGCGGATTCGTCGTGCGGCTCAACCCCGCGGGCGACAACTTCACCCGCGCCCCTTACGTGATGCAGGTTTCGGTTTCCGTCCCCGCTCAGGTGTGGCTGGTGGCCGAGTTTCTGGACAAAGGCTACGGTCTCATCGCCGTCTCCCCCGCCGTGCCCGAGCGCAATCAATGGGGCGTGGCGCGCGTGAACAGCGGCCAGGTTCGCCGCGCGGTCTTTCGCTATGACAAGGGTGAGATTCAGAAAACGGTTCAGTTCGCCGGGCTCGACTACTTGCGCTCCGTGCGTCTGACCACCGAGCCGCCGAAGATTGAACCGGTTCCGCTGGTCCGGCCCGCGATCGACTTTCGAAAGCCGTCGCAGCGCGTCACCACGGCGGCGGGGGAGGAACTCAGTCCCGATCACGTTGCCGATGCACCGGCCCACTTGCGGAACCGGTTGCCGCTGGTCAGGGCACTGGGCTTCAACGGCGTCGAAAGCTATGTCAAGTGGCACCTGGTCGAGCGCTCGCCGGGTGTCTTTGATTGGAGCTTCTATGATTCCGTGGTCGACGAACTCGAGAAGTACGACCTGAAGTGGTTTCCCATGGTCGTCGGCGCTTCGGGCTACGCGCTGCCGGAGTGGTTCTACAAGTCCAAAGACAATGTCGGGTTCGTGTGCCTCGAGCACGGAATTAAGGAGGATGTGCAGTCGATCTTCTATCCGCGGCAAGCGGAGTATGTCCGCCGTTTCCTAGCCGAATTCGGACGGCACTACGGTGGGCGGAAGGCGCTGCTGGGCGTCCGCCTGGGGCCGAGCGGCGACTACGGAGAGGCGCAGTATCCCGCGAAAGGCCCTGGCTTCGCGTATCGCGAAACGCACAACCACATCGGCTACTGGGCCGGCGACGAGTATGCGCAGGTGTCGTTTCGCCAGCATCTGCGCGGCCGCTACGGAGACATCCTCAAACTGAACGAGGCGTGGACCAGCGAATACAGGTCGTTTGACGACATCCGGACCTTTTTGCCTGAAACCGCGCGCGTCCGCAGGCAGCGGATCGATTTCGCCACCTGGTACATCGACCAGATGAGCGAGTGGTGCGAGAAATTCGCCATCTGGACGCGGGAAGCGTTGCCGAACAGCGTGATCCACCAGTCCTCCGGCGGCTGGGGGCCGATCCAGATCGGCACCGACTACAGCTACCAGGCGCGCAGCATGTCCAAGGTACACGGGGGAATCCGGTTGACCAACGAGAGCGACAACTTCCCGGACAACTTCAGCATCACGCGCATGGCGTCCTCGGCGGCGCGGTTTTACGGGATTCCGCTGGGCTATGAGCCTGGCGGCTACGCGAGCAAGCGAGGCGTGATGGCCCGTTTGTTCAACGCGTTCACCACCGGGGCCGAACACCTCTTTTACTACCTCTTCAATCTCACCGACAACGATCACGCGATCGACGCATGGCTACAGTACGGGCGGTTGCTGGACGAGCGGGCAAAGCCGATCATCGAAGTCGCTTCGTTCTACCCGGACACCGCCATCAAGCTGGACGACGATGTGCTTCGCTACCGGTGGGGCTCGCCGTACTTCACAGTCGCGCGAGCGCTTCGCGCGGAGGTCGACTACGACTACTGCAGCGAGCAGATGATCCTGGACGGCGCGCTGGCGCGTTACAAAGTGCTGGTGTTCCTGTGGGGGCACATCACGGAGAAACCCGTCCTCGAGAGGATGGACCGCTGGGTGAGAAACGGCGGCACGGTGATTCTTCCGGTTCAGCCTCGGGGCCTGCCGGGCACGCCCGAAGGCGACACCTCCGTGGCTGGGAGATGGGCTTCCGGCGACACCGGCGAGGGCCGGGCCATTGTCTATCGCGGGGACGCCATCCCCGGCGAATTCTACGCCCGATTCATCCGCGAGCAGTTGATCAAGATGCCCCAACTGAATCCCGCCATCCTCGCGGCCCTGCGGATGTCCAAACCCCCAGGGGTGTATTGGAGCACCCTCGAAAGCGGAAAACTGGCATTGCTGAACTTCAGCGACGATCGAGCGACGCTCCATCTGGGCCAGGGACGCACGGTCACAGTGCCGCCGTACGAGATCGCTCTCGAGTAGCAGGTTTTGTCGCTCCCCCGGAGGCGGTGAGCAATGAGTGACCAACCGCCACAGCCGTTTTTGAAAGTGGCGCCACGCTCTCGCCCAACGTTCATCACCTTCGATCCACACGGCCGGTCGGAGACCGGCACCACGTGAAAAGGCCACATCAAGGCAAACTTCAGAGTTCACGCGCCGACAACTCGCTCTGGGTGGCTGCCAACGTCCGCCGAAATACGATGCGCCGTCTCCGGCGCGAGAAGAATCCCGTTTCGCAGGTGGCCATACGCCAGCCACAGCCGGGTGTCCTGATGCCTGCGCATCTGCAATTCGCGAGCCCCGGGACGGAAGCCGTTCCACTCTTCCACGCACTCCGCCTGCGCCATGATCGGGACCAGGTGCGAGGTGCGTGCGTGGATGTCGGAGAGGGCTTTCCGGTCGAGCGTTCGATCGAAGCCCACATACTCCATGGACGTCCCTGACAGGGTCCTGCCGGTCTCGCGCTGAACGATGTAGGTGCCCGCGTGACGGACAATGGGCGGAACACTTCCGGCCGGCAGACGATACGCGGCCAGGTGACCGCGGACCGGGAACGACTCGGGCAGGCCGGAGGCAAGCGACCCGCTCCACGCGCCCGCCGCGAGCACGGCGGCGCCCGCTTCCATCACGCCCGCGGCGGTCGACACGCGCACGCCTTCGGGCCGCGCCTCGATCCGGGTCACGCGAGTGTTCTCCAGAACGGCGCACCCGGCGCGCTCACACGCAACCCGCAACGCGTCCATCAACATGCGCGGGTCGACGGAGGCGTCGTCGGGATAAAACATCGCCCGCTCGAAGTGCCCGGCCAGCGCGGGCGCCAGCGCACGAGCGTGGTCTCCAGAGATTTCCCTCGATGGGATTCCAAACTCCCTCTGGCGGGCGGCGCGGGTCACCAGGCGCTGCCACTCCTCGGCGCCCGCGGCGACCTCGATGGCGCCGTGCCGCTGATGTTCGACTGGCAGGCCGCTCGCCGAGGTCAACTCCGCGAGAAACTCGGGATAGCGCTTCAGACTGGCCAGGGCAAGTTCCGCGAGCGGCGACGGTTCTTCATACTCGCCCCCCGGCGCCAACATTCCCGCTCCCGCCCAACTGGCTTCCCCGCCCCATCGGCCGGCTTCGAGCACCGTCACCGGCAGGCCCCGCTGCGCCAGGCGCCACGCGATGCTGCCGCCGATGATTCCTCCGCCAATCACCAACACATCGGGATTCCCCATTTCCTCTTCCTCGGCTCGGTCCGTTTGTCGTGAGACGGATGATTTCTATCGTATCAACGGCTCGCAATCGCGCTGTTACAATGACCGGGTATGCACCGCTTCCTGCTGCACAACAGCGAGATCCACGAGACCTCCGACAGCGTGCTGAGCCCCGGCCAGGTGGGCCTGCTTTCGGGTTGGGGCGTGTTCAGCACCATCAAGGTCATCGACGGTGTGCTGTTCGCCTGGGAACGCCATTGGGCCCGCATGTCGAGGGACGCCCGGGTGCTTCGCGTGCCTATGCCCGCCGATTCCGAACGGGTCCGGCGCGATCTGTTGCGCCTGGTCGAGCACAACGACGCCGGCAATGCCACGCTTCGCCTGTCGGTGGTGCGAAACGGCGGAGGTACGTGGGAGGGTCCTCCCTCGGGACGCCCGTCCGACGTCATTGCGTTCACCGCCGATCTGAAGCACTGGGGCCAGGCCGTGCGGCTCGACTGGGTGCCGGAAGCCCGTCACGCCGCGTCGATGTTCCGCGGCACCAAGATCCTCTCCTGGGCGATGAACCTCACGTGGCTGGAAGAAGCGCAATCGCGAGGTTTTGACGAAGTCGTCCTTCTCAACGAGCGGGGCGAAGTGGCCGAATGCACATCCGCGAATCTCTTCATCGCCAATGGCCACGACGTGTGGACGCCTCCGCTGGATTCCGGCTGTTTGCCCGGAGTCACTCGCGAACTGCTGTTGGCGGAAGTCCACGCCGAAGGGTACGCAATCCGGGAGAAGACGCTCTACCCCCAGGACCTGGAGGAAGCAGACGAGGTGTTCATCACCTCGACCACGCGCGACCTTCTGGCCGTCAACCGGCTGGGCACGATGGACCGCGTCAATCGAGGCGGCGCGCGCGAAGCGCTGAGTGCCGCCTTTTCCCGCCTGTGCGACCAATACGTGGACGCGCACCGGGTGATGGCCTAAGAGCTTGGTTTCTCCAATCCGCTGACGAAGAGAGGCGGCGCCGGTACGGGCCCGAGCCGCCTTTTCGGAAAGAGGATTGCGCCACTGGTATACCCAACGCCGCGCCGAGCGCTTCCCGGATGGCCGGCCATGCCGACCGAACGGGCGCGACACTTCTACGGTCAGGTGGTCAGCCTAACCGAGCGATTCCCATTCGGTAGGATCAATGTGAGCCTGACTGAGAATGCTCCTGAGGGTGCCGACCGGAACCTCGTGCTTCTTCGGAACGACCGCGGTATCGACGACGACGCCGCTGCGTCGTACAAACTTGACATGGCTGCCCTTTTGGCTTGCTTCGATGAAACCGGCAGCCTCGAGTCGACGTTTGATTTCCCTGAAAGGCAGCGGATTAAGCCGCGCCAACCTCGACCTCGATGATGCGCACTTCAGGCGCTCGCGTGGCCTGCGGAGGCTCGAAATGGAGTTCCAGCGCTTCTTTCAGATTGGCGAGCGCCTCTTGTTCGCTCTCACCCTGACTGGCGATGTCGACTTCCAGACACTGCGAAACGTACCAATTGCCTTCGCGCCACACGGTTGCTGCGAACGGTCGCTTCATGGCTTTCATTCTTTCACAGGCGCTCTGTTGCCGCAAAAGGCAACCAGGACCGGATCTTCGCCAGTTGGGCGTTTCCCGACAGTTTGACATGCAAATCGTCCAGACCTCCCATTGGTGATCAACACGGGGTCGCTTCAGGCGAAGCCATGTGATAGTGATCTATGTGAGAACAGGCGAATGAGGTCCGCCATAGTTGTGCTCGCGGCGGCCGCTACGCTGGCGGCGGCCGAATCTCTCAACACGCTCTATGGCCAGCATGAGTGGTTTCGTCTGAGAGATGCGATTGGCCAAGTGAATACTCCCCTGCTCTACCGTGGTTCACGCCGCATCTGGGCAAACCCATGTTGGGGAAGAGTAGCCGCGTGTCCAGGCCTGTCGAGGTGTCGACCCCCAGCCACTCCCACACCTCGTCAGTCTGTTGGCCTCACAGCGTACTACTCCAATCGCGGCAGATGCTCCGGTCGTACAAGCAGGCGAATGGAGCGGGCCCGTCCAGGTTCTTTTTCGATCAACCCATTGCGCTCCAAGGTTTTGATCATTTCGTGAATCGAAGGAGGGGAAACCCTGAAGTAGTACTGTAGGTCCGACTCCGCTGGCGGGCAGCGGTGGATCTTGGTGTAGTAGTGGATGAATGCCAGATACTGACCCTGTTTTGCGGTGAATGGCGGCGCCACGGACGGATCGAGTTTCGGCGCCGGATCAATCCTTACCTCGAAGGCGTCCTTGCCAAAACTCTTGAAAACGCGGACATGGAGAATGTAAACCTTTCCGCCGATCACCGTGCGAACGGGTTTCTGGGCGGCGGCGTAGAGATTGGCTCGCAACTCTTTCGCATCGCCGCGGGAGTCCTCGAAATTCGCGATCCGTGTGCGGGCGCCGTCGATTTGCGCGAACGCCCTTTGCCGGCCGTCTGCGCGCTCCGTCTCAAACGATTGAGCGCCGAATGACATTGCGTGGCCGCATAACCGTTCGAGCAAGGTTACCGGTCTACCCATGCGGCTGAGAATAGCGAAAAGTCCAAGCCTACAGACTGTCCGATCCGCATCAACTGCCCAGGCCGGGCGGCGCATCGCCTTCGCCAACGCGTCTCTCCCATATCTCCCATCTTGATGGTATGGTAATATGGGTCCGGTGAAGACGACCGTTGAAATCGCGGATCCTCTGTTCAAACAGGCGAAGGCTCTTGCCGCCAAAGAGGGACTCAGCTTCCGGGTTCTTATCGAGGAAGGTCTGCGCTCGGTTGTCGAAGCTCGAACCAAGACAGCGTCCAGGCCGTTTCGTCTTCGCGACGGGAGTTTCCGGAACGGCCGGGGGCTTCAAGCCGGTGTGAAGTGGACAGACCTTACGGCGCTGGCCTATCAGCCCGTGGTAGAAGTCCAACAAAGTACTTTGCCGCTGAAACATTTCGTGGAACAATTGTTTCATGGCGATGGGCAGGCGGAAGCCGAAGCAGCAGGCGCTGTGGGTGCGCACCGATGAGATCGCAAAGTCGGCGGCGCATCCCTTCTACGCCAAAATGAACGCGGTGCTGGGCGAGAACAACTTCGACCGCAAGGTGGAGCATCTGTGCCAGCGATTCTACCGGCCGGTCAAGGGGCGGCCGAGCCTGGCGCTTGGCGTCTACTTCCGGCTGCTGCTGGTGGGGTACTGCGAGGGCATCGACAGCGAACGCGGCATCGCCTGGCGAGTGGCCGATTCCCTGTCGTTGCGGGAGTTTCTGGGCTTCGGCGTGACCGAGCAAACGCCGGATCATTCGACGATTTCGCGCACGAGGCGGCTGTACACGCTGGAGTCGCACAAGGCGGTGTTCCGGTGGTGCGTGCAGGTGCTGGCCTCGGCGGGCCTGCTGGAGGCGCAGACGGTGGCCATCGACGCGACCACGCTGGAAGCCAACGCGGCGATGCGCTCGATCCGGCGGCGAGACGACGGACGCAAGTACGAGGAGTATCTGAAGGAGTTGGCCGAGGCCGAGGGCATCGAGAACCCGACGCGCGAGCAGATGGCGCGGATGGACCGCAAGCGGAAGAAGAAGGCCAGCAACAAGGAGTGGACGAGCCCGAGCGATCCGGACGCGCGCATCGCGAAGATGAAAGACGGTCGCACGCATCTGGCGCACAAGGCCGAGCACGCGGTGGATCTGGCCAGCGGCGCGGTGGTGGCGGTGACGCTGCAGGGCGCCGATCAGGGCGACACGACAACGCTGCACGAGACGCTGGCCGAAGCCCAGGCCAACGCGCAACAGGTCAATGAGCGAGGGGTGGAAGAGGTGGTGGCCGACAAGGGCTACCACAGTGGCGCGACGCTGGTGAAGCTGCATCAGGAGTCGGTGAGAACCTACATTCCCGAGCCGCAGCGGGGGCGGCGGAAATGGCGGGGCCGGCAAAGGGAGCAGGCGCGGGTGTACGCCAACCGACGGAGGGTGCAAGGCCGGCGGGGGAAGCAATTGCAGAAGGCGCGGTCGGAACTGGTGGAGCGCAGCTTCGCCCACCTGTACGAAACGGGCGGGATGCGGCGAACCCACCTGAGGAAGACGGACAACATCCTGAAGCGGCTGCTGATTCACGCGGTGGGCTTCAACCTCGCGCTGATGATCCGGAAAGCGCATGGAATGGGCAAGCCGAGAAGCCTCCAAGGGGTCCAGGATCGCCTTTTGTTCGCCCAAATCCTTGTAATGGCCGTCTACGCGGCGGAGTGGGAGTCCACTGGCCGACAGCCTGAGCGGGCGGCCTCTGGCCGCCAGGACGAGTTGGCAGCCTGAATCCGGATTTCGCGGCCGATCGCCTCGCCACGGCGGATGAGGCATTTCTGCCACGGGCTGCTATGAGGACCAAGGTGGCGCTCACCGTCCATGACCGCGGTGGACACGAACGTTCTGGTTTACGCTCACCGGCAGGACTCGCCGCATCACAAAGCAGCCGCCTTGGCCATGAAGCGCTTAGCCGAGGGAACCGCGCCTTGGGGAATCCCTTGGCCCTGTGTGCACGAGTTCCTTTCGGTTTCGACCAATCCAAGGATCTTCAAACGGCCGAGCCCGCCCGAAGTCGCGATTCTACAGGTGGAGATCTGGATGGAATCACCGACCCTGCGCTTGCTGGCCGAATCAACCGGGTACTGGGGCGAGTTGCGAACGACCTTCCTGGGCGGGAAACTAACGGGAGCCCAGGTACATGACGCCCGGATTCACGCCATCTGCCGCGCGAGCGGCGTGCGCGAATTGTGGTCAGCGGATAGGGACTTCTCGCGGATGCGCGGCCTGACCATCGTCAACCCCTGCCTCGACTGACCCGTCAAAAGGCGGGCGTGTTCTTGAAAGTCTTGAAGCTGGTAGTCTTGGTGTTGCGTACTGGCCAATCCCGGTCAGACTTCGCACATTCCCTCTCTGGCTCGTAGTTTTCTCGATCAACGGTCAAGGGGTTGAGGATCAGTCTTCGCTCGTTCAAGTGCGAGTTGACTCCGGCGTGTTGGCCGGTGGCCCTACGCGGACCGGCGTTCAAGACGCTGCAGGCGCTCGCGCAATTCAGCGATCTCGCGATCCTTCACTTCGAGGGCCGCATCCACTTTTTCCGCCCATGAGTCCATGCGACTGCTCCATCGCGCGCCAGTTTGCCAAAGGCCTGCATGACGTTCTAGCCGCACTGCCTGCGTGTCAAAGCGACCGTTGAGTTGCACGATTCCCTGTTGAACATCGTGCCTCAGGCCGGCCAGTTCCCGTTCCAGGCTGTCTTTTAGATCGACAATCAGTTTTTCCAGGCTTCCCACGCCACCTTTACCTTATCATGTACCGCATTCAGGCCCCGTACACCCCTCGATAGCTCCGAAAAAGCGGGCAATGTAGAACATCAGCTCGATTGCTGCAATTCCACCAGAAACGCCGCGCCCTTTCCTGGCTCGCTCTCGCACCAGACGCGACCGTTCATCTGCTCCACCAGCCGTTTGACGATCGCGAGACCCAACCCCGTGGAGTGCTCGCCCGCGGTGGGCTTGGCGCTCAACCGCGCGAAATTCTGGAACAGCCGCTTGCGATCTTCCTCAGTGAGACCCGGCCCCTCATCGCGAACTTCGAAACGAACCGTCCGCTCCTGCGCCCAGCAGCGGACCCAGACGTTCTTCCCCGGTGGGGAATACTTCACGGCGTTCGACACCAGGTTGTCCAGCACCTGCATCAACTGGCCCGCGTCGGCCAGCACCAGCGGAGTGACGTCTCCATTCATATGGATCGTAATCTGCTTGGCTTCTGCCCGCTCGCGGAACGTCTCCACCGAGCGGCGCGCCGCGTCCCCCATGTCGCACGGCGCCAGCGAGGCCTGCATCTGTCCCCGCTCGATGCGGTTGACGTCGAGCAGGTTCGACACCAGGTCGAACATCAGGTTGGCGCTGCGTTTGATCTTTCCGGCGAACTCGCCAACCTCGTCCGCCTCCAGGTCGGACGCGTCTTCCTGCATCATCTCGGCGTAGCCGCGGATCGCGCCCAGCGGGTTCTTCAGATCGTGCGCCGCGATGCCCATGAACTCGTTCTTTTCCTGGTTGACCCGTTCGAGTTCGCTGTTGGTGCGGGTCAATTCGACATTGGTCTTCTCGAGTTCGAGGGATTTCTGACGGATCTCTTCGGTCCGCTCGTCCACCAGAAGCTGAAGCCGGCGGTTCTGCTCTTCCACGGCCCGTAGCCGCCAGCGGATGGTCTGGTGCAGCAGGAGACCGAATGCCAGCAGGTACGTCGCGTAGGCCCACCAGGTGCGATACCAGGGCGGAAGGACTTGAAAGGAAAACCGTGCCGGACGGCTCACCCGCCCGTAGAGGTTTCGGGCCTCGACCCGAAAGCTGTAAGCGCCCTCCGGAATATTGGTGTAGTCCCGGCGATTCTCCAGCGTCCACGGTGACGGACGTTCATCGAAGGCCTCCAGTTGGTAGCGGTATTCATTTCGGGTCTCGTCGGCGGTCGACGAGGCCGCCACTTCGAAACGTAGGGCGTTGTTGGAGTACCGGAGGGTGATTTCGGGGAACTCCGTGAACCCGCCGTCGAAGAAGACCTTGCCGGTGGAAAGCGAACTCACGCGGCGGATCAGCACTCCCGGCGCCGGCGAGGGCCGCACGATCCGCGGGTCGTACCGGACCAATCCTTCCGCGCTACCGGCCCAGATCACGCCGTTGTTTTCGGCCAGGATGGCGTAGATCTCGCTCAAAGCGGCGCGGCGGAGAGGATTGGGATCCCATTCGTAACCTCCGCCCGCGCGTCGCAACACACCGTTGTACGACTTGGCGCTGGTCCAGATGCCGCCGTCGGGCGCCTCGGTCATGAGCAGGGGAGCTTCGGGATACCGGGTGAACACATCCGTCAGCGCGGGTACGAACTTCTTTACTTTCTCGTCAAAGCGCAACGGTCCGCGAGCAGTAGTGAAGGCTACGTCGTTGGCGGCAACGAACGGGTAGGTCCACTTCTCGCTCAGGCCGGCTTCGCTGCCGAACGATTCCACTGCGGGTGGAACCTTGGAGAAGTCGATGCGCAGGACGCCCTGAAAGTCGCTGCCGATCCAGAAACGGCCATCGGGCTGTTCGGCCGCCCTCCGCAGCACCTGGCGCACGCCCGGCACGCGCTCGCTCACCCGCCAACGGCTGCCGTCCCATTGGAGGGTCCGCAACCCGCCGCCGGCGGCCACCAGAACCAGACTCGGATCCTTGCGCGAAGGCACCAGGTCCCGAACGGTTTCCCCAGCCAACACCCGTTCGGTCCGTCCTCCGCGAACCACGTCGATGCCATCCGTTCCACCCACCAGCAGTCCTCCGCGGGTGGAAAGCAAAGAGTAGATTTGCTTCTGCGATTGCGCGACGGCCTCGAAGCTGGCGGGGGTTTGCGCGGTTGCGGGAATCATCCGGAACAGGCCATGGATCGTCGAGGCGAAGATCGCCCCTTCATGACGCGCGATCGAGGAGACCAGCCCCTTCAATCCCGAACTGTTGTCGAAAAAAGAGAGGGGCGCCGGCGCTTCCACGCGCAGAACGCCCTGATCCGTCGTGATCCAGAGACCCCCTTCCGGGTCGGCCATCACGAAACTGGCGACGCTGGTGGGGAGTCCCGCGCTCGGATTGAGCGCGCCGATGAGTCCTCCCTTGCGGTCGAGCATCACGGCTCCACTCTGCAGGGTGCCCACGGCCAAGCCGAACGGAGTCGTCGCGCAGGAGTAGATCTGAGCGTTCTTGAGCAAGTCGGACGCTTCGTTGGGCCAGGGCTCGAACCGGCCGTCGCGCTGCTGATAGAACCCGTCAATCGTGCCGACCAACAGCGAACCGCCTTCCGGATGCAGCACGCAACTCACGCGGACCTGGCCGAATCGTTCTCCTCCGGGAACCTTCTGCCACTGATTGGGCTGATATCGCATCAGGCCTACCGCGGTGACGCTCAAATACAGCTCGTCTCCGGCGGCATAGGCACGTGTCAGCCGGCCAGGCCCCCGTTCCACCGTCAATTCGCCCGAGGAGGTGAGCCGGAACAAGCGGCCGTTGGTCGAGAAATAGACGTTCTCTCCCAAGACCGTAACGGACAATACGTCCTGAAACTGGCGCTCGGCCGCGGGTAGGCGCTTTTTCAGGCTGATGAAGCGAAGGGTGCCGTTGCCGTCCGCCTCGAGATAGCCGAAATCGCCTCGCGCCCCGGCGTAGACTCGCCCGTTGGCGTCCATCGCCAGGGCGCGAACCCCGGTAAGTTCCGTCTCGCTAGGGATCAACCGCCAGGCGACGCCATCGTATTCCAGGATCCCTTCGTTGTTGCCGAAAAGGAGTACACCCCGCCGGTCACGGACGACAGACCACATCTGGCCCTGGGCATTGTAGACCTTCGGGGAATAGTACCGGAGGAAGGGAAACCCGGCTTCCGGATCGGGATGAGCCGCTGCAGTCGCCGCCAGAACCCACGCGGCCAGCCACGGCCTCGCACCGAGTCTCACTCGGTCCAGTGTAAGGTACCCCTTACCATCAGGCAAGCTATTAGCCTTTAATGTAACTTGACGGGAGTCGCTCGGGACTTTACGCTGGAGAAGATCAACTACCCGAGGGAGTCCCACTTGAGGTTCTTCGTATTGGCGGCACTGGCCGCCGGCAGCACGGTTCCGTCATGGGCAGGCTCGATACTCTGCCCGTCTTGCATCCCGACCCTCGACGTCTATGTGGGTGGTTCCTACCTGGCCACGATCGCGGGCATCACCAACAACGGCGGCA
>CAZGUX010000120.1:0-16662 GCA_964529305.1 uncultured Solibacteraceae bacterium | reverse complement strand
TCCCGGCGCTCGGGCTGCGCCCTCGCCGGGGACAACGACTAACGTGTGGTACAGTCCAAGCGGACAGCAACTGTCCCCATATTTCTTGGTCTCACCAGGGTGCCCCAGTCCACCCACCTGACCCTGGTTTTTCCTGGTTTTTCGACCCTGGTTTAGGGGCGGCGACTTTCATCCCAGTTGCGATCGCGGGTCCCATGATCGCCTGTGAAAAGCTGGGGACGGTCATCCCATTTCGAAACAACTCGTTGATTCTCCACAACTCGTTGATCGGGAAACTGGGTGGCTTTCGCAGGCTTTCCGCCCCCGGGATACAGACTACCAGAAAAACGGGGTCAGGTGGGTGCAGACGCGTGTTCTCTCCACGTTGAAGCCGAGGAACCGGAACCGGCTTTGATCAGATCAGATAGCTGGAGCAGTCTTAGACAGTTCCGTCTGTCCCCATCCACCATTCTGCTCGACGATGAAACGGTCCTTGTGTTCGAGGGCACGCTGAAGGATCTGATCGAAATTGTGTTCGACGGTGCCGGCGGTGATCTTGTGTGTCATGACTCCAACTTCAGTTTATCGCGTCGGGTGCGGTTCGCCGGTTATGGAGGCGCAACGGAACGGAATGCGGACGCTGCGCGAGGATCGGTGGTCGCTGCCGCCCTGGAAGGAAGGCGGCGTGGAGACTCAGATCCGCGACGCGACTTCAGGCAGCACGGCAGCGGGCACAGTTGTACGCTTGCGGCGGGCGGGTGGACGGCATCATTTCACGGCGATCTGGACCTCCTCGCTCGGAATCCAGGCAGCCGTCAGTTGCAGCGCGGCCTTGCCGCTGACGGCGGCCGCGGGCATTCGAACATCGACGCGATACACCCCCACTTCACCGGGCCAGCCGGTTTTGAGCAGAACGTCGGCAGGATTTCCGCCAACTGTGACTTCGACGTCGGAGTTCACTTCCGGCAGCGGTTCCCCCGTCCATTTGGGAAACGCCTGGCCCGGAAACGTATATGGTGTGGTCGGTCCCAGATTCTTGGCGCGAATCACCAGCGTCTCGCCGGCGTGAGCAGGATTCTCCGGAGTTACCAGCGAGAAGTCCGCGTGGTAGACAGAAGGACCTTGAGGGGTGACTTCGACGCCCGGGTAGTAGAGCGGAACCAGGTAGTAATGCACGCGATAGCGTCCCGCACCAGGGTGCGTCCTCCGCTTCGACGGATCCTCGGCGACCGAAGCGGCCCGGACCGGACCCAGCGAGGTGAAATGATGCTCGCCGTGTGCTCCGTAGTATGCCCCGGCGCCTCCCAGGATGGAATGCGGGAAGAATCCGCCGTCCACAAGCCGGCCGACGAATCTTCCGTCCTTGGATAGCAACTCCCAATTGCAGTTTGGGAAGGGGTTGCTGAATGCGGAATCGGCAACGGCCTGGCCTGACTGCGGATTCGGGTTGAAATTCATGCGGTAGGCACACACGAAATGGATCGCTTTCGCGGGCTTGCCGTTCACTTCGACAATGTCGTCCATCTGGCAGGACTGATTGAATGGCCCGAGCTTCGAAACGTCAACTGTTGTAGGGCCGGGATCGATTCCCCTCTTGGTCGCGTCCGCGACATCGAAGTGATAGCTGACCGAGTTCTCGAGAAGCATGTCGAGGACGACGACGCGCGGTGTCTGGGCGGGAAGCACGGCCGCAAACATCGCCAAGAAACACGCAGCAAGAATCCGTTTCATATCCTCTCCTTTACGGGTCTCGAAGCCCGTCAAACTGTTACACGAGAAAACGACTCGAAAGCGGTAACTCTGCGCTATTGAATAATCTCGAAGGTCTTTTAGCTAAGGTCAGGGTCAAGGCGAACATTTTGAGTGAGGATATTCCCTCAATTCGCGCATTTCGCTCCGCGAGAGCGCCTGGATAGTTTGAGGACTACTCATCCAGCCGATGCTTCGGGAGGTCCTTCAGAAATATGCGCCTTCCGATCGTGCTTGTCAAGGTCCAATCGCGGCATACGTAGACCGCTCACGGTTTTTGCTGAACACCGCGTGATTCCACACCGGCTCGTCGACCTCCCTGCCGACAAACCAGCGGAACCGCAGGTTGTAATCGAGTTGCTCCATCAGCATCCGCTCGCTGCGAATCGAATAGAAGATCTGCCGCAACACGGTCCGGAACGGGCGCTCCGGCGGGATCGACGGACGCCCGGTCTTGGCGTACATACGGTTGAACTCTTTGCTAAGTCGAGGCACTCGCAAAAGACGGTGCTCCGATGAAACAGGGACAAGTTGCCACTTCCTCCTTGAGGAGACCCTCCGAAACAGCCGCTGATTCGACACACTTAGGGAAAGCCCGTCCGCGGCGAGGAAAACGTCTGTCTCCACCAACGCTGCTCCGGCACTGCGGGCTCGGGACCGGGTAACTCGCGGGGGCACGCCGTGTCCGCGGCCTTCCGGCCGCGGTTCGGATCGGACCTGCGGGACCGCTCGGGCGAGTGGCAGACGTGATTCGTTCGTCCGAACAGCCGCCCTACTCCCACTCGATGGTCGCAGGCGGCTTGTTGGTCAGATCGAAGAACACCCCGCACACTCCGGGAATCTCCAGCAGTTCCGACGCCATCACGTTCGCCAGTTCCGCCGGCGGCAGCACCGACTCCGCCGTCATCCCGTCCACCGAATCCACCGGACGCAGCACCACCGAGTCCGGCCGGTCGGCCGTGCCCACCGGTATCAGGACCACGGGGAACTGCCAGATCCGCTGATCGAACCCGCTCGAGTGCGACAACCGCCGCACCACCGCGTCCGCGCGGCGCAGGCGTCCCAGACGTTCCCCGCACATCGCGGATTTCCGCACCTTCATCGCGCCCACGGGAGAGGTCGACTTCACACACGCGATGACGCGATTGATTCCCGCGATCCGGTTGACCAGTTCCGTCGCCTCCGATTTCACGTGCGCGTCCGCCGGCCGATTGACGGCCAGGACCGGCGCGTACGAGCGCGAGTCGCCTTGCACGCCCACCGAGTGAACCGGAACGATCCAGCCTTCGGGCACCTGCTGTAGATCGTAATCGGCCTCGGAACACAAGCAGCGAATTGCCAGGCCAGGGCCGGGAAACGGATGACGCTCCAGCCAGTCGGCCGGCACGCCCAGTTCCCGCCCGATCTGCCGGACCTCGTCCTTGTAGAACGAGTGCAGGGGTTCGACGATGCGGCCTTCTTCGATCAACCGCTGCACGCCTTCCACGCGGTTGTGATGCGTCTTGATGGTCGCCGCCTGCGCCGTTCCACCCGACTCGATCGTGTCCGGGTAGATCGTGCCCTGGCCCAACACCCAATGGCCATCCAGCAGTTGCCACTGGGCCGCGACGCTTTCCTGTACGCGCAGAAACTCGGCGCCGATGATCATCCGTTTGCGCTCCGGCTCCACGACGCCCTCGAGTGCGCCGAGAAACCGTTCCTGGGCATGTTCCACCGAGAACGTACCCGCGCCCAACCGGGAAAACATCCGCTCGACGGTTTCGGTCTCGCCTTCCCGCATCAGGCCGGTGTCCACGTACACCCCGCGAACGCGTTCCGCGCCGAGGGCCCGCAGGCACAGCAGGTACGCCACCGTGGAATCGACTCCGCCGCTGACGAAGAAGAAGACGTTGCGTTCGCCCACGGCCCCGCGGATCTCCCGCTCGAGTTCGGCCAGACGGTGGGCCGGATCCCAGTCCGGCGTGCAGCCGCAGATCCGGAACAGGAAGTTCGACAGGATGTCTTTCCCCCGCCGTGTATGGATCACTTCCGGATGAAACTGAACGCCGTACAGGCGCCGTTCCGGAGACGACATGGCCGCGACGGGGCAGGTGGAGGTTTTCGCGAAGGCCGTGAACCCGGCAGGTACGCCTTCGACCAGGTCGCGGTGACTCATCCAGACCTGCTGGCGGTCTTCCGTGCCGGCGAGCAGATCGCCGGAAGCGCCGACCTCCAGGGTCGCCAGGCCGTACTCTCCCTTTTTGCCGGGCTGCACCCGACCGCCCAGCAGATGAGCCATCAACTGCAAGCCGTAGCAGATGCCCAGCACTCCCGCGCCGCTATCGAATATCCGCGCGTCCACACTGGGGCTTCCGGGATCGTAGACGCTGTTGGGCCCGCCCGAAATGATCAGCGCTTTCCGCCCGCGCAACTCTTCGGCGGGGGCGTTGCTGGGGCGCACCTCCGCATAGATGCCCAGCTCGCGGACTTTCCGCGCGATGAGATGGCAGTATTGCCCCCCGGCGTCGAGCACCGTCACCTGGGGGGTTGGAATGGGATCGGGTTGAGACAGTCCGATGGTTACCTCGACAGCCGCTGCGCCATCTTCTTGTTCGCCGTTTCCAGAAGCGCTTTCGCCTTCGGCATCGAATCAATGGCCTTCTCGACGATCGGATCGGATTCCACCATGATGCGCCGGGCATCATCCAGACTGAAAGCGGTGATGTACATCTCCCGCCGCAGGAACCGCTTCACCCAATCCAGATTCTCCGTGAACTCCGCTTCCGTGTACTCCACCTTCTCGGTGCCCAGGAACTTCCGGAATTCCTCGATGATCGCGGCGTCCGGCGCCCAATTGGGCGGCAGCTTCGCTTCTTTGTTTCCAAAATACCGCTTGGTGAAGTTGAAGAACGTCGCCTTGCTGATGATCCGGATCTGGAACGGATTGAGCTTGGGCGTCTCGAACTTCTCGTCGGGGGAGATTCCGCCGCCGCCGTAAACCGTCCGGCCGCTGTCGGTCATCTTGACGTCCTGCAGGTTCTTTGTCTCCAGGTCTTTGTGGTTGTAGTAGTCAAAGAACGACTGGCTGGAGTAGTCGCGCTGGATCAGCCGTCCGCTGGGCGTGTAATACTTCGCGGTCGTCAACGCCAAGCCCGTGTTCTCCGGCAGAGGGTACACCGTCTGGACCAAGCCCTTGCCGAACGTATTCTCGCCCAGGATCCATCCGCGATCGTGATCCTGCAATGCCCCGGCGACGATCTCCGCCGCGGAGGCCGAATACCGGTTGACCAGCACGACGATCGGATACTCGTAGCCGCGATTGCCCCGCCGCGCGACATACGGCTTCTCGGCCGAGGCGCGTCCGCGGTGTGAAACGATCGTCTGATCCTTCCGCAGGAACTTGTCCGCCACCGCGACGCCTTCGTTCAACAAACCGCCGGGGTTCTCCCTGAGGTCCAAGATCAGGCCTTTGATGTTGGGCTCGCCCAGTTTGCGCAGGTTGGTCTCGACTTCGGAACTGGTGGTTTCGTTGAAGTGCTCGATGTCGATGTAGGCTACGCCGGGCCGGACCCAGAACGCGTCCTGGACGCTGTTCCGCGCAATCTCGTCGCGGATCACCGTAAACGTGATCGGCTTCTCGTTGCCTTCCCGTGCGATCAGGATGAGGACCTGGGTGCCGCGCGGTCCCTTCAACAGGTCCGCCACCTCGGTGGTGGACAAGTTCTCGGTGGACTTGCTGTTGACTTCCATGATCACATCGCCCGGGCGGATGCCAGCCCGATAGGCGGGCGAGCCGGTAAACGGCGCGATCACGATCGTCTTATGATTCCGCTCGGCAACCGTCATTCCCACGCCGTAATAGTGACCCTTCTGCTCTTCACGCAGAACCTGGAAGTCGCGGGGGTCAAAGAAGTTCGAGTGCGGATCCAGCGTCCGCAACATCCCCTGGATGGCGCCCTTATAGATGGCTTTGTCGGGGTTCACCGGGTCTGCGAAGTTCTCCTCGATCGTCGCGTAGACGCGCGTAAATTGCCGCACGCTCGACCGGATCTCATCCTCTTCCCCGGCTGCCGCCGCCACCTCCACGCGCGGTCCGTACAGGCCGCCCAACAGCGAGCAGCCGACAATAATCAGCGGGTAAAACAAAACGGAGCGTCTTCGTGTTGCCATCCGGCAATACCTGTCCTTGGGTAGAGTATAGCGCCTTCCGGCCGGGCCGTCCGCTGGAGTTCTACCTTACCTAGAGACGCGGGTGATCTGACTTCGTTTCCCGCTCCAGGGATTTCTCGGACGTGCCTGGCACCGTGCTGGGTGCCAAAAACAACGCTTGACATAGGGGGGTAGGGTATCAAATAATAGGGGGTGAGGGTATCCCAATGCCAGCCAAGACGGCTCAGCACCTGACCGTGACGATTCAGGGAATGACCTGTGCCTCCTGCCAATCCCATGTGCAGGAAGCTCTTCGCAAGGTGCCGGGAGTGACGGATGCCCAAGTGAATCTGATCACCGGGCAGGCCGCGATTGATTTCGACCCGGAGCGGACGGGGCCGGCGGCCATGGTTGCCGCGGTCAAGGCGACCGGCTACGGCGCCGAGTTGCCTGGTCGGGATACCCACGTCGTGGAGCAGCAACTCGCGCTCGAAAAGAAGGAGGAGGCCGGCGAGCGCCTCCTGCGCCGGCAGGCGTTAGCAACTTTGGCGGCGGGCGGGGCGGCGATGCTGGCCTCCATGCCCCTGATGTCTCCCCACGGCGGCCACGCCGCGGATCCGCTGATGCGCTGGACCATGTCATGGCTCGAACCCGCGTTGCGCGCAGCCATGCCGTGGCTATATCTGATTCCGGCTCCGGTTCTCCGGTACGGACTTCTGGCGCTCACGGTCGTGGTTCTGGCAACCGGCGGCCGCCAGTTCTTCGTTCGCGCGTGGGCTTCCGCCCGGCACGGCAGTTCCGACATGAACACCCTGATTGCCATGGGCAGCGGCACCGCCTTTGTGTACTCCCTCGCGGCGACACTGTCCCCCGAGGTGTTCCTTTCTCGCGGCCTCGGCGCGGACGTCTACTATGAGGCGGTCATTCTGATTTTGGGGTTTATTCTGGCCGGGCGCTGGCTCGAGGCAAAAGCCAAAGGGCAGACGTCCGCCGCGCTGCGAAAACTGGCGGCGCTCCAGCCCAAAACCGCCCGAGTCCAGCGAAACCTGATCGACCGCGAGATTCCGGCCGAGCAGGTCGCTGCCGGTGATGTGGTGCTGGTGCGGCCGGGTGAACGCGTTCCGGTCGATGGCGTCATCCTGGCGGGTGTCACTGCCATTGATGAGTCGATGTTGACCGGTGAACCGCTGCCCGTCGACCACAAGCCGGGCGACCACGTGATCGGCGGAACCGTGAACACCACCAAGGCCTTCCGCTATCGGGCGACGGCGGTTGGTGAGGATAGTGTCCTCGCCCGCATTGTGCAAATCATGCGCGAGTCGCAAAGCACGCGGGCGCCGATCCAGAATCTGGCCGACCGCGTGAGCGCGATCTTCGTCCCCGTCGTGCTGTGCCTGGCTCTCGTGACGTTCGGAGTCTGGTATCTGGTGGACCGGGAACCCCTGCGGGCCTTGAACGCCGCAGTCGCGGTCCTGATGATTGCCTGTCCGTGCGCCATGGGCCTCGCGATTCCAGCCGCGGCCATGGTGGCCTCCGGGAAGGGCGCGGAACTCGGGATCCTGGTCAAAGGGGGAGGTGCTCTGGAGCGAGCCAGTCACATCGACACGGTCGTCCTCGACAAAACCGGGACCTTGACGCAAGGCCGGCCGGCTGTGACCGAGGTCGCTCTCGCGGAGGGTTGCGCGTTGACGGACCTGGAGGTACTCGGGCTGGCGGCATCGCTCGAGAAGCTTTCTGAGCACCCGCTAGCCACGGCGATTGTTCACGCCGCCGAAGATCGGGGCGCGCCCATAGGATCCGCGGTCGATTTGACGGCCCATCCGGGGATGGGCGCCGAGGGTCGAGTCGGTTCCAGGCGGGTTCTGGCCGGGACGGAGCAACTGTTCCAGTCGCGGGGCATCGAAGTAGCCAAGCTTTCACCGATCGCTCGACGGATCGCGGCGGCGGGTGGAACCCCGGTCTTCGTCGCCGTGGATGATCGGGCGGTTGCGGTGCTCGGCATCGCCGACCCCATTCGGCCCCAGGCGGCCTCGGCGGTCTCATGGTTCCGCGAAAATCGCATGGAGGTGGTGATGCTTACCGGCGATCGCGCGGACACGGCCAGCGCCATCGCCGCCGAGTGCGGCATTAAAGATGTGCGCGCCGGTTTGCTGCCTGAGGGAAAAGTAAGGGTGATTCGTGAACTGCGGGAGGCCGGCCACCGCGTGGCCATGGTCGGCGACGGCATCAACGACGCTCCGGCTCTGGCTGCCGCCGACCTTGGCGTCGCCATGGGTTCCGGTTCGGACATTGCCGCCGATGCGGGAGACATGGTTCTGCTTCGCGCAAACCCGGAACTGGTCGGCTCCGCGATCCGCCTGGCGCGGCGCAGCCTGGCCGTCATGAAGCAGAATCTTCTGTGGGCTTTCCTGTACAACGTCGTAAGCCTCCCGGTGGCGGCCGGAGTCCTCTACCCCGCCTTCGGGATCCTGTTGAGTCCGGTCCTGGCGAGCGCGGCCATGGCCTTCAGTTCGGTCAGCGTGGTATCCAATAGTCTGCGGCTGAGGAGCTTTCGATGAGCGATTTTCCCATTGCAATTTCGGCCTGTGGGTGTGCTGTGAAGGACGAACCCCGCAAAGCCGTGGAAGTGGATCCGGAAATCAAGTCGGGAAACCTGGTGCGACTCCGGCGGATTGAAGGACAGATTCGCGGCTTGCAGAAAATGGTCGAAGAAGACCGCTATTGTCCGGATATTCTGATGCAAATTGCCTCCGTACACGAGGCTCTGCGCGGCGTGGGCAAGGCGCTGATGCGCAACCACCTGAAACATTGCGCGACGGAGGCCCTGCGCGGCGGCGACCCAGGCCAGGCCGAAGTCGTATACGAAGAACTTCTCGACCTCATCTACCGCCACTCGCGCTGACCCGTCACCTGTGGCCCGGCCGCACGGCAGAGCTTCCTTCTTCCGAAGCTACGAAAGCCACCACCGCGCCGCAACGAACAATTCGCCGCCAGCGAACACCGTCCCAAAGATCAGCTTGTTGTGCCGGGCCAGCCACAGCGGCAAATAGATATCGAAATTGTCCTCGCGCGCTTCCGTATAACGGCTGGCCACATCCGTCAAAGGACAACGGCCCCGGTTCATCGCCAGCACCGCGCACTCAACGATGACCAGACTGCTCAGAATAACCGCCCATCGGAATTGACGCATGGCGCCTGCGATCGGGATGGCCACAATGCATCCGGCGAAGAACAACCAAACCGCCGTGTGCAGGATCTTGATCCCAACGAGTGCGGCGCTTCGTTCCGAATGGGGCTCCACGGGAAATCCCAGTGTAGAAGAGAACAGCCTTTTTGCTTACGGGTTTCGCCGAACAACTTCCCGGTCCAGAAACTACACGGGTCTGCAATTTCAGGGTAGGCGGTCTGCAACCGCAAAGTAACAATCTGGGGATTCCACTCGCGAATACCTGGGTGTAGAGTATAGGGCGAGCAAAACCGTGTGTACGGATTCCCTTCAGGGAGGTCAAATATGTCGATGACACGATTATCGTTTGTGGCCGTGTTGTCCACGACGCTGGCCGGAGTTGCCTGGGCGCAGGAGTATCGCGCCAGCATCGGGGGAACGGTAACGGACGCTACCGGCGCCGCGGTGGTCGGCGCGAAAGTGCTGGTAACGGACGTTCTAAAAAACACGAAAACTGAGGTGGTGACGAACAGTATTGGTTTCTACTCGGTCCCCTTTCTGTTGCCCAGCCGGTACAGGGTGACCGCCGAAGCCAGCGGATTCAAGAAGTTCGTACGCGAAGACATTGTGTTAGGCGTCAATGACCGCCTGGGTCTGGACGTCAAACTGGAGGTCGGCCAGTTGGCCGAGAGCGTGACCGTCACCGGAGAGGCTGCGGTTCTACAGACCGAGTCGGCCTCGCGCGGAGGCGTCGTCGAACAGCGGCTAGTCGAGGACATGCCGAACAACGGCCGCAACATGTTTCAGGTCGTGTTTGCCATGCCGGGTGTCTACAAGCCGGCGGTGAGTCAGGGAAACTCCTTCGACATTGGCAGCGGCATCGGCAACGCCAACCCGCAGATCAACGGAGCCAGCCAGGGCGGCAACGGCCGGGCCTGGAACACCGAAGTGCTGATCGACGGCTTGGCGGACAACCGCGCCAGCAAGGAGATCGTCACCGTCCCAGCGCTCGAAACCGTACAGGAACTGCAGGTCCTCACCACGATGTACGACGCCGCGTACGGTCACACCGGCGGGGGCGTGGTGTCGATCATCACGAAGTCCGGAACCAACACGTTCCACGGCGTCCTGTTCGACCGGATCACCGACAACAAGTGGCGGGCCAACACGTGGGTGGAAAACTATCTGGCCCGAACCAAGACGGTTTCCCGCCTGCACAATTACGGTTTTCAGGTGAACGGGCCGGTCGCAATTCCGAAGCTGTTCAACGGAAAGGACAAGCTCTTCTTCATGCTGTCGTGGGATAAGGGCCCCAGGGACGCCAGGTATTTTCAGTATTCGAACGTACCGTCGGTGGCGATGAAGAACGGAGACTTCAGCGGCCTGCGTGCGGCCAGTGGCGCGCCGATCATTGTCTACGACCCGCTCACCACGCGGCCGGGCGCCGGAGGCCAGTTTATCCGCACTCCGTTCACCTCGAATCAGATCCCGGCCACCCGGATCGATCCCGTGGGAGCGAAGATGTTGAGCTACTACCCCAATCCCAACATCGCCGGGGCCGGCCCATCGGGTCTCGAGCGGAATCTTCTGAATGAGGGAGAGCAGAAGGACATGACGGCGCAGTGGGCCGGCCGCATGGACTTCCGCCTGAATGACCGGCACTCCTTCTTCGGACGCTACACGGTCACCGATCAACATCGCAACGGCGCTTACCGGTTTGGGGAGAACAGCCCGGCGGAACCCGACCGCGACAAGCGCGGCGACGGAGGCCGTCAGGCTTCCTTCGATTGGACCGCGATGCTGAGCCCGACGATGACCTGGACGCTTCGCGCCGGGTTCGCCCGGTTCGAGGAAACGGCCGGCAGCGACCGCAATAAGAACTTCGACCCGGTGACGTTTGGATGGCCCTCCTCGCTGGTGAACCAGTTCGCCGGCCGGCACTATCCTGCCATCAACTACGGGTTCTACCAGGCGCAGGGCGCCGGCACCATCGACGATCTCAACGCTTCCAACACGTACACAGTCCAGCCGAGCATGGGAAAGGTGTATCGCAGCCACATCATGAAATTCGGCGCCGAGATTCGCGCCTACCAGTTGAACCGCCTGACGGTGGGGCTGCCGAGCGGGAGCCTGTCGTTCGGCAAGAGTTGGACGCAGGCGGATCCTTCGCGGGCGGACGCGGTCTCGGGCGACGAGATCGCGACGGCACTGCTCGGCTACGGCGGTGGGTCGTTCGCAATCCCGATTGCTCCCGCCCACGCGTACAAATACTGGGTGCTCTTTTTCCAGGATGACTGGAAGGTCACGCGCAAACTCGCCTTCAACCTCGGCCTGCGGTGGGACTACGAGAGCCCGCCCACCGAGCGGTACGACCGCATGCTGCGAGGCTACGCGTTCGATCAGCCCAGCCCCATCGCCGCGCAGGTGAAGGCCGCGCCCGGCGTGGAGAACTGCCCGGCCTGCGCCAACCTGATCGGAGGACCCAGGTTTGCCGGTGTCGGCGGCCAGCCCAGAACGGCTTTCGACCCGGACCGCAACAATATCCAACCGCGAGTCGGCGTCGCCTATACGATCAACCCGAAGACGGTCTTCCGCGGAGGCTACGGGCTCTACTACACAGGCATTTCCGCCTTCGAGGCCGGCGGCTCGACGGGCTTCAGCCAGAGTACGCCCATCATCACCTCGCAGGACGGGTTGACCCCCAACGTGCGGATCAGCGACCCTCTGGCCGGAGGATCTCTCATTCGCCCCATCGGATCCAGCCAGGGACTCAGCACGAACCTGGGTTTGGGGATGGGCTTGAACTACGTCCCGCGCGGGCTGGCCAGGTCGCACATGATCTCGGCCGGTTTTCAGCGCGAACTCCCGTTTGCCATCACCCTGGACGCTTCTTACGTTGGGAACTTCTCGACAGGGCTCCCTGTAGGCTTGGGCCTGAATTTTATCCCTGCGAGCCAGTTGGGTCAGACGCCGGCCTACTACTCGGCTCAGGTGACCAACCCCTTCCGCGGCCTGTTGCCGCTGAACAGCGCGATGAACGGAGCGACCATCACGCGCCAGTCGCTGATGTACGCCTACCCGCACTTTCCCCTCAGCTTGAGCAATGTGCCGGTCGGGAAGAACCGCTACGACTCCATGCAACTCCAGGCGCGGCGGCGGTTCTCCTCCGGGTTCACGATCCAGGTCAACTACATGATCAGCAAAACCCTGGAGCAGTTGCAGTTGTTGAATGCGCAGGATGTGAACCTGACCGACTATTCCAAAACCGTTCTGGACAAGCGGCTGACTCCGTTTGACGTCCCTCAACGCCTCGCGGTCATCGGACTCTACGACCTGCCGTTTGGCAAGGGACGGAAGTATGTTTCCGGGATGCCGTATGTCGTGAATCTGTTCCTTGGCGGATGGACGCTGGGATGGAACGTGACCCACCAATCGGGTTTCCCGGTGGACTTCCCGAACGCGGCACCCCTGGAAGCCCGGAGCGCCAAGCTGACGACCGACCGGAAGGATCGAATGTTCCGCTGGTTCGACACCTCACTGTTCCCGAAGGTGGCGGGACCGGCGCCGTTCACGCTGCGCAATTTCCCGACGCGCTTCCCCGATGTCCGGTTCATGGATCTGGATACCTGGGACCTCAACCTCGCAAAGGACATTCCGATCATGGAACGGCTCAAGGGGCAGATTCGAGTGAATGCCATCAACGCACTGAACCACCCGTTCCTGACCCAGATGCAGAGCCTGAACGTGACGGCGACCAATTTTGGGCAGTTGACGCTGACCCAGGGGAATCCGGCGAGGACGATCTTCTTCGATTTCCGGCTGGTGTTCTAAAACTGTTCGGGGCCGCAAACCAAGCGGCCCCTTTTTCTGGCTCAGGCGGCTTCCCCGGAGAGGATCACGGTGGCCGCCTTCCACTCCGCGATCTCGGAGTAGTACAGGGTCTGGTACAGTTCCTTGCCGGATTTGTCTTTCACCGGCGTCGGACGCCGGAGAATGAACTCCGCGAAGTCGAGCGACTTGTACACCACATGGGCCATCTCCAGGCGGTCGATCACTTTGGCCGCCTTGGAGGTTTTGTCTGGAACCAGCAAGGGGCCCGTGTCCACCTGGAAGGAGCCGTTCTCCGGCCGGAAGTTCATCGTGCGGATGGGATACTCAATGGAATACCGCTCCTTCTTCGCGTCGTCCTGGATCACGGTTCGCCCGACCAGCGGAAAATTGGCCTCGATGGCGCGATTGATCGAGGCCGGATCTTTCAACTCGCGGAAGCGGCTGAAGCCCTTGACGTCAATTTTCAGCGAACGAAATTGGGCGCCGACCGGACCACCTTTCGAGACCACCCCGTCAAAGGTGATGGCCGATCCCATGCCGCGCTGCTCCTTCAGCGAGTAGATGTTGCAGTACTCGCGGCTCGGAATCTGGAACATCCCTTTGTCGGCGTACACCCATTCCGTCCGGCAGGGCGCGATCAGGACATAACGCTCGGTGGTGCTCTTCCCCAGGTCGGTCACGTCGATGATCGCCTGGATTTCAATGCGGGCTTTGTTCCCCAGCGGAGTGTTGTGCCGCGCGTACGGCCGAGGGTCTTTCCGCGGCGGGATGTCCCAGGTCATATAAGACGACTGGAAATTGCACGGGGCGCCCTTTTCCGCGGCCGAGGCCGTCGCGGCCAGCAACGCGCCTCCCGGACTCAGCAGGACTCGTCTTCGGGTCGTCATCGTTCCTAACTCCCTTGGCTGTTGGCGAACTGAAAGGCGTACAGGGCGGCCTCGTGCAGATGGAAAGCGATCATGACGGGCTTGTTCCACAACGCACGGACATCGGCGTTGCCTTTCCATCGCACGGTGTGCCAGATCGTCTTCGGATCTTCGTTGTGAAGAGGGTCGCAATCGGCCGCGGAAAACCCTTCGTAAGGTTCGAACATCGGGTTGAGCAGTTCGACCCGGATCCGGCCGAAGCCGCACTCCGCGTTGATCCGCAACTCGCCGCCTTCAAAGACGAACTGCTTGGTCAGAACGCGACCCTGCTCGCGGACCGGCTTGAGCATCGCCCAACCGTCTTCGCGCAGGATGAGTCCGCTGGCCGCGCGTCTCAGCCGTTTGCTGTTGCGCCCCACGCCGTAGCGGTTGGCCTCGGCCAGCAGCCGATCGTATTCCTGCTTCGCGGCCGCGGGGACCAGCGCCCAGTCACTGCGGGGCAGCGTCCACTGTTTGATGGGAATCGCGCTGTACGGGATCACCATCTTGCCGCCGTGATAAAGAGCGCCGGCGCAGGTGGC
This sequence comes from uncultured Solibacteraceae bacterium, assembly GCA_964529305.1. GTDB lineage: Bacteria > Acidobacteriota > Terriglobia > Bryobacterales > Bryobacteraceae > CAZGUX01. Next base: position 2,362 of record CAZGUX010000120.1, on the reverse strand, counting down.
GCAGGCGTATCCGTAATCCTGGCTGCCGTAGGGACCGTTGTTCACCCACGGTTCCGGCCCGTGCGCGCGAGTGAAGCGCCGCCCGTCGCGGCTTACATACAGGGCCAGGTTGACCCGGAACTGGTCGCGCCACACCGTACCGGCGTGCATGCCGCGCACATTCTCCGTCCGTGAGTTCCAGATCGGCTCCGTGTGGGCCTCGGCGACGATGCCGATGTAGAGTCCGCCCACCTTTCGGACCGAGCCGTCGTGGAATTCACGATCAGGGCCGATCGTGGGGTCCCAATCGGGCGAAAGGACGACTTCCTTGGGCGACCAGTGAACGAAGTCCGGGCTGGTCTGGCGGCCCACCTGGCGGATCCTCGGCCCGAAGTGCCAGTGGTGTGAGTGCTGGCTGTAGCCGACCCACTGCCGGATCGAGTCGTCCCAGAAGATGCGCGATTCGTGCTGGTGACGCTGGTCGACATCGCGGCTGATGATGTTCCACTTCCACCCGTCGCCCGAGGCCGCAACGCGCGACAGAAAGCGCGCCCCCTTCTTGCGCGCCTCGAGCGCCGGCCCGTACAACAGGAGAAACTTCCGGGCGGGATCGCTTTGATCGTGATTCAGAACCAACCCCGTGCCGGAGACATCGTCGGCGTGAACGATGTTAGTGGCCTTGATGTCGCGGTACGAAATGCCCCGGTCGCTGACGGTCTTGTGCCAGTTCAGGGCGTCGGTCGATTCGGCGTGACACAGCACCTGGCCGGTGTTGTACGGATCGCCGCTCAGGGATTGCGTGTACCACAGGCGGAACTTGCGGTCGCCCGGATCCCAAAGCGCGGCGCTGACGCCGGGGCTGAACGCGGTCTCTTCCCAAGGCAGCCCCGAGAATTCGATCAGCGGCTTGGAGGCTTTCTCCGGCCGCATCACGACCCGCTCGACGCCCTCCAGGTGCTCGAGCATAAAGTTGTCGAGGAACAGTTGCTTCTCCGTGCCGATGTGGGTGAAGGGGAGCTTGTAGTCGGGCGAGAAGTAGGGGTACGCCATCGGCTCGAACGGACGTTTTCCGGCGAGCGTCTCCTCCATTTTGCGCTGGAGGTCCAGCGCTTCCGTGGGACTTTTCTTCTCAGGCGCCGTTTGCGCGGACAATCCCGCGGCGCCGGCAAACGCCAGCCAGTTGCGGCGTGTCACAGTGCAGCCTCCATGAGACCAGATGATATCTGAAGACGCCGGGGCCGCGCTGATCGCGACGGCCGCCGAACGTCTACAACGATGGGTTTCCGCTCGCTTCCGGTTTGCGGTCGAATCGAAAGAGCGAGAGGCACAGAATCGCGGTGAAGATGCCAAACGCAAAGCTGGCGGCAAACCCGTAGTGGTCGGTGAGCCATCCGTGCAAGGGAGGGGCGATCGCCGATGGGGGCGCGGCGAGCGTGAGGATGGATACGTTGCGGGCGCTGAGTGCCACTGGAGACAAAGCAGCGACGTAGTTGGGGAAGTAGGCCCCGCCCAGCTCGCCCATGCCGATAAGACCGAAACTGAACAGGTAGCCCGCGCCCGGGACGACCCAGGCCCACAGGCACCCAGCGCCCACTAGAACGATAGAGGTGATGACGCTCGCCCGAAGGCCGAACTTCAGGGCGATCGCTCCCAGGAGAAAGCCGCCGACCGCTTTGCATCCGAACCGGATGGCCATGATCCAGCCGGCCAGTTCCTTTGGATCGCGGCCCATCGCCTCTTTGGTATAGAGGGAGAAGTTGGTGCTGGCGTTGAGGGTGACGTACCAGAGGAAGTAGCCGAGCCAAAGGACCAGCATCGTACGGCTGCTGAACAGCGCCTTGGCGCTGTCGCCAAAAAATTCCTTGGCCGGCTGGCGGGGCACGTCCGGGATCTCCGGCAAAGCGTAGCGGCTGCTGAACCAGGCGATCAACAGGAGGCACGGGACCCCGAGCAGGTGGATCAGCGCGAAGTCGTAAGGATACTTCACGGAGGGTATCCCCGAATCGAGAATGAACTGCGCGCCCAGGGACCCCGCGACCGCGCAGAGAGGAGTGATGGTGAAGGTGGTTTTAAGCGCCCGGGCCTGGCCCGCGGGCGTCGTTCCGCTGCGGAGGCAGGCGATCATGAAGATCTGCGAAGCCGAGGAGCAGAACCCCTGCAGAAGCCCCTGCAGCACGACGGCGCTGATGCGTACCTCCGTGCCGAAGGGGAAGGCCAGGGTCAGGAACACTCCTCCGACCAAAACGGCCGTAATGACGTTTGACCAGACGACCACCGCGCGTCCTAACCGGGCCGGCACCAGCCACGAGAGCACCAGGGGGCACAACTGGCCCAGCATGTACGTGGATGCGGGCAGATTGGACACCATCGCGCTCGCGCCCAG
>CAZGUX010000119.1:0-7877 GCA_964529305.1 uncultured Solibacteraceae bacterium | reverse complement strand
CTTCGTCCAAGACGCGGCCAGGCCAATTTCGTTTCACTTCGCTGGGGAAAAACGACTCGGTGCGGGCAACTTTTACCCTGTAGTTACTGGCAGATCGCCGGACTGTAAGCCGGTTTCTGTACCCTTGCGGGTAGTGGTCATTCCTCTCGACCGGACATTACTGCCCGGCTCTAGCGACCTACCCGGGAGTTCAACGGGACGGGCCGCCCCTCCTCCCCTATTTGGTCTTGCTCCACGTGGGGTTTACCCTGCCGAACCGGATTGCTCCGTCCGCGGTGCGCTCTTACCGCACCTTTTCACCCTTACCGGAGTTGCCCCCGGCGGTACGTTTTCTGTGGCACTTTCCGTAAAAACCGCTTTGAGCGGTCCCCCCCGGCCGTTAGCCGGCACGCTGCCCTGCGGAGACCGGACTTTCCTCCCCCTTGCGGGAGCGACCACCCGTCCGGCGATCTGCCGTCTCCATTGTGGCACGCTGTCGCCAGAGTTTGAGCCAGCCCAGTCTTAGGATATGCTGGTAGGGTTCCTGGTAATGGTACGGTGTGTAGGCCCGGATCTCCGGGAACCTGGAAGTCAAATTGCTTGTGTTTTGAGGATGTTCAGGGTGAAAACCTCAACCTTCCAACCCTACAACCTGAACGGAGGAGACCATCGATGTATTTGCGACGCTGGGCGTCGCTGATCGCACTCGGCCTGCTGCTGGCCGCTTGCCTCTCAGCCCAAGGCAATGAGACCAAGGCGACCAAGGATGACTGGGAAGAGATCAACTTCGAGTTCGACTCGCCGATTCTTTCCGACGGTTATCCCTCCTTGCTGCGATTGGCGGATTTACTCAAGCAACACCCGGACTATCGAGTCAAAGTCGAAGGCCACACCGACTATGTCGGATCCATCGACTACAACGAAAAACTCGCACTGGCACGCGCGAATGCCGTCAAAAGCTTCCTGGTGAAATATGGGACCGGCGCGGGTCAGCTTACGACTTCGGGACAAGGAAAACGTGTTCCCTCGGTGCCCAACAGCACCCGGGAGGGCCGGTTTATCAACCGCCGCGTCGTCCTGACAGTGACCGACGCCAACGGCCGGACCATCGCCGCCGGAGGCATCAGTGACGTCATCCCTTCCCTCGACGACCGGCTGAAAAAGCTCGAAGAATGTTGCAGCGCCATCCTCAAGAAACTCGACAAACTTGACGAGATCCTCGCGGCCATCCGCGATCTCAAAGGCGAGAATGACCGGCTGAAGTCCGACATGGCCGCGCTACGCGACCAGGTGAACGCCAACAAACTGAAGCCGGAAGATCTGCCCAAGCCCTTGACGGCCGGACAGGTCGCCGAAATCACCAAGAAGGCCATTGATGACGCCGAAGCCCAGCAGGTGAAGAGCAAAAAGTTCTCCATCGGCACCATCAACCTGGGTCCGACCACGTACGGCAATCTCAGCGTGAGCGGCAACGGACGCTACTTTGGCACGTTCGGTGAACGGCACGCCCTCCAGGCGCAAGGCGAATACATGTACTATCGGGGCGCCAACCGCATAGAGGGCCGGCAGGAAGGCCAATTCGACGTCGGTCTGGTCAACCGCTTCGGCAACATACAGGCGGGTACCTTCGCCAGCTTCAAATACGTGAACCTGAGCCAGTATCAGAAGGGCGGAGCGCTGGGTCAAGCCGCTCTCACCCTCGACTACATCTTCCCCCGCGGCCGGGTCGGCGGTTTCGCCACACACGGCTTCCTGAACAACGCCGTCGTGAACAGAGCCGCCCTGGGCCCCAACTCCTGGACCGAAACGTATTTGAGAATCGTCAACCAGTACGGCGGCAGCGCGGCGGTCGGTTTGTGGAAGGATGCCTGGCTGGAAGGCAACCTGGGCTTCCTCCAGATGCAATCCCGCAGCAATGCTCCGGGCGGCATGGTCCGTCTGGTCCAACCGATTCGCCCGGGCATCGCCTTCACCGTCGAAGCCGGGTTGAACGAGACCCTGGTCACGTCAGCGAACAGCGGGCGCGTGGTCTTCGGTCTGCAGTTCGGCAACTGGCTCAGCCCGAAGGATTACGGAGCCACCAAGGGGCCGGTTCCCGTGGACGTGCCAAGGGTTCGCTACGAAGTCCTGACGCGGCGCGTCGGCAACAGTTCGCCCGTCGCCGATGCCGGTCCGGATCTCGTCACCAACGCCGGCCAGGTCGCGCTCGACGGCTCGGCGTCCTACGATCCGGATGGCGATGCGCTCACCTTCAGTTGGCAGCAGACCGCCGGCCCGTCCGTTTCGCTGACGGGCGCCAATACCAACCGGGCGACCTTTACCGCCGCCGAGGATCAGATCTACTCGTTCCGCTTGACGGTTCGCGATCCGGGCGGCCTGCAGAGCACCGCCAAGGTAACGGTCACCACCCGCCGCAATCCGCAGGTGCGGATCGCCCGCTTCCAGGCGCAGCCGACCAATATCAAGGCCGGCGAAACCACGACGCTGATCTGGCAGGTTGACAACGCCGAAACGGTGGAAATCACCGGCCTCGGCCGCGTCCAGCCAAATGGCAACTCCGTGGTCACGCTCAATGAGACCACCAACTACGTACTGACGGCCAGGGGCCGGGACGGCAGTTCGGCAACCGAGTCGATCGTGATCACCGTCGACCGGCCTGAGGGGCGGATCCTGCGCTTCCTCGCCACGCCGGCAACCTTGAATCCGGGCGAAGTGGCGACCCTGGGTTGGGAAACCGAAAATGCCGAGACAGTGGAAATCTCCGGTATCGGCGCGGTCCGGCCGAGCGGATCCACCACGGTTTCTCCGACGCAGACCACCACGTACACGCTGACCGCTCGCGACCGCTTCGGCCGCACGGTCTCCACTACCGCGACCGTCCAGGTGGTGCAGCCTGGTTTGCCGCGCATCATTCGCTTCTCGGCCACGCCTACCGAAATCCTGCCCGCCGAGCAGGCCTCGCTGGTCTGGCAGGTGGAAGGCTCGACGGACGTGTCCATCACCGGTATCGGCAAGGTCGAACCGCAGGGCACCTCGACCGTCAGCCCGCAGCAGAACACAACCTACACGATCACCGCGCGCAGTTCGGCCGGTGAGGTCAGCGCCTCCGTCGTGGTCGGCGTCATCACGCCGGTCAAGATCCTGGACTTCGTGGCCGATCCACCGACGGTGGAGCAGGGCAAGACGGTGACGCTCAAGTGGAGCACCACCAACGCTACCGATGTGACGATCACCGGCGTGGGCGCGGTTCAGCCCAACGGCAGCGTCACCATCACGCCGACCTCCGACGTCAGCTTCACCTTGCTGGCGTACGGCAAGCGGTCTCAGGCGAGCGCGTTCGTTCTGGTCAAAGTGGTTCCGGCGCCAGATCCGAATCGCCCGCCGATCGCTGATGCGGGTCCCGACCAGTTGATTTACCGCAACTACACCTTGCTGGACGGCTCGCGTTCGTTCGATCCCGATTCCGACCCCATCACCTACTCGTGGCGGCTGGTCGAAATGCAGCCCGATCCCAAGTCGGCGCCGGGCCCGCGCAATCCGGAGATCTCCGGCGCGGACACGGTCAAACCGGTGATCAAGATGCCGTCGTGGGGCACCTATATCTTCGAACTGGTGGTTCGGGATAATAAGGGCGCGTCCTCGTCGTCATTCACCCGCGTGACCTTCCAGGATCCGTAGACCTCAGGCGTCTTTCGGACCGAAAGGGCGGCCGCAAGCGGCCGCCCTTTTTTTTTCGCACCTACCCGATCCGCGACCTGACCGCAATCCGAGGCTGACCGCAAGAGGGCATGCAGGGCTGGCCGCGTAGATATATCGGTATCCCGTAGGCCGCCTCGCCTTTCTCCGCACCAGAACCTCCCCTTTCCGCGTCAAAATGAATACGATGCGCTTTCGCCACCTCGGCTCCACACTGGCGGCGCTTGCTCTCATGGCCACCACTGCTCAAACTCCTCCGGATCCCCCGATTGCTCCGGTTCACCCTCACCGCGAAACCCGGCACGGCGCCACCGTGACCGACAACTATTACTGGCTGCGCGAGAAATCCAATCCCGAGGTGGTGAAGTACCTCGAGGCGGAAAATGCCTATACGCGCGCCGTCTCCGCCGGCGTCAAGCCGCTCGAAGAGACCCTCTATAAGGAAATGCTGGGCCGCATCAAGCAGACCGATCTGGAAGTCCCGGTCCGTCGCGGCGGCTACCTCTACTACTCGCGCACCGTAGAGGGCAAGCAGTACCCCATCCACTGCCGCCGGAAGGGCACGATGGAGGCGCCCGAACAAGTCCTGCTCGATCCCAACGAACTCGCCGGTTCGCACAAGTTTGTCGGGATTGGCGCGATGGTCACCAGCGACGACGAAAACCTGCTCGCCTACACGGTGGACTTCGCCGGCTTCCGCCAGTACGCGCTTCGCGTGAAGGATCTCCGCAACGGCTCCCCTCTGGCCGACACCTTCGAGCGGGTCACGAGTGTCCAGTGGGCGGCGGACAGCAAGACCCTCTTCGTCACAACCGAAGACGAAGTCACCAAGCGCTCCGACCGCCTCTGGCGGCACGTTGTGGGCGACGCCGGGTTCGAGCCGGTCTACGAGGAGAAGGACGAACTCTACGACATCGGACTCGCCAGGACGCGCGACCGCAAGTACCTCCTGCTTGGGATCGAGGCCAAAGACACCACCGAATGGCGCTTCGCGGCAGCGGATCATCAGCAACCGGTCTTTTCGGTGTTTCTGCCGCGGGAGCGGGGTCACCGCTACTACCTCGATCATCGCGAAGGTCTCTTCTATGTGCGCACCAACCGGGACTCGGTGAATTTCTCGATCGTGACCGCGCCCGAGCAGGATCCGGCGCCGGCACACTGGAACGCCTTCCTGCCCCCGCGCCGCGATGTCCTGGTCAGCGACATCGATCTGTTCCGCGACTTCGCGGTCTCGGTCGAGAAGTCCCAGGCCGTGACCCGGCTGCGGATCTATCGTTTTTCGACAAAGCAATGGACGGAGATTCCGTTTTCCGAGCCTGTCTATTCCGCATTCCCGGCCGGAAACCTGGAGTACGAGGCGACGGCGTACCGCTACAACTACCAGAGCTTCGTGACGCCGCCCAGCGTCTACGACTATGACGTCGCGAGCGGCCAATCCCAGTTGCTGAAACGGCGTGAGGTGCTCGGCGGATACGACCCGTCGCACTACGCCTCGGAACGTCTTTGGGCCACAGCGCGCGATGGGACGAAGGTCCCGATCTCCGTCGTCAACCGGAAGGGGTTTCCGCGGGACGGCTCGGGCCCGCTGCTCTTGTACGGCTACGGCTCGTACGGAATCGGCATTCCGGCCACGTTCTCGAGTTCGCGGCTGAGCCTGCTCGACCGCGGGATGGCGTTTGCCATCGCCCACATCCGCGGCGGGGATGACATGGGCTGGCAGTGGCGTCTCGACGGCATGCTGATGAAGAAGAAGAACACGTTCTTCGATTTCATCGATTGCGCCGAATATCTGATCTCGGCAAAGTGGACGTCCAGACAGCGCCTGGTGATCGAGGGCGGCAGCGCCGGAGGCCTGCTGATGGGCGCGGTGGTCAACCTGCGTCCGGACCTGTTCAAAGCCGTTCACCTGGCGGTTCCGTTCGTGGACGTGATGAACACGATGCTGGACGAGTCGCTCCCGCTCACCGTCGGCGAGTACCTGGAATGGGGCAACCCGAACGAGAAGGCCGCTTACGACTACATGAAGACGTACAGCCCGTACGACAACCTGGAGAAACGCGCCTATCCGGCGATGCTGGTGACGACGAGTTTCAACGATAGCCAGGTGATGTACTGGGAGCCCGCGAAGTACGTAGCCCGGTTGCGGACGCTGAAGACGGATCGGAATCCGTTGTTGCTGAAGATCAAGATGGAGCCGGCCGGCCACGGCGGCGCCTCGGGCCGATACGACCGCCTGCAGGACGAAGCCTTCCAGTCCGCGTGGTTGCTCCAGCAGGTGGGGATTGTGAAGTAATTCCGTTCCTGAGTTTTCGAGGGGCAGTGAATCTCGCCGGAGCAAACTGCTGCAGCGCGGTTTCGTAGAGAGGAAGGCGGCCTTAGCGGAAACACAATGGCCCAGCGTGTCCGGCGGCTCGCCCCTTCCCTCTTCCTGGCGGCTCTAGCCCGCGGGGCATCTCTCCGAATTCTTCAGAGCCCCGAAGCTAGTCCTGTCGTAACGCAACGACCGGTTCGATCTTCATCGCCCGGAGAGCCGGGAACACGCAGGCCCCGGCGGCGACCGCGGTCAGCAACAGCGAGACCGCGCTGAACGTCCACGGATCGGTGGCGGTGACGCCGAACAGCAGACTCGAACCGGCCCGGCCGAGCAACAGGGTTCCCACCAGCCCCAGCGCCACGCCAATCAGGCTCAGCGTCAGGCCCTCGCGGATGATCATGCGAAAGATCTCTCCGGCCTCGGCGCCAATCGCCATTCGAATCCCGATCTCGTGCGTGCGCGTCGAAATCGAATACTGAATGAGCCCGTAGATCCCGATCGCGGCCATCACGAGCGCGATGATCGAGAACGCGATCAGGATCGAAGTCTGAAACCGGCGGCCGGTCAGGTATCCGCCGAGTTGGTTCTCCAGTGTGGTCACGGCATAGAGGGGAGCTTGCTTTTCCACTCGATGTACGGCCGCCTGCACGGGCCCCGCCAGATTCATCGGATCGTCCTTCGACGTTTTGACCAGAAGGGTTGCCAGGCGGGAGGGATTCTGGGCGAGGGGCTCAAACACCTGCGGGATGGGAGCGGTCTCCAGGCCCTGACGCCGCATGTCGCCCGTAACGCCAACGATCCGGAACCATTGCCCATTGGAGTCCGTGGGACCCGGCTTGAATCGCCGGCCGATGGGATCACGCCCGGGCCACAGGCGGTCGGCCATCGCCTGATTGATGATCGCGACGCGCGGGGAATCAGGCCCATCCTCGGTCGAGAAGAGACGTCCCTTCAGCAGCGGCGTCCCGAGAGTCGTGAACAAGCCCCCGCTGACTTCATCCCGCCGGAAGCGCAGCCGCTCGGTAACCGTTCGAGACTCATCCGCGGTGGTGAGAACCTGCTCCGGGTTCCCGCCGATGAAGAGATCGCCGATGATGGCGGCATTCTCGACGCCAGGAAGCGATTCAACCGATTCGAGAACGCGGGCGTAGAAGTTGGCCCGTTGCGCCGAAGGCAGGGAGGCGGGGCTGCAGACCTGCAGTGAGAGGACCCGCTCCGGTTTGAATCCGGGGTCGAGATTCTCGATCGACCACAGGCTCCGGATCAGCAGACCGGCGCCCGCCAGCAGGACAATCGCCAGCGCGAATTCCGTCACCACGAGAGCGCGGCGGAGACCCCGCGCGGCGAGTCCACCCGAGATTCCCCTGCCCCCATCCTGGTCCGAGGACCTCAAATTCCGCCGGGCCATGGTGATTGCCGGGGCGAGTCCCACCAGGATTCCGGTGACCCCGCAAAGGGCCAGGGCGCAACCGAGGACTGCCGGATCGAGCGAGACCTCGTCGATGCGAGCCAGGTCTCCGGGTCTGAAGGCGGCGATGAGCCGGATTCCCGCAAGCGCGACCAGCAGTCCCAGGAGTCCCGAGATGACGGCCAATGTCAGGCTCTCGGCAAGCAACTGACGCACGATCCGCGCGCGGCTGGCTCCGACCGCGGCCCGGATGGCAATCTCCCGTTCGCGGCTGGCGCCGCGTGCCAGCGAGAGACCTGCAACGTTGGAGGCAGCGATGAGCAGAACCAACAGGATGGCTCCCGCGAGCATCCACAAAGCCAGGCGGGGCCTGGGTCCGGTGAGCTGCAGGCTGAGCGGCACCACGCTGATGCCGCGGTTCCGCAGGGCCACGGGAACCACCGGATCCAGACGGCGCGCAATCGCATTCATCTCCGCTTG
>CAZGUX010000118.1:0-31581 GCA_964529305.1 uncultured Solibacteraceae bacterium | reverse complement strand
GCCGGTCCTGCTACGAGCGAGAGCTGACGTGGGCCTCCGCGTGGCGGTGCCTGGCCTCCGCCCTCCGCTCGATCGAGCAGGTGGAATCTCGCTCCCGTTTGTAGCCTGAAGTCGCGTGAGCCTTTGTAAGGACGAGCGTGAGCGAGCGGTGGCGATGCATGTTGACCGGTGATGAGCCACCGCTGTCTGACGGTCGTGGCTCCGAAGAACCCGAGGCTTTAGATCTAGCGGATCACGCCAAGCATCCGGGCGGTGAACTGCGAGAGCGGCATCTCGACCGAACGGGGAGGGAAGGGCTGGGGATTCCGCACGACATAGCCGTAGATCCTCGGCGGCAAGGGCTGAGGATTCAGGGCCACCTTCCCATAGCGGCTGGCCATCCGCGCCGGCATCGGCTGAGGGTTCAACGCGAACTGGCGGTACTGGTCCCACAGCCTCGGCGTTTGGCTCCGCAGATTCAGGGTGGACTGCACCAGACGCCCGTTTACCCGGGGCGGCAGCCGCAGGCCGACCACGTCCAACCGTCGCGAGGCAGTAAATCGAACCGGCTCGATCATGGAGAAACTCTCCTTCCACCGGAAGCCGGCCGGGCTCCCGGACACTCGACTTATCGCGGGCGCGTGCCCGGAAGTTGCTTACGGACCGCCTGGGCGACTGGCTTTGTTACCCTGAAGATCTCACCCTTATGGCCAAAGTATTTCCCTTTCACGCCTATCGCTATACGTCGCAAGCCGGAAAGCTCGAGGACGTGGCAACTCAGCCCTACGACAAGATCAGCCCCACGATGCGCGATCGCTACCTCTCGCTGAGCCCGTACAACCTGGTGAGGATCATCCTGGGCAAGCCACAGCCGGAGGACGGCGACGGGCACAACGTGTACACGCGGGCCCAGGCCCATCTCGACGAATGGATCGGCGCCGGGATTCTCGCGAGGGAAGAAACGCCCTGCATGTACGTGTATTTCCAGGAATTTACGCTGCCTGACGGAGGGGAACGCCTTCTCCGGAAAGGCTTTATCGCCCTGGGCGCGGTGGAGGACTACCGCGAGGGGACGGTCCACCGTCACGAGCGCACGCTCTCCGGCCCCAAGAAAGACCGTCTGGAACTCCTGCGCCACACCCGGTCCCACTTCGGACAGCTCTTCATGCTTTACCCGGACCGGGAACGGACGGTGGACGCCGTTCTGGACCAGATCGCGGATCAAGCGCCAACCGCCTCGGTGACGGACGAGTACGGGACGATCCATACGATCTGGCGCGTCAACGATCCCGCTGTCATCTCCCAGATCGTCGCGGGAATGTGCGACCGGAAACTCCTGATCGCGGACGGGCATCACCGCTACGAAACGGCCGTCGCCTTCCGGAACGAGAATCCGGACGATCCGGCCGCCGGGATGGTCATGATGACCTTCGTCAACATGCATTCGGACGGTCTGCGGATTCTGGCGACCCACCGCGCCGTGTCCGGGCTGGCCGGCTTTGACCGCGATGCGGCGTTGGCCAAGGCCGCGGAGGCGTTCACGGTGGAGGCGATCGACTCGGCCGAGATCCTGACGGCGCGTTGGGCGGAGGGCGCCAAGGGGTTGTTGGGGGCGGCCATCGGCAACGATCTCTATGCGTTGACGCTCCGGAAGCAGCCTGACGCCCGCCTCGACTTGCAGATCCTGCACGAGGACATTCTCGATCCGGTGCTCGGCGTCACGCCGGAAGCCGTCAGCGAGGGCAAGTACCTGAGGTATCTGCGCGGCTTGAACGCGGCGATTGCGGATGCCCGGAGCGGCGTCTCGCAGGTCGTGTTTCTGGTGAAGGCGACGTCGGTCGAGGAAGTGGCCGACATCTCGTTTGGCGGCGGCGTCATGCCGCAGAAGTCGACGGACTTCTATCCGAAACTGCTGTCGGGGCTGACGATTTACCGGTTGGACGGGTGAGGGGTGCGAACGGGCGGCGCCGACGGGTCGCGGCGCCCGGGGTCAGACCAGACCGTGGATGCCGTAGATCAGAAAGGCAAGGCCGAGCAGGCCGTCGGACGCCACGGCCACCAGAATCCACTGGCGCTGTTCTTCGGGAACCCGCGGGGTCACTACAAAGTGAATCACCGCCGCACCCAATACCAGCGCTCCCCCCACGACCGCCGCCACCATTGGATTCATAGTCACGCTCCCTTTTGATTTGACCAGAGTCTAATGTAGCCTAAAGAGCGATGTCCCCAGTACCGCGCGTCGCCCCGCGGAGATCCGCAAAAGCCCGAAAGAACCACGTCCCGGCCAGCACCGAACCTCTCCGGTTGGACGACCAGCAACTCTTTGTGAACCGCGAGTTGAGCCTGCTCGAGTTCCAGCGGCGCGTGCTGGAAGAAGCCCAGGACCCGGGCAACCCTCTGCTGGAGAGGGTAAAATTCCTGGGGATCCTCGGGTCGAATCTGGACGAGTTCTTCATGGTGCGGGTGTCCGCCTTGAAGCACCAGGTGGATGCGGGGATTCTGGAAGTCGGGCCCGACGGCACTCCGCCCGCCGCGCAATTGAGCGGGATCCGCGAGGTGGTGGAGGAGTTGACAGGGCAGGCTCGTCACTGTCTCCAGCACCAACTGCTGCCGGCGCTGGCCGCGGAGGGCATCCGCGTGCTGAGTTATTCGGAACTGGACGAGAAGCAGAAGGCGGCGGCGGACTCCTACTTTCACGACACGATCTACCCGGTCCTGACGCCTCTGGCCGTGGATCCCGGCCGGCCCTTTCCCCACATTTCGAACCTGAGCCTGAACCTCGCCATCCTCATCCGGGGCCGCGACGGACTGGAACACTTCGCCCGCCTGAAGGTGCCGGACACGCTGCCCCAACTGGTCCCGGTTCCCGTGCCCCGCAACGGCCGGTCGACCAAGCCGAAGTTCGCTTTTATCTGGCTCGAGGATCTGATCGGCGCGAACCTCCAGACCCTGTTCCCGGGCATGGAGATCCTGGCCGCGCACCCATTCCACGTCACCCGCGACGCCGATATCGAGATCCAGGAACTGGAGGCGGCCGACCTGCTCGAGACTATCGAGGAAGGAGTGAGGCAGCGGCGCTTTGGGATGGTGGTCCGGATGAAGGTGGGCGAAGAGATGCCGGGAGGGATGCTGGACATCCTGATCCAAAACCTGGAATTGGGCGAAGAGGACGTGTATCGCGTGAATGGGCCGCTAGGGCTCAGCCGCCTGTTCAAACTCTCGGCCATCGACCGCCCGGACCTGAAGGAGCATCCGTTCGCGCCGGGGCTTCCCGGCGCGCTCGACGTCAAGGAAGACGAGGACGTCTTCGCGGCGATCCGGCGGGAGAATATCCTGCTGCACCATCCTTTCGACTCCTTCCAGCCGGTGGTGGACTTCCTGAACAAGGCGGCGCACGACCCGGACGTGCTGGCCATCAAGATGACGTTGTATCGGGTCGGCCGCAATTCGCCAGTGGTCGAGGCCTTGCTCGAGGCCATGGAGAACGGCAAGCAGGTGGCCGTGCTGGTGGAACTCAAGGCGCGGTTCGACGAGGAGAGCAACATCGAATGGGCTCGGGCGCTGGAGCGCGAAGGGGTCCACGTGGTGTACGGACTGGTGGGCCTGAAGATCCACTCGAAGGTGGCGCTGGTGGTCCGGCGGGAGGGGAAAGTCATTCGCCGGTACATCCACCTGGCCACCGGCAACTACAACACGGTGACGGCGCACCTTTACACCGACCTGGGGTACTTCACGTGTGACGAGGAAATCGGCGCGGATGCGACCGACCTGTTCAACTACCTGACCGGCTATTCGGCGAAGCGCGATTACCGGAAACTGCTGGTAGCGCCCATCAACCTGCGCAAGCGCATGCGCGAACTCATCCAGCGCGAGATCGAACATCACAAGGCTGGCCGGGAGGGGCGCCTGCTGTTCAAGATGAACGCGCTTGCCGACAAGGAGATGATCCAGTTGCTCTACGAGGCCTCCCAGGCGGGAGTGCAGGTGGATTTGCTGGTTCGTGGAGTCTGCTGCCTGCGGCCGGGGATTCCTGGCATCAGCGAGAACATCCGGGTCTCGAGCGTGGTGGGCAGGTTCCTGGAGCACAGCCGCATTTATTGCTTCGACAACGGCGGCGACCAGGAGATCTACCTGGGCAGCGCGGACCTGATGCATCGCAACATCAGCCGGCGGGTGGAGGTGTTGTTCCCGGTGCGGGATCCCCAACTCGTCCGGCAGATCCGCGAGGAGATCCTCGCCACCTATCTCCAGGACAACGTCAAAGCCCGGGTGATGCACGCCGACGGCCGCTACACCCGGCGTGAAGCGACGGATGCCTCCAAACAGGTCAACAGCCAGGAGTGGCTGCTGGCCCGCGCCCGCCGGAAGGACTGATGCTCGAAAAAGTCAATCTGAACAAAAAGCTGTCGCACAAAGACTACAAGCGCCAGTTGCAGGTTTGGCAGCAGAGGCTGTACGACCTGGAGAAGACTTGCTGGGATAACCGTATTCCGTCGATCATCGTGTTCGAAGGATGGGACGCCGCGGGAAAAGGCTCGGCCATCGCCACCCTCACGGCGCGGCTGGACCCGCGCGGCTTCAAACTGCAGCCCATTCAGCCTCCGCGGACGTTCGAGCAGCGGAGGCCCTGGCTGTGGCGCTTCTGGCAGCGCACGCCCAACCAGGGCGAGATGGCGATCTTCGACCATAGCTGGTACACCCGCGTGCTGAGCGAAAGGGTGGAAGGGCTGGTGAGCGAGCGCGAATGGCGCGAGGCGTACCGCGACATTCTGGACTTCGAGCGTGCCCTGGCCGACGACGGCTGCGCCATCATCAAGTTCTGGCTCCACATCAGCAAGAAGGAACAAAAGAGAAGGTTCCGGGCGCTGGAGGAAGACCCGTTGGAGAAGTGGCGGGTTACCGAGGAGGACTGGAAGCGGCACAAGAAGTACGACGAATATCTGCTGGCCTGCGAGGAGATGCTCGCCTGGACGGAATCGGAGTACGGGCCATGGACGATCGTGGAGGCGACATCCCGCTGGTATACGCGCAAGAAAATCTTCGAGACGGTGATCCGGACGCTGGAAACGCGGCTGGGAACGAGGGCTCCGGCCGCCCATCAGCCGGCCGATGACGACAACGGCGACGAACCCCCTCCGCCGCCGCGTGCCCGCGCTCGCAAGTCCAAGGAGAAGGCCGATGCTTGAAGCCGTCGACAGTACCTTGAAGCTGGACCGGAAGACCTACGAGGCGCAGTTGACCCGCAGACAGGTGCAGTTGCGGGAACTGGGCTACCAGGTCTATCGCCTCCAGCGCCCGGTGGTCCTGGTGTTCGAGGGTTGGGACGCGGCGGGCAAGGGCGGAGCGATCAAGCGCGTCACCGAGATGATCGACCCCCGGGGATACGTGGTGTACCCCATCAGCGCGCCGACGGGCGAGGACAAGACCCATCACTATCTCTACCGCTTCTGGCGGCGGCTGCCGGAGAAAGGGCAGATCGCGATCTTCGACCGCAGCTGGTACGGCCGGGTCCTGGTGGAGCGGGTGGAGGGTTTTTGCACCGACGCCGAATGGAAGCGCGCGTACCGCGAGATCAACTCGTTTGAGCGGCAGATGCGCGAGTTCGGCACGATCATCGCGAAGTTCTGGATTCACATCACCCGGGAAGAACAGCTTCGCCGTTTCGAGGAACGCCAGAGGGTCGGCTACAAAGCCTGGAAGCTGACCGATGAGGATTGGCGTAACCGCCAGAAATGGGGCGTGTACGAAGTCGCGGTGGAGGAAATGCTGCTGAAGACGAGCACGCTGACGGCGCCGTGGACGGTGGTCGAGGGCAACGACAAACTCTGGGCGAGGGTCAAGGTGATGAAGACGCTCGTGGACATTCTCTCGCGGGAGTTGAACTACGAGCCGGCCGACCCGCTTGGGGCGCCGGGCCGGAAGAAGAAAGGGAAGTAGGCTGCACCAGCTGCTCCGATCAACGCTGGAGGGGAGCATTCGGAGTCATGGTGTTCCCCTCCCGGATTAGCGCTACCCGAGGACGCTAACCATGCCGGAGCTGCCATCGACGGTACTGTAAAGAGCGGGATCACCAGCGGCGCCGCATGTGCCCGCGAAGTCGGCGGTGATTCCGAGGCATACCAGGGGTACACGGTGATGCATGCGTTCCATCCGTTGAGCGTGGCACTGTCGGAATTGTGATCCGGCTTCGTCTGCCCCACCGAGTACCCCCCGAAGATCTCGCCGGATGCCGCCGTTGCGTCCCGGAGCGGAAGCAGTGCCAAGACGCAGGGCATCAGAGCGGCGCGAGATCGGATCGGCATGAAGGTTCTCCCTTTCTGGACGGTTGACTACCGTTTGGCGTTGTCCGGCGGGTAGTTCTTGAACAGCTTGGCCACCGCCTTCTCGAGGTTCTTGAAATTCTTGTCGGGGTCTTTCTTGATGTCGAGCGTCTTCTCCGCGGAGCCGCGCCACACCAGTTGGTTCTTCGCCGAATCGAACACGTCGACCATCAGCTTGCCGATCTCGATCGTGGACGAGGTCACCCGGGCGTTACCAAAGAAACGAGGGCCCGTGTTCCAGCCTTCGAACTGCTTTTCCTTTTCGATCGCGACATGGTAGGCAACCTTGAGGTCGCCACCGGTCTCGACGCGCTGCAGTCCCTTCAGCGCGAGTTGCGCGTCGACGGCCCGCTTGATGTTCTGGTCCATCAGTTGGCTGCCGGCCTGGCTCTTGGACTCAACCCATTGGTAGGTCCTGTAGCCGTTGAAGTTCGCGGAACGGTTGTAGTCGAACTGGACATCCTGAGCGAAGACGGCGACGCCCAGACACAATACTCCTGCGATTGTCGTGAGTTTCATAGTGTTGGTTTCTCCTTTAAGTGAACGTTTTAGAGTGAGGGAACTGCTGGGACCGCAAGACGCACGAAGCCGAACGACTCCACCTGGATGACGAGGTCCTCTTCAGGAACCTGGACCGTCATGCGCGCCATCGCGACCGGACCATTCGGTAGCGGTTGGTAGTGGATGGCGATGGTGACGGGCCCGCCGTCGTATCGCGTCTTGAAATCGATTCTGTCGGGCAGATAGGTTGAACCGTTGACGAGCATCGTCATCTCGTCGGGCGGCACGATCAGGTATTTCGCCTGGACGCGAAGGGCGCCCGGACCTTCCCAGATCTCGCCGCTCCGGATCGCCCGGCTGAGCTGTTGAGGGTTGGCGTATTGGCCTGCCAACCGCATGACCTCTTCGACCGAGTCCTTCACTTGCGCGGCCTTGCGGGCACGGAGGGGGCCCATCCGCTTCTCCTCGGGCTTGGAAAGCGTCGTGCGTTGAAGTTGACCGTCGCTGTCGAAACGCACTTCCTCGAGAATCGTGGCGGCGGGAACGCCCTTCCGAATCACGGTGACCTTCTGTTTCCACTGGTACGGCGCCATCTGTTTGCCGTTGGCCGACATGGCCATCAGCAGAGCTTGCGTCTTGGGCGACTGCGCGGTGACGACGCCCGCCACCAGAGGCAGTGTTAAAATCGGTGCGAAGTATTTATTGATCATCGCAACCCCAGTTTGCCTTTCTCCGGGCGCGGAAATAAGTGTCATACGGTATGACTTTTTGAGTGAAAGAATTCGCTCCATTCCGGCTGGATGTCGAAGATCAGAGCCTGTGGCGCGACGATCGCCGCGTCCCTCTCACTCCCAAGGCTTTTGCTGTTTTGCAGTTCCTCGTCGAGCGTGCGGGACGGCTGGTTAGCCAGACCGAACTCCTGGAAGCCCTCTGGCCGGACACCTTCGTTCAACCCGAAGTCCTGAAAAGCCAGATTCTGGATATCCGGGGGGCCTTGGGCGATCGTCCCAAGGACCCGCTGTTCATCGAAACGGTTCCGCGGCGCGGGTACCGGTTCATCGCCCCGGTGCGCGACGCGCGCCCGGCGGCAGCGGCCCCGGCTGAACCCGAGCCTGCCGCCATTGTGGGCCGCGATGTCGCCCTGGAGGAACTGCGAAACGCCCTGAATCGGGCCGAGAACGGCGAACGCCAGATCGTGTGGGTCACCGGCGAGCAAGGCATGGGGAAGACCACCCTGGTCGAGACCTTCCTGCGCCAGACCGGCGCCGCCGGCGTGGAACTTGCCCGTGGCCAGTGCCTGGAAGGGTACGGCGCCGTGAAAGAGCCGTACTATCCGGTGCTGGAGGCGTTGGGACAATTGGCTCGAGGCGCCCAAAGCAAGAGGCTGCAGCGGGTCCTCGAGGCCCACGCGCCCACGTGGCTGATCCAACTGCCGGCCCTTCTCACCCGGGAACATCGGGACACGCTGCAGCGCGAGTTGCTGGGCGCGACCCGGGAGCGAATGATCCGGGAGATTTGTGAAGCATTCGAACGGCTCACGGAAGAGATCACGCTGGTTCTGCTGCTCGAAGATCTCCACTGGACGGATCACTCGACGGTCGACCTGCTGTCCGCCGTCGCGCAGCGGCGTTTCCCGGCCAGGCTTCTGGTGATCGGGACTTACCGGCCGGTGGACCTGGTGCTCTCGCAACATCCGTTGAAGCAGGTAAGCCACTACCTGAAATCGCACCGGCAGGCCCGGGAGGTCGCGCTCTCGCCCTTGGCCGAAATCGAGGTGGGGGAGTATCTCTCGCGGCAGACGGGAAGAGTGGACACAGACGCAGACCCGGTGGTGCCGCAATTGGCCCGCTGGATTCGAAAGCAGACGGAAGGCAACCCGCTGTTCATGGTCACGGTGGTGCAGCACCTGCTGGAGACGGGTCATGTGCAGGTGAGCGACACGGCATGGACGGTCGCGACGCCGCTCGACCAGATCGAGGTTTCGATTCCCGACACGCTGCGCCAGATGATCGAGCTTCAGATCGAGCGGCTGTCACCGCGGGAGCAACTCACGCTCTCGGCGGCGAGCGTTCACGGCATCGAATTCTCGGTCGGGGTGACCGCCTCGGCGCTGGAGATCGAGGAGGACAGCATCGAAGATACGTGCGAGAAGCTGGCGCGGGAGAATCACATCATCCGCACGGCGTCGGCCGAACAGCTTGCCGATGGGACGTTTTCGCAACGGTACGAGTTTGTTCACGCCGTGTTTCGCGGGGTGATCTACCATCGGCTCGCGCCGGCGCGCCGGGCGAAACTGCACCGGCGGATCGGCGAGAAAATCGAGTCGCTGTACCCGGGCGATCGCGCGGAGGTGGCCGCGGAACTGGCCGGGCACTTTCAGCAGTGCGCCGACTGGGCGCGCGCTTTCGACTATCTCAAGCTGGCCGCCCGAAGAGCCTGGCGCCGGCTTGCCTACCGTGACGCGCGTTCGATCCTGGAACTGGCTCTGCAGGCGGCGGGAAAGATGCCGGAAGCGGAGCGGGGTCCCGCCGAGATTCGGATGCTGGACAGCCTCACGATCCTGCAACAGGCCATGCACGACGTCTCCGGGGTGATTCCCACGCTCGAGACGCTGGCGGCGCGTGCCGCCGCGGGGGCGATGCCGGATGTCGAGGTCCGCGCGCTCACGGCGGCGGCCGCGTTGAAGGGAAATGAAGACAGCCGGGTCTGCCGACCCCTGCTGGATCGCTTGGACTCGTTGGCGTCGCGGCAGAAAGACCGGCTCTCGCAGGCGCAAGCCCGGGTGCAATGCGCCTCGATGCGATTGTCGCTGACCGGCTGGGACGCGCGGGTAGCGGAAGAGAGCGAGGCTGATGTCGTCAGGGTCCTGGAGGCGGGCGACCCGATCGCCAGCGCGCCGGTCCTGATGGATCACGCCTACGCGCAATGGGCCCGCTCGCGATATGCGGAGAGCCTCGGCAGCGTCCAGACGAGCCTGCCGGCGCTGCTGGAATCGGGCCGTCTTGTCCGGTTCCTCCACGGCCGCGACCTGATGGCGGTAAATCACGCGTTCCTCGGGCAATGGGGCAGCGCCCTCGACACCCTGGAGGAGAGCATGGAGGACGCCCACAGGAACGACGCACCGTTTCGGCTTCTGATGCCGCTCCTCTTCAAGGCCTGGGTCCACTTGAACGCCATGGACTTTGCCGGCGTGTCGGAGATGTGCGATCGAGCGCTCGCTTCTCTGAGCGGGCCGTTCATGCGCGACCGCCGCCGAATCGCGCAACAGTTAGCCGCTTCGGCCACGCTTGGACTTGGCCGGCAGGAAGAAGCCCGCCGCCAGCTCGCGGAGTTGAGGGATGAGGTGGACGAGTGCCCGGTCGTGTTCAGTTGGTATTGGCGAATGCCGCTGCAGGTGGACCTGGTGTCCGCCTGCCTGGCCGCCGGCGACGTGAGTCAGGCGCGGATCGAAGCCGGCCGGCTGCTCGATCTGACGCAACAGACGGAGGAACACACGTGGCGGGCACTGGCGTGGGAAGCAAGCGCCCGCGTCGCGCTCGAGGAGGTCGACGGCGAACGGGCGGAACGGGACGTGGCCCGGGCAATCGAGGAGATGGAGGGATTTGAGGTTCCGCTCGCGGCCTGGCGGGTTCATGCCACGGCTGCGGTGATGTACGGCCGAACCGGCCATCGCGAACAGGAGCGCCTGCATCGAGAGGTCAGCCGCCGCGCGCTCCAGTCTCTGGCGGACTCGCTCGAGACACGGCCGGAACTGCGGCGGACGTTTGTCTCGTCGCCCGAGGTTGCCGGCCTGATAGGCGAGTCCTCCCGATCTCAGGCACTCGGCGCTACTTAACTCCGGACGCCAGCGTTTTGAGAAACGGCTTCCGGCCGTTCCAGAGCAACGCCGCCGCCGCGGCGAAGGCCGCCCAGTGGACGATCAACAGAGAGTAGTTGAGAGCATCGTCGCGGCGGAAGAAATGCTGCGTCAATACGGCCGTGAGGGTCGGGCCCGTGGCGGCGCCGGCCAGGTTCATGACCAGCAGATAGGCGGCCGTGGCTTGGCTGCGCATGTGCCCCGGCAGGATTTGCTGGAGCGCGGCGGCCGCCACGCCGTACGGCGCCGACGCGAGGGCGGCGCCGGGAATCAACCAGAGAATCGCCCACTCCCCCGATGGCGCCAGAAACAGCAGCGTATTGACCGGCAAAGCGAGCAGGACGACCCACGCGGCGACGGTCAGGTTCGCGTCCCGAACGCCGCGGCGCTGCAACCGGTCGGCGATGCGGCCGGCGGCAACCACGCCCAGGCTCCCGAACAGCGCCACCTCGATGCCAAAGTACAGGCCGAATTTCGGAATGCTCCAGTGAAAATTGCGCCGGAACATTTCCGGAATCCAGGCGGCGCCTGCCGTCGTGGCCAGGGTGATCATCGCGAAGCCGAGATGGTGACAGGCAAACGTGGCGCGGTTGCGGGACAAGTACGCCGCCACTTCGGCCAGCGGCACTTTGGATATCCGTGTCGACCGGCGGGGCTCTCGAACCGTGTACAGCAGGCCGGTGAACAGCAACCCGGCCAGCCCGACCTGCAGCAGAATCAGTTGCCACGGGCGAACCGGCCCCAGCAGTGGAACGTTCCATGCCTGCTGTCCGGAGGCGAACTGAATGATGAGTCCACCGGCCAGAAAGGCAAATCCCGAGCCGATGTAGATCCCCATGGAATAGACGCTGAGGGCCGTAGCGCGGCGGCCCTCGCGGAACGAATCGGTGATGATGGAATAGGCGCAGGGGTTCAGCGTCGCCTCTCCCATGCCGACGCCCATCCGGAACAGCATCATCTGGGAGAAACTGCGCGCGAGTCCGCACGCCGCGGTGCACAGGCTCCACCCGGCGAGTCCGGCGGCCAACACGGAACGGCGGCTGCGCGTGTCGGCCAATCGTCCCAAGGGGATGGCAAAGACGGTGAAGAAGATCGCGAAGCTGAAACCGAGCAGCAAACTCACCTGCGTGTCGGTGATCCCCAGATCCCGCCGGATCGGTTGCACCAGCAGGCTCAGGATCTGACGATCGATGAACGCAAAAATCGAAACGACGGTCAACACGCCGACCGTGTACCAGGCCTGCCGCTCCGGCGGGAACGCGGATCCGGCGAGTGGAGCCGGCTCGATCTGAGTGGGATTCGTGGGACTCGACATGGCGCTGGTCAGAAGATGAACTTCATCGCGAACTGAATCAGGCGTGGATTGACGCTGGCGCTCGTGATCTGGCCGAAATTAACAGCGGTCACTTCGGTGCCGGGGTTGCTGAACTGGGCGTGATTGAGGGCGTTGAACATCTCGGCCCGGAACAGCAGGCCGCGACCCTCGCCAAGAGGCGTCATTTTAGAGAGCGACAGATCCCAGTTGAACTGGCCGGGCCCCTGGACGATCCCGACGCCCGAGTTGCCGTAGCCGGTTCCGTTCCCGATGACCGGCACCGCGCAAAAGGCGCTGCGATTCCAGTAGCCCGGGCCGCCGCTCGAACCGCCGAGCCGGCTCTGAACGCCACCGGGAGTCGCGATGGACGCGTAGGTGGCTCCGGGGCACAGTTCCGCCCTGCCGATGCTGGTCAAGGCGGTGCTGCCGGAAACGCCGAAGATGGTCCCACCTCGGGAGTCGGTGATCGTGAGAGGGGTGCCGCTTTGTGCCACAGTGACGCCCGAGAGGCCCCACCCCCTGGAGAGTTTGCCTGCCCATCCTGCCTTGGGGCCGGCCGGCAGTTCCCAGTGGTAGACGAGAACGAGGCGGTGCGGGCGGCTGAAGCTTGCCGGACCGTACTGCTGGGCCAGGTCGCTGCTGTTGTTGCTGTTCGCCGATGAGTTGTACAGGTTGGTCAGGTTCTTGCTCCAGGTGTAGGCACCCTGCATCTGGAAGCCCCGGGAGAACTCTTTCCGCACCGTGAGCTGAAGGCTCGAGTAGTTGTAGATTCCGTCGAATCCCGTCCCCTGCAGGCCGCCCGGTTGGAATCCGAGATAGGGGACCCGCAGAAAGACATTCTGCAGCGTATTGGTCGTGATACCGCGGATCGGGTTGGAAGGGCTGGCGAGCCGGGCCGTGTTGTAGTTGTGATTGTAGTTTGCCTGGTTGATGCCGCTCGACCCGACAAACCCCGCATCCAAAACCCAGCGTTTCGCGAACTCGTATTGAACGGTCAGGTTGTATTGCCGGGTCAGCGGGGTGTGTAGGTGTTCATCCAGAAACGGCAGGTTGAGATTCGAACTGGCCCCGGTGGCGAGGTTGATCGTCCGGGGGACGAACGAGAGCGGCGTTGACGGGAAGGGATTCTCGAGCGAAGCGAAATAGCTGCCCGCTGCGGCATAGTCGAGCGTCACGGCGTAAGGATTGCCCTGTTCCACCGAGTGGACGAACTTGTCACCGGGAACCCGGTCGTAATAGACGCCCACGCCGCCCCGGACGACCAGCCGGCCTGACTGCAACGGCTGCCAGGCGAACCCGAACCTCGGTCCGAAGTTGTTCCACGGGGGACCGGTCCGGACGGGAAGGCTGCGGTTGCTCTTCAGGACTCCTTCAGGCGGTGTGCCCGGGAAGTTGTTGGGCACCACGTACCCGGCCAAGGTGCCGCCCGGCGGAGGGACGTCTACCAGGGCAAGTTGGCTGAGCCAGACGTTGGTCAGGCTGCCGTACTTGTCGCTGAGCGCGCCGAAGTACTCCCACCTCACGCCCACGTTGACCGACAGGCGCGCGTTCACCCGGATATCGTCCTGAACGAACGCGTTCCAGTTGGAGAGTCGATAGCCGTGAATGATGCCGTCAGGGCCGCTGCGGACACAGAACAGGCACTGGAAGATATTGCTGAACGGCGTGCCATTGGTTCTGCCGGGATTGGCGGGTCCGCACGCCGTGTCGCCGGGGCTGCAGCCGGGCAGGCCGAGCAGGAAGTCGGGAGCCGAGAGGAAGAACAAATTGCCGCGCGACAGACCCTGATACACCATGTTCCACTGCACTCTCTCGAATTCGGCGCCGGCCCGGATCGCGTGTCTGCCGCGCATCCAGAGAACCTGGTCGGCCCACTGGAACTGGTTCTCGGGGTTGTAGACCGGGGCGGAGACCGGGCCAAACATCGAGAACAGCCCGGGCAGGATCAGGTGCGTCGCCTGTTTGAACGTCGGAATGATTCCCGTGATGCCAAGCTGTTGGTTCGTGGCCGGATCGGTTTGGTCCAGGATGGTGATGTTTCGCTGGAAGGACACGCGGGCCTCGTTCACCAGCCTGCTCCCGGCGACGGAAGTCAGCTTCAGCACGGCGTTGGTGTTCGAGTAGAGAGCGTCTGCATCGGAACCGGGCAATCCGTTTGTCTGGACGGTCGGGAAGGGAATCCTGGCCGGGTCGTAGCTGAAAAAGTACCGGGCTGCCAGCGTGTGCTTCGGCGACAGCAGGTAGTCGGCGTTGGCCACCACCTGGTGCTCGGTGAATCGCGCCGGCACGGTGAACGTCATGGCCTGGAAGGTCCCGTTCGTAGGGCTGGGGACGAAATAGCGGCCGTCCGGCAGTTTGAGTTGGAAGACCTTGATAGCGACCGGGTTAATGTTCGATCCGTCGCAGGCCACCTGCACGCCGCCGAACACCGTCCGGTAGCGGTTGTCACCGGGGTGGTTCTGCGGGCACATTGCCGCGCCCAGCTCCCTTCGAAACGACGCCGTATCGGAGCGATCGCCGGTCGGAATCGGGGGCAGGATTGCCGAGGAAAAACCCTGGGCCGCAACGCCGTTGGTTTGGCGCGTCTCCTGGGCGCTCAGGAAGAACAGAAGCTTCTGCTTCTTGAGCGGTCCCCCGACCGCGCCTCCGAACTGGTGCTGATTCAGCGCCTGACGGGCGCCGCGACCGTCGCGGTTTTGAAAGAAACTCGTCGCATTCAGCCGGGAATTGCGGAAGAACTCGAACAGGGACCCGTGATAGGCGTTGGTGCCCGCCCGCGTGACGACATTCACATTGGCCCCGGGATTCCGTCCGTAGGACGCATCGTACAGGGATGTCTGGATCTTGAACTCCTCAATCGCGTCCGGGTTGGGGATGCCGATGCCGGTGTAAAGCAGGTTGTCCGCCGCGATTCCGGTACTGGCAAGGTTGTTGACCGCCACGCCATCCATCTGGAAGTTGTTCTGCTCGGGGGCCGCGCCGTTGACGCTCACATCCTGGGTCCCCCTCCCGAATGCCGACGCGTTGTTGACGCCTACCGCCGTCCCGGCGGATAAGCCAAGGATCTGGGTGTAGTTCCGGTTGGTCAAGGGAAGGCCCGTGACGGCGCGGTGCCCGACCACGGTTCCTTGCACCGAAGTCTGGGTCTGCACCGGCTGGGCTTCCGCTTGAACCAGGACCTCTTCCGGACGCTGGCTGACTTCCAGACGCTGATCAATCCCGAGGGTCTCGGTCACCAGGACCTTTACGTCAGAGACCTCGACGGTGCGGAAACCCGGCGCGGCGAACCTGAGCCGGTAGCGGGCAGAGGGCAAAAGCCCGAAGCGATAGACTCCGGCACCGTCGGTCGTCGACATCCGGGTTTGTCCGGTCTCGACGCTAATGAGCGCCACCACAACCCCGGGAATGACCGAATCTGAAGGATCGGTAACTCTTCCGGTCAGGGCGCCAGTCCCCGCCGATTGTGCGAAAAGGAAAGGCGCCAACCACGCAAGGCCAATCGCCAAGGCGAGTCGTTCCTGCCGGCCAGCCACCACTCGAGCGCCCTCCTGCGCCTAAGTTCCCTCTAAACCGTTGGGGTTATTCATCATACAACGTCTGCAGAAGGCAAAAACACAGTTTTGCCTGTCACGGACCGTGTGCGTTCGTTAACCACTTGAAATGGAATAGGTTAGAGAGGATTTGAGAGCCGTCGCAGGCCGCTGGCCCCTGCCCGTTGACGACATTTCCACCAAACGATCACCTTTCGGTCACGACTCAAAATCGGCCTCCGGGTAATCTCGTTCCATGGAGGCAGCAAACATGACCAAAAGCGAAGTGAACCAGTTCCGGAAAGTGCTGACGGCAAGGGTGATCGAGCTCAACAGCGCGACCCGCCGCCGCGATGCGATCGTGATCGAAAAGAGCGCGGAAGACCTGGAAAGCCGGATTCGGGCGGTGGAACGGGAAGTCGCCGTGCGAACCCTGGAATCGGACGCAGCCAAACTGCGCGAAGCGACTGCGGCCCTGGAGCGCATTCAGGATGGCACTTACGGGATCTGTCTGGACTGCGAAGAAGCGATCAGCCCCCGGCGGTTGGCGGCCTTGCCCTGGGCATCGCTGTGTATCCGGTGCCAGGAAGCCGCCGATTGCGACTGCGGAGCCAACCATGGCCGCCCGGTGTTTGCGATGGCTGCCTGAGGGAACTGCCGTGGAGACGCGCAAAACATTCGTACTTTGGGTCTCGAAGGAGCCCGCCACCGGAAGCGACCCTCGGAAACGAGTCCTCGAGGGTCGCCTGGAGGACGTCGATACGGGCGACGAACGGCGATTCCAGTCGCTGGAGCAGTTGATGTCCTTTCTGGAAGAGGGTCTGTCCGGCGACGAGCAGGTTCAGCCGAAAGCGTAAGGAAATCCAAATGAAGAGCCAGAAAGAAAGGGTCACGAACGTCACTCCCCAAACCGTGCGGGCGCAAGTCGCTCGGATTCTCGCGAGTGAGGCGTTCAACCGCTCGCCGAGAATGCAGCGATTCCTCGAGTTTGTCGTTGAGGAGACGCTGGAAGGACGGGATGGCCAACTGGGCGAATACGCCATCGGGACGGCCGTTTTTGATCGTGGAGAGGATTTCGAGCCGGCAGTCGATCCGATCGTTCGCAACGATGCGCGCCGCCTGCGCGTCAAGTTGCTCGAATACTACCGCTCCGAATCTGGTTCGGCCGATCCGATCTGGATCGATATTCCCAAAGGCGGCTATGTTCCGGTGTTTCGACCGGTCCCGCCTCCGCCGGAGCCCTCCACGCCGTCGAAGGCTCCCCGGCGGCTTGCGGTGCTTCCCTTCGAGGTCCTCTCCCCGGCGCCGGAAGGCGCGATGCACGGCCGCGCCCTGTGCCTTTCGTTGACGGCCAACCTCACGAACGTGGAGGGCCTGGAAGCGGTCGCGCACGGTTACCTCCAGGACGGGCCTCTTCGCCAGGCTGCTTCGGAACTGAACCTGAGCCATGCGATTCACGGCAGCCTGATGAGGTCGCACGACCAGTGCCGCGTCACCATCAACCTTATCCACATCGCGTCCGGCGCGCAAATCTGGGCCCGCGAGTACGATTTCCGAAGCGACGAGGTGTTGGCGGCGCAGTCGGAGATCACCCGTACCGTGCGGCGCGAAGTGACGGCTCGCCTCGGACTACGCCAGCAGGAAATCCTGCATCTTGCCAAAGCGGCGTAGTCCAAGGCTCTCTCCCCGATCTCTCTCCCACCCTTTTTCAACGGCGGCGTCCCCCTCCTCCTCCTCCTCCTCCTTGCAGCCGAGGCCTTTGCTCAACGCCCTGGCCCCGAGACGGGAAGCCGCCGTTGGCCCGTGCTCTCTCCGCCATCTGCGAGTTCCGGTTCCCGAGGTCGCGGGCCGCGCCTTGCTGGTGCTGCGAGCTCAGTTCGTTCTTGTCGACTGCATTCCACGACCCGTTTTGGTTCTGATACCACTGGCCGTTGTCCCGTTTGTAGACGTTTCCGTTGGCGCCTGCGTACACGTCCCCGCTGCCGCTTTTGGCCACGTAGCCGTCCTTGCCGTTGGCTCCGTCGATAGCGACGCCTCTGCCGCCTTGCGAAGTCTCGCCGGCAGCGACAGTCCCGCGCGCTGTGGACTGGTAGCCTCCGCGCGCCCAGTTGTTCCCATTCCCCACCACGCCCTCGCCCCAGCTTCCGTACGGAGTGGCTGCCTTGTAACCGGCCGAATAGGTCCCGGTCGAGGGATTGTAGGTCCGGCCCGCGGCAGCGCCGCCGTTGGGACCCCAGGCCGCGGCGCCCTGCGCGTAAGTTCCGGTCCGCGGGTTGTAGGCTGCGGCCGCTCCGTAGCCTCCGTAAGGTCCGTAGACCGCCGACCCTCGGGCGTAAACGCCGGTCGCCGGGTTATACCAGGCGCTGGCGCCGTAGGTGTAATAAGGAGCGCCCCAATAAACCGGCACCGCCGCCACCCCGACCGCCACGTACGGCGGATAGTAGTAGCCGGTCCCCCACACCACGACTCCGCCCGAAATGTACGCGCCGTAGTAGCCGGGAGTGTAGCCGACGACGATGGTCGACGGAGTCGACTCGTAGATCCGGACGTAAGTCACGTGGTATTTCGGCGAGCTTTCGGGAATCGAGTAGATTTCGGGCGGCACCTTGTCGGCCGCCTGCCAGGGACCCTTGGCGCCGGTGGAGACGAACCACAAACCTTGGAAGCAAAGATAGTAGAGATCGCCGATGCCGAGGACATCGTTGGGCGTGTTGCTGGCGTAGCTGACCGGCGTGCCCGGAATCGTTGCGAACCGCGGGGTCCCGACATACTGCACCTCCGCTTTCGCTTCGCTGCGCTTCACTTCCACGCGGCGAGGAATGGCCGCGAGCAGCACGGCATCCTCCGCCTCGCGTGTTCCCGGCACCGACGCCAGAACGTGCGATCGGAGATGATCGGCGGGAATCTGCCGGAAGTCCTCGGGCAGAGTTGGGGAGGCGTACTGCCATGGCCCCTGCAGGTCCGGCGCGCGGAACCACCGGCCGGAGGTCAGAAAGTAATATTCACGGGTGCGGGCGTAAAAAAACAGATCACTTTCGGTGTTCGTCACGGTGAACAGGTGCGTGCCTGCGATCGGGCTCAGCACCGGCGCGCCCTCGACGACGATCAGCTCGGCGGGTTTGTTCACCACCATCACCCGGATCGCCGAATCAGGCTGAGGGCCGGAATCCGGCTCCTTGCCCGCATCGGCCGGAAGGCTTGCGAGGTCCGGCGGGATTTCCGGTGAGGGAACAAACTTGCCATTAAGGTCGCCGGCGCGCAGCCACGCCTTCCCAACGCGCAGATAGTAGAGAGCCGCTCGGCTCTCGTGATAGAGATCCCAGTTCGTATTGATCACCCGCCGCAGCGTGCGGTTCTCCAATTCCACCATCACCGGATCACCATCCACGATTACGAGAACCGCCGGTTGGGAACTGACAAAGATCGGCGGCGGATCGGTCAACACCCGGGCTTCCTTCAAAGGGACCTCGCCTGCTTTAACGAAGGCGAGGACGCGTTCGAGGGACACGACGAGAGCATCGGAGGGCAGAAGTTTCTTCGTCAGGGCAGACCATTCGGCGGAGGTCCCGCCGGGCGCCGACGGGAAACGCATGTCGAAGACGCGCACGCCGCGCATGAGAACGATTCCCTTTTCCGGGTCCACCAGCGTTTCCGCCGCGAACCGGAAAGTCCCGTAGACCGGATCCTGTCCTCGCACGGGCGACAGCGCGAAGGCGCAGCGGCCGGTCAGTACCGTGAATTTGCTCCAGGAGTCCACCTGCGGCTGGTAGACGACCAGGTCCGCGGTTCCGTTGGAATACTGCCGGGGCCAGCCAGGGTCCCCGGAAGGAGACTGTGCGGTCCAACCGGCGACGCACGCCAGAATCGACCAGCCCGCCGCGGCCGCAACACGAATCAAGTAATGACGCTTCATGCCGCCAGTATGCGGGCCGGTTGCGGCCGGGCCAAGAATCATACGGCATGACACTGCACTTGCTCGCCGCAAACGGGCACACTCGGGCTGTAGATGACCAACGCGACGATCCGTCCTTCCAGTCCGGCCGCGACCGCTCGAGTCGCGGGCTCGTTCCCGGCCCATGCCACGCAGCGCACCGATGAATCGATCCAGTTGCAGCAGAAGCTGGCGCGAGTCCAGAGCCTGCTGGAGGCGGCGCGCAAGGTGCACTCCACCATCCGGCTCGACGAGGTTCTGTTGGGGGTCCTCGAGTTGGCGGCGAAGGAACTCGAGGCCCAAGGGTCGTTCCTGGCCACCTCGTCTTCTCACCTGGGCGAAACCACTCGCGTCTATGGCGCCGTTCCGGACGATGGGTTGCGATGGACAGGACAAGCTCGCTCCGCCGGATACTCCAGCGCTCCCCTGACGGACGAACACGGCGGCACGCTGGCCCACCTGGTGGTGTACCGGACGGAGCCGCTTTCGCTCGAGGAAGAGGACTTTCTGGAAGGACTGGCGCTGCAGTCGGCCGTTGCCGTGAAGAATGCGCGGCACCATGAGCGGATGGTCGAGTGGGAGCGAGTGAAGATGGACCTGGAGGCCGCCCGCGCGATCCAGCGCAGCCTGCTGCCCCAGTCGACGCCGGCGATCGACGGGTACTCGCTATCGTTTCGCTCCACCCCTTGCTACGAGGTCGGGGGCGACTACGTCGACATCGTTCCGTTGGCCGACGGGCGTCTGATGATGGTGCTGGCGGACGTTGCGGGCAAGGGTCTGGCGTCCGCCCTGGTGAGCATGACGTTCCGCTCCAGCTTCCGCGCGATTTGCGGCGCGGGCCTGCCGCTCGAGGAGATGGCCGCTCGTCTGAACACCCTCCACTGGCAGGAGGGTGTGGAGGCGCGCCGGCGGTACGTGACCGCTCTGGTGGTTTGCCTGGATCCGCGCACCCACACCATCGAGGCGGTGAACGCCGGGCACAATCCGGCCTTCTTAGCCGGAAGAGGCGATCGGGCGATGATTGGCGCAAGCGGCCCGCCGCTGGGCCTGCTTCCTCATCGGCGCTACGAATCGGTCACCTTCCCTCTGGACGAAGAAGGGCGGATGCTGCTGTACACCGACGGGCTGACGGAGGTCTTTCGCGGCGACGAGGAGTTCGGCCAGGAGCGCCTACTCGCGCTGCTGGCGGACAGGCCGTCGGGCGACTTCCTCGACCACGTGTGGACCGCGCTCGAGCACTTTGCGGGGGCCACGCACCAAACCGACGACATGACCGCGCTGTACCTGTGCCGCAAACCGGCGGGAGGCGCTTTATGATCGATCGGCCGATTATCACCGAACTGCGGCTGCCCACGCTGCTCGGCTTCGAGAAGGTCGCGATGAGCACGGCGGCGAGCGTGGCCGAGTTGATGGGATTCTCGAGCAGCCGCGTGGAGGACCTGAAGACCGCGGTCTCGGAGGCCTGTATCAACGCCATGGAACACGGGAATCACCTGAACGCCTTGCTGCGGGTGGTGGTGACGCTTTCCATCGGCGACGACTCGCTCGAGGTGAAGATCCGGGATCATGGGCCCGGGGTAGGTCCTCAAACGTACCGGGCGCCGGACATCGAGCGCAAGATTCTGGACGACGAAGACTGCCGAGGCATGGGGATGTTTCTGATCCAGGCGCTGGTCGACGAGGTCGAATACGTGACCGGGACCGCGGGCAGCTACGCGCGCCTGGTGATTCACTTACACGCAGACAGGAACTGAAATATGCTTTCACCAACGAAAACAATCATCGAGCAAGACGGTGAACTGGCGGTGATGCGCTTTGAGGGAGACATCATGAGTGCTTCGGAGGAAGCCGTGCTCGGCGGCTACCGGACGCTGGGCGCCGAGGTGAACAAGATCCTACTGGACTTCTCCCGGACGCCGTACCTGAACTCGAGCGGCATTGCCCTGGTGATCCAGTTGCTGAAACTGTCGAGCAAGGCGTCGCGAACCGTGGTCTGTTTCGGATTGTCGGCGCACTTCGTCAAGGTATTCCGGATGCTGGGCCTCGCGAAGTACACCTCCCTGCATCCCGACGAGGCCGCGGCGCGGGCCGCGGTCGCCTGACACACCCAACATGAAGTTCCTTCTGTTGTTTCTCGCATTACCGCTGTGCGCACAGGTGGAATCCGTCAGGTTGCGCTTCGGCGACGACCTGCGCTGGGCTGATCCGGCGTTTGACGACACTGGCTGGACGGCTCAGAATCCGGTGGGCGACGCGTGGAGTTGGGCGCGCTACCGGGTCCGGGTCCCCGAGATTGCCTGCGATCCGGTGATCGGCGTCGAGAGCGCCACGATGGAAGTCTACGTGGAAGGCCGGTTGATCGGCCGTCACGGCCGATTGCCGCCGGCGTTTCAGGATTCGCCGCTGGGATACTCCACCTTCGCGCTGCCCCGGGACCTTGCCATGCCCGGCCGGGTGGTGACCATCGCGCTGCGCATGTGGGATCCGCCGGGAAACCGCTTCCGGCCCATGAGACAGAATCCTCCGGCGCTCTCGATCCATTCGCGGGGCGAGACGCCGATCTACGAACAACGGGCATGGTCGGTGTTTCGCGGCTACGCCTGGTCCGCCACGGTCGCGCTCGTCGCGCTTTTGCTGGTGGCGGTCGCGGGCCGGTCTCATCAATGCGGCACAGAGTTGCGCCTGGCGCTGGCTGCCTGGGGCGCCTTCGCGTTCTACGAAGTGGCCCGGATGTCGTGCTACGTGTTCCCCTGGTCGCGCGGCGGGTATCTGTCCAGCGTTCTGAGCGGCATCCTCCTCGCGGTAATCCCGCTGGAGTTGATGGCCGTGGTCGTCCGTCTCCGGCCGCCCTGGTGGATGCGGCTGGGCCAAGGGTTCTTTGCCTTGTCGCAATGCATCCTGCTCGCGGCGAACCTGCACTTCGAAGCGCCCGCGTGGACCGCCGTGGCTGGATTCCTTTTCCTGATTTCCGGGGTCGTTTCGCCGATGACCGCCTTCGGCATTCTCGTTCGTGGAAACCTCAGGCAACGCGGCGATCGGGCGCTTCCGATCCTGTTGACCTTCGCCCTGACCAGCAATGCGATCGCGCGACTGGGGAACGCGCGGGGGTGTACGCATCATGTCTACGTCGGCGGGATGGAGTTCGCCCTGAATACCATCGGCTTCACCCTGCTTGGACTGGTGCTGGCGGCGGTGATGCTCGCTCGTTTCCGCCGGGCCGGCGAAGTCGCAATCCAACTGCAGGGACAATTGGCCGCCGCCAGGAGCGTCCAGGAGATGCTGCTGACCGGCGGGATGGCGGCCTCTCCGGGTTATGTGATCGACACCGTGTACCGCCCGGCCGCGGAAGTGGGAGGGGATTTCTTCCGTGTCTTGCCGGCTCCCGGGGACGCCACCCTGGTGGTCATCGGCGACGTGAGCGGGAAAGGTCTGCGCGCGGCGATGCTGGCGAGTGTCATGGTCGGAGCCTTGCTCAACCGGCGGTCGAGCGATCCGGCGGAGGTTCTGGCGGAATTGAACCGCGCGATCATGGGCCAGGTCGACAACGGATTTGTCACCTGTTGCGCCATGCTGCTGGAACCGGCCGGCCGCGTCACCATCGCTAGCGCGGGCCATCCGTCGCCTTGCTGCGGCGGGATGGAACTGGAGGCTCCTTCCGGCTTGCCCCTGGGTATCGCGGACGACGCGAGATACGAGACGGCCACGTTTCAGGTGCCGGCCGCCGATCAGATCGCCCTGGTCTCCGACGGGGTCGCCGAGGCGGCAAACGAGCGGGGCGAGCTTTTCGGGTTTGAACGGACGCAGGCTCTCAGCCGGAAGTCGGCTCGGGAAATCGCCGATGCCGCCAGGGCGTGGGGTCAAAACGACGACATCACCGTGTTGACCCTGCGCAGCGTGTCCGCCTGACGGGTCCGCGATCATACCGTATGATTCTTGGCCCTTCGGCCCCCCACCGGCATACTGAAGCCAGGTGAGCGAGAGCCGGGCAGAAAGCATGCGGAACAGACTCAGTTGGGTGGTGTGGCCGGGTGCCTGGCAAACCAGGAAGGCGCCGGCAAGACGTTCTTCACCGTGAGAGCGTACGACGCGCTGGAGCTGGCGCAACGGCGTCTGTTCAGTACGAAAAATCTCCAAGTTTCCAGCGGAATCGGAATCGAGTTCTAAGAGGCGAAATATCCATGTTTGTTCGAGTCAACGTGCTAGTTGTGTGTCTACTGCTGCCGGCCGCGTACGCGGGCGAGCTGAAACTGGAAGAAGCCATCGAGCTTGCGCTCGACCGCAACGCGGCGGTGGTCAACGCAAAACTGGAGGTCGAAAAGGCCGGCGACCGGCTGGCCGCGTATCGCACCCGCCTGCGTCCCAACACGAGCTTTTACGCCCTCGCGGCGCAGCAACTGAGGCCGGTGGACTTCACCATCGAGCGCGGCCAACTGGGGAACTTCGCATCCACCGGGCCGATCCCATCCAACGACGTGAAGTTGAGCACGCCGCTCGAGCCGACCGGACTTCTGGTCGGCAAGGTGGCCCAACCCCTGTCGGGCATCTATAAGGTGCGGTTGACGCTGGCCTCGCTCAACATCGGCAAGCGTCTCGCCGAAGAGGACGTCCGCGCCCAGCGTCAGGACCTGGTTTGGAACGTCAAAAGACTCTATTACGACATCCAGCAGACGGAAAGCTCTTTGGAGGTTGCGCACCAGATGGCAAAGCTCTACCGGGAAACCGAACGGCTGACGGCGGGCTATGTCGTGCAGCAGGTCGCGCTGGAGGCGGATCACCTCGAGGCCCAGACCCAATTCGCCCGGGCCGAACAGGAGGAGTTGACCTTGTCCGATCGGCTGGCGTCCAGCAAGGAGCAACTGAACCAACTGCTCGGCCGTGACGTCACCACCGAGTTCACCGTCTCCCCGATCCAGGAGGCCGGCGGCCTGCCGATCGAGCTGGTCGAGGCTCGCCGGCAAGCGCTGGAGCAGCGCCCGGAGGTCCGCCAGTCCCAACTCAAGATCCAACAGGCCCAGCAGGACCTGAAAATCAAGCGCTCCGAGTACATTCCCGACGTCACCGCCGAGTTCAACTCCATGACGCTCGTGAACTTCAGCTCGTTCCTACCCGGGCAAACCGCCAGCGTGGGCGTGAGCGTGACGTGGGAGCCGTTCGATTGGGGCCGCAAGAAGCACGAGGCCGCCGAGAAACGGCGTACGGTGGAGCAGGCGAAGAACACGGAACTCGACGCCCGGAACAAGGTTCTTGTCGATGTCGACGAGAAGTTCCGGAAGCTGCAGCAGATTCGGGCTCAGTTCCGGGTCGCGCGTCTCAACCAGAAGACCGCGGTTGAGCGTCTGCGAATCACCAACCGGAAGTACGAACTGCAGGCAGCTTTGTTCAGAAACGTCCTGGAGTCGCAGTCCACTCTCCAGAAAGCCAACGACGACTACATCCAGACACTGGCCAAGCTGTGGACGGCGAAAGCCGAATTCGAGCACGCCATCGGAGAAGATCGATGAAAACACTACCGCTCATTACCTTGTCGCTGCTGCTGGTTTCCTGCCATCGGGAAACCCCGAAGCTGGAGAAATCACCGACCCCGGTCCACGTGGTTCCGGTGGAGATGTTCACACAGGAAGGGGGCGAGCGCTATTCGGCATCGTTGATTCCCGACCGGCAGGTCACACTGGCGTTCAAGGTGAACGGCTTTGTCGAGTCGATCCGCCAGGTCCGGGGAGCGGACGGCCGCGTCCGGAATATGGATATCGGGGACACCGCTCCTCAGGGAACCGTGCTGGCCCGGGTGAGGGTGAAGGACTATCAACTGCAAGTGGACCAAGCTACCGGTCAGGTCAACCAGGCCCGCCAAACCGAGCAGACCACACGCGCCCAACTCGCCCAGGCCGAGGCCGGGGCAGCCAAAGCCGTCCTGGATTTCAACCGGGCCAAGGCCCTGTTCGCCGACAAGGCCATCACGAAGGTGGACTACGACTCGGCTCAGGCGCAGTTCGACTCGACGCGGGCCCAGGTGGAGGCGGCGCGCGCCCAGGTTCAAGGCTCGGCGGCCGCGATCCAGACTTCGCAGGCCACGCTGGGGACAGCGAATCTCGGGCTTCGCGATACGGCCCTGTTTGCGCCCTTCCCAGCCGTTGTGGTCCAGCGCAACGTGGAAGTCGGCAGCCTGGTCTCGCCGGGAACAGCCGCCTTCACGCTGGCTGACCTGACTTCGGTAAAGGCTTCCTTCGGCGTCCCGGACGTCGTGGTAGTGACCCTGAAGATGGGGGGAACGCTGCCCCTCTACACGGAGGCGCTGCCGGACCAGAAGTTCGAGGGCACCATCACCAACATCGCCGCGGTAGCCGACACGAGCACGCGGTTGTTTCAAGTGCACGTGGCGATCGCGAATCCGAAGCGCGTTCTGAAACCGGGGATGATTGCCACCCTCGAGTTATCCGCTGCGCCCAGGAAGGACGCGCTACCGGTCGTGCCCTTGAGCGCGATTGTGCGGCCCAAGCCGGGCGAATCCGGGTTTGCCGTGATCGTGGTGGAAGGAAACCAGGCGCGCCGCAAGCCCGTGAGTCTGGGCGCCACCTACGGCGACCGGATCGCGGTGGCGGGCGTCAAGCCGGGCGACCGGGTGATCAGCTCCGGCGCCCCTTTGATCGCTGACGGCGAAACCGTGGAGGTGATTCTGTGAGCGTTCCTCATCATCGTTCGGACCAGGAGCTGATCGCCAACATGCACAATACGTCCCGGTTCTGCCTGGAGAACCGGCAAATCGCCTGGGTGCTGCTCATCGGTACGGTGGTCTGGGGCATCTACGGCTATCGCAGCATGCCGCAACGGAAGGATCCGGACATCCCCGTCAAGCAGGCCAAAGTGCTGACGCCGTGGCCGGGAGCGAGCGCGGAGAAAGTGGAACAACTGCTGACGCGGGAGATTGAGAAGACCATTGCGTCGAACTCCAACGTCTCGCGGATCGAATCGGTGTCCCGGACCAATATGTCCGAAATCACGTTCACCCTCTCGGACCGCCTGAAGTCGACCGGGCAGACTCTCGACGACATCGGCCAGCGGCTTTCCGCGATCACAGCACTGCCTCAGGGCGCCGGTCCCATCAACTATCAGCGCGATTTCGGCGACACCGCCACCGTGCTGCTGACGGTGGCGAGCCCCAAGGCGGACCCGGCCGAACTCGAGGTGCGCGCAGCCGAGATTCAAAAAACGATCGAGTCCTCGCGTGGCGCGGCTTCCGGGAACCGCGCGGCGATCGTGTTCTGTTTCCCGCCCAAAGGCGACAAGCGGTTGGTTCTCCTGGGAGCGACGCAGTTCGCTGAATATGTGCAGCGCGAGAATCGCGCGCGCGAGGTGAAGGTCCTGAGCGGTCCCGGCTTTGTCGCCATCGATGGCGAGACCGATTCGGACGACCGGCAGATACAGGAAGCGCTCAGTGCCTTCATGGCGCGGCGTTATCACTCGAACGAGCTTCATCCCGATTCTTGGCCGCCTTTCGTCGTGCGTAATCCAACTGACGTCGGAACTCACCTGCGCGCCGTCGCCGGCGAGAAATACAGCTACCGGGAGATGGACAACTTTACCGATGCGATGGAAAAGGCGCTGCTGGCCACCGAGCGAACGCCCGACGGCCCTCCCCTGGTGGCCAAGGTCAAGCGGACGGGGATCCTCAACGAAAAGATCTATCTCTTCTATTCGCAGGAACGCCTGGCCTCCTATGGCCTGAAGCCGGAGAGCCTGTCGGATGTTCTCGGCGCGCGCAACATCACGATCGCGGGCGGCCAGATGGACCTCACCGGGAAACGGGTCGCGATCGATCCTTCTGGCGAATTCCGCGGTGAACGCGAAATCGGCGACGTGACCATCGGCGTGACTTCGTTCGGCACGCCGCTCTACCTGCGCGACGTGGTCAACATCATCCGCGCCTATGACAATCCGCCGTCATACCTCGAGTTCTACCGTTGGAAAGACCCGCAAGGGCACTGGCAGCGGACGCGATCGATCAGCCTGAGCGTGCAAATGGGAGCCGGCGAGCAGATCGACCGGTTCGACAAGGCGGTGGATGCCACCCTCGAAGACCTGAAGGCGCGCCTGCCCCAGGACCTGATCATCGCCCGCACCAGCGACCAGCCGCAGCAGGTGGAGGAGAACGTCGACCTCTTCATGGACGCGCTCTACGAAGCCATCGCTCTGGTGGTGATCGTGTCGCTGATCGGGTTCTGGGAATGGCGCTCGGCTCTGCTGATGGCGCTGTCCATTCCGATCACCCTGCTGATGACCTTCGGGATGATGCATGCGCTGGGAATCGACCTTCAGCAGGTGTCGATCGCCACCCTGATCATCGCGCTCGGACTGCTGGTGGACGACCCCGTGGTGGCGGGAGACGCCATCAAGCGCGACCTCGCCATTCGCCATTCGCGGCTGATCTCCGCCTGGCTCGGGCCGACCAAACTAGCCAAAGCCATCATGTACGCCACCGTCACCAACATCGTGGCGTATCTTCCGTTCCTCTTCCTCTCCGGAAGCACGGGTCAGTTCCTGTACTCGCTGCCGGTTACGATCGCGTGTTCGCTGGTCGCCTCGCGGCTGGTTTCCATGACGTTCATTCCGTTGTTGGGATACTACCTGCTGCGGCCAAAGGCCGAACCCACAGTCGAAGAACGGCGTAAGAAGGGGTTCGCCGCGGCGTACTATCGGCTGGGCCAGTTCGCGATCGCGCATCGCTGGGCAGTGCTGTTTGCGTCGTTCGGGATTCTCGCGCTCGGAGGTTACTTCGGCAAGAGCCTGAAGCAGCAGTTCTTTCCCAAGGATCTGTCGTACCTCGCCTACATCGACATCAATCTCGCGGAGGACGCCCCGTTTACGCTTACGGATGCCACGGCGAAAAAGGTAGAACGGATTACCCAGGAGTTCGCGGCCGAGCAGAAGCGGTCGCTGGATTCGCTGGCCGTGTTTGTGGGCGGAGGCGGTCCCCGCTTCTGGTATTCGCTGTCGCCCGAGTCCCGCCGGGCCAACTACGCGCAGGTGGTCATGTTGTTCAAGGACAAGCACGATACGGACGCGTTTCTCGCTCCGCTACAGAAGCGGTTGTCCCGGGAGGTTGCCGGGGCCCGCATCGACGTCCGCCAGTTGGAGACAGGCGACGCCGTGGGACTGCCTGTACAAATCCGGATCTCCGGCGAAGACATCGCCGGCACCCGCGCCATCGCCGAGCGGGTGAAGCAGGTGTTGAACCGCCTCCCGCAGGCGGCTCGAGTCCGTGACGATTGGGGCGAGGACCGGTTCAGCGTGCAACTGGCCATCGACTCCGACCGGGCCAACCTCGCCGGAGTCACCAACCTGGACGCCGCCGCCGCTTCGGCCACGGCCATGAACGGCTACCAGGTGACGACCCTCCGCGAGGGCGACAAGCAGATCCCGGTCGTCGCCCGCCTGCGCCCTGACGAACGGGCCAGGCTGGAGGACGTCAACAACCTGTACGTCTATTCGAGCACGGGCGCACAGAAGATCCCGCTGCGCCAGATCTCAAGGATCGACTACAGCCTGCGGAATGAAGTGATTCGCCGGCGCAATCAGTTCCGCACCATCACGGTCTCGGCCGCGCCACAGGAAGGCGTGCTGGCGTCCGAGATCGTCGCCAACGCGAAGCCCCAACTGGACGCAATTGCGGCTTCGCTCGCGCCCGGATACCGCCTGGAGATCGGCGGCGAGCACGAGAAACAGATCCAGGGCTTCAGAGAGTTGGTGATGGTTCTCTGCATTTCGATCCTCGCCATCTACCTCGCGCTGGCATTTCAGTTCAGCAGCGCGATCAAGCC
The DNA here is from genome assembly GCA_964529305.1 of uncultured Solibacteraceae bacterium. GTDB lineage: Bacteria > Acidobacteriota > Terriglobia > Bryobacterales > Bryobacteraceae > CAZGUX01. The sequence continues at coordinate 2,334 of CAZGUX010000118.1, read as the reverse complement.
GCTGATTGTCTTTGCGGCGGTTCCCTACGGAGCCGTAGGCGCGCTGTTCGCCATCTGGGTGATGGGATCGCCGTTCGGCTTCATGGCCTTTCTGGGCATTGTGAGCCTGGTGGGCGTGATCGTCAGCCACATCATCGTGCTGTTCGATTTCATCGAAGAGAAGCACGAGGAAGGAGAACCGTTCGAGCAGGCCGTGCTCGACGCCGGAATCATGCGCCTGCGGCCGGTGATGATCACGGTGGGAGCGACGGTGATCGCTCTGATCCCCCTCGCCATGCACGGTGGGCCGTTGTGGGAACCCATGTGCTACGCCCAGATCGGGGGACTGGTCGCGGCGACGTTCATCACGCTGCTTCTCGTGCCGGTCCTGTACGCGATCTGTGTCCTCGATTTGAAGATCGTGAAGTGGGAAACCGGGGCCGTGGCGCCCCCAGCGCCGGAACCCATCGCCGCCGTGGAACCCGCAATCGTCCACGTACAATGACAGAAGGCGCCGGGAAGCCAGCGCTGTTCCTAGCGCAGAATGACTGAATCCGTCTACCCGATCGCGAAAGTGGCGGTCTCGAGGATCCACCGCCACTTCGAGAGTCACCTTGCGTCGGCCATCCCCCACGCGGGCCGGCACCTGGCTCCGCTTCCCGATCCTGAGACCCTCGGGGCGCTCATCAACGCGGGTTTTTGGGCCAGCCTGCAAAAGGAAGAGGGGTACTCGCCCCGAACCTCGCTCGCTTTTGTCGAGCCACGACAGGTTCACCATCCGCTCCTGTTTGAACGGCCTTTCCCCCTGGCCGCGAAAATGCTCACCAAGGTCGCGCCCGCCGTCGAGCGGCCGGGGATCCACCTCGGCGTTTGCCGCGACGGAGACTCACTAACCGTGTGGGGCGCCACCACAAACCTGCCGTTGTACTGCTTCGTTCTCGAGGTGGTCGCGCCGGGCTTGTTGGTGGTCAAGGACAATGGCGGCGCGGACACCGACAAGTTTGTGAACGTCGCGGTACTCCAGGGCGACCAGGTCAAAATCATCGATCAGCGTGCCTCCAGAGTGCCCGGCTGTCCGGGTCTGCTCAAGTCGCTTCTAAGCCTGGAACCGCAGTCGATGCTGGCGGCGCACCTGCGGGTGCTGGTCCAACTGGCGGTGTCGATGCGGGCGCACGGGCGAGGCGGATCGCTCCTGGTGGTGCCGTCCGGCGCCCAGGCGTGGCGCGAATCGATCCTTTCGCCCGTTTCGTATTCGGTCCTGCCCCCGTTTTCCGCGCTGGCCGACCTGGCCGGAGAGGATTTCGGAGGCAGCGCCAAGTACGCGCTCCACCGTGTGATCGAAGCGGTAGCCGGTTTGACCGCGGTTGACGGAGCGACCGTGATTTCGGACAAGTACGAACTGCTGGCGTTCGGGGCCAAAATCACTCGCCCGCCCGGAGCGCCGTGGGTCGACCGGCTGATCCTGACGGAACCGGTGGAAGGGGTGGAGGCCACCGTGGTCGAGCCTGCGCGGCTTGGGGGAACCCGGCACCTGTCGGCGGCGCAGTTCGCCAAGGACCAGAAAGATGCCATTTCCCTGGTAGCCTCCCAGGACGGCCGGTTCACCGTGTTCGGGTGGTCGAAGGTCGAGGACACCCTACGCGCTCATCGGATCGAGACGCTCCTTTTATAGGTCGGGACGTGGCCGGCGGCCAAGTGGAGCCGCCAGAGGACGTTAGCGCGCAAAACGGTGGGCTGAAACGGCGCGCTCGCGGCATCAGGTCTGGCCAGATCGGCGAAGCGGCCCGAGATTTTTCCCGAGTTTGTTGAGGGTGGGTCCCCGATTTCAGCGATATCCCGTGCAGGGAGGAGCTGGATGCAAGTCGTTAGGGTTTGTGTTTGCGCGACGACCCTGCTGGCTGGCGGGGCGGCCGCGCAGGAGACTATCGTTCTACCGGTTGGCCCCACCGGCACCGAGCCGATGCATTTCGAACTCCGAAACAGCGGCGCTGTGCGGTTGCCGGGCGGTATCGCCTATGCAGGAGATGCTTCGCTGGTTACACCGCTCGGCCGCATCGTGCTCGCGCAGTCCGAACTGTGGTTCGCCTTCGCGCCCGGAACGCAACAGGTTCAGGCCGTTCAGGGAAAGACGTTCGTCCCGGCGCCGCTGAGCGGCGAGGTAGTTTCGATTGACGAGCCGGTCATCGCCGAGGTCGGCTACGATCTCGGCGAGAATCTGAAGGACCTTGGCGTCCCCCTGATCGACAAACGCGGCTATCTTTTCTTCAAGTTCGATACCGGCCTGACCCTGCGCATCGGCAAGGCGCCGCCGGAGGACCTCGCGGAAGAGGAGGATACGTCGTTTACCATTTCGTT
>CAZGUX010000117.1:0-9244 GCA_964529305.1 uncultured Solibacteraceae bacterium | reverse complement strand
AGCACAACTGGAAACCATCGCCCTGGCAGCTCAGGCTGGATGCCAATTGATTCAGATTCGGGAAAAGGATTTGTCGGCCCGCGAACTCTGCCGGTTCGTGCAGTCAGCGATTGAGGTAGCGCGTCCATTCGGCGCGAAAGTGCTGGTCAATGATCGGCTGGATGTGGCACTGGTCGCAGGCGCAGACGGTGTGCATTTGCGCGTCGCGTCCCTGCCTGCGACCACCGTGCGGCAGCTTGTGCCGAAGGAATTTCTCATCGGGGTTTCGACGCATTCGCTAGCAGAAGCACAAGCGGCAGCAACCAGCGCCGACTTTCTCGTCTGCGGGCCGGTGTTTCCGACCCCATCAAAAGCTCAGTATGGCACGCCACTCGGCTTGGAGCGCTTCGCCGAGATTTGCCAACACGTCCAGCTTCCCGTCCTCGCCCTCGGCGGCATCACGATGCACAACTATGCCGACTGCCTCGCGCATTACGCCGCAGGTATTGCCGCCATTCGTCTTCGTCCAGCGCGTATTCCCTCAACTCGGCAGCCATGGACTGGGCAGCCTGGTAGCCGCGTTCAATAATCGCGTCGATTTTCTGAAAACCTGGACTCTTAAACGGCGGCAGCTTGACCGCGATATCCGCCTTTTTCAACGACTCGATCGCATTGCGGCGGATCATGACATCGATCGACCGGTTCGCCACGTCGATGAGGGAGAGACTCTTTTGGCTGTCGATCGGCTCCATTCCGAGATCGACCGCGATCACGACGTTCACGTTCATTTCCCGAACCACATCGGCGGGGAGATTGTCGACGAGGCCGCCGTCGACGAGGAGCATGCCCTGGTGGGCGACGGGGGAGAAAATCGCAGGCAGAGACATAGTCGCCCGCAAGGCCAACGAGAGGGGCCCATTATGAAAGACGACTTTCTCACCGCTCAGCAGGTCGGCGGCGACGCATCGAAAGGGCGTGGGAAGGTCGTCAAAGGAGTCGACCCGCGAATAGGCGAATCCGATGCGCGCGAGCAAAAGTTCAACCTCGTGGCCGGCGCTCAGGGCCACTGGAAGCTGGGGACTTCCGTTGCGAGCGCCCATTTCGACGGAAGCGGGAAAGGTCCGCTGATCCTCCTTGCGCCGGAACGCGAGATCGCGGTACGACGATTTCGCGCCCAGGGCCGCTTCCCAATCGATCCCGTCGACGAATTCCCGGATCTCCCCGCCATTGCGGCCGGCGGCGTAGACACCGGCCACGAGGCCGCCCATGCTGGTCCCGGCAATGGCGTCGATGGGTATTCGATGTTCCTGCATCCACTGAATCACGCCGACATGAGCCAGTCCTCTTGCACCGCCTCCGGCCAAAGCGAGCCCGACGCGTTTGCGAGATTTCGCGGCGCCGGCGGGAGCCGGTGAAGGATTGTCCGGCGCCGCCGCCGGCAGCGACAAGGCAAAACACACAACCACCAGAGGAATTCGCACCATTATCGTTCCACGGAACCAAGAATAACTCAGGCATGCCGCAGAGCCAGGCCGGGAATCACGCGGAAAACGTGCGATTGATACTCGCGCGGAGGAGACGAGCGCGGATGGCGTTTGCGTGCTACTTCCAATCCGCGGGAGGCTCCCAGATGAGGGCCCGGCATTTGGCGCTCTGCGGGTGATTCGCCGGATCGTCCATCTGGTAGTAGAGCGTGACGATCTTGCCGTCTTTGCGCAGGATCGAACTGGGATAGCCCGTGTCCCGGTTGTTCGCGAACCAGGAGAGAGACAGGCGGTCGCGCAGATTGAAGGTGGCGCCGCCGTCGGAGCTCACGATCGCGTGGACGCCCATCGGGTAGTTCCGCTGGCCGTGACACAACACGATCCGGCCGTCGGGGAGTTCGACCAGGTCGGCGGGGATCTCCGACTCGCGCGTCACCCGCTGAGGCGCCGACCAGGTCTTTCCCCGGTCCTTCGACCGGGTGAGAAACAGCGCCAGCCGCGGCGTGCCTCCGGCGACGCCGGGACCGCTGCGCATCAGGGCGAGAACGTCCTTGTTTCGCGTCTGGATGAGCGCGGTCTCGTCGAAACCCGCGCCCATCAGGCTGATGCCGCCCCAGGTCTTGCCGTTATCGGTGGAGCGCAAAGCGTAGGCATAGTTCGCCAGAGGCCCTGGGCTGGGCATGGGCACGTTGTGGAAGTTATCTTTGGTGTAGAGCGTCATCAACAGCGTGCCGTCGTCGAGCGTCACGATTTTTCCGTAGGGAGAGGGATAGGAACCCTTGAACATCTGGATCATCGAGGGCGGGTCCCAGGTGTTGCCGTTGTCGTGGGAACGGATGACGTAAATGCCGCTGCCGCGAAGGAAATTCACCGTACCGATTTTGCGGAGTTCTTCTTCCGTCTTGTTCGCCGGATACCCGTACGCAATGAGATAAGCCAGGACGACCGTGCCATCCGGCGCGACGCCGAAGGCGGGATTGCGATCGTCGTTCGGCCCGTCGACCAATATGCGCGGCGCTGTCCAGGTCTCGCCCTCGTCACTCGAGAAGACAATGTCGAGGCGGCCCCGCACGTCGATGTGGCTTCCGCCTCCTCGCAGGACGGCCGCAATGCGGCCGTCCTTCAAGCGGGCGGCGACGGGGAAATAGCCGCCGGCTTCGCCGATGACCGTGACCCGCCTGGCGGAGAACGACCGCAGCCGCAGGACGGCGTCCGGCTCGCGCTGGTCCACCTCCTGCGCGGCAAGCGAAGCGGAGAGGAGCCCGCACGCGACGAGGAATCGGATCATCGGGAAGCGGCTCCTTTCGGCGACAGTGCTTTGTGGTGGTCCTGCATGGTCCCTCCTGGATGCACGGCCAAGACCCGCTCAAGTGCGGCCAGGCCAATCACCCTGACATCATAGATCAAGCGGAAGGAGCCACGGCTTCAGCGGCCACGAAGGCGGCATGCCGTCGCGGTGATTTTCCATAATCCACGTGGGGCGGGAGAGCCCTCCCGCGGTCGGGCCTCGGAAGCGAAAGGGCCTCGGATGGGGAACTACGCCACGATCTGGTAGACGTCGTGAATAGCGAACGGGGCGGCCTCGAAGGACACCCACCCATCGCGCCATTCGAACGCCACGGAACGCTTCCCGGGGACGGCCGATACGCTCGAAGGGCGCGCCGCCATGCGCGCACGCACGCGCACACCATGCACCTGGGCTCGCTCCTGGGGCTGGGAGGGTCCAACCTCGCGCTTGTCGCCCGAGGAGTTCACCAGGTGGATGAACCGGTCGCTACCTCTCTCGTTGAGGAAGACCTCCACGTTCGGCGGAGCGCCGTCGAGGACGATGGAGCGCGCCGCCGCCGGATGAGCGGCCGCCAGCATCCACATCGCCAGTTTGCGCAGCAGGACGGGACCGTGGGCGTAGTAGCTGGAGAATACGGGCGCGGCACAGTAGATCGCCCGCCCTTTCCCGTAGTGGTTCAGCGTGATCCCTGGGCCGGCGGGGGCGGCCGCCGGGGCCTGTTTGGGACCTTCGCCTTCGACCAGCGCCGCCAGAGTCCGCGCGGTCGTCGCCTCAACCCGGGTGTACGCGCCGGTGACCTGCACGTCCATTCGAGGAATGCCGAACGCGTCGATCTTTACCGGCATGCGAAGGAACGAACGGGCGCTCTTGCCCGGGCCACCCAGACGCACTCCGAACACATCGGCCAGCGAGAAATCGCCGAGTTCCCGGTTGCTCGCGTCCCGGGTGCCGGTAGCATGGGTCGCCACCAGCGATCCGCCCTCGCGCACGAATCGCCGGATTGCACCTGTCTCCTGGTCGTTCAGAATGCGCTGGTCCGGCAGGATGAGGGCTTTGTATTGTCCCAGCGTTTCCACCAACACGTCGCTGTTGACGATGGCGAACTGGACGTGGCCCTCGGCCAGCGCCTTGTGAGCTCCGGTAACCGGATGGTAGGCTGCGGAGGGTTTCCACTCCGGGCTCAGGTTCATCGGCGTCTTCGAGCCGATCGTGTCGGCCGAGTGCAGAATCGCCACATCCTTGACCGGCCGGCAATTCTTCAGGTAGGGTTCGAGTTCCCGCGTCCTTTGGTTGACCCGGCCGTAGAGTTCATAGACGGCGGGGTCGGGATTGCCGGAAGGATAGGCGTCGTCGCTGAGCAGCGAACGCCCGCAAGCGGCCAACTCCGTAGCGACTTCTTCGCGGAACGCCGCCTCGTCGCGGAGTGCGTAGTCGCCCCAGGTATTGCCGCGCGTGTTGTGCAGGCACCAGGAGCGGTCGCCAAGGCTGGAAAGGTACCGCGCCTCGAGCGAGAAGTTTAACGTGTACACGCTCATTGTCGGCGGCGGCGGATCCCAGTTGATCAGCTTCACGTACGGCGGCGGGTTGAGCGGCAAACGGGTCAGCCATGCCCAGTTCGTCACCAGAACCACGCCGGGCTTGGCCGCGCTCAGCTCCCTTTGGAGCTTGTCCATGTGGGCCAGCAGGCGGCGGTTGGCCCATTTCCGGTACGCAAACGCAGAGGGGTGGCTGTCGGAAGCGGGCATTTCCCCACCTACCTCTCGAGCGAACGATTCGCGGCAGTAGCGGCAGTAGCAGTTCGCGGTGATGAACTGGTGCACGGCAATGTCGAAGAAGAATCCGTCCGGGTCGTAGCGCGAGAGGATTTCCTTGGCCTGCGGGATCTGGACTGAGTCGACCCACGGCGAGTTCAGGCACATCTCCCCGCTATCGCCCGATGGTGTGGCGGTTTGCTTGGACGGGTCGTGGACGCACAGCCACTCGGGGTGCGTTCGGTGGCGCTGCCGGTCGAATCCGGCCTTCATGTAGATCAGGGTCCGGATGCCGCGTTTCTTGAGCGCCTGGGTCATCTCGCCGGTGAAGTCGAGCTTCAAGCCCGGGTGGACCACTCCGAACTTCGTCGGGTAATAGGAGTATCCGCCGTGGCAGGCGCCGAAGTAGCAGACCATCTGGAAGCCGGCGGCCTCAAACATCCGCGCCGCGGCTTCGGCATCGAAGCCGGCATACGCTTCGGGGCACTCGGAAAGGTGGGCGTCGATGTGCAGGTGGCGGTATGTCGTCGCGGTCCAATGGGAGTCCACGGAAGTTTGGGCGGCAGCGGCCCACGCCGGGATCAATCCGCCGGCGAAGGCCGCGCCCTTCACCACATCGCGCCGAGGAAGCGATCCAGGTAGTTTGGTCTCCATCGTTCCCCACTGTAACGCTTGGGAGAAGCATTCCACAGCGGTCCCCAAACCGGTTCGTGTCCCGCCTTCAAGATGCTCTTGAACTCACTGAACGCAGGCCGGGCCGGCGAACTGCTGCTGGAGTAGTTTGACGGCGGCCTGTTGAATAGCGGCCGTTCGTGCCACGTTCCCGTTCGTGCGCTCGATCTGGGCGACGAAAGGATTCAGGAACCGGCCGAAGTTCATCAGGCGCGGCACATCGCCGGCGGCCGCCGCGCCTGCGATCGTTTCGCGCACCCACGGCGAGAGCACCTCCACGCGGCCCACGAACACACGCGCCGTCGTCGAGGGCGCAGGCGTTACCGCAAGCGGGAGCAAGCTGTCCACTTGAGCGCGCGGAACCAGGTAGAAGACGCGCATTCCCGGCTCGAACCAGGAATCGCGCCACGTTTCGACCATGGCCAGCGCTTCTTTGCGGTACAGGCCGAATTCGACGAGATGATCGGTCAGTTCGCGGTGAAGCTGATCGAGGTTTCCGGTAAGGTCGGGTGCGTCCACCTCGACACGGTCCTTGAGGCCGCGGATGAGGCGATACCCCAGTTTGTCTCCGCGATTTTCAAAGAGAATCGCCAGCGGAATGGACTGCGCACCGGTGTTGCGAATCGTCAGCCTGCCGCCGCTCGAGAACGATGGGCGGACCGGGACCGGGAACTCGCCCATGCCGCGGTAGAAAATCAGTTTCTCCCACTGATCGCCCACGCGGAGGGGAGCGGAATCCGTGTTGCGCGCGGCGAAGTAGTGGCTGGCGCCGCGGCTGGAGGGAAGATCCGGCGTCTCGCCCGGCCTCACGTCCACGGAGTCCCACTCGATGCGGCCGTTGCGGTAGTCCGCATCCGCCACGAATGCCGGCGTGACGCGGCTAGCCTTCGGGTACCACTCCGTGATCCAGCCTTGCGGGAATGCCACGCGAATCGAAAGCCGAACGGGGCGAGGAGAGTAGAAGTAGAGGACCGGCGTTTCCATGCGAACCAGGCCCGCGCGGTTTTTCGGACTGAGCGAACTCAACCGGGAGACAAAACAGGGCAGATCGGCGGGACCTGCCAGCGGCGCCCACGGGACCGCGGTTCCGTCCTCGCCGGCGACCGAAGTAAAGGTCCCCCACTCGTGGACCGTCACGTCCTCGCGCGCCGGAACACGGTCGATGACCGCGGGGGTGGCGAACGCCAAGGTCAGCAAAGCCGATAGAGAGAGCATGTGAGAATCCTCCTGTTGACGGGTTGATGCGGCCGTGGCGCCGGTAGAGAACAATCGCTGGATCCCCGGGCCGATGCCGTGAACGCTCAGTTAGGCGGCGCGGGCCGCGGGTTTCTTCCCGCCGAATTCATTTGCCCGTGGCAAGCGCTTTCAAGGAAGCTTCGATCTCCGCCCCGGTGGCGGGACGCGGGAAGAATCGGCTGTCGGCCCGTAGGAAGCCGGTGGCGCCGATGGGGATGAGCGCTCCGGCCGTGGCGTCGAGGCAGCGGCCCGTGAGGCTGATCACCCACACGCCTTCGGCCGGCCACTCGCGGTTCACGGCAAAGACTCCTGGAGTCGGCATGGGAGTCAGACGACTGAGGCGCACGGTCCGCCGGGCGGAGCCAATCAAGCCTTCGGCCGTTCCGGCCACCCGCGGTTTCGCGGGCTCCGGGCAGCCTTTCGCCCGGAACACAAAGGCGGAAGTCTTGGCGGCAAAGCTGTGGGCCGCGACAGGGCTGCCGATCATCAGCGAGAATTCTTCGGCCAGTGCGGACTGCCACCCCAGGATCAGGGCCAGGCACAGGGGAACACAGGTGGAAGCGCGTTGGGACACTTCATCTCCTTTCCGGAGGAGCCGGGGCGAATTAGACGGTGCACACTGGAATTCTCTTCCCTACCAGGTCCAGGCCAATTCCTCCCGCCACCGGGTGAGCGCGGTGCCATCGAGATTCAGGACTCGGTCCCGGGAGACGCCCGCTGGAGGCGCTGAAAACCGGACCATGCGATCGTACACCCGCGCGCGGTCGCCCGAGTGCGTGCGGGAGAGCAGGTGCCACAGCGTGAGTGTATCGCGGACCCTCGATTCGGCGAGCACGGTATCGAGAGACTCCGCGCCTGCGCCCTCGAAGTCGAAGGCCTGGAGCGAGGCCACCAGGCGCGCGGGCGCGTCCTCGAAGTACGGCGTCCCGGGCCCGATGCCGGATCGGGTCAGGCAGGTCGCGCCGGCGGGAACCAGCGACTCCCTGCCTCTCCATTCGAACGAGACCCATCCGGCCGAAACGCGCAGGCGGCCATCGCCCGCGCGGTCGCATTCCAACTGGTATTGACAGCCCAGGTCCACTGCGGTTCCCGAAGGAGTTTCCACGAAAAACAGCCGTGGGGGCGCCAGGATGCTGGCCGTGATTTCCCCGCTCGCGAGTTCCAGGCGATGTTGGCCCGGAGCCTGCGACAGTCCACGGATCCGGGTGTTTCGCCCGACATCGACCGACCCGATGCTGCCGATCGCGATACGAGCGCGGGAGTGGGCATCGGTCTCGATCCATTCGCCGGCGGCGGCGCGGCCGGTGGTCGCGATCCGGGCTGACCCCACGACCGGGGAGCCTTCGAGACGAGCCACCTCCCAATGGGACCTGGGCAGAGCGTGCGTGAGGTGCCAGTACGCGCCGGCGGCTGCGAGGACGAGCCCCGCGGCCCAGGCCAGGCGCGCCAGTCGAAACCAAGGGGTGGGCGCCGATTGCCGCTCTCTGAGAGTGGCTTCGATCGAGGTCCAGATAGATTCCGGCGCCTCGACCCGCGGCAGGCATTCCACCAGAAACATGCCTCGCCGGACTTGTTCGAGTTCCGCGCGGCAGCGAGCACAGTTCGCGAGGTGGGCCTGTTCCCGGGCGCTCGGCTGCGCCCGCCCAGCGTCGGCCAACGCCGCGAGATTCCGTGAAGGGTGTCTGCGGAACATCATTTTTCCCTCGACTCGAACCAGCCTTTGAGCGGGGCCAGTTTTTGAGCCAGCATGCGGTGGCCCCGGCTCAGACGCGAGGCAACCGTCCCCATGGAGCAATTCAACGCCTTGGCCATCTCTTCATAGGACAAATCCTCGAAGTAGCGGAGCAGAACCGCAAGGCGGAACTTCGGCGGCAACTCCGACAGCGCCGACTGGACGGAGTTTGCCACCTGAACCCGGAGGAACTCCTCTTCCTGCGAAGCGGCGGCCGGGCGCACTTCCAATGCCGAACGCTCGCGAATCAGGACCTGCGATTTGCGTTTTCGGGCGCTGTCGGTGCAGGTGTTGACTACCAGGCGATAGAGCCAGGTAGAAAAGCCGGCCTCGCCGCGGAAATTCCCAATACCGGTGATCAACTTCAGAAAGACTTGCTGGGTTGCGTCGCCGGCCGCGGATGCGTCGCCGTGAAAGTAATACAGCGCGATCGAATAAACCTTGTCCTTGTACGCCTCGTAGAGCGTTCGAAAGGCGTCCCTGTCTCCCTTTCGGCACCGCTCGATGACGTCAGGGCTGATCTCACGATCGCTCAGACTCACCACCACCGCGTTAGACGGGCCATGGACATATTTTCTTCCATGGGTACGCTGTTGCAGCGCGCGCTTTCCTGGTATCCTCCCGGTCGAGTGCGGATCACGTCACGTTTGGCCGTCCTGTTTGCCGTTGTGCACATGGGACTCGCCGCCGCGGAGTTCCGCGGCACGTATTATACCGGCACGGGCGACACCGAATACCTGGAGTTGCTCGACATCTCTCGCCGCATGTTCGATCCCGATCCCGAGTTCCAGAACGTCACCATGCTGTATGAGCCTATCTGGAATGGCTTTGTGGAAGGGCCCACGTGGAAGGCATGGTGGATTCAGAACAGCTACGGCACCACTTTTTCCGCCTTGCCCTATTTCGAGGAACCCTATCTCACCTTCCTCAAGAATGCTCATGACCTGTGGTTCAGCCAGATGGGCGATGGGAAGCGGGTGGGGGCCAAGGACTGGGTCGCACCGGATGGCTGCCTGTGCGACGCGGCCAGCCCCGGCTGGATTTATTACAAACTAGGCGATGGAAAGAACGATATCCACGACTGGGGCATGTAGTTCACGGC
>CAZGUX010000116.1:0-21500 GCA_964529305.1 uncultured Solibacteraceae bacterium | reverse complement strand
CATTCTCCTGCGTCGCCGTGTCGGCCTTGGCGAGCGAGGTCTCCAGCATGTCCTTTTCGGACTGCATTTCCTCAATCCGCCGCTCCAGCTCCTTCTGGCGGTTCGCGAGCTGTTGGAAGGACGGGATTTCGTCCTGAGTCTTCCCGCCGCTTCTCCGTCCGGTGTCCGGATTGTGGAGACCCGATTGAATAGCGCCCGGACTGCGGAGTCGCGCCACGTCGAATTGATCGCCGGTGATGCTTGTCAAACCCCGTTTCCCACCGGAAGCCTCGACTGCGTGATCACGCCATTCTTGTTGGATGTGGTTCACGATCCGCGCCAACTGGCGCGAGAGGTTCATCGCATCCTTTCCGATTCAGGCCTTTGGATCAACTACGGACCCTCGAGCAGCCCCGACGGAATCTGGCACTTTGATGTTTGTGAGTCAGTGCTGTTTCTCGAGATGTCGGGATTCGAGGTGGCGGAAACGGCCCATCATCGCAACACGCACCTCGACCGGCGGCAGGTGGACGAGTACTCGAGTTTCGAGGACCACGTCTGCTATTTGTTTGTCGCGCGCAAGTCTGGAAATCCGCCGTGGAAGGCGGCGGAGCCGGAGCCGTTCGATGGAGTGGCGAGGGTTGTCCCGGTCCACCATCGCGGCGCCGAACTCACCTGGCGCCAGGCCCTGCCGATTGCGGGCGAAAGCGGGGTGCGGACCGCATTCCTCGAACAGGAGACCGTCAAAGGGCTGACAAGAAGGTTCGAGATCAGCGAGTCGATCGCGCAGGCGTTGGCGCTGGTCGATGGGAGCCGGACGGTCGTGGAGATCGTCACAAAACTGAAGGAACAGGATCCGGCGATCGACTCGGACGACGCGATCGAGGCGTTCCGCCTGTTCCTGCAAGCGGGGCTGGTGCTGCCGAAGCGAGGATCGGCGTAAGGCCGGTCCCGGCACACTCGTAACGCGCTCCGGCTTTGTCTCCGGAGAGTGACGACTTCAGGCAGCGAGCCGGCGAGCCTCTGCCTCTCTCACCGGCATGAACGTTCATGTGATACTGGATGCCCAAGAGGCTAACTATGTCATCTGCTCGCAGGCAGTTTCTGCAGTACGCCGCCTCCCTGGCAACCGCCGCGGCCGCGCGCGGGGCCGAGGAGGTGCCCGTCCGCAATCCACGCGCAACGTCGGGCGACGCGGTGGAGCCGAGGTGGGATGAGCGGCTTACCCTGACGGTAGGCCCCGCCAAAGCGGATATCGTGGGCAGCAGCGAGAAGGCCCTGCAAGCCGCCGTGGACTCCGTCGCGCGGTGGGGCGGCGGGACCGTCCGGATTCTGCCGGGCGTCTACAAATTCCGCAATGCGGTGTACCTGCAAAGCAAGGTACGGATCGTGGGCAGCGGCGCGGAATCGGTCTTGATGAAAGAGCCGTCGATCGCCACGACGCTGTCGGCCGACTCGGACTGGTACGACCAGGAGATCACGCTCGCCGACGCGCGCGGGTTCCAGGTCGGCGACGGCATCTGCCTTCGCGCCAAGAACCCGCATCACGGCGGCGCGGACGTGGCCAAGCGGACGCTGGTGGCGCGCAGCGGCAACCGGTTCAAGCTCGATCGCGCGCTGCGCGAGAACTTCTGGCTGCCGGGCAAACCTTCCGTCTCGACTCTGTTCCCGATTTTCAGCGGCGAGTTGATTTCGGATGTCGCTATCGAGAATCTGACGTTCGACGGCAACCGGGCGAACAACGAGAACCTGGACGGTAACTACGCCGGCTGCATCTTCCTCCAGGACTGCAACCGCATCAGCATGCGGCGGGTGGAAGCGCGAAACTACAACGGCGACGGCATCAGTTGGCAGATCTGTCACGACGTTGTGGTGGAAGACTGCCACAGCCACGATCACGCCGGGCTTGGCTTCCATCCGGGCTCGGGGTCGCAACGGCCGTTGATCCGGCGCAACCGTTCGGAGCGCAACGACATCGGCCTGTTCTTCTGTTGGGGAGTGAAGTTCGGGCTGGCCGAGAACAATGTCCTGGTGGACAACCGCAAACACGGCATCTCGATCGGGCATCGCGACACGGACAACCTGATCCGCAAGAACGAGGTCCGCGGCAGCGGCGAGATCGGTGTGTTCTTCCGGCCCGAACGGGGATTCGCGTACAATGCGCATCGCAACCGGGTGGAGCAGAACACGATCGTCGACAGCGGCAAAGAGGCCGGCGTGGGGATAGACGTGCAGGGTTCCACGGATGCGGTGCGGATTCTGAACAACGAGATCCGCGAGACACGAGGGCCCATGAAGCGGGTGGGCATCCGCCTGGGTGCGGACTCGAGGACGATCACACTAGCAGAGAACCGGATCGAAGGTTTTGCGGTCGCGGTCGAGGATCTGCGGAAGAAGTCGTGACCAGGTTGGATAACTCAGGGAATTCTTCGGCCGCGAAGGACAGTGACCGCTGACCCCTCGGCCAGAAATGCCGACGCCGGCCCCGCGCGCAGAGCAGATTCGAAGGCCACCCCATAGATCCGCCGGACATCGCAATCGACGGCCGCGTCCCGGAGATTCCGCAAGCGCCACTTCGGATGCTCGACCCGGTACTCGAGACACCCGCCATCCGGTTGCGCCGTGTAGCCCCAATAGTGCTCCGTGATGAACTCCTCCTGCGATCCCTCCGCAGCCAGGAAAGGATCTCCACCTCGGCGGCCCCGCATCCGGTTGGCGCGGCCCCACGAATATTCGACCTCGTCCTCCTGAATCCGGTGGGACATCGGCAGGGCCACGTAATTCTCGTGATACACCCAGCGCGCCACGGCGGCGATGGCCGGTTTGGGAACAATCTCCTTGATGAACACAACGCCGCGGCGGATCTCGCCATCCACCACGCGGCGGACGTAGAAGCGCAGATTCACTTCCTCGAAGTCGCGGTGGAACGGGATGGGGACGCCGAGCACTCTCGTGTCGAGGAACAGAAAGCCGACCAGGCTGACGAACGTGCGCCCGCTCCAGGTATCGAGTTCAACGCCACGCGGCGCGTACGGGCGTAAGACGTCAGGGTCGATCTCGTAGTTGACCATGAGAAGCCAACGCCACTGCGCGGTAAGGAAGATCGGCAACCTTCAGAATAACGTGCCTGTTCTCCGGCGGCCTGATCACGTACATTGTAAGCGTCATGCGCCGCAGAGACTTTCTCGCTACCGCGGGCGCGCTGCCGTTGGCCGCCTCCGCCGCACCCGACAAGCCGCGTCTTCCTCGTAAGGACTGTTTTTTCGGACTCCACTTCGACCTTCATCCGAACAAAGAGGACCGCACGCTGGGCCGCGACCTGACGGCGGAGATGGCCGGACGTCTGCTCGATCGCGCGAAGCCGGACTACATCCAATACGACTGCAAAGGCCATCCCGGATACATGGGGTATCCGTCCAAGGTCAGCACGCCCTCGCCCGGGATCGTCAAGGACTCGCTGGCGATCTGGCGTCAGGCCACTCGCGAGCGCGGGGTCGGACTGTACATTCACTTCTCCGGCGTCTGGGACTCGCTGGCAGTGGAACAGCACCCGGAGTGGGCGAAGGTCGGGGCGGACGGAACGATCGACAAAAACCAAACCAGCACATTCGGCCCGTACGTGGACGAGCGGATGATTCCGCAACTCAAGGAAGCCTCGGCCAACTACGATCTGGACGGCGCGTGGGTGGATGGTGAATGCTGGGCGACCGCGCCGGACTTCTCTACCGCGGCGGCGGCAGCCTTTCGCAAAGAAACCGGCCGGCCGAATCTGCCAAGGGATGCAAAGGATCCGGACTGGAATCGCTTTCTCGAGTTCAACCGTCAGCGCTTCCGGGAATACGTCAGACACTACCTCGACGAACTCCACCGCGCCCGGCCGAAGTTCCAGATCGCCAGCAATTGGCTGTATTCCACGTTTGTTCCTGAGCGGCCCGATCTGCCCGTGGACTTCGTCTCCGGCGACTACCTAGGCGATGCCTGCATCGAAAGGGCAAGGCTGGAGGCTCGATACCTCTCGGCCATCGGCAAGCCGTGGGACCTGATGGCCTGGGGCTTTCAATGGGGCCAGCGCAGTCCGGTCGGCTTCATTCACAAGACCCCGGAACAGATCCAGCAGGAGGCTTGCGTCGTCTTGACCCAGGGCGGCGGATTCCAGGTGTACTTTGTTCCGACCCGTGCCAGCTACTTCGACGACAAACTGGTGGACGTCATGGAAGCCGTGGCCCGGTTCTGCCGGGCGCGCCAGGTGATCTGTCACAAGGCCGAGACGGTCCCGCAGATCGGGTTGCTATTCTCCAAGCACTCGCTGTACTCGACCAGCGGCAAGCTGTTCGGCGGGTGGCCGGCGAAACTGACCGACCCGGCAAACGGCGTCCTGGCCGCGCTTGTGGAAAGCCAGTTGCCGGTGGACGTGATTCCCGACTGGAGACTGGGCGAGGTCGCATCGAAGTATCCGATGATCGTGGTTCCCGAATGGCCGGACCTCGGGATGGAGGCGAAACAGCAACTGGTGGAGTACACGCGCTCCGGCGGACAGTTGCTCCTGACGGGGGCGGAGAACACCAGGCTGTTTTACGAGGAACTGGGAATTCGCCTGGCCGGGGAAGCCAAGGACCAGGAGGCCTACGTGCCCGCGCGTCACCTGTTCGCGAACACGCGCGGCGTCTGGCAGGACGTCGAGGTCGAGGCCGGGCGGACGTGGGAGCAGCGCTATCCGGCCGTCGATTTTCGCAAGGAGGGGAAGTGCGCGGCCTCGTGGAACACGCTCGGCACGGGGCGGATCGCGGCGATTCATGGGCCCGTGGGCGGTGTGTTCGCCATCACTCACATGCCGGGAACGCGCGATCTGATCGCGCGAACGGTCCGGCGAATGTTCACGCCGATGGTGGAAGTGAAGGCTCCCTCAACGGTCGAGGTGGTGGTGAAGCGGAAGGACGGACGACTGCTGATTCACCTGAACAACGCGACCGGCATGCAGGTGGCGAATCACTTCGCCGCGCCGGACTTCATTCCGCCGGTTGGCCCGTTGCGTGTTCGGGTGACGTTGCCGAAGAAGCCGGCGGCGGTGACCTGGGAACCGGAGGGCCGGCCGATCCACGGAAACTGGCGCGACGGCGTTTGGGAAGGCCAGATCGATCGGGTAGACATTCACGGCGCAGTGGCGATTCGCTCGTAGATCAGCGTGTATCGCGTGCGGGCGCGCAGGCGGTAGCCGTCCATCCATTCCTGGAGATCAGGATAGGCGGAGATGGCCAGAGCCGGGTTGAAGGCGCCGAGTCCTTCGCAAACGATGTTCGGACGGGTCGCGACGAGACGCTTCCGGTTCTCTTGGGCTTGGGCGGGAATGATGGATCTGGAATCGAACAGGTGGCGGTCGGCGGCCACACCCGTGAGGGGCTGAGATTCGAGGAAGGGCGTGCCCGCCTTCAGGCCGGTGTAGACGAAGAGTTCCGGCCGGTAGCCCCAGACGAAGAGGGTGTCCCCGGGTTTCGAGAATTCGCGGACAAGGCCGGCGGCTTCGCGGCTATCCTGATCCATCGCCACGTCGGTCCAGCGGTGCGGCGCGCCCGTGGCCAGGTCGCGGGCCAGGGTCACGTAGCGCGGGCCAAAGCGGACAAGCGGGATCAAGGCTAGCAGACCAAGGAGCGCAAGGTGCCGTCGAGGCAGAACACTCAGTCCCGCGCCGCCCAGAACGGCGATCGGCGCCAGCAACTGGAAGTAGTAGCGGGGGAAGAACCGCAGGCCCATGCCGATCGCGACCGAGGACAGCCCGATCCAGGCGAACCACTTCCAACGTTGCGAATCGAGAATCCGCAGCGCGAGGCCGGCAGGAATCAGCAGGGCGAGGTGAAAGCCAGCCCAATTGGCGGAACGCCGGAGGCCCTCCATCAGGGGATTGGCCACGAAGGTTTCGGCCGCATAGATGCGAGGCCAACGCCACACCTGCTCGACATAGGCCGGCCACGCTCCGGCACTCCAGAGCCAGCCGGCAAGGATCAGGTTGGGGACCGCGAAGCCCAGGGCGAGGGAGAACCATCGTGCCAGTTGGAACGGGCTCAGCGAGAGCAGATTCTCACGCATGGCGAACAGGGCGCAGGCGGCGAGCACGAAGAGCCCCTTCGTGTTGAAGCCGAAAGCGATGCCTGCCGCGAACCCCGCCGCAAAGGGACGTCCGCGCAGAGCGAGATAGATGGCAGCCAGGTGGGGCGCCAGCATCAACAGGTCCGCGGCCATGGCATGCACCGCGGAGGGCGTGTCAAAGGTGAGGAAGAAGGCCAGGGAGGCGGCGGCGAAACGTCCCGCGCGCGGCCCCCATTGTTGTTGCGCGAGAAGGAAGGCCAACGCGCAACACAACCACGAGTAGACCGCTGCGCCGAGCCGGATCGGCCAACCGTCGTGTGCCCCCCACACCAAGGGCGCCAGCGCCAGCAGCGGCGGTTTGTCGAACCACGCGTCGCGGTAGAGCGTTGCGCCGGCTCTCACCTGCGCCGCCGCGGCCATGGGCAGTGTGTCTTCGGGCCACAGGATCCCGAGGTGGCAAAGCCGGGTGGCGAGCAGGAAAACGAAAAGGGCGGCGAACCAGTACTTCTCCACGTGCCATGGGGCGCCGCCGTTTACGTCGTCAGGGCCGGCCAGGGGTTCCATCGTTTCGGTAGTCCATTCTCGATAGGCAGCCTGACGCCGCCACCCGCGGGCTGACGCCCGCGGTTCGGAGCCAAGGTTCAATTCTGCAGAATCCGTTCCAGCGTCTTGCGGAACTCCGGTCCGAAGTCGGGGTCGGCCAGCGCGAATTCCACAAATGTCTCGAAATAGCTGGGGAAGTTTCCGATGTCGTAGCGTTTCTCGCCGGGCGGCAGCTTGACCGCCATCACGCGCTTCCCTTCCTCGCACAGCATTCGGATGGCGTCGGTCACCTGAATCTCCCCCCGCTTGTCCGGCTTGATCGACCGGATCATGTCGAAAATCACCGGCGAGAAAACGTACCGCCCGGCGATGGCGAGATTGCTGGGCGCTGTCTCGGGAGAGGGCTTTTCGATCAGGTCGACGACGCGAAAGGCCTCGGAGAGATCGCCTTCGGGCTTGACGATCCCGTAGTGCCGGGTCTCCTCCCGCGGCACCTCCTCGACGGCCAAGACACAACTGGCGCGCTTGTCGGTGAACAACTCCATCATCCGGGTGACCACCTTGGAGTTCGCGTGGATGCCCAGGATCGAATCGCCCAGCGCCACCACAAACGGGTCTTCTCCGGCGAAACTCTCTCCGCACAGGATCGCGTCGCCGAGCCCCTTTTGCAGGCGCTGCCGGGTGTAGTAGAAGTTGGCCTGCAACTCTCGGAAGGTTTCGCTGATCAGTTCCGGCTTGTTGGCTTCACTCAGGGTTCGGAACAAATCGGGGTCGTGGTCGAAGTGATTCTCGATCGACGTCTTGTTGCGGCCGGTCACGAAAAGAATTTCCTTGACGCCGTTCTTGACCAGTTCTTCCACCACGTACTCGACGATGGGCTTGCGGGCCACCGGGAGCATCTCTTTAGGCTGGGATTTGGTGGCAGGAAGGAGGCGGGTTCCGTGGCCCGCAACCGGAACAATTGCGCTCTTTATCACTTGCCGAGTATAGTGGATTTGAGGCAAAGAAAAAGCGAAATTCCGGCTTCGCATGACCGTCGAAGAACAACTCGCGATACTGCGCCAGAAGGTCGCGGTGATCAACGAACGCTACCAGAACGGGGTGCCTCGAACGGCCGAAGCGCCGCCTGTGGAAGAGCGGGATCCGGAGGACACGCGCCTGGTGGAAGAGCCGAAGCCGTTCGATGACGCTCGCCCCGCCAGGTACTTCGTCGAGGACCTGATCAGCGGCCAGGTGGTGAAGACACTCGCCGGGGAGCACTTTGAAACCGAAAAGCTCTACGAGCGGCACCGGCGTCACGGCAGCATGGATATCTCGACGTTGCAGGAACTGCCCGCCGACCTGTTGGACGCGCTTTCCGAAAACGCTATCCCGAGTTCGCCGCCGGAGAAGTGGGCCTTTCTCGATACGGAAACGACCGGACTTGCTGGCGGTGCGGGGACCTATGCCTTCCTGATCGGCGTGGGCAGCATCGACGCGGAAGGCTTTCGGGTCCGGCAGTTCTTCATGCGGGATTTCGGGGAGGAGGCATCGCTGCTGACCGCCCTCACCGAACATCTCGCGCGATTCGATGTCCTGATCACGTACAACGGCAAAGCGTACGATCAGCCCCTGATCGAGACGCGCTACCGGATGGCGCGCATGAAGCCGCCCTTCGAGCGGCTGACGCATCTCGACCTGCTGTACGGGGCGCGGCGCCTGTGGAAGCTGCGCCTGGAAAGCTGCCGGCTGGTGGCGCTCGAGAACCGGATTCTGGGCGTGGAGCGGCAGGGAGATGTGCCGGGCGAACTGATTCCGTACTTCTATTTCGACTATCTCCGAACGCGGCAGGCCTTCCGGTTGGTGCCCGTGTTTCACCACAACGTGATCGATATTGTTTCGCTGGCCTGCCTGACGGGACTGGTGCCCTACGCGTTTCGCTCGCCGGAGTCGATCCAGGTGCGCCACGGCGCCGACCTGATCGGCGTCGCGCGCTGGCTGCTGGAAGCCGAGAAGACGGAGGAGGCTCTGGGACTGTACCGCCGCGCGGTGGACCTTGGGCTGCCCGATGCGGTGTTGTTCCGCACGCTCTGGGACATCGCGCAAGTCGAGAAGAAGCTCGGGCGGCTGGATGCCGCGCTCGGGGTGTGGAGCGACCTCAGCGCGAGCCGCAATCCGTTCCGTGTGCAGGCGCTCGAAGAACTGGCCAAGCACTACGAGCACCGCGAGCGCAATCACGCCATGGCCCTGGAGATGACGCGCTCGGCGATCGAATTGGAGGAGACTCCCGAATTGAAGCGCCGCGAGCAGCGGTTGCGGCAACGCCTCGCGAGGCGGCGCAATCGTCTCCCCGGCTGTTGACGCCTCGCGCATTGTACGATCTAGAGACATGCGCTGGACAATCCTGCTGGTGGCGGCCGCCGGTCTGTGCGGGCAATCCCTGACCTTCGAAGAGTACGAGCCCACGTCCACCCTGGTGGTGCCCGAGCACCAGGTGCTGAAAGCGAAGTACCCGTTTATCGATGTCCACCTGCACCAGACGAGGTGCGTAACCCCGGAGTGCGTCAACCAACTGTTGGCGGACATGGAGAAGGTGAACATGGCCGTGATGGTCACGTCCCCCGTGCGGGGCGGAGGCGGAGCGCGCTTCCGCGAATTCTCTTCGGCCCAGAAGGGGAAGCATCCGAAGCGATTCGCGGCCTTCACGAATCTTGACGAGTCCAATATAGACGCGCCCGATTATTCCGATCGGGCCGCGCGCCTGTTGGAAGAGGACATCAAAGCGGGAGCGCAAGGGCTGAAGGTGTGGAAGCATCTCGGGATGAACGTCAAGGACTCGAGCGGGCGCCGCATTCCCCTCGACGATCCGCGCTTCGACAAGGCGTTCGAGGTGTGCGGCAAGCACGGGATCCCGGTTCTGATTCACACCGCCGACCCGAAGCCCTTTTGGGACCCGATGGACAAGCACAACGAGCGTTGGCTGGAGTTGAAGACGCACCCGCGCCGCAATGCCTCCGACGCGGAGGTGAAGTGGCAGACCCTGATCGACGAACAACGAAGGCTCTTCGGCCGTCACCCCAAGACCCGGTTTATCAATGCCCACTTCGGCTGGCAGGCCCACAACCTGGGCGAACTGAGCCAATGGATGGAACAGCTGCCTAACATGTACCTGGAGATCGCCGCGGTATTGGGGGAACTTGGCCGCCAGCCCCGGGCGGCTCGGGCGTTTTTCGTGAAGTACCAGGACCGTATCATGTTTGGAAAGGATACGTGGAGCATCCCCGAGTACCCGTACTACTTCCGGATTCTGGAGACCGCCGACGAGTACTTCCCGCATCTGAGGCGCTATCAGGCGTTCTGGAATGTGTATGGGTTGGACCTGCCGGACCCTGTGCTCCGCAAAGTGTACTACCAGAACGCGCTGAAGGTGATTCCGGGGATCGACGGGAGCGGCTTTTCCCGGTAGAACCGTGGCCAGAGTGGCATCAAATTTGCGTTGTTGACGACGCCGGGCAGTAGGCGCATAGTGGAGTTGTCAGAGAAAGCAGACGGTGCTTCCCAACTGGCCCTCCACCACTGGTGGAGTGACTCAGATCTCTTCGATCGGGAAGAGACTTCGAGAGCAAGGAGGATTGCGATCGAAAGTAACGACATAAAGGGCGGTCATCGGATTTCCCGGATCCTTCAGTAGGGCCTCCTGACGTCGCACCGAAGCAAAGTGCTTCACCAGACGCGGCGGGACATTGCACCGCACACAGGATGTAGGCGACTGAAGTACGGATGTGACTCTTCTGATGGAGTCGCGGGCTCGGCAGTTGAGCCCAAGGAGATTCGATGACCGCCCTTCCCATTTCCTGCCGGTTTGCTCCTCTCGCTTTTGCAATCCTGAGGGTACCATCCGCAAAAAACTCCTCGCGAGAAGTTGGTTCGCGGGGCTGGTCGGCTCAACTTCCGGTTGGCGCGTCATTCGACCCAAGCCGCATTCGGATCAGGAATGCGCGCTTGCGCTTCCTTTGAGCCCGATCACATAGGCTTCGAAGACGCCGCCATGACTTGGCCGGTCTCTATATCTCGTCCAGCCAACGAAAAACCTGCCGAGCCGCGAGCACAACGCGGCTTGCCTCAGTCTCATCCGGCTTCTCGCCACGGTGCGCGATCCGGTTGCGTAGCTCGAAGAGCTTGCGAACATTCTCATAAGTTTCCCGGTGATCCGTACGCAGGGACCTGCCGAGAGCGGCATCAGTGGCTTTGTCAAACAAAGCCGGCGCGGCAACCGACCAGTCCCGCGGATTTTCGAGAAGCAGGTCGACCAGCGACTGTCGATCCGTCGGCACCTTCTGGCGAAGGATATCCTTGACCTTGACTTCACAGGCGATCGCGGCACTCAGCACCGCTCGTTGGCAGTCCGGCGGCCGCAGCCCGATGAGATAGAGCGCGTCCGCGAGAAGCGTTTCAGCGATCGGCAACGCGATTTTGCCGCTGCCCAGTTGCTGGGTCAGAGATGAAGCGTGGCTACGATCGAGTGACGCTCCGCCATCGTATGTGTGTTCCCGTTCGTCTTCAATCGCAGGAAGGACATCCTCGCTGAAACTGTAATCGGCAATGTCAACGCCCTCGTCGCCCAACAGATGGTTGCCAACGCGCCGCACAGGTTGACCATGCAGGCCAAGCCATGGCTGCCCATGAATGCGCGCCCACTCGACAAGTTCGGCAACGGCAGATTCGGCGACGCGGAACGATTTCCTGAGGTGTTCGATGCTGCCATCGGTGTCTTCTCCGCGCGGACCTTCGCCAAAGACGACGACCTTAACCGTTTGCACAGCGAACTGTCCGTACGTTTCGTTTGCGTAAACCGGCCTAACCGCGCCGAAGCCTTCCCGATGCCGGCCAGTTCCCTTGCCTGGAATCAAAATCTCGACGCGGAGACCGCCGCGATCAAACTCAAGCTTGGTTCCCAGCAATTCTGCGCGCACAAGTACGCCTCTGACTTCGAAATAGAACTCCGCCCGACGCCACGCCATGACCAAAACCCCAGTTTAAATGTTAAATGAGGTGCCAGCTGACATCGACCCTGCCTGAGCGGAGCGGGTGTGTTGTCGGCAACCCGGAAGATGAGCCTCAGCACCCGAAGCCCAAAGGCACGATTTATTCGACAGGCGGGCTGCCGTCGACGAATGTGGTGCTGCTTTCGCGCCGCCTCCAGAATTTCGGTTGAACGTCAGCCGCCTGTTGCCTTCCAGTCGGTTTCAGGTGAAACCCGATGATGGCCTGTTCTCCGCCGGCAGCCAGAAAATCGCGGGGAACCCAGCCGTTGTGCTCGTTCACCATACCGTACCGTTCCCGCCAGTCGGAGAACTTGCTGGCGGTGATGTCGAGCCACTCGATGAACCGCCCGGCGCCGATCCCGGTTCTCCGACCAGCGCCCGACGAAATCCACGCTCGGGTCCAGTGTGTCATGGGGCCGAGACGCTGGCTCCAAGCGCTACCTTTAGGGTCACATGCTCGGCTATCCGTTCGGCCAGAACATCGTCTTCGGTCTGGATCTTCCTCTCCAGGTAGCCGATCCGCTCCAGGTCGGCAGAGTGGTTGGATGGTCTCTGCAGCTCGACGGCTGCCGCGCCGTTCTCGAAGAACTTTTTCTGCCAGCGGTAGACGACCGGCTGCAAACCCAGTTCGTCTCAGAGCTTCGAAATGGGCGCTTTCTCCAAAAAAATGCCGTCTCAGGATGGCGTAGAGGTCATTAACGCGATGAGGGAATGGCCGGTGGCAAACCCGCACGCCTTGGCACCACTTTCGGGATACTCCCGACAAACGCCATTGCGATCGTCCATACCGAGGTCCCATAAAACACACGCAACTGGCCGGGCCGGGAGGTCGGCCGAGTCCGAAGCAAGGATACAATCCTTGCTATGGTAAGGAAAGGCGCGTATGACGAAGGTCACGTCGAAGTTTCAGGTCACGGTGCCGAAAACGATCGCCGATCGCTACAGCATCCGCCCAGGCGATGAGATCGAGTGGATTCCGGCAGGAGATGTGATTCGGGTAGTCCCCTCCCGAGCGAAGACACCGTCTGACGATCCCGCAGCTCGTGTCCTGCTCTTCGATCGGGCAACCGGGCGCCACCGGCGCCGGCCGGGTCCGCGGAAACAGCCGTCGGGGAACAGGGGCTGGACAAGAGAGGATCTTTACAGCCGTGGCCGCTCTCGTTGATACGAACATCCTGGTATACCGATTTGATAACCGCTTTCCGGAAAAGCAGAAGATCGCAACAGACATCCTCCGGCGTGGGATTCTCGAAAACTCCGTGAGAGTGCCGCACCAGGCGATCATCGAGTTCATCGCCGCGGTCGCAAGGCCAATTCGCGGCTACGTCATTCTCCCGCTTGCCGATGCCCTTCGCGAGGCAGAAGAGTTCCTGCTGCAGTTCACCGTCCTCTATCCGAATGAGGCCATCGTCCGCAATGCGATCCGAGGATGTGCGGCGTACCAGCTCAGCTGGTTCGATGCGCACCTCTGGTCGTATGCAGAACATTACGGCCTGTCGGAAATCATCACAGAAGACCTCCAGCACGACCGCCTGTATGGCACGGTCCGAGCGGTGAACCCGTTCGTCAGCAGCACCAAGGGTAGCCGGAAGCCGGAGTAACGCTATGCCCGAGTCGATCTGAATATCGGCTGCGATGCCGTGAGACCTACTCCTCGTGCTCGCCTTCCAGGAAGCAGCTATGAAATGCCTGATCCAGCACGTCGTCGGTCAGGTCGAACGGCAGACGCTGGAAATCAATCAGGTCGAGAGCGTGCGTCAGCACATCCCGCGGATGGCAGCGGCGCAACTGGCGCCGCCCGCTTCCATAGTGCCGTTCGATCCACTTGAGCACCTGAGACTCGCGGAACGGCAAGTCGTTCGACAGGCAGAAGCGGCGGAAGATCTCGACAAACTCGTCCTCCCCGGGGCTGCGCACGAAGAGCTTATAGTCAATCCGGCGGAGAAAAGCCTCGTCGCCCAGGTCTTCAGGGCGCAGGTTTGTCGAGAACACCAGGAAGGTCTCGAAGGGAACTTCAATCTTGCCGCCCGTCACAAAACTCAGATAGTCGACGCGGCGGTCCATCGGGACAATCCAACGATTGAGAATCTCGGCCGGCCGGCACTGTTGCCGCCCAAAGTCGTCGACCAGGTAGATGCCGTTGTTGGCCTTCACCTGATAGGGCGCGTCATAGAACTTGGCCGTGGGGTAGTAGCTCAGGTTGAGCATGTCGAGCGTGAGTTCACCGCCGGTGGTAATGAACGGACGCCGGCACAGCACCCAGCGGCCGTCATGGGCGGGTTCGAGCGCAAGAGAAGACAGTTCGGAGGGCTCCGCTTCCAGCCTGCGATGATACACCGGGTCGTACACGCGAATGATCTGGCCGTGATACTCGATCGCGTAGGGCACGTAGATGGGAGTGCTTTCCAATTTGAACATCGCCTCGGCCAGGTACGTCTTGCCGTTGCCCGGCTGGCCGTACAGCAGAAACGATTTTCCGGCATTGGCGGCGGGACCGATCTGGTTGATCACCTCTTCGGTGACGACCATGTGACGGTAGGCCTGGTCCAGCATGTCCATCGTCAGCCACCCGCGCGTCTGGCGCTGCGCGCGCACGCCTTCGCGATACTGTTCGAGCGATACGGGAGCCGTGCCGAAGTATTGGTTCACGTCCAGGCACTCGCGGGCCCGAACGCGTCCGGCTTCCGAAAGAGTGAACGTCGCCGAAACACTGCCATAGCCGAGAGAGGAACGGACGTCGATCTGGCGGGCGCGCTTCATCTGGTCGAGCAGGGGTTCGATGATGCTGAACTTCAGGCCGAGTGAAGCCGCCAACTCGCGGCCGACGACGTCCCCTCGGAAGTGAAGGGTTTTGAAGATCAATGGCTCGATGACGGAGGCCGAGACCCCGGTCTCCTCGAGCGACTGGCAGACCTTTGGCACGAACTGGGGCTCCGCTTGCCCCTTCGACGGCGAAGCCGCCGGGGACGGGAGACGGTCGGCACTGGTAACCGCCTGGTTGAGTTGCAGAATGCCTTGGCTCACGAACGCTCCCCTGCCAAGCCGCGCTGACAGCGGCCTGCCACTGGATTTTTGGGTTACTTTTTGAGTGTAGAAGCGCAACAAGGGAGATTGGATCAGGGGAATTCCCCGGTTGCCCGGCAGGTTTCCTGTAGCCGACGTAAGTGGGTTCTAGAACCTCCGGTCAGAAGCGCAAAAGCCACCGCCGCCGCCAAAGGAACCAGGCCACGCCGTACAGGGCCAAAACGTTGGCGAGCGCATAGAGGAGAGAAGCGTTCCTCGGAGAGGCCATCGACAGCGTGACATTCTGGTAAATCCACGCCTTTGCCGAAGTCCCACCAATCTTCCACACACCGCCCATCAGATCGGCGACGACGCCGGACAACACGTACACAGCCAAGGCATTCGAGCCGTAGATGGCGAACGGCTTGGTCCAGGCCTGGCCCTGGAGGATGTCGATGCTCCAAAAGCACAGGGCAAAGGCCAGCGCCGCCAGGCCCGCCATCAGGACCGCATAGGAACTCGTCCACAAGCTCTTGTTGATGGGGATCCAAAGGCCGAGAAGATTCCCTAATGCGGTGAGGACGGTACCGGCGGCAAAGATTCGGACCGCGATCTCGACCGGCGCCCGCCGCGCGCGCAGCATCTCGCCGGTCAGAACGCCAAGTAACGCGGTGGCGATTGCGGGAATCGTGCTGAGAATACCCTCCGGATCCCAGGTTTTGGAGTAGCTCCACATATGGCCGCTGAGGAACGCCTGGTCGACCGCGGCGGCGAAGTTGTTGTCTTTCTCCCAGCCCGGACCGAACATCCACATCAGCGCCGGGTACACGGCGAGCAACAGCACCGTGACGGCGGCTCTCCCGCGAGGAGAGGTGTACAGATAGATCAGACCCGCGATCAGGTAACAGACGGCGATCCTCTGGAGCACTCCCGGAATGCGTAACCCTGCAAAATCAAAGTCCGGGAAGAGATTCAGGAAGATGCCCGTCAGGAAGATGAGCGCCGCGCGGCGCGCAGTGTGGACGGCCAGCGAGGCCGTGGAGCCGCCGCGCTCGATGCGCTTCGCGAAGGAGAGCGTCATGGCGACACCGACAATCCAGAGAAAGAAAGGAAAGACCATGTCGGTGAACGTCCAGCCGTGCCACTCGGCGTGGCGCAGAGGAGCGTAGCTGTTCGGGCCGGATCCCGGGTTGTTGACCAGGATCATGGAAGCGATGGTCGCGCCGCGAAAGACATCGAGCGACTGGAGACGGGAAGAAGGTTCCATGAATGCGCCGCGCTGAGAGCTTTTCATGGTAGCAGGCTGCCTTGCGGGACGATGGCCGCGGCGGGAGCGCATGATCAGCGAGACGGATAGAAACAAAAAGCCGGACCACCCAAAAAGCGGCCCGGCTTCTGAAGTTCGCCGCTCCCTGCCGGTCGCGGCTCCATTCGTGAGCTTGATTGTTACGACTGTTGCTCTTCGTCCGGCTCGCGGCCCTCACGCTGCGCTTTGAGCCGCTCTTCGCGGCGGCGGGCGCGGTCGGCGGCGCGCTTCACCAGTTGGCTGCCAACCAGTTCAATCATCGCCTGCTCGGCCCCGTCGCCCTTTCGGAAGCCGAGGCGGGTGATTCGAACGTAGCCGCCATTGCGCTGCCCGAACCGCGTCGACAGAACGTCAAAGAGTTTCTTGACCGATGCCGGCGTTTCGAGAAAGGCCGCCGCCTGCCGGCGCGAGTGAAGGGTATCCTGCTTGCCCAGCGTGATCATCTTCTCGACCAGCGGCCGAACCGCCTTCGCTTTGGGCACCGTGGTGACGACGCGCTCCTCCTCGATGATGCTGGTGACCAGCCCTCGAAAGAGGGCTCTCCGCGCGCCGACGTCGCGTTTGAGTTTCCATCCGGCTTGTTTGTGTCTCATGGCGGTCCTTCTCTAGTCGGAGATGGCTTCCTCGATGTCCAGATCCGGCTCAGGCATACTCGACCCGGGGGGCGCTACCAAACGGCCCGACGTATCCATCTTCATCCCGAGCGTCAAGCCCATGGAAGCCAGAATTTCCTTGATCTCGTTCAGAGATTTGCGCCCGAAGTTCTTGGTTCGCAGCATCTCGGCTTCCGTGCGTTGCACGAGTTCGCCGATCGTTTGAATATTCGCGTTTTTCAGACAGTTATACGAGCGGACACTGAGTTCGAGTTCCTCCACCGACCGGTTGAGGATCTCGTTCACCTTTTCCATGCCGCGCTCGACCACTTCTTCAACCACTTCGGGAGTCTCTTCGAAGTTGATGAAGATGGTCATGTGGTCTTTCAGGAGTTTGGCCGCCTGGCCGATGGCATCCTGCGGAGAGATGGCGCCGTTGGTCCAGACCTCCAGCGTCAGTTTGTCGTAGTCGGTCATCTGGCCGAGACGCGCCGCCTCGACGCCGAAGTTGACTTTGCGCACGGGCGAATGGACCGAGTCGATCGGGATGTAGCCGAGCGGCAGGTCTTCATCGAAGTTCTTGTCGGCGCTGACATAGCCACGGCCGGGTTTCAGCCGCATCTCGATATTGAGGCGGCCGCCTTCGCTAACCGTGGCGACGTGCATGAACCGGTCGAGCACTTCCACATCGGCGTCGCACTCGATCTGGCCGCTCAACACCTCACCGGCGCCCTCTACGCTGATGCGCGCCATTTTCACACCCTCGCCCATGACCTTGAACGGAATCTGCTTCAGGTTGAGGATGATGTCGGTGGCGTCCTCGACGACGCCCGGGATTGGGCTGAATTCGTGCTCGACGCCTTCGATCCGCACCGCCGTAATGGCGGCGCCTTCGATCGAACTCAACAGCACACGGCGCAGGCTGTTACCGATCGTGGTGCCGAAGCCGCGCTGAAATGGCTGAGCCGTGAACATGCCATACCGGTCCGTAAGGGTTTCGGTATTGGCCACAAGCCGTTTCGGTTTCTGAAAGCCTTTGAACATAGTTCCTTTCCGCTTTCACGGTTCAGGAAGCGAGCCGGTCGGGTAGGCCGGTTCCGCCCCTTACTTCGAATACAACTCCACGATGAGCTGCTCGGTCAGTTGAATCTGTACCAGCTCATCACGCTTCGGGCTGCCCGCCACGCGGGCCTTCAATCCCTCGCGATCGACTTCCAGCCAGCTTGGCGCCGGCGCATGCGCCGTCGCGTCGCGGGCGGCGAGAATGGTCGGATTGTTCCGGCTGCTCTCCCGTACTTCCACCACGTCGTTCGGCTTCACAATAAAGGAAGGAATGTCGACCTTCCGGCCATTCACCGTGATGTGGCCGTGGCGGACAATCTGACGGGACTGGGCGCGGCTGGTGCCAAAGCCCATGCGGTACACCACGTTGTCCAGGCGGCGTTCGAGCAGAGCGAGCATATTGTCGCCCGTAATGCCCTTCATCGTCGCGGCCTTTTCGAAATTATTGCGGAATTGCCGTTCCAGGATGCCGTAGATCCGGCGGGCCTTCTGCTTTTCGCGCAACTGCAGGCCATATCCGACGATCTTCTTGGCTTTCTTCGTCTTTCCGTGTTGGCCGGGAATAAAATTGCGCTTTTCAATGGCGCATTTCTCAGTGTGACAGCGCTCTCCTTTCAGAAAGAGCTTTACACCCTCCCTGCGGCAGAGCCGGCAAACAGGACCTTTGTACCTTGCCATTCTTCTCCTTTGGCGCTCTTCAGTTCGCGCCCTTATTCCCTCGATCGGTGCAGTTTACGACCCTGGAACGGGCCTTCGTCCTGCGTTTCCCGGCGTTAGACGCGCCGCTTTTTGGGCGGACGGCAGCCGTTATGGGGGATCGGCGTCGCATCGCGAATCCCCTTCACTTCCAAACCCGCGCTCGACAGCGCGCGGATGGCCGACTCGCGGCCGGAACCCGGGCCGCTGACCCGAACGTCGACCGTGCGCAAGCCAACTTCCTTGGCCTTGCCGGCCGCGGTCATCGACGCCTGCTGAGCGGCAAACGGAGTACCCTTGCGAGAACCGCGGAATCCGAGCGAACCGGCGCTCGACCAGGAAACGGTGTTGCCTTCCTGATCGGTGATGGTGACGATCGTGTTGTTGAAGGTCGCCTGGATATACACCAGCCCTGTCGGGATGACCTTCTTTTCCTTCTTCTTAAAGCTCTTTTTCTTGGCGGTCTTCGCCGGCGTCTTCTGCTTGGCCATATCGATTCAACTATGTCTTCGCGCTCGCCTTTTTCTTGTTCGCAACCGTACCCCGGCGCGGACCCTTTCGCGTGCGCGCGTTGGTGTGCGTACGCTGGCCTCGAACGGGCAGACCCCGCCGATGCCGCAATCCCCGATAGGAGCCGATTTCGATGTGCCGCTTGATGTTCATCGACACTTCCTTGCGCAGATCGCCCTCGACGGCTCCTTCGTCTTCGAGCAACTGGCGGATGCGGCTCACTTCTTCCTCGCTCAAATCCGACACCCGCTTGTCGAACTCGATTCCGGCGCGGTGGAGCAGCGATTTCGACCGCGTGCGGCCAACGCCGTAGATATAGGTCAGCCCCACCTCAACGCGCTTTTTCGGCGGTAAATCGACGCCTGCAATACGTGCCACGTTCTTCTCCCTATCCCTGTCGCTGCTTGTGCTTCGGATTCACACAAATGACCCGAACCACCCCCTGGCGGTGGATCAATTTGCACTTGTCACAAATCTTTTTGACCGACGCTCGGACTTTCATCGTTCGTATCTCGCCAACCGTGTCGTACTTCGCGGCCGCGCCGCCGCTTGCCACCGCTGCCTCGCGGCCGCGGCTCAAGTTCCTTGCGGCTAGGGCCGCGGCTCCGTCAGCTTCCTGATAATCCTTCCCCGCGTCCAATCGTGCGGCGCGAGTTCCACTTCCACCCGGTCGCCCGGAAGCAGCCGGACAAAATTCCTCACCGTGCCCGGCGCCGGATGGGCCAGCACCCTCTGGCCGCTCGTCAATGCCACCTGGAACTTGCCTTGCGGCAGTTCCTCCAAAACCAGCCCTTCGGCCTTCCGCTTCCGCGTTACGGCCGCGTCAGCACCCACGGCCCGTTCTCCGTCACCGCGACGCAGTGCTCAAAGTGAGCCGAGTAGGAGCCATCCTTGGTCACGGCGGTCCAGCGATCGCTCAACACCCGAAGATCGGCGCCGCCCGCATTGACCATCGGCTCGATGGCCAGGACCATTCCTTCCTTCAGCCTCGGGTTTTCGTTCTTCCGGTCCACATAGTTGGGCACCTGCGGCTCCTCGTGCAACTTGGTCCCAATGCCGTGCCCCACAAACTCGCGGACAATCGAAAACCCGTGCGCCAGAACGTGACGCTCCACGGCCCCACACACATCGAACAACCGGTTGCCCGAGCGGACCTGCTGAATTGCCAGTTCGAGCGATTCCTCGGTCACCTGCAGCAACTTGCAGGCGACTTCGCTGACGCGCCCGATGGCGATCGTCGTCGCCGAATCACCGAAGTACCCGTTCAACTCCACTCCCGTATCGATCGACACAATATCTCCCGGCCGCAGCACCCGCTTGACCGAGGGCATTCCGTGCACAATCTCATCATTCACCGACGTGCACAGCGCATACCGGTAGCGCTCGCCGGCAGCCGGAACGAAATACCCTTTGAACGCCGGCCGCGCACCCGCATCCTTCATCATCTTTTCCGCCGCCACTTCCAGGTCCCAGGTCGAAACGCCCTCCTGGCACATCTTGCGCAACGCTTCCAGGATGTTCCACACCAGCAGACCCGCCTGGCGCATCTTCTCCATCTCGGCAGCGGTCTTGCGAATGATCATGCTTCCTCGACCGCCCGCCAGATCCGGTCGCAAATCCCTCCCGGCGCCTCGGAGTCCGAAGCAATCTCGAGGAATCGGCTGCCCTGTTCCCGGAAATACCTTGCGAGCGGCAGGGTCTTTGCCTCGTACGCTGCCAACCGCTCTCGAATCACCGGCTCGGCGTCATCGTCCCGTGTGAACAATACCTCGCCGTCAAGATCGCAAATCCCTTCCCGTTTCGGGGGGTTGTACTCGACGTGATAAAGGGCCCCGCACGAGACACACTGCCGCCGTCCCGTCAGCCGGGCAATAATTATATTGTAATCCACCGCGAGGTAGATCACCACCTCGCACAAACCCTTGCGGAGGAACAGGTCAAGAACCACCTTAGCCTGCGCCACCGTTCGCGGGTAGCCGTCCAGGATGAACCCATCCCGGCAATCCGGCTGCGCGAGGCGCCGCTCGACAAGCAGGTTCACCATCGCGTCCGGCACCAGCCCGCCGTTCCGCATCAGCGAGCCGATCTCCCTGCCCACCGAATCACCCGATTCGATGTGCGCCCGCAGCATGTCCCCGGTGGAGATGTGCGGAATTCCCCACCTCGCAACCAAGAGCTTGGCTTGGGTTCCTTTCCCCGAACCTGGCGGGCCAAACAACAAGACGGCCCGGACCGGCGGGCCTCTGTGGTCGCTGTCCTGCATCCCCGCGTTTGCCGTTGACTTCCTGGTCCCGGCTTCGTCAACCTCCACGCGTCAGACCGAACTGCGCCGGCCCCGGATCCGGCCCGCTTTGGGCGTAAATCCTTCATAGTGGCGCATGATCAACTGCGCCTCGATCTGGTTTACCGTGTCCATCGCCACACCGACCACAATCAGCAGCGAAGTCCCGCCGAAATAGAACGTCACCCCCAGGCCATCCAGAATCTGCCGCGGGAATGTCGCATCGATGAAGTTCCCGACCAGCGGAAGATGCTGCAGTTTGATCCCACCCAGCATGATGTCCGGAATCAGACACAGGATGGCGAGGTACAGGCCGCCCACGACCGTGATCTTGGACAGGATTGCGTTGATGTATTCGGCCGTATTCTTGCCCGGCCGGATTCCCGGAATGAACCCACCGTACTTCCGCATGTTGTCGGCGG
>CAZGUX010000115.1:0-11794 GCA_964529305.1 uncultured Solibacteraceae bacterium | reverse complement strand
CTGTCGAAAGAGACGCCGGAGGTCTTGATGGACACCAGTTGGCGGGGGGGATCGCCTTCCGGCGGAACCGCCAGCGTGATGTTCACCTCGCCGTCCGAGAAGAGCTTTTGCTCGTCCGGGGAGTATTCAGCTCTGGCGCTTTCGACGTAGTCGTAGGTATCGCGATCGGGGTGAAACAGCCGCAGGCGGACCCCCTCCAACAGGACTTTGGACGTGTCCTTCGACTGCTGGAAGTTTCGAGCTTTGATGTTGACGATGGGGCGTCCGCGGTCGCTCTTGGTCAGTTCCCAGTCGCTGGCCTTGCCCTCGATGTTGGCGGAAAGGGGATCGAGGGGCCGGGGCGCCGCCCGGTCCGATGCTTGTTTCTGGGTGTAGTAGAGGAGGGCCACTGCGACGACCGCCCCCAGGATGGCCGCCAGCAGGATGCCGCGCGCGCCGCGCATGTTGTTCTCACTATAGCAGGCGTCGCCGGCCGGTCCCGGCGCAGAGCGGGGGACGCCGGATTTCTCCGGCTCCGACCCGTAGTAATTGGAGGCAACAGGGCCGCGACCGCTACTGCGTCTGCTCGGCGATCCAGATGTTCGCGGACTGTTCGAGAAGAGAAAACGTGATCTGGTTCCTGCCGATCGCCGGCCCGAATCCCGCCGCCCCGTATATGTCCGGCGCTTTGCGGGTTTCGTGGAAATGATAGACCGCGAACGCTTCGCCCACCGGACGCTTCGTCACCGGGTGCAGCCGCTGCGCCCAGATGTCGGGATAGTTGTCCTTCATCGAAAGGAAGTACAAGAGGTTCCCATCGGGTGACCACCAGGGACGGCTGTTACGGCCCGGGTATTCCGCGACCGTGATCCACTCGGCCTCGCCCGCGGCGCGGCCATCGCGCAGCGGCGCGATCTTTACCGGTTGATTTGCGATTCCCGGAAAATGAAACGCAACCCATTTCCAGTCGGGCGAAGGCTCCACGCCGTGGACATCGAGCTTTGGGTGCGACATCATCTCCCGCTCTTTGCCGGTCTTCAGGTCGAACAGGAAAAATCGGATCGGGGCATTCCGGTAGAAAACCAGTGCGTGCCCGTCCGCGGTCCAACCATAGAGGGCGCCGCCCTTTTCGAGATCGACCAACTTGCTTGCCTGCCCTCCGGTCGCGTCTATGAGATAGATGGCAGCGCGAATGCCGAATGTCACATAGGCGACTCGAGATCCGTCCGGCGAAACCTTCGGGCGAGCCTCCTGACTGAGGAGCACCGACTCCCGGCCTGAACTGATATCGCGAACGCGCAACTCTCCGCTGCCCGGGTTGGATTGGGTATAGGCCAGCACCCTTCCATCCGCCGAAGAAGCCGGGCCGCGTTGGCCGCCGCCGGAGTGAGACACCGGCTGCAAGGGACCCGTGACCTTGCCCGAGTTCAAATCCATGGGAAGGGTCCAAAGATGGTCGATGTCCGAGGCCGCGGAAAAGACGAATCGCGTTTCGGTTCCCCGCACGCCCCTCAGGATGGCAGTCCCGGTGGCGATCTTACGCAGGATCCCGATTTTCAACGAATCCGGTTCAAAATCCATCGCCCAGACGCTGGACCTGCCGGTAAAGAGGAGGGACGGGCCGCGCCATTCCATCCGGCTGAACAGCGAGAGCTTGTTCGCGGTCAGAAGCGAACCGATCCCGGTCTTCCGCGACTTGCCTCCGGCCACCGCCGCAAGCCAGAAGTTTCGGGAATTTCGATCTCCCACGCCATCCTGCCCTGTGACGAGCAAACTCTTCCCATCCGGCGACCAAACCGGCTCGAGCGCAACGGGAACATCTGCGGCAACCTGTTTGGGCGAACCTCCCGCAGCCGGCACGATGAACACCTTTGATTCCGTTAGGTCGGTCAAGCTCGACGAGTAGGCAACCCACTGCCCATCGGGCGAAAACCGAGGGACGTGGCCGCCGCGCACGAGCAGGCGCTCGTCGCCGCCCAGCGAGGGAACCAGGTAAATGCCGCCATCGCCTCGATTCGAACGAAACGCGATCAGTCCGCCATCCGGCGAGAAAGAGGGACCTATGTCGTCGGACGGATCCCTGGTGAGCCGTATCGGCCGGGCGCCCTCGGTCAGAGGCTGAACCCACAGATCGAGATTTCCTTCTCCGGCGCGGTCCGAAGCGTAGGCCACGAGCTTACCGTCCGGCGAGATCGCGGGAGTCGTGCTCAGACCGCTGTCGGCGGTCAACTGGCGCAAGCGAAGTTCGGTTGTGGGCTTGGGCCGGTTCACGTACCAGGCCATTCCCGCCACCGCGGCCATAAACAGCGCCCCCAGTGCCAACAACGGAGTCCAACTCCGCTTCGGGGGAGCCACAGCGACGGGCGCGCTGAGCTTGCCCGAATCGGATTCCTCGCGCACCTCCTCGAGTTCCACCTTCACATCCACCATGCTGTGGAACCGCCGCGCCGGATCCTTGCGCAGGCAGCGCCGGAGGATGCGGTCCACTTCCGTTGGCAGGTTCTCGGGGGGCTTCGGCTCCTCACGGAGGATGGCTGAGAGAGTGGAAACGCGCGACTCGCCTTGAAAGGCTTTGCGCCCCGTCAACATCTCGTAGAACATTGCGCCGAAGCTGAAGATGTCGCTGCGCGCGTCCAGTTTCTTGCCTTCGGCCTGTTCCGGCGACATGTAGGAGATCGTGCCGAGGATCGCGCCCTCCTCCGTGTGGGCCCCCACGGTCCGCGTGGCATCCTCCTCGGTAATGCTTCCCACTTCGGTGAGCTTGGCGAGCCCGAAGTCGAGAATCTTCACGCGCCCGTCGTCGGCGATCATGACGTTGGCCGGTTTTACGTCGCGATGAATGATGCCGGCGGAATGCGCCTTGGCCAGGCCGTCCGCGATGGGAATGGCGGCTTTGAGCGCTTCGCCCAACCGCATGCCCTGGCGAGGAATGACGGCGTCGAGCGTCTTGCCGGCGATGTGCTCCATCACCATGAAGTCGACGCCACCCACTTGGTGAATATCGTGGATGACTACGATGTTGGGATGGTTGAGCGCCGAGGCCGCCTGCGCTTCCTGAATAAAGCGCCGCTTGCGGTCCGCATTGGCGACTTTGTCCGGGGGCAGCACTTTGATCGCGACCAGGCGGTTCAGGCGTGTATCGCGGGCCTTGTAGACGTCACCCATACCCCCCGAGCCGAGTTTTTCGAGGATCTGGTAGTGTCCCAGAGTTTGGCCGGTCATTGAAATGGTAGGGGGATTATCTCATACCGTTTCGGCAGGTGCTTGCGGAGGCGAACGTCCGCCCGCACGGTTCGCCCACCGTGCACCGATCAAGCGGCGAGGCGGCGGAGGTGTTTCTGCGACAGCCGGCTCCACTTGGCCGTCAGATGACGGCGGAAATGCGGGGCCGTTCGCGCGGCTTCAATCGATTGCTGGAAGGCGTGCCTGGCCGCCTCGGTCTCGCCGAGTTGCTCCAGAGTCTGTCCGTAGTAGCAGAGGCCTTCCGTATCGTAGGGCCGCCGCTCCGCGTAGACCGCCAGGTGGGTCCGGGCGTGCTCGAACTGTTTGGCCGCCAGGTACAGCGCGCCGATCTCGCGCAGAATCTCGCTCGAGGCATGCTTCTCGTTCTGGTTAATGACCGTCTGGAAGCGCTCCAGGGCTTCCTGCAGCCGCCCCTGCTCACGGGCGATGCGGCCCAACTGGAAGTGCGCGTCCGTCTCCGAGGGGTCAATGGCCACAGCTTTCTCAAAGCGCTCGATCGCCTGGCTGAACTGCCGCCGCTGCTGGTACAGGAGTCCGAGCTGGTACTGAGCTTCGGCGTCGTGGGGATTCACGGCCGCGGCTTCCAGCATGCGGCGGAAGCTCTGGCGCGAGCGCAGTCCCGAGCCAATGCTGCCCAGTTCTCCGCCCAGATAGTAGTACGCATAGAACAGGAAGAACGGCGACGCGAGCCAACCGAGGCTGGAGATGATCGGCATGGCCCCGTAGGCAACCAGCAACAGCGGGCCGCATGACAGAGCGACGGTGATGGCCGAGGCCTGATTGTCGGTGCCCATCACGGTGCGGACGGCGTAGAACATCAACACGGCGAAAAAGAGGCCACAGGCGATGGCGACGGCGATCAATATCTGCAGCGGCAAACCCAGTGCCAGGAAACTGACGGCAGCGAGGGGTAGCGCGGCCGCCGACCAGGCCATCGCCGTGCACGTGAGGAGCGAGGCGTAGTCGCGGGAAAGCAGCCGCCCAAAGCCGCCCAGCCTGCCCACCAGGCCGGCGATCAGGAGCGTGCCCGGCACGTAAATTGTGGCCAGCGCCAGAAGGGGCCCGTAAAACGGCATGAACATCCAGGCGGTGGCCGGCATTTCCGGGAGGCCGTCCTCATCAGGAGGAACGCCCGGTTGTGGGACCGCGGCCGCGACCGGAGTCCTGGGGTGCCCCGCCCCGGCCAGGGTTCGCATGGCGATGAGGGTGATGCCTTGCTGCAGTCCCAGGGACACCACCAGCACGGCGATGGTGGCAAACAGGAGACTTCCCTGATCCAGGATCTCGCTCATCGCCGAAGCGGGCCGCCAGAAGAGGCGCAGCAGAAGTCGCAGGTTCACCTCACTGAAGATACCAATTCCCGCTCGCTCATTCGATGGCCATGGTGACCGGGGCGCTCACCTGGCCAGACACCTGCATCTGGACGCCAACCTCGGTTCCGGGAGCCACGCCGCCCGGTACCTCGATTTCGACCCAATACCGGCCTGAGTCTCCCGGCGCGAGAGCCGCCGAGAGGATCCTGGCCTCAATGCCCGCAATCCACACCGTAATGCCGCCGGTGACGTTGGGCGGCGGGTCAGGCGCGGCGTTCCCGGCAGGGAGCCTAGGATCGACGGCGCCGAGACCCGCGCAGAGAATCCCGAGGCGCGAGCCCACTCTCGCGCCTCTGCCCGGCTCGGCGAGCGTCCGCGAGCCGTCCGCGGCAATCGTGTAGATGAGGCCTTGCCCGCCGCCCGTGCCGGACTGCGTGAAAATTGCGGGCTGCGCCTCGGCCACGGCCAGGCTCTCCGGGATCGTTAGGGACTGGCCGCGAACCAGGATCAACTGGTGGCGGGTGTTCACGGCGAGATCGTAGGGCAGCATCGCGTCGATGCGCTCCGGCGTGACGCGGATCAGCGGCGCGGGTTGCCCGGCGAAGAGAATGCGCGTGGAGCCCAGGAGGCTGGGCCACGGAAAATCCGAGGATACAGCCGATCCGTCCGCCAGATTGGTTCCGAAGATCGAGATGAGGCTTCCGGGGGCGAGCGGCTCGTCCCGCTGCAGGCTGCTGGAGCTGCGGATGCCTCCCGGGTCGATCACCGGTCCGGCCAGGGGGGACTCGGCATCGCCCGAGAGGACCGCGCCCCCAGAAAGCTGACGGTCCGGCGACTCGGCGCTCAAACGCAAGGTGATGCCGGCCGCCGGGCGGCCGCCGACCTGCCAGGTTCCCGTCCACCGGCCGTCGCGCAGGGGACGGAGCGTCAAGGGTGCGTCGCCGTTGGAGAACGACACGACAGCCGAACCCTGGCTGAGTGGCTGGCCGCAATTGTCCAGCACCCGGGCTTCGAGGGGCTGCGGCCAGGCCGCCGGAATCCGGAAGTTGTCGGACAGCGAGGCGAAGACCGGAATCAGGCGGGCCGGGGTGCAGGGAGCCTCCGCGGAGCGAGTCGCTCTCGCACTCGGGGAGCCGGCCGGAGTCACGATGAAGACGAGGTCGACCGAGCGCGTCACGTTTCCTGCAAACACCAGCGTCAACGTCCCCTGGTAGACACCGGCCGCGAGTCCCGTCACGTCGGGTTGGACGACGAGGCGAGACGCGCGATCCGGAAGCGCGACGGCGTCGGTGGGTACGCTGGCAAACCATTCGCGGCCTTCCCGGGTGAAACGGCCCGCGGTGAAGCTGAGCGGAGAAGAGGTCAGGTTGGAAACAAGAACAGTCTGGGAACTGGGAGAGACTCCGCCTTCCGGCGCGGTGAAGAGGAGGGCCGACGGCAGCACGACCGGCCCGGGATTCGATCCCTCGGCCAACACATTCAAGGCGACGGAGACAAATTGGGGAGAGTTGTCCGCGCCCGGCGCCTCGACACGAATCTGTCCGAAGTATTGGCCGGCGGAAAGTCCCTCGGGGTTGATCACCACGTCCACCTCGGGAGCGTCGGGAGAGTCGCCGCGGCTCGCGCCCGCGGCTCGTTCGACGGCCAGCCAGGCCGAACCGCCCGATAACGTTTCCGCGTGCGCTTCCCAGGCCATTTCGCCAGACCGCAGGTTCCGCACTCCAAAGCTCTGCCGAGGCGGACGGCCGCCTTTGGCGACGGCGACGAACGAGAGTGCCGAGGGCGCCAGTTCCAGACTTTGGGGCACGGCGCTGACGGTCAGGGTCACGGCCACGACGCGGCGTGTGCCGGCGCCGGTCACCGCGACCGTACCGGAATAGGTGCCCTGGGGAAGCGCTGCCGGGTCCGCGGTGATGGTCACCGACCCGGGCCGCGAGGTGAGCGCCTCGCCCGTGGTGGTCGAGATGCGAAGCCACGCACCTCCGGTGCGGGTCTCCGCGGCGACGCCGAAGACCAAGCTGCCTCCTCCCGAATTCGCGACAGTCAAGGACTGGGAAGCAGGAGCCACCCCGGCACCGAGAGAAAAGCTGAGACTCTCGGGGCGGACCGACAATTGCGGCGGCGGCGGTGGCGTAATCCGGAACGTGACGTCTACAGTCCGCGAGGGCGGGTTGGCATTGGGGGCCGTGATCGTGATTCGGCCGTTGTACGTCCCCGGCGCCAGCCTTTGAGGGTCTACGGTAATTTCCACGACCGCGGGCGTGAAGCCGTCGGGCGTTCCCGCGCGAAGCCAATCGCCGCCGGAAGTGGTTTGCGCTGTCACCCGGAAAGCCAAGCCGCGCAGTCCTCCGATCTCGATCAGGCGCCGGGCGGGCGCCTCGCCGTCCACCACCGAGGAAAACGAGAGAGACGCCGGTGAGGTGGTGAACTGGGGCGGTTGCGTCAGCACGCGGCGGACGCGGTGATTGGCATAGTCGGAGACGAACAGATCCTGACCGAAGGAGGCGACGGCCGCGACGCCGGCGAACTGGGCCGAGATGGCGGGTCCGCCATCTCCGGAGAAGCCGGCGCTGCTGCCGGCCAGCGTGGAGATGACGCCGACGAAATTGACAAGCCGGACACGGTGATTGAGTTCGTCGGCGATGATGAGGTTACCGGCCGGATCGACGGCCAGGTCGAAGGGGGTATTCAAAGCGGCCAATCGGGCGGGACCTCCATCGCCGCCGAAACCCCGCTGCCCCGATCCGGCGGCGGTGGCGATGACTCCGTCGGGTCCAATCCGCCGGACCCGGTGGTTCTTCGAGTCGGCCACGTAGACCGCGCCCAGAGTGTCGACGGTCAGACCGCGTGGCTCGTTGAGCGAGGCCGCGGTGGCCGGCCCGCCGTCGCCCGAAAAGCCCGCGTCGCCGTTGCCTGCAAGAGTCGAGATGCGCCCGTTGCGATCAATGCTCCGGATCCGGTGCCCGAAGACCTCGGAGACGTAGATTTCGCCGTTCCGGCCGAAGGCGAGGTCGTCCGGACCGTGAATCGCAGCTTGCAAGGCTAGTCCACCATCTCCGGAACTGGCGATCGCGCCGGTACCGGCAAGGGTGGTGATGACACCCGCCGGGGAGACGCGACGGACGCGGTAGTTCAAGGTGTCGGCGATGTACACGTTGTTGGCGGAGTCGACAGCCACGCCGGAGGGAAACGAGAGCCGCGCGTTTGCCGCCGGTCCGCCATCGCCGGAGAACCCTTCCGATCCGGTTCCAGCAAAGGTCGTGATGACGCCGTCGGCCCGGATGCGCCTCACGCGATGCTTCACCTGTTCGACGACGTAGACGTTGCCGTTCGAGTCCGCCGCCAGGGAGGAAGGCAAATAGAGGAAGGCCTGCGTGGCCGGGCCGCCGTCGCCGCCTTCGCGGAATCGGCCGTTGCCGGCCACCGTCTCGATGATGCCGGCCGTGTTGACGCGGCGAATTCGGGTGGTCTCGCCGTCGCCGATGAAAAGTTCGCCCAGAGGGCTAACGGCAATCGCGGCCGGCCGGACGAAGGAGGCAGACGTCGCGGGGCCGCCATCGCCGCCTGTCCCCGGATTTCCATTTCCCGCCACGGTCGACAGGATGCCGTGCGCGTCCACGCGCACGATGCGGTACTGATACCAGTCGGCGACCACGAGATGGTCGTTGGGGTCGACGGCGACATCGAGCGGGAACAGCGCGGCGGAGGTGGCCGGGATGCCGTCGGCAAGTCCCAATCCCCCGCCGGCGGCAATCCCGATTCCGCCATCCGGGCGCACGCGCCAGACCACGTACGGTCCCGTGTCGGCGATATAGAGGTTGCCTTGACGATCGACCGCAATCCCCAAAGGACTGGCCAGCGCGACCTCGGTGGCGAGTCCGCTGGCGGCATTCGGTGTATCGCCGCCGTTGCCCGCGACCGTGGTGATGATCCCGTCTGTTCCGATTCTGCGCACGCGGTGATTGCCGCGATCGCAAACGAAGACATTGCCCGCCGGGTCAACGGCAATGGACCTGGGCTGATTGAACCGCGCGTTGCGCGCCGGTCCGCCGTCGCCCGAGTAGCCGGAGTAAATGTCGCCCGCGACGGTAGTGATCGTGCCATCGCGGTCGACGCGGCGAATGATGTTCAGGTTGTCGAGGATGTAAACGGAGCCATCGGGAGCGGTCGCGGCATCAATGGGGAGCACCATGCCCGCCTGGGTGGCCGGTCCGCCGTCCCCGGAATAGATGTCGAGACCATTGCCCGCGAAGACCCGCAGAATCCCGGAGCGATCGACGATCATGACCACGCGATTGTCCGGATCGGCGACGTAGAAGTTGCCGTCTCCGTCCGCAGCCAGGCCCATGGAGACCGATCCCCCGATCGGCGCGTCCAGCGCCCGGCGCGGTTCGAACGGAAAGCTCCACTCGGTTCCGGCCACCGTCGTGATCAACGGGGGCTGTGCCGCGGCGGTCCACAGTCCAGAAGTCAGGAAAACAACCCAAAGCAACGGCGCGCCGCGGGGAACCATAGGGACAGTCAATCAGAGTCAGCCGGGAGATTCAACAAGCGGGCAAGGGCCTGGAAGTATTCCTCGCGCTCGCGGGCCGCCACCAGTGCCTGGTCGCGCGACACCGCGCGGAAGCGCAGCGAGTCTCCCGGGACCATCTGGCCGAACCAGTCGAGGTCGGCCCCAATGACGGTCGCGATTTTCGCGTACCCCCCGGTGGACTGGCCGTCCCGGAGCAGGACGATCGGTTTGCCATCGCCCGGAACCTGCACCGCGCCCAGGGGGGTCGGGTCCGAGATGATGTCGGGCCGGCCGGCGAACTCGATGGCGGGTCCGTCCGTCCGGTAGCCCTGCCGGTCGGAATTTGGGTGGACCCGATAGGTCTGGCCAAGGAACGTGTCGAGCCCGCGGGAGGTAAACCGGTCCGTCTGGGGACCCAAGGTGACCCGGATGTCGAAACAATCGGGCCATCGGAGCGGCGGCGCCGCACAAGGAGAAGCAGGAGGCATCGCCGGGTTGCGGAGCGACAGACGTTGGCCGGCGGTCAGCGGCGTCCCCATGCGTCCTCTTGGGAAGGTCGACCGCGATCCGAGTAACTCGGGTGCCTCCATTCCCCCACGAATGCTGAGGTATGCGCGGCACCCATGAACTCTGTGCGAGAAGGTGAGCCTGTCGCCCGGCGAAAAATCGTACGCGCACAATAGGGGCGCCGGGACCCCGTTCCACTCTGCGCCAAGATCGGCGCCGGTGATTGCCAGGGTCACGGGGGCCAACGCTTCCAGGGCCAATCCCGGCAGCGTGACTTCGAGCGAAGCCTCATCGCCCGGATTCCCGACCAGGAGGTTGCCGACCCGATAGGAAAACTGGTCCATCGCGCCGGAAGGAGGAATGCCGTAACGGCGCAAGCCAGGCCGGCCGCGATCCTGAAACGTAGTGAGGGGGCCGGGCCTATGAATCAGTAGCGCTTCCAACCAGGCACTCCTCGAGTGAACGGCCCTGCCATTGGCGGGCCTCGTCTTCGGAAACCGCGGGGCACTCGACCAGGTCGCCCGGCCGAATCGGCGTTGGAGGCGAGTGCCGCGGATCGTACAGGGTGACGAACGTCCGGCCCAGGTAGTGAAAGCCGGAGGGCTGGTCGATGGGCAGCATCACGGCCTGCTCGCCGGCGATCCCGACCGAACCGGCCGGGAGGTGCGTGCGAGGGGTGGCCAGGCGCGGCAGCCGCAGCCTCTCAGGCACGCCTCCTAAATAAGCCAGGCAACAGAGGAAACCGAGGCAATAGACGGGATAGCGCTGGGCAGAGAACTCGGCCACCACGCTGTCCGGATCCATACCCGCGGCCGCCGCAACGTGTTCCAGATCGGGCCCGTGTCCGGATCCATAAACGACAGGCACCCGGTACACACGGGGAGCGGGCAACTCGACCGAGTCGATCCCCGCCGACAGCCTCAACACCTGGTCACCGAGCGATGCCGGGTCGGTGCGGTCCGGATGGAAATAGACCATCAACGACCGGTATGTGGGAACCACCTCCACCACCCCGGGGATCCGGCTCTGCTCGATGGCGAAAGCCATCCGGCGCACCTGGCGATTGACCTGGAGGTTGATTTCGGCCTCGAACTCCACCAGCAGGCCATCGTCGCCAACGGCGATCAAGGCGGGTCCGGCCGGCTTCATGAGAGCAGTTCCGAGAGCGGGGCTACGGCCACTCGAGCTTGTGCGCAGACCTCGCGAACCAGCCTCACGATGTCGAGCGCGCCGGGTGTGTCGCCGTGCACGCAGATGGACTGGAATCGAAGGGCGACCCGCTCGCCTTCGATCGTCTCGACGGTTCCGCTCTCGAACAACTCCAGCAGGCGGCGCCGGATCGAGTCCGGATCTTTGATGACCGAGCCCGGTCGCTTTCGCGAGACCAGCCGCAGATCCGGATGATAGGCGCGATCGGCATAGAATTCCTCGGCGGTCCTCAAACCCATGTACCGGGCGGAAACGGCGGCCTTGCCGGCCGGGCACAACCAGATCAGCCCGCCGCCGGCCTCGGCGGTCGCCTGACACATGGCCTTTACCAGGCTGTCATCGGCGAGGGCCATTTCGAAGAGCGCCCCGTGCATCTTCACGTGCCGCAGCGGTGCGCCCGCCGCGTCGGCGAACGCCCGCAACGCACCGATCTGGTAGGTGAAGTAGTCGCGCAATTCGGCGGCTGCGACCGCGATGGGTCTGCGGCCGAAGCCCATTAGATCCGGCAGTCCGGGATGCGCGCCGATCCCGACGCCGTGCTCGGCCGCCATCGCCACCGTCCGGCGCATCACATGTGGGTCGCCGGCATGATAGCCGCAGGCGATGTTGGCCGAACTGATGTACTTGATGACCTCTTCGTCATGGCCGA
Source organism: uncultured Solibacteraceae bacterium (assembly GCA_964529305.1). Taxonomy (GTDB): domain Bacteria; phylum Acidobacteriota; class Terriglobia; order Bryobacterales; family Bryobacteraceae; genus CAZGUX01. Next base: position 381 of record CAZGUX010000115.1, on the reverse strand, counting down.
GCGTGTACCGCCCGAAGCTTTCGCCCATGTCGCAATTCAGGTCGATGGCGCTCGTGTGCATGCGTCTTTGGCATTCTATCGCGGCTGGCTTCGTTTTCGGCCGCGATCCGCTTCCGTTGAAGTGGCGCCGGGCGACGCTTTCTGGTCGCCCGGAGGGCGCGTGAGGAAAGGCCCCGGTTGCGCCACGCAAGCAGCGGAGCGATGGATGCCCGCTCCCTTCCGGTCGCGGAGCGATGGATGCCCGCTCCCATGAAAATCATGGTGCCGGTAGTTCAGCCGACGGTTCGGCATCGAGGGGAGTGATCGTGACGGTATATCCCAATCTACGCAAGGTTTGAGCCAGCTTTTGAGCACGGCGCTTCTTGGCCTGGGGGGTGGTCT
>CAZGUX010000114.1:0-22889 GCA_964529305.1 uncultured Solibacteraceae bacterium | reverse complement strand
GAGCCAGAGGCACGGCCTGCAACTCCTCCACGCCCTTGGTCAACGTCACGCGCGACAGCCCACAGGCGCGACTGACACGCGAAACTCCGCCATAGCCGAGTTCCACCGCTTTGCTGGCGGCCACCACACGACGTGCGTGTTCATCCAAATGCGCCCACATGCCAGCGAAGTACTGAGCCAATTGGGCATCCGTGTCCATGCCCAACGTAATAACACATTCAGTGACAGTTGTAAAGGTTATTTATTTACGCCCGCTTAGACTTAGTTTCTCTCCTGGTCGTACGTCATCTGGCTTGTTTTCCAAGTTTTCCCGACACCGAGCAGCTCTTCGCGAGGACGGCCAAACCCTACGAATCCTCTATCGAAGTGAGACGGCAAGTCGGCCGGGCCGTAGAGCGAGGAGCGACACTCCCGGTGCGCCAAAGCTATTGATTCGGGTGCTCACCAATATTCGCCCCGGACTGCCGCACTTCACTAGTGGTGAGGTTTCTCCCCCTATTTCACCTCTTCGCGGGATGGGCCGGCCCGCGCCGAATCGATAGCATGGAAGGTGAAGGCATTGAAAACAATGAACAACGAGACCATGCAATGCAACCAATACCGCAACCATTCAGTCTGCTTTCTCGCCGGAGTTCTAGCAGGGGCAACAACGGCGCTGTTGATAGCGCCACAAGCGGGGAGCAGGACGCGGAGGATGCTACGGGAAAAGGTCGAGGGCGGTGCGCAGTCCGTCGTCGACGCTGGACACGAGTTGCGCAGGCAGGGAAAGCGGCTGGCTGACGGCGCCGCGAGCTTTGCCGGGCGTGCAAGAGACGTGATGTCCGGATAGGAGGCTGACAATGATGGTTCAACTATTGCAATACGCGACTACCGCAATCTGGTTGGGCGCGCTACTATTCGTTCCAGCTATACTCCACTCGGCCGAGCGCGACGGCTATCTCAAAGCGGCCGGCAAGCCCACGGGGGCTGGCCTGTTCGTAGATGGCAAGTACCTCGGACCGGCGGGCCGGTTCACTGTCGCGGAAAAGTACCCATTGTCCCCAGGCAAACATGAAGTTACGTTGCGGGACCCTCGCTACAAAGAGTTCATGGCGACAGTGACGATCGTGCCGGGCAAGACAGTAAAGCTCAATTATCACATGGAGCCAGCCGAACCCGCGAAACCACCGTACGGGAGGCTAAGGTTCGGAGGTGGGGTTAGCGAGTCGTTCATGTCCGTCACGAGCGGCGACACCAGCGCTGTGTACCTCAATGGCAAGTTCTACGGACACGTCGATGAACTCAACAACGCTGGGGGTGGACTCCTCTTGCCTCCAGGCGCCTATGATCTCCGGGTGTCCTCGCCCATCTATGGCGAAATAAACGAGAAGGTGACAATTGAGGCCGAAAGGGTAACGGTCGTGCCGCTAAAGTGGCAGCAGTAGTGGAACCCTGTGGAGCGCCCCAACAGTTTGGACACCGGCGATTTTGCTGAGAGACCCGCCAGATATTGCGCCCAAGCGTCTCACGGTGTCAGTTCAAGGTGATACGTCACGTTCTGCGACTTCAACAAGCAGGTTCACGTCATCGCCGGATGGGCCCTTCTCCTTCCAATTCCCAGAATCAATAGTAGTGGCACAACTGGAGGCCTGAAATGACAAATGCTCTACAAAACCGATTCCAAACAGCGCTGCAGGCCAGGCGCGACGAGATGCGCCAAGAGATTGGTGGGCTTCGTGAACGTCTGGCCTTCGACCCCGCAAGCGATCCAATGGATCAGATCCGCGGCATCGCCGACCGCGATCTTGCCGGTCGCCATGTCGATCGCCTGTGCGGCGTGCTCCGTCGGGTCGAGGCCGCCCTGCGCGAGATTCGAGACCGGACGTTTGGCGTCTGCGTCCAATGTGGTGAAAGCATTCCGGCAAAGCGCCTGGAAGCGGCGCCCTGGTCGCCGTTCTGCGTCTCGTGCCAAGAACTAGCGGAGCAAGCGGAACGCGATACGTTACTAACGGAAGAGGCTCCGTATGCTCTCGCTAGTTGAACGTCGCAAGGAGATGGACATTGTGCGCGAGAGGCAAGGAATCGTGAGACGGCGATCCGTCCGCGAACCCTACGGTGCCGCTGCGTTGGTGATTGCTGCGGGAGATAGCGACCTGCTCTCAATGACGGCGGCGTTGCAGCCCTCCGGGTGCAAGGTTCACTTCGCCAAAAACAGCTTCGAGGCGCGCGCGTTGCTGGCTGCCGACCGTATACCAGTCGTGATCGTAGATGGTGATTCGGAGGCCCTTTGCTGGCGCGAGGTGCTGGCGCAATTCTCGGAAGACCACGCCTTCGCAAAGCCTAAGTTCATTCTCATCTCGCGACTGGCCGATGAGCGGCTATGGGCGGAGGTACTCAATCTCGGCGCCTACGATCTTCTGCCGAAGCCGCTGGTCGCGGACGAACTGGTGTGGGTGGTCCGGTCGGCGTTGTCTGAAGGGAACGGACTGAGCAGCTCGGCACAGCCGGCTGGTGCTATGGAGAGAAGCGCGTGGAACCGGTATTGACCATCCTCTTGGCGGGCGGCGCGGGCGAGCGGCTGGCTCCTCTCACACTGGAGGAGCCCAAGCCCATGATGCCATTCGGTGGCATCTATCGGTTGGTCGACGTCACGCTTTCAAACTGCGTCAATTCCGGCCTCACCAAGATATTTGTTCTCACGCAGTACAAGGCGCTCAGCCTGAACCGCCATATTCGAGAAGCGTGGAACATTCTCTCTCCGGAACTAGGACAGTTCATTGAAGCCGTTCCTCCAACCCAGCGTCTTCGCGACACGTGGTACCTGGGGACCGCTGACGCGGTGTACCAGAACATTCAAAGCGTCGAGGAAGAAAACGCTCCGTTCACCCTGATCCTCTCCGCCGACCACATCTACAAGATGAACTACCAGCACATGCTGGACTGGCATATCGAACGGGGCGCCGACGTTACGTTGGCGACAACGCAGGTCGGTCCCGAGGAAGCTTACAGATTCGGGATCGTAGACATGGACGAAGCGTTCCGCCTCTACGATTTCGAGGAAAAACCGCAGCACGGCGAGCCCCGGCGCTCCCGCTTCAATCCCGACGCGTGCAGCGCTTCGATGGGTGTTTATCTCTTCTCGACTGATGCGCTATTGGAAGCGCTTCTTGAAGATGCTGAAGACGCCGCATCCACGCACGATTTTGGCCGGGATGTCCTTCCGAGACTGATGGGTCGCCGGCGTGTCGTGGCCTATGATTTCATTGACGAAAACAGGAAGGAGGTCCGCTACTGGCGTGATGTCGGAACGCTGGACGCGTACTACGAGTCCAATATGGATCTCGTGGCCGTCACGCCGGTCTTCAACCTCTACGATCCGGACTGGCCGATCCGCACCGCACCGCCCAAACATCCACCGGCGAAGTTCGTGTTTGCGGACGAGGGCCGGCGAATGGGCGTTGCGCTCGATTCCCTGATTTCCCACGGATCCATCGTCTCCGGTGGACGCGTTGTTCACAGTGTGCTGGCTCCTGGTGCCCGGATCAACAGTCACTGCGTCGTGGAAAATTGCGTCTTGTTTCCCAATGTCGTGATCGGCCGGTACAGCCGGATCAGGCGCGCGATCATCGACCAGAACATCCGCTTGCCCGAATCCACGGAGATCGGGCTGAACCTGGAGGCCGACGCGCGGGCCGGGCACTTCGTAACGGACTCCGGGCTGGTCGTGATTCATCGGGATTCGCCGGGCGTGGAGCACATGGTTCCCAGAGGCGCTCGCACGAAAGCAGCGGAGGGTCGAACGTGAATGTTACCGGCGCCAGGGAGAGAGAGACTCCTTGCGGAACGGATAACTGGTATCCCGCCAGTAGCGTCAGGACCTTAGGGCGCCCTCGGCAAACGCTCGGCGCAGGCGTCACCACTGGTCAATCGCACGGCCAACACGCTCTACCTAATGGTGGAACCAGGTTAAGCAATGGCGCGAGGCTCTTCAAAGTCCCGTGCCTGAACGCTTCTGATAGTGAGATAGTCGGAGTCATTACGATTAGGAGGTAAGAAAAACATGAGCATTCCAAAACTATTGAATACCGTCGGGATTGGCGTCTTGATGGCCTTTCTGGCGTTGCCGTCAGCGTTCACCCAGACGCAAGGCGGGGGTGGCGGAAACCGACTGCTTCCCCAGTACGATCCTGCAACTGTGGCAACAGTAAAAGGAACCGTGGCGGAAGTGAAGGAGTTGCCGCGTGGGCGTGCAGGAGGCGGCACTCACGTCACGCTGAAAACCGGAACGGAGACACTGGACGTACACCTCGGCCCCACTCGCTTCCTGTCGAAGAACCACATGACCATTGTCAAGGGCGATGCGATTGAGGTCACTGGGTCCCGAGTCAAGTACGAAGGGTCCGAGGCGTTGATTGCTCGGGAGGTGAGGAAGGGGGAGATGAGTCTAACCCTGCGTGATCCTCGTGGCATCCCGCGATGGAGCCGGGGCGGGCGGTGAATCTTGGGGCAAAGGCAAATGCAGCAGCTTTTGCCGAGAACTTTATCTTTCTTTCCTCATGTTCCTTTCCGCCGGCGCGAGTGGGGCGCGGGCTCATCTCCGCCGATGCGACTGGTTGCGATACGCCTTAAGTTATGGCTGACCTAGAGCTACTTGACGAAGTGCCGCCCTCGCGACAGATACGCCACGCGGCTGCCGCCCAGTCATCCTGGACGGGTTCGTCCGGCACGCTCGATTCTGCAACGTCCAGCGCGAGTTCGTCCAGGATGTGATTCCTTCCGAGATCGTGCTAGCCCGAAAGCCACGCGGAGAATCAACCGAAGGAGTCGACTGAATGCCAGAACTCAGACAAGATCCCGCCACCAAGGAATGGGTCATCATCGCCAGGGAGCGAATGCAGCGGCCACATGAATTCCGGCGTGCCGCCCCGCGGCCCGCGCAGCCCGAATACGATCCCGACTGTCCTTTCTGTCCTGGCCGGGAAGACCGAACGCCGCCGGAGCTGTTGTCGCGGAGGGAGACAGGCGCCGCCAATGAGCCGGGTTGGTCTGTCCGCGTCATTCCCAACAAGTTCGCCGCACTGGTGCCGGAGGGAAACACAGAGCGCCTGCTGTTGGACGGCTTCTTCCGGCAGATGGACGGCGTCGGATATCACGAGGTCGTCGTCGAGACTCCACTCCACAACAGGTTCATTCACTCGATGACCCGAGCCGAGGTGGAAGAAGTTCTTAACGCCTATAGGGATCGCTACCTTGCCCTGCGCCGGGACCGGCGGGTCAAGCTGATCCTGATCTTCAAGAACCATGGGGAAGCGGCAGGGACATCGCTCAAGCATCCACACTCACAGATCGTCGCCACGCCGGTGGTGCCGGCGCATGTGCGGAGGAAGTGTGAGGAGGCAGTCCGCTATTACGACGCCACCGGACGCTGCCTGTACATGGACATTCTAAAAGCGGAAGCACAGTCCGGCCAACGCGTGATTCTGGAGACAGGTCACTTCCTGGTCTACCACCCGTTCGCGTCTCAAGTGCCTTTTGAGACGTGGATCGTTCCCAAGCGGTACTGTCCCTCTTTTGGCCAAGCCAGCACGGATGAAATGCGGGACTTGGCCGCCGTTTTGAAGGAATCGCTTCTTCGGCTGGCGGGACTATTGAACGATCCGGACTACAACTACGTGATTCATTCCGCCCCTGTGGACGGGGAGGATGAGGAGTATTTTTTGTGGCACATCGAGATCGTACCTCGCTTGACTCAGATCGCAGGATTCGAGATCGGTTCCGGTATGCGCATCAACACTGCGTGCCCGGAAGAGACGGCACGCGCCATGCGCGAAATTGGCACGTGACATTACGGGGTGTTCTCCATGCCTGCCCAATGGCTCCTTTACTCGTACTTGATGGCGGCGGCGACAGCGCCTTTGCTTCTTGCGCTCTATCGGGCGCGCCGATGGTATTGGCATACTCTCAGCGTCTTGGCCGGGCTGGCCGTCGGCCTCACTCCACCGCCATCCGGAAGCGGCGGCGATCTCTTCTATCTGGTTGCCGGGACGGCCTGTGTGTTCCTCGTGCTGTGGGGTCTTGGAGGGCCCTTTTTTCCTCGCCATGCAGAGTGAGCTTGATCGTCAGGGAGGCGCGCAGCGATTCCAGCCTGTGATGGTCGCCGGCCTGCCCGGTCCGGCACGCCGGTACCTGCTGCATGCCATTCAGTCCGGCTCGCCGCTGGCCAAGTCCGTGGACCTCCGCATGAAAGGCCGATTGCGGCTGTCTCCTGAGCGCCCCTGGATGCCTATGAAAGGCTCGGAGGTCATTACGGATGGCGTCGGGTTCATCTGGAAGGCGTCCGTCGGACGCGTACTGCGGATCAGTGGGTCTGACCGCTATTGCGACGGCAAGGGCGAAATGCGTTGGCGACTGTGGGACGCTGTGCCAGTTCTCACGGCCGGCGGCGCGGACGTTACGCGCTCTGCAATTGGGCGGTTTGCATCTGAGTTGGTGTTGTTGCCCAGCGCGCTGCTTCCTCATCGCGGGGTGATCTGGAGCGCCGCAGGCCCGGAGTCCCCAATCGCCACTGTTACGATCGACGGGGCCACGGTTGTGTTACACCTGCGTGTCGGTCGCGATGGCAGACTGGAAAACGTCATGGTCGAGCGTTGGGGCAACCAGGGAACAGAGGAGAGTCGCTGGCAGATGATCCCGTTCGCTGTCACCTGCGCCGGCGAGCGCGACTTTGGGGGATATCGGATCCCGGCGAGATGCACGGCAGGTTGGTGGCCGGAGACCGAAAGGTACTTCGAGTTCTTCGAAGCAGAGATCGTCACGGCCGTGTTTCGTTAAGCCGTACTTGAATCCCAGAGTTGATTTCCGCCCCCAATAGGAGTGCGGCGCCAGTCAAGTACAGCCAGAGAAGTAGTGCGATCACAGCGCCAAGTGAGCCGTAGGTTGCACCGAACGTGCTGAAGTAATCGAGATAGAAGCGCAAGCCCGCGGATGCGGTCATCCAGCCGAAAAGCGCCACGATAGCGCCTGGCAAAATGACATGGCCCCTTCGTCGCGCCTTTAGATTGGGTCCCAGGAAATAGACTAACGCGATGGCGGAGAGGAGGAACAAAGCACTCGTAATCCATTGCACCCCTCGCCAAAGCGGGCTCCAGACGTCACCGAAACCCATCCATTCCGTCAGATACCTCCCGCCCGCACCCCCCGCTAGCGCCAGCCCGAGCGCGCCTCCCGCCAGGAGCGCGACGGTGACCGTGAGACCCATGGCAACCAGGCGCCGCCTCCACCACCGACGCGCCTCTTTCACTTGAAACGCCACGTTCAGTCCCTCAATGACGGCCTCCATGCCGGATGAGGCCAGCCACAGCGCCACGAGCAGTCCGAAAGAGAGCTTCCCGCCGCCCCTGGTTCGCAGGAGATCCTCCGTCGTTGCTCTTACGATGTCGAAGGCGGCCTTCGGCATCATCGATCCGAGATGTTCCAGCAAGCGATGCTCGAGCCTGGTCTCGGCCGCAAAAAAGTACCCAAGCAGCGCTGAGAGGAAAATCAACAGGGGGAACAGCGAGAGCAGGAAGTAGTAGGAGAGCTGCGCCGCGCGGCCCGGAATGTCGTCCAGCCGGATCCGGCGCCAGAGCCAGGCTGCAAACATCCTGTGTGAGAAAGCACGCCGATAGCGATACCACCGTCTGAACAGTTCCTTTACGGGCATCCCGTCTTCCTCATTCGAGATGAACCACGTCTTCGTCAGGGTGATCCAGGGCCAGCATCACCAGCATGTAGTCCTTCACGTGCCGTGTCAGAAGAAAGTTTTGCTTCACGTGCTGGTAGCCGTTCTCCCCCAGCCTCGCCCGCAGTCCCCCGTCACCCAGGAGTTGGGCCAGGCGTTTGGCTGCGCCCTCGGGCGAGTGTACGAGGAACCCGGTCACACCACTGATCACTTGGAGCTTGATGCCTCCCACGGCGCCACCAATGACCGGCTTGCGTTTCCAGAGAGCCTCGCTCACGGTGAGGCCGAAGCCTTCCTTGATTGACTTCTGGAAGACCACAGTCGATCCACGCACCAGAGCGTTGATCTCGAGGTCGCTGAAGGGCGGCAACAGGAGGATGTGAATATCCCGGTCGCCGGCGGCCTGCTGTTCTACTTCACGCAGCACCTCTTCCCCCTCAGGATCATCGCTGGCCCCACCCCCCGCGAGGACAAGCTGGCAGTCATGGCGCCTCTTGACCATTTTGTAGGCTGCGATCACCCCGAGCGGATCCTTCAGGCGGTCAAACCGAGAGATCTGGGTGACGATCGGCCGTTCTGGATCAAGCTGGTACTTCTCCAGAACCTGGGTTACGCAGGCGGCGGTGAGTTCCTTGTTCTTATCGGCTAGAGGGTCGATCGACGGCGCCACCATGTACTGAGGAATCGGAAGTCGTTGCGCGAAGTCGGGCATCGAGAAGATGGCGGCGTCGTATTGCTCCACATAGGGCCTCAAGAACTCCCAGACCCGCGCATCGGGGGCCGAAACGTCGATGTGACACCTCCAAAGCCACTGCCGTCCAATCTCACGCTTTCGCTCGATCAGGCCGGCGGGTTGCGGGTCATGCACTAGCACGACGTCTCCGGAGATGGGCATGTCTCGCAGGTTGGCCTCCGTGGTCGCCCGGAACACATCCAGCATTTCATCCGTGATCTCTTCCCTCTTCCCGTGAAGCGCATTGTGGAAGGCTTTCGTGACGTTGTAGAAGGCCTGGTCGCCCTTGATGACGTCCCAGGTGGCATCGATTCCCAGTTCGCGCAACAGCGGAATCATGCGCGTCAGGATCTCAGCAACGCCTCCTCCAACCGGCGTCGAGTTGATATTCCGCAACCGTCGGCCCTTGACACGCTCAGCGAGGACATGCATCTCGTGGATGACTTCGCGGCCTACAATCTCCTCGTAATCGGCCAGCCGGATTCCCATGAGTTACCCCCTATTCCTACCGAGCTCGATGATCCGCTCTTTGAATTCGTCCAGAGTCATGCTGTACGGATCGAGAGCGTCGATCGACTTCGCCAAAGTCTCTTCGCCGCGCCAGGAAAGCCACTGGGAGAAGTCGCTGGTCGGCCTGCCCAGTCTCAATCGCGCCTCGAAGAAGTGGAAGAACAGCGAAACGTTCGTCACCTGCGGCAACACTTCGAAAAACTCCTTGGGGTCACGGGCGGTCAGCCCCGTTCGCATGATGAAGCTCTTCGACCGGCAGAAGTGAAGCTCATCGCCAGGAGGGCATTCGCGCAAGCGTCTCCCGTTCTCGCCGACGTGACCTTCAATCGTCGCGATGATTGCCTCCCGCAGCTCACGGATCGCGGTGAAGGACAGAAGGTCGATGGCCGCAAGCTTCTCGCCCAACGCGCCCTCCTGCAATGCCTCCGAGACCCACAGCGCGAAATCGTTCGAGAACGCCGGCGTCTCGAAATGGTGTGCCAGGTATAGATGGTGAGTGTGGTAGAAGATTGAGGAACCTGGAACGTCGCGCAGAGTTCCGAGAAGTTGATTCAGGTTGCTCGCACGCCGTCCGGTCAAGGCCACGAGCCTGCGTTCGGTGTAGAAGACAAATGGCTCTGTGTGATTCATCGTTCAAAGGCCTCCTTGTGCGCCACTCGGTTGACCGTACCTTTGATCGCCCCATCTTTGATGTATACCGTCCGGATGGGGAATGGAATCTCGATTCCTTCCCGCTGGAATCGCTTGAAGATTCGCTTCCGCAATTCATGTTGCGCCAGGTACTGGTCCACGAACTCCGCCACCTGGCAAATCAGAGTGAAGTCAAGGGAAGAGCCGCCGAAACCGGGAATAAAACGAACGAACGGCGCCGGTTCGGCCAATAACCCCGGAATCTCCTTCGCTCCGGAGACGGCCTCTTCGATCAGAATCCGTTCGATCACTTCCGGGTCGCTGTCGTAGCTGACGCTGACCGGCAGCAGCAGGGACATTCTCTTCTCCGGAAGGTGATAATTGGTGACGATCGCTTGCGCGAGCTTCGCATTCGGCACTACGATCAGGTTGTTCGGCAGGGCTCGCAATGTCGTGCTGCGCCAACTGATGTCCGTCACGTAGCCTTCCTCCCCAGTGTCCAGCTTGACGTAGTCTCCGAGCCGGACTTGCCCCGCCAGGCTCACATAGAATCCAGCGAACAGATTCGACAGCGTGTCCTGGAGGGCCAAAGCGACTGCTAGACCGCCCACTCCCAGGGCTGTCAGGATAGGGGTCACCGAAATGTGGAGCGTGTCCAGCAGAATCAATATCCCGACTGTCGCCACTGCAAGGCTGGCTAGGCTCTGGGTAAGTGTCGTGACCGGCAGTGCAGAAGCCACACCGCCGCCATACAGCTTGACGAGGGAGCCAGCCACCTTCGCTGCCACTACCGTCAACGAAACGATCCACAGGATCAGCAACGTCTTGCCAGCGAGTGCCGTGACGCGCGTGGGCAACTCGGACGACTGAACCGCCAAGTGAAGGCCCAGAATCATCACCCAGAGCATGAACGGCCCGCGCAGCGCCTGGACCAGCAGATCGTCGAATCGGGCTTTGCTCTTTGCCGCCCAGCTCTCGAGAACGCGAAAGAGTACTCGCCGGGCGAACCAGCCAATGACGATTACGGTGAAGAGGACGGCGCATGGCACGACCAGTTCCGTCCAATGATGCAGCAAGCTGTCCCAGATTGGTTTCATGTCACCCGGATCCTCCCGTCAGTAGCGGAATATCGCAGCGACCGATCCGCGTCCCGGCACTTCGTCGGGAGGCACGGCATAGACAGTTCCTCCTGCAACGAACGTCTCCATGGCCGCGACGTTCAGGAGGTCCTGATCTTGCGCCGAGCATTGTTCTACCTGGACGATTTCGGCGCTCCCCGGGTCCACGTGTCCCCACTCCTGCACCCCAACCGCAACGAATAGGACCTTGACTCGCCCCTGCCGGGCCGCAGCCACGATTTCTGGGAGATCTTTCGAAGCGCGCTGCGTGTGCCAGAGTTGATGGTACTCGTCCGCCGCTTTGGTCTGGTCCTCCTGGAAATGGGCTGAGGCGATGCCCCATGCCAACCGATAAAGCTCCTCGGAGGGAACAGTACCGGGATTGCCATGAATCTCGTCAGTTAGCAGGTTGGGGTTGGAGTTTGCCTGCCGATAGATCGGACATAAGTAATCCACTGCCGCCAGCACCACGGGGACGTGTTCGTCGCGCAACTTCCTTCGCACGGCTTCGTCAACGCGGCGGAAATAGGAGAGAAGGATTTGCTTTCGGTCATCTTCACCCGCGCCGTGGCCGTGAAAGATCGCGGCTCGCCGGCGGCCGGCAGTGTGGCTCTGTTGCTGGCGCTCCGCTCCCCGCGTCGCCGGCGAGACGATGGGACTGTCCGGCATGTCCGGTATCTCCATTTCGGCGATGCTCTGATGGTTCGCTTCGAAGACCTTCACTGCCTCCTGGCTCGCCGCTAGAAGGTAGAAGCGCTGGTTCGCCTCCGCCGCGGGGAGCAGTGGTTTCAGGTGAAAGCGCCTGGCGACAATTGCCAGTTCCGGAACCGGGAATGAAACGCGATAGCGGCGGAGAATATCCCGCGAGCTGAAGAGCGCAAGGCCATCGGCCTGGTGCTGCCAGAACTCATATTGATCGACAAGCTCTCGCAGAGGCTCGAGCACTTCCCGGATGATTGGTGCTTGGTCACCCCGTTCCTCCAGCAGGCGTTCCGCCTCACGGATCAGGTTCTTGAGCCGGATCGGATCCTGGAGTGTGTCCACACCGGCACGATGCGTTGGGAAATAAATGGAGACGCACGGCTCTTGCTCGACGTCGATCAACTGCCGAAGATCGCTCCTGCTGATGGGGTCCATAAGCCTCCCTGGGTCGTGTGCGTCCTTGGACGCGTTGCCCTAATCCCAAACTACGATCTTCGTGGGAGAGGCGGCATCCAGACAAGGGGTGAACCAACCTCTCAAAAGGGCTTACATTGTTTTCAGGCCTCGTCTGAGCCACTATCCTGGTGTTTGGGAATGCTTGTGTTGGCCAGTCGGATTGCGCTTGCTCGACGTCTTACGCGCGGGCGACTTCCTTGCGGGAGGACACATGGCGACGGGCTTGCCTTGACAGTGGTGGTGAGATGATCCCCACTTTCACGGCGCTCAGCAAACTGTCGCTACCTTGGAAGCTGTGGTCGGTCCGGGTCGATCTTCGAGAGCACGAGGACAAGATCCTCCTTCGTCTGTCACTGGTCGTCAGTGCAATCGTGGGACTGGTCGTTGTGGCCTTCGTGGTCTTGACCGAGCGGCTGGGTGTACTGCTCGTGACCGCGGGAGCGGTACAGCGTGTCCTTAGTCCGTTGGTTGGCTCTCTGGTGGGCGGTTGGTTGCTGTTCAGGTTCTTTCCCGACGCCCGCGGAAGCGGGATTCCACAGACCCGCGTGGCTCTTGTTCTGCAAAAGGGCGTCATCGGCCTGCGCACGGTCATTGGGAAGTTCGTCTGCTCCTCCATATCGCTGGGCAGCGGCGTTGCGTTAGGCCGCGAGGGTCCGTCGGTCCACACGAATTCTCCTTCAATGGCATACGGTACCGTTTACATTCTCGACGATGTAAGGTCCTCCGGTCCTCCTGCGGACTTGATACAGGTCTGGTGGCGGTTCAAACGCAAGGGGAGATGGCCTTTACGCCTGTTACCCGAACCGTCGACAGGCGTGTTCTCGATCATCGCGCCTCTCTCTTGGAGTGCCGTCAGGTGCAGAGTTGGCGCGCCCATCGGGCCGACCCGGTTTTTCGTGGCCGACAGCCAGTGAACTACAGTCGGGCCAGCACAGTCTGCCAAGGCAGAGCCAGATAATTCCGTTTGCCCAAGCATCTCACGCCTTTCTGCGATGCCCATGACGGGCAGCTGTCGATTACCTTGGCAATGAGGCCCATTAAAGGACATGCATATCCCACTCTCTTTCATACTCGCCTCAAGCAACGCGGTTCAAATCCTGCGGGACATGCTCCTGGTGTTTGTGGCCGCGAAGGTGCTCGCCGAACTCGCCCAGCGATTGAAACAGCCACCGATAGTCGGCGAACTGGTGGCCGGGGTTCTGATTGGGCCAGCCGTGCTCGCCTGGATTCAACCCAACGACTTCTTGACCGCGCTCGCTGAACTCGGAGTGCTTTTCCTGCTCTTCCGAGTGGGGCTCGAGTTGAGGGACTTCAACTTGGCAAGAGTGGGCTTCACGGCGTTGCTGGTCGCGATGTTGGGCGTGGTTATTCCCTTCCTGGCCGGCTGGGGCATTATGGTTGCCTTTGGGGAGCCGTCAATCCCGGCGATCTTCGTTGGAGCGGCCATGGTTGCAACCAGCGTCGGAATTACCGCGCGAGTCTTGGGAAGCAAAGGTCTGCTGCATGAAAAAGCGAGCCGGATAATCCTGGCGGCCGCGGTGATTGACGATGTCCTCGGCTTGATCGTGCTGGCGGCCGTCAGTAGCGTTGCCAAAGGCAGCGTGAACCTGTTGGAACTCAGCCTGACCGCCGCCTTGGCTGTTGGCTTCACCGTAATTGTCGCCATGTGGGGCACGCGCACCGTGCAGAAGATGGCGCCTCATGTGCACAAGCGCTTGCTTGCCGGCGGTGGTGAGTTCACTCTGGCGCTCGTAATTCTGTTCGGGCTTTCCCTGATGGCCGCGCATGCTGGGGTAGCGGCTATCATCGGAGCGTTCCTAGCAGGCATGGCTCTCGCCAACTCGGTCAGCGATGATGTGCACCAGATGGTCAACGGTGTTACAGAACTCGTCGTGCCTTTTTTCCTGGTGGGAATTGGGCTCCATTTGGACTTGTCCGCGTTCCGTGACCCGGCTAGCCTCGGCCTTGCCGGCACAGTTTTTGCGGCGGCAGTTCTGTCCAAGTTCGTAGGCTGTGGCATCGGTGCGTACCGGCTCGGATTGACAGACGCCTCGCGTGTGGGCGTTGGTATGATCCCCCGCGGCGAAGTGGGCATGGTTGTGGCCCAGATCGGACTCGGGCTGGCTGTCATCCCGAAGGCAATCTATGGGGTGGTCGTCTTCATGTCGATCGCGACAACGATCGTAGCTCCGCCGCTGCTCAAACTTGCGTATCGAAACTCACCGCCATCTGTGGACGCGGCGCCTGCCGAGGGAGACTGATTTGGCGTACCTACTTCCTATCGCTTGGACACTTATCATGCCTCCGCTCCTTGGCCTTTCGCCGGCGGCGGGCGGGCCCATCGATTTTGAGCGCACTGGGAGTGGTGTCCTCCCTGTGGGATGGTTGGAAGTCAACTCGGACCGGACCGTGGGTAACAACTGGGCCATCCTCGCCCACCTGGAGGCTGCCAGCGGAACCAAGATCTTCGCGAAGACCGCGATTCTGGCAAACCCGAGGCCGCTCCCGAAGGCGATCTGGCTCGGTCGGTCGTTTCGCGACGGTGAAGTCGAAGTACAGATCAAGCCAATGGGCGGACTTGGCTCTCAGGACGCCGGGCTGGTGTTTCGATATCTCGATGAACGCAACCACTACCGCGTTGACGCGAACCTGCTGACTGGTGAGGTCTTCGTGCAACGGTTGGAGGCAGGCAGGATGTTTCCCGTTGACGGAAAGTGCCGAGGGATTTTCCGGCCAAACCCGGTTGGTTGGATTCTTTGTCGGGTTGTCTTTGATGGACCCCGGATCGTGGTTTTTGTCAATGGCCACCGGTGCGTAGAAGCCGTAGATTCAACGGAAGGATGGGCAGGCAAAGCTGGACTCTGGGCAGCTTCGGGGAGTTTCACCTTCTTTGATGACTTTGAAGTCGCCGCCCAGAACTGAGCACTGGGCTCGAAGCCAGTCTCTAGCGTTCATGCAAGTTGGGCGCGAAGTTCATGCCCCTGCAGGATAGGCCGTTCAAGCACCAAATAGCAAACTGGAGAACAGGAGGCCTCTAACATGGCGAACGTTCCCATCAAGAAAATCAAGGACCCTGCCAGAGGTACCCACTCCCTGTTCGAGGAACTCGAGAATCTCTTTGCGCAGATTAGGGAGAGAGCCTACAGCTTCTTCCAGCAAAGGGGGGCAAGTGGAGCCGGTGAAATGGACGACTGGCTGCGAGCCGAACGGGAGTTCCTGTGGACTCCACCGGCTGACCTGATCGATGGGGGCGACGAATTTCGCATACGGCTCGCCGCTCCAGGGTTCGAGGCCAATGAGATCGAGGTCACTGCTCTGCCGGGCACCGTTATCGTGCGCGCAGAGAGCAAGCAGGAACGCGAAAAGCAGGAAGGAGAATGCCTCGTCTCCGAATTCAGCTCACGCAAGCTCTACCGCCGGTTCGATCTGCCCGTCGCGATTGACCCGGAGAAGATGACAGCCAAGCTGGAACAGGGCGTGCTCCGGATCGACGCATCGAAAGCCGAGCCGGTCCAGGCCAAGACGATTTCCGTCGCTTCCAGTGGGTGAGTCCAGGCGTTGGCGGTCATACCTACGCGCTGTTAACCGTCCCATCTTGCGAACCGAGAAAGCGCTGCCGGAAGCTGATGCCGTTCCGGGATGGGCGGTCTGAGTTCCGCAGTCAAGGCTGAAACAGAGGTTATCCCATGGCAGATTTCTACCAGACCGGCGTTGTCGCTACTCTCCACAGACTCGATGCCGACGGCGTGGAACGCATCGAACGACAGTTGGAGGAGTTCAGTAGGATCAACCCGATCGGGCTGGTTCTTCCCGCACTCTATTCCGAATTCGAGACCCCGGCGATGCGCCAAATCGTCTCGGAACTGGCTCATGCGCGCTATCTCAGGCAGGTGGTCGTGACGCTGGGCCGGGCGAGCGAGGCCGAATACCGGCGCGCCCGAAGCTTCTTCAGAGACTTCCCGTTGCCGGTCACCTTCCTTTGGATCGACGGGGGTCGCATGCAGCAGCTATTTGCGTTGCTCGACGAAAACGGCCTTTCAGCGGGAGCTGATGGTAAAGGCCGCTCCTGCTGGATGGCTTACGGGTACCTGTTGGCCTGTGCCGAGTGCGAGGTGATCGCCTTGCATGATTGCGACATCATCAACTACAGCAGAGAACTGCTGGCGCGGCTGTGTTACCCCGTGGTCAATCCTACACTGGGTTTTGAGTTCTGCAAGGGCTACTATGCACGGGTTACCGATCGGATGCACGGCCGCGTCACGCGGCTCTTCATGACGCCACTAATTCGAGCGCTGGAGAGCATGGTTCCGGGTTCCCCCTTCCTGAGGTTCCTGGACAGCTTCCGATACGCTCTGGCCGGCGAATTCGCAATGCAAGCGGACTTGGCAAGAGTCAACCGAATCCCCGGCGACTGGGGGCTGGAGGTTGGCGTTCTGGCGGAAATTCACAGAAATTGTGCAACATCCAGGGTCTGCCAGGTAGATCTCGCGGATAACTACGAGCACAAACACCAGACTTTGTCGGCCGACGACCCGGCGAAGGGCTTGCGGCGCATGGCCGGAGACATCGCCAAGTCGCTGTTTCGCACCATGGCGGGCGAAGGGCTGGTCTTCACTCAGGACCAATTCCGCAGTCTTCAGGTCCGCTATGTCCGCATGGCCGAGGATACTATCAAGCGCTATTACGCTGATGCCATGCTCAACGGGCTTCAGTTCGACCGCCACGCAGAGGAACTGGCGGTGTCCACGTTCGCTAAGAGCTTGGGCCTGGCCGCGTCTGAATTCATCGAAGACCCATTGGGATTGCCCCTGATCCCCAACTGGAACCGCGTGCTCGCAGCCATACCGGACTTCTTCGGGAGGCTGCAACAGGCGGTGAGCGATGACATGGCTCTAGTTCAGTAGGGTGTCGGTCGAGGTATGGGATGACGGATAGGATTCTACCGCAAGACGCCTTGCCGGCGATCGACGCTATCGGCGCGGCTGACATCGTGATCGGCATACCCAGCTACAACAATTCCCGCACCATCGGCCACGTTGTTCGGGCGGCACAAGCGGGCCTGGCGAAATACTTTCCGAAGTTTACGGGCGTCATCATCAACTCAGATGGTGGATCGAAGGATGGGACACGAGAGGCCGTGCTCTCCGCCAGCGTCGACTACTCGCGGTTGCTGATGGTGTCCACTCCCTTGTCTGGCGTACACCGTCTCTCGTTCCCATACCACGGGATTCCCGGCAAAGGCAGCGCATTCCGGCTTGTGTTCCGCATGGCCCAACTGCTTGGAGCCAAGGCCTGCGCCGTCGTCGATTCGGATCTCCGGTCGATCACACCCGAGTGGATCGACCTGCTGATCCGCCCAGTACTGCACGCCGGCTATGACTTTGTGGCACCTTATTACCACCGGCACAAGTATGACGGGACGATCACAAACAGCATTGTCTATCCGCTCACAAGGGCACTGTATGGGAAGCGCATTCGCCAGCCGATTGGCGGGGACTTCGGGTGCTCCAGCGTTCTAGTCTCCCGGTACCTCGCCAGGGAGGATTGGGAGACAGACGTCGCTCGATACGGCATCGACATCTGGATGACGACCGTAGCAGTAGCGGAAGGTTTCAAGGTCTGTCAAAGCTTCCTGGGCGCCAAACTGCACGACGCCAAAGACCCCGGCGCGGACCTCAGCGCGATGCTACAACAGGTGGTCGGTAGCGTCTTATCTCTGATGAGAGAGTACGAGTCCTTGTGGATCGCTCGGCAGTCCAGCGAGCCGGTGGACCTATTCGGGTTTCCCTTCGACGTTGGCCTTGACCCGATTGAGGTCAACATCGAGAGGCTGCTCACGGCATTCCGGCGGGGATGCGAGGACCTCGCGGACATATGGTCGATAGCGCTCCGGCCCGACACCCTTAAGGCCGTTAGGAATCTGGCGTCGGGGTGCTCTTCTGCCACCTCAAAGTCATTTCACATCGAGGATTCGCTCTGGGCGCAGGTTGTCTTCGACCTTGCCTGTTCTCATAAGCGGAAGCCGCTCGAACGCGGACACCTAGTACGGTCTCTCACGCCGCTTTACTTGGCTCGCGTCGCGTCGTTTGTGATCGAGACGAAAGAAATGTTCGCCGCGCAGGTCGAGGACCGGATCGAGCAACTCTGCTTGAGGTTTGAGAATCTGAAGCCGTACTTGGTGGCCGGCTGGCGTGGGGAGGGTTCCGCCACGGCTCAAGAAGTCGAAGTGTCCCACGACTCTGTGCCAGGCGTGTGATCAAGGAAAAGTATGGAGGACTGAATCATGATTCGTCTGTTACAGGAAATCTTCGAGAAGGCGCTTGCGCGCCTCGGCCAGCACCTCTCGACCTACGTGCCGCCGCTGATGGTGGCAGTCGTGATTCTGCTTGTTGCCTACTTGGTCGCGAAAGTCGTGCGCTGGCTCATTCTGAAAGCAGTGAAGGGGATTTCCCTCGACCGGTTTCTGCGGGAAAGCGGGTTGTCGTCCATGTTGGACCAGTCCGGGCGGATGCGAGGTGCGTCTTTGGTAGCAGCGGTTGCCTTCTGGGCAATTCTCGGCGTCGGTTTGCTCACAGCCTTGGACGTGTTTGATACGAAGCTGACCTCGCAAATCATCGAGAGCACGGTCTTCCTCTTCCCTAAGCTGCTGACTGCCGCGGCCATCCTGGTCGCCGGATTCTGGCTGGCGCAGTATCTGAGCCGTAGCGTAGTGGTCTGGGCGGTCAACGAGAACATCCCATTTGCGCGCCGGCTGGCCGCGGTTGTCAAGGTCATCGCCGGATTTGTCGCAGTCGTGATCGCCGCAGACGTGCTCAGTTTCGCGAGCCAGGTGTTCTTTGCGGCCTTCGTGATTTTCGCTGGCGCGGTTGCACTGGCCACAGGTCTCGCTGTCGGATTCGGCGTCCGGGGAGCGGTGCAGCGTTTTGTGTTGCAGCAAGGTGAACGACAACCCGGAGAGCAGGAGAAGTCTCTGTTCGACCACCTTTGATGTGAATCTGATCGCGGCGCCGGGAGAAACAAACATTGGAAGGCCGGACTGTTTTGGGCAACCTAACTCTGCTGCTGGTCTGCGCAACCGTGGCCGGCGTGCTGATGCGTCGCATCCGGCAGAACACGAATCGTGGCTACTCGTTGACTGGCCTTGCCCTGTGGCCCAGATACCAGGGAGCGAGTTGGTGATGGGAGGTCAGGAGGAACACAGCTCGCAGATGGCCTGGCCCCATCCTCCAGGACCGGGGGTGTCAGTCGGTCTGCCTTTCGGAACAAGGGCATGAAGTTGATCCAGCCAAGCGGTGCGAATCAGGATCGGGACGTCGACCGCGTTCAGGAATGGCGCATCATTCAGCCCATCTCCGAGACCGATCGATCGGACATTGGGCTCGATGTTCCGATACAGATTCAGCAGAAGCCTCACCGCAGTTGCCTTGTCGTTCTCACCGAGGATGTGGTGGAAGCGACCACCACGGGTCCAACGCTTTCCGCGACGTTCAACAGCCGCCAGGAGTTCCTGCGACCGCTCCCGATCCAGGATGAGGAACGGTTCGTCGAACTCCCTCGCCTTGGCCAGCGCGGCATGCTCCAGACTCATCTGGCAATGTTCACTGACCTCTGCGACACTCATTTGGCTAAACCCGCGGACTCTGCACTGGCTTACTTCGGCGGCGCTACAGAGAGTCTCCGCCAGATCGGCGTACGGTGCACCCAATTGCAGCATCAGATAACGATCGCGCGTCACCGCAGCAGGAACCGCAAGGTCGAAGTAGTTGACAGGCACAAAGACAGCACCGCCATTCTCAACAATGAATGGATCATCGTTGCCAAGCAGCTTCCGCCAGAACTCGACTTCGCTGCGGGTTTTGCTCGTACAGACGACGAGTGGGATGCCTCGGCTCTTGAGAAGGTCGAGCGCCGGTTGCGCCTCAGCGAAGGAATACGTCGAATGCTCCAAAATCGTGCCATCGAGGTCGGTGAAAACCACATCCATCCGCTTGTAGGGTACAAGACCCCGCTGGGTCGAGTCGATAGCCGGATCCAGCGGGGTCACAAGCGACTTAGAATACAGGCGTTATGAAAATGCGAAGGTGGCCATTCTTGCTGCTGGGATTCGGCGCCCTCCTCGCGCTCATCGGACTGTCCGCAGCGGCTTTGCACAACCGCATGGAACAAGTCCGCGCCGATGTGGAGGCGATTCAGCGCGCGAGCGACGAATCCAGCCGCGCGCTGGAGGAGTTGCGATCCGAGATTTACCTCTTTGCGGTTCTGCTCCGTGACTACCTGTTGGAGCGTCCCCAGGATGCTGCCGCCCAACAGAGGCGGACACTGAAAGAACTTCGCGATTCGACGGAAGTGCACATGCGGACGCTACAGGGGAGCGCATTGGTGAGGGACCGTCCGGGAGTAGAACGGTTGCGCAATGCTATCGAGGAGTACTGGCAGGCAGCGGAACCTGTGTTCGAATGGACGCCCGAACAAAAGGCGGCCGAAGGTCCGGCGTTCCTTCGGCGCCAGCTTGTTCCTCAGCGGCAACTGGCTTTCCGGTTGGCTTCCGAGATCGAGAGCGTCAGCCTGGCGCAGTCACGACTGCGGCAACAGGGAGTTCTGCAAGCCCAAGACGATCTGAAGGCCTACCTGCGGAGTGGAGCGGCGGCGGCGCTCATTCTCGGTGCGGTCGTGGCGTTGATCAGCGTGACGAGAACTCGCTCGCTCGAGGCCAGCGCCGCTCAGCACCTTCGGCTGATCGAACGCGGCGCCGAGGATCTCAGGCGTCTTTCATCGAAACTGTCCAAAGCTCAGGAGGAAGAGCGCAAGAGCATATCACGGGAACTGCACGATCAGGTCGGCCAGTTGCTCACAGCATTGCGGATTGAACTCGCCCACATCGAAGAGTGCCGCCAGGATGCGGGCGACGGCTTCTCGAAGCATATGGCTGATGCAAGAAAGCTAGCCGAGGATACTCTGCGGACAATTCGTGACATCTCAATGGGGCTGCGTCCTTCGGTGCTGGACGAACTGGGTTTGGGCCCAGCCCTCAAGTGGCAGGCGCGGGAGTTCACCCGACGGAGTAGCGTACCTGTGGAGATCCAGATAGACGGCAATCTCGACGGACTGGCGGACACGCATCGGACATGTGTGTATCGAGTGGTGCAAGAAGCGCTGACCAATTGCGCACGTCATGCCCGCGCCAGCCAGATAAGGATCACTGTGCACGGGGGCGCTACCGCGATTGCGTTGACACTGGAGGACAACGGCGTGGGCTTCGACGTCCAGGCCGTAAGCTCGCGCGGATTGGGGTTACTCGGGGCCGAAGAGCGGGTGAGAGAATTAGGTGGGAAGATGGAAATCTTCTCGCAGCGCTCGAAGGGTACGTTGCTGCGTTGCGAGATTCCGACCTCGCCGGAAGTGAAGGTATGACGACAAAGACGAAGATTCTTGTGGCCGATGACCACGGGATTGTGAGACAGGGACTGCGCTCCCTTTTGGAGAGGCAGCAAGATATGGAGGTCGCCGGCGAAGCTGGTGACGGCAGGGAAGCTGTCCGCATGGCGGAGGAACTCGATCCTCAGATCATCGTGATGGACATCGCGATGCCGCAGTTAAATGGAATTGACGCGGCAGAACAGGTGCTCCGGACAAGTCCACAGACGAAGATCATCCTTCTGAGCATGTATGCGGATGAAGAGTTCCTGACGCGAGCGTTGACCGTTGGCGTGAAAGGCTACCTGCTGAAAGACTCGGCCGAGCTCGACCTCGTGCGCGCGGTCCGAGCTGTGGCTGCTGGCAAGTCCTTCTTCAGCCCTGCCATCTCCCAGGCCTTGGCTGAGGACTATGTGCGCCAGTTACAGAGCAAAGGGCTTCAGGACTCTTACGAACTCCTGACCCCGCGAGAGAAGGAAATCATCCAACTGCTCGCGGAGGGGAAATCAAACAAGGAGGTTGCGACGGTTCTCGATGTTAGCCCGTACACTGTTGAAACCCACCGGATGCACCTCATGCAGAAACTGAACCTGCACAATACGGCGGAAATCGTCCTTTACGCGGTGCGGAAGAAGATCATCGCTTGAAGTTGGGCGAAGCTCGCTTAAGTGCTGCAAAGTTCACCACTGCTAACCGATCGGCTTTCGTGGACCCTGCCCGCGCAGGACGTAGGGACCTTTCTAAGGAGACTCCCCCAAAGCTGTTGTCGACGGTGACAGCTTCCTGCTCCTCAGACCCGGCGCCCCGGCCTCTCTCGTCTGATTGCGCAGAGTCGCAGAACTGGAGTGGTTCAAGGGAAATGAACAGGTTGGCCCTGTCGATCAAGCGACCACCTGCCATTCCTTGGGTAGGTGGGTTTTTGGTAGGCCCCGTGTCTACATTCATTCACTTCAACCGAACCACCAACCGGCAACGGTTTTGTCTAGTTTCGCTTGGCCCGAGGAGGCGACTGGCTTTTGAGAGGTTCCTGCCCTGCGAGAGTCTTGCCTCCGAGCTCACGAGTTGTGGCGAGTTTGATTATTCCCATCGCGCCTCCGGCCACGGTTGATATGACCCGCTGCGGCTCCGGGCGTGTCCTACAATAGATCCTGGTCGACTAGGTCCGGTGTCATGAACCGGACTGAAGGCTGGGGATCCCTACCCCCAGGGGCGGCTACCTCCGTTCAAGAGATCGCGAAAGGCAGCGACGGCGGACCTATCAAACAAATCGAAGCAGCGCCTCGGGGGACACCGCAAAACCGGCCAATGAGGGACACCTCAAAACCGGCCAATGGAAACAGGCGGGACGAAGTCTGTTATACCCACTTATTGCCCGTGAAAGCAAGAAAAAGTCCGGCATGCTCGGTGGAGTTGAACTACACTGTGAAGACCTGAGCGGAGGATACGGCAACGCAGGGATGCGACCGGAGCGCCGACTCAGCGGCCGGAAAGGACGAGACGGCTGGAGGTCGGAGATCCCCAGCCGTCTGTCTGGCAAGCCTTTCTGGCGGGAAAGCGATAAATCCCGGGAGCGCGAGGGCAGCGCCCTCGCATCAAGAAAGCCCTTTTCCGATTTCATCCTCGGTTC
>CAZGUX010000113.1:0-9160 GCA_964529305.1 uncultured Solibacteraceae bacterium | reverse complement strand
TGCCGGTCGTTCTTCATGAGTTCGTCTTGCAGGTCTTCGGCGAGTTTGACGAGTTTGGCCACCTCGGTGAGGGATTTCTCGTACTCTGCCTTCAGAATCTCTTCGCTTTGCAGCCGGCCGTTGGGCAGGCGAGCGCTCTTCTCTTCCCGGCCGCCGGTTTCCGGAATGCGGTCGGCCTGCGCGCCTGCCAGCAGCGCGCACCATAACCCGAGGGCGGCGAGTCGCTTCATAGAAGAGTCCTTCTATCCTATTTTGACGCAGGAGGGCAGCGGACGGAAGGCGACATCTGCTTTAATGTCCATCATGCTCCTTCGCAGCGGCACCCTGGCCGTGTGTCTGGCCGCCTCTCTGCCGGCGGTGGTGGTTCGTGTCGAAGTCCTCGAGCGGTCCGACGTCCTGGCCGGCAAGAGCTATGGCAAGACCGGCCCCTACGAAAAGATCGCCGGCCGCGTCTATTTTGCCGTCGATCCGAAACTGCCTGCCAACCGTATCATTGCCGACATCGACAACGCCCCTCGAAACGATCGCGGACTGGTCGAGTTCTCGTCCGACCTCATGGTGCTCAAGCCAAGGGATCCGTCTCACGGCAACGGCGCCGTGTTGCTGGAAGTCAACAATCGCGGGGGCAAGACGCTTCTCAGCATGTTCAACGTCGGCACAGGTTCGCGCAACCCGGTCACCGCCGACGAGTTCGGCGACGGCTTCCTGTTCGAACGCGGCTATACGCTGGTGTGGGTCGGCTGGCAATTCGATGTGCCCCGCAACGCCGATCTGATGAGAGTCTACCCTCCCGTGGCGACGGATCACGGAAAGACCATCACGGGTCCGGTTCGCGCCGAATGGGTCACCGACAAGAGGGAGTTCTCGCATTCGCTCGGCGACCGCAGCCACATCCCCTACACCCCCGTGAATCCGAACGACCCCGCGCTCCAACTGACCGTGCGCGATTCGGTCCTCGGCAAGCGAACCGTCATTCCGCGGAACCGATGGCGCATCGTCGAGGGCACACACGTCTCGATGGAGTCCGGCTTTGACCCCGGCCGGTTGTATGAGGTCGTTTACACCGCCAAGAATCCCGCCCTCGTCGGCCTTGGGCCTACGGCGATGAGGGACTTCATCTCATTTCTCAAATACGGTCACGATCAGGCGATTACAGCGCTCTCCGACCAGAAACGCTACCTCAAGCGGGCCTACGCGTTCGGCTCCTCGCAGAGCGGCCGCTTCCAGAGAACCTTTCTTTACTACGGATTCAACGCCGACGAGAAGGATCGCCCGGTGTTTGACGGCATGATGGTCCACGTGGCCGGCGCCGGACGCGGCAGTTTCAATCACCGCTTCGCCCAGCCGTCCCGCGACGGGCACCCTTTCCTCAACACCCTCTACCCCACAGACATCTTCCCGTTCACCGATGAGCCCCAAACCGATCCGGAGACGGGAGCCAGCGAAGGCTTGCTCGACCGGGCGCGCCAGCACAAAGCGGCGCCCAAGATCTTTTATACGAACTCGTCGTACGAATACTGGGGCCGATGTGCCTCGCTCATTCACACGTCCGTGGACGGCTTACGCGATGTCGAGCCTCCCGCCAACACCCGTATCTACCTGTTCGCGGGCTCCCAGCACGGACCTGCCTCCTTCCCCCCCAAGAAAGGGGACACGCAACATCAGCCGAATTTCAACCTGTTCACGGCCAGCATGCGGGCCATGCTCACAAACATGGACCGCTGGGTCGCCGAGGGAGTGGCAGCCCCGCCTTCCGTCTATCCGAAGATCGCCGACGGAACGCTGGTGTCCCCTAAAGCGGTTCGTTGGCCGAAGATTCCAGGCGTGCCCATTGCAACCATTCCGAAGAAGGCGTATCGCGTGGACTTCGGATCGCAGTTCCAGACAACAGGCATCGTTTCAATCGAGCCGCCCAAGGTCGGCAAAGAATTCCCGGCCATGGTTTCGCAAGTCGACAGCGATGGCAACGAAACCTCCGGAATCCGGACTCCCGCCATCGCGGCTCCCCTCGGCACGTACGCGGGCTGGAACCTTCGCTCGCCGTCCATTGGTGCACCGGAAGAGTTATTCAGCATGCAGGGCTCGTTCCTCCCCTTTGCTCGAACCCGCCAGGATCGCCTGAAGTTGAAGGACCCGCGTCCCTCCATCGAGGAGCGATATCCCAATCGTGCCGACTATGCCGCCAAGGTCGCGTCCGCGGCCAGGGCTTTGGTCGACAAAGGCTACCTGCTCGACATCGATGTGCCACGCCTCACCGCCCGCAGCCTGGCTCTCTGGGACTTGCTGATGCAGAATCGGTAGCGGATGCGCATTCTCGACGTCGGCTGCGGCATCAACAAGTACCCGGGAGCCATCGGCGTCGATCGCAACCCTGCCAGCCGCGCCGACGTGCTGGCGGAGTTGGATCGGTTTCCCTATCCCTTTCAAGACAACTCCTTCGACCTGCTCGTGGCCATCCACCTGATCGAGCACGTGGCCGACGTGATCCGGACCATGGAGGAATTCCACCGCCTGGTGCGCCCTGGCGGGAGAGTGAAACTGGAGACCCCGCATTACACCGATTTCAGCTCGTTCTGCGATCCCACCCACCGCTGGCACTTGAATTCGTTCTCGTTCCGCTATTTCGGCGAGAAGCATGGCGGCTTCGGATATTACTCCCGCTGTCGATTTCGTGAGATTTCCGTCCACGTGCGCCTACTAGCCTTGTGGAGGTGGTTGGGCTTCGAGTTGCTCGTGAATGCCTTCCCGCGCTTCCGGCGGTTCTGGGAGCACTATCTGTGCTTCATCGTGCGCGGCAAGGTGATGAGGTTCGAGTTCGAAGTCCTGAAATAAGCGGTGCTGCTGGTTTATCAGATTCTCGATCTGGTCCGGCACTGGTTCCGGCGGCGCCGGACACGCCCGGACTTGGCTTTGGGCCAGCGCGCGGAGGACATTGCCCATCGCTATCTCCAGCGAAGGGGATATCTCGTCGTCGCGCGCAACTACCGCGCCGCCAACGGATCGGGCGAACTGGACGTGGTCGCCTGGCGGGACGGGATACTGGTGTTTGTGGAGGTGAAATCCCGGGCCAGCGAGGAGTTCGGGCCGCCCGAGCGCGCCATCGGAGCGGAAAAGCAGGAGCACCTCTTCAAGGTGGCGCGGGATTACCTGCTGCGCCGTGGCGAGGAACCACCTCCGATCCGGTTTGATGTGATCACGGTCGTCTTCGGGCCGCGCTGCAAGATCGATCACCAGCCCGATGCCTTCGCGCCGCGCCGAAGCCTCGTCAGGCCGTCAGATATCGAGGTACGCCGCCCAGCAACTGTCTGGCGATAAGGGTGCCGGAGCGGGATTCCAGCACGCAGCGGTCCGCTCCGGAACGGCCTTCCACCCGGACGTTGCCCTGCGTTCGTCGAATCCGATAGACCGTCTGTGCGCCGTAGTGAGCGGCCGCCGACTCGGCCTGCCAGCCTTCCTCCATCACGATATGCACGCTGCCATCCTGTCGAACCAGTACGGCGAGGTCCGTATCGTCGCTTCCGGGCGCATTCCCGGCCGCCGCCATCAGTCGCTCCGCGTTGCTCAGGAACAGGCTCACGATCCCCTTATCGGAGCCCGCGGACGTTTTTCGAGCCATTCGATCATCCGACGGCCCGACGCCATCACCCCCTATCTCCCCACGCGACCGTACCCTATGCTGATGGCGGAGGCCGCCCCCGGTCTCTCGAAGCCCTTCCGCTCGAAGGAGGAACTACTTGCCTCATCACCAGCCCCTCATTCTTGTCCTGGCCCTCCTGGCAGCCCTCCCTGCCTGGCCGCAGGTGGCCCGCGTCCACGTCTCCTCCGCCGCCGGAGACCGGATCGCCCCGCGGCCGCCGGTCCGATTCACCCCGGCTGAGTCGTCGCGGGCGGATGCCGTATTCCGGGTCGATCCTGCCGTCCGCCTCCAGAAGATGCTCGGGTTCGGCGCATCCTTTCTGGAGGCCGGCCTGGTCTGTCTCAACAGCCTCGACGCCCGGAAACAGGAAGAAGTCCTCCGCTTCGTGTTTCATCCCGCGGACGGCGCAGGCTTCTCCGCCATGAAAACCGTCATCGGTGGGACCGACTTCATGTCCGGCGGAGGCTGGTTCACCCTCGACGACCATCCCGGTGACGTGAGCCTGAAGTTCTTCAGCCTCGCCCGCGACCTCGGGCCAACCGGCCAGATCACGTTTATCAAGCGGGCCCGCCGGTACGGCGATTTCATCCTCCAGGCCCCGATGGACTATCCCCCGGACTGGATGCTGTTCGACGTCAACTCCAACCAGGACGTCAATCTCAAATACCACGACGCGCTGGCGCGCTACTACCTGCGATACGCCAAGGAATACGCAAAGAACGGGGTGTTCGTGGACTACGTCTGCCTGTTCAACGAGCCCGGCGTGTACACGAAGATCACCTATCCGGAGATCCGGGATCTGCTGAAGAATCACGTCGGGCCCCTGTTCGCCCGGAGCGGCATCAAGACGAAACTACAACTCAGCGAGAACCCGACCCGCAAGGGCGCCCGGACCACCTATCCCGTTGTCCTCGACGATCCGGAGGCGCGAAAGTACGTGGCCGCGCTCCCCTATCATGGCTACGACTTCACCAGCCGCAAGAAGCCGGCGACGCCCGAAACGGGCTACGACTTCGAGGAGTTCCGCCACATCGCCGAGTTGCACAAGCTCTATCCGGATTTGCCCCTGTGGATGACCGAGGTCTGCTACTGGAATCGAGGCACTCCGTGGATGAACCCAATGCCTCGGTACGAATTCGAGGACGGCGATTTCTGGGGCCGGCAGATTCTCGCCGACATCGAGGCCGGCGCCTCGGGCTGGACCTACTGGAACATGATCCTGGACGAGCAGGGAGGACCCGAACTGATCTCGCCGGTGCACAACAATCCCGCCAACAACAAGCAGCACCCGCTCGTGATCGTCAATCGCCAGACGGGGAAGGTTTCCTACACGGGCGCGTTCTATTACCTGGCGCATTTCTCCAAGTTCGTCCGGCCGGGATCGGTACACATCGCGATCAGCGGACCGGCGGAGGACATTCGCGCGGCCGCGTTCGAGCGGCCCGGCGGTGTGACCGTGGTCGAGTTGGTCAACAGCCGGAAGACCGAGGCCTCGGTCCGGATCGAGTGGCGGGGAAAGTCACTCCGGCAGAAGCTGCCGGGCATCTCGATCACGACGATCGAGTGGGATAGGACGTAGGCCGGCGGCTCAATTCGTCTTTTCCGAGGCCGGGAAGTAGAATAGGGCTATCAGGAAAATCATGAGTACACGGGTCCTCATTGTGGACGACGAGGCGACGCAGCGCTCCGGCCTTTCGGGGATGGTCACGGCGTGGGGAATGACCGCCGATACGGCCGAAGAAGGCCGTTCAGCGTTGGAGAGGCTGTCCCAGAATTCCTATGACGTCCTGATTACCGACTTGAACATGCCCGGAGTGGACGGCTTCGAACTGCTGCGCCGTCTGCAGGACATGCCCGACGCGCCGCCGGCCATCGTGCTGACGGCCTTTGGTAGCGTCGATACGGCCGTGAAGACGGTCCACGACTTCGGGGCGTACTGGTTTCTGGAAAAGCCGGTCTCGCCCTCCTCGCTCGAGACTCTGGTCCGCCGTGCCGTCTCGCACGGGCAGTTGCGCGGTGAAAACCGGACGCTCGAAACACAGCTTCGCTACAAAGGAGCCGTCGGTGACCTGGTGGGCTCCGCCAAGGCCATGCAGGAAGTGTTTGCGGTGCTCCAACAGGCCGGCCCCAGCAAGGCGTGCGTCCTGATCACTGGAGAGAGCGGGACGGGCAAGGAACTCGTCGCCCGGGCGCTGCATCGCCTGAGCCCGCGGAGGCAGGGTCCGTTCATCGCCATTAACTGCGCCGCGCTGCCGGAAACCCTGATTGAAAGTGAACTGTTCGGCCATGAAAAGGGCGCTTTCACTGGCGCCACGGAACGCCAGGCCGGATGCTTTGAACTGGCCCAGCACGGCACGCTGCTGCTCGATGAGATTGGAGAGATGCCTTCAGCGACCCAGGCTAAGCTGCTGCGGATTCTCGAGGACTCCCGCGTGCGCCGCCTGGGCGGCAAAACCGAGTTCGAGGTCGACGTGCGTATTGTCGCGGCGACCAACCGCCAACCCGAGGAAGCGGTGAAGAAAGGATCGTTTCGCGAAGATCTCTTCTACCGGCTGAATGTGTTTCATATCCATCTGCCGCCGCTCCGCGAACGGAAGGAAGACATTCCGGCTATCTCCGAGGCGCTGATCTCGGATCTGAACAAGAAGCACGAGTGCCGGGTGACCGGGCTGTCGTCTCAGGTCCTCGCGGTGTTCATGCAGCACAGTTGGCCGGGCAATGTTCGTGAGCTACGGAACGCCTTGGAGCGCGCCGTGATTGTGGCCGGTCAGGGGCCGATCGAGCGCAAACACCTTCCCTCCTCGGTTGAGGGCGGAACGCCGGCCCCGGGTCCGGAAGCCGACGGCGATGCCATCGTACTTCGGGTCGGCACGACGGTGGAGGAAGCGGAAAAAGGCCTGATCCTCCGCACGCTCGAGCACACCTCCAACAACAAGACCCGGGCCGCCGAGATCCTCGGCATCAGTCTCAAGACGTTGCACAACAAGCTGAAAGAATACGCCGGCGCTTAGCATGAAGATCCTCGCCCTTTGCCTGCTGGCGCCGGTCCTGTGGGCCGCGCCTCGTACCGTTCTCTTTGTCGATGACCACGACATCCTGTATCGCGCCGGGACCCAGCGCCGGATCCATCCGGCCGCGCGCTTTTCCAGCAGCCCGGTGCTGGCGGAAGAGAAGCCGTGGGAACTCGCAATCGGCTGGGTAAGCATCTACCGCAATCCCCGAAGCGGCAAATACCAGATGTGGTATCAGGCGTACGCCAAACCTGTGGCGCGGCAGCATACCCACGATTCCCTCGTCTGCTACGCCGAATCGGACGATGGCCTTCGCTGGACCAAGCCGAACCTCGGACTCTTCGATTTCAACGGCGACCGCAACACCAACATCGTTATGATCGGCAACGGCGGTTTCAGCGACCGCTACACGAACTCCGTCGTCGTCGATGATCGCGACCTGGACCCTCGCCGCCGCTACAAAATGATCTTCTACGACTGGTACCGCCGGGGCGAGCGCGAGTATCCCGGTTTGCAGGCGGCATTTTCTCCCGACGGCATCCACTGGACCAAGCAGCCTGGCGGGCCAATGTTGCACACACTGTATGGCGGGGCGGGTCAGTGGCCGCCGTACGTTCAGGAAGACCCGGTGGGCAGGGAGACGAGGAAGGACGGGCGCGTGACACCGGCATGGCGCTATCCTCTCGCGATGTCCGACGGGGCCGACGTCATGTGGGATCCGGTGCGGTCGGTGTGGGCCATTTACGGCAAGATGTGGATCGACCGTCCCGACGGCAGGCTGGTGTGGAAACACGGCATGGGACGTGTGGAGAGCCGCGACTTTCTACACTGGTCCGTCCCCGAATTGCTGGTCGCCCCCGATGACGACGACCCGGCTGATGTGGAGTTCCATACCACTCCTGTCTTCCACCACAAAAGCCGCTACTTCTGTTTGAACCAGGTTCTGCGGCGCGAAGGCGAGAGCGCCAACCTGTTGATCGACATTGAACTCATGGTCAGCCGCGACGGCCGGAACTGGGACCGCCCCTACCGCCGCGACTACTTTCTGCCGCGGGGTCCGGCCGGAGGGTTCGATGCCGGCAGCATGTTCACCAATGCCAACCCGATCGTGCTCGATCGCGAGATCCGCTTCTATTACGGCGCCTATCCCGGCACCGCCGTGGGAGGAACGCGGGGACCCGCCCGCGACCCGTATGGCGACACCGGAGTCGGCATGGCGCGCATTCCCCTCGACCGCTTCGCCGGGATTCGCAACCTCGAACGGAGCGACCAGCGTTCCATCGGCGGCGTGATCGAGAACCGCGGCCAGATCACGATGAAGGCCAACGACCTGACGGGCCTCCGCCGCCTGACGTTGAACGCCGATGCGCGCGACGGTTGGATCAAGGTGGAA
Organism: uncultured Solibacteraceae bacterium; assembly: GCA_964529305.1. Classification (GTDB taxonomy): domain Bacteria; phylum Acidobacteriota; class Terriglobia; order Bryobacterales; family Bryobacteraceae; genus CAZGUX01. The sequence goes on along the minus strand of CAZGUX010000113.1, from coordinate 1,119 downwards.
CTGCTGAACCCGCGAGGCTACCGCGTCCGCGGATACACCCTGGACGAAGCTGTGGAGCTAAAAGGCGACTCCTTTGCCCACGCGGCCGCCTGGCAAGGCGTGAAGGCACTGCCTCCGGGCCCGCACCTGATCCGCATCCATCTCTACAAGGCGGAAGTCTTCGCCCTGACCCTGGAATAGACGAACATCAGGACGCGAACCGGAACGAGAACAGGTCCGCATCCTTCAGAACGAACCGCAAGCGCACGGTCTTTCCGGCCATCTTTCCGGCATCCGAACCGCCGGTCCAGCCGTACGTTTGGTCGATGTTGTCGCCCACTAGCTCCCGCGCTTCCGCGAGGGAGAAGCCCGGAACTGGCCGGCCGTCGGCGTCCTGAATCTCCACCTTCACGGAACCCGGAGCCGAGGTCGAATAGTTCAACTCCAGCCTGCTTCCGCCAAATCGCAGGGGCTTGCTGACAATTTCGCCTCCCCCGTATCCGGCGTGTGCCGAGGCGAACCCGTCCAGACGCAGGGTGTACCTGCGGAGGTACGCGGTCGGCTGGCCGTAGTTCCGGTTCACGTAGAACGACATTTCGGACTTTCCGGTCTGCAATAGATTGTGCGCCGGGTAGTTGGATCGCGAGACCCAGTTCTCGTACCCCAGGCCCGGCCGGAGAAACGCTTCGAGGAACGTCCGGTCGTAGCGATTGCCCCCGCGAGTCGTCAGCAGCACGGCGTCCGAGCAGTCCTTGTAGTAGCCGGGATCCACGTTCACGGCGGAGGCTTCAGCCGCGGTCAGCACCTGGCGTCCGGGCATGAACCGGGCGCAGATGGCCACATACAGGTGTGGCGCTCGAAAATACGCCGCCGTCTGGTTGGTGTACAGGTGCTCCGCCGGTGCATCGCCGAACGTCATGTCCTCTCCCGGGGTCCAGGTCAGGAAGTCCTTGCTGGTTGTTCGCGCGATCCAGCGCCATCGCTTCCCGCCTACTTCCTTGAAAACCCGGTAGTAGCAGATGTATTGCTGTTCGTGCTCCGACCAGAAGCCCAGGTTTTGCGAGTCAAACGCATACACCTTCGGAGAGGGAACCAGCGGTGTGTCGCGAACTTTGCGCCAGCGGATCCCATCCGCCGAAA
>CAZGUX010000112.1:0-35872 GCA_964529305.1 uncultured Solibacteraceae bacterium | reverse complement strand
CATCGAACGTTCGCGGGGCGGGCAGCACCAGTCCTTACGCGATCCTGCAATCGCTGCCCGGCGTACAGGCGGACAACGGCCTCGGATTGTCGATTCAAGGCGGACTGCCGGCGCAGTCGGAGACGACGGTGGACGGCATCTCCGTCACCGTCGCCACCGGGAACAGCCCGAACCGGAGTCAGTTCCTTTCGGTTGAGTCCATTTCCGAAATCAAGGTTCAGGGTGTTGGCAATACTGCCGAATACGGCCAACCCGGGGATGTCACAGTCGTATCGAAGGGAGGCAATAACAATTACCACGGAGCATTGTTCTGGTATCACCAGAATAGTGCGCTGGACGCGCGAAGTTTCGGTCAGAATACGCTGCCGGCAAAGATCGGCAACACGTTCGGGGCCACTATTGGCGGACCCGTGATGGCTCCGAAGATCTACAACGGCAAGGACAAGACATTCTTCTACTTTACCTGGGAATCGCTTCGCTACCCGCGGCAGACGACAATTCAGAACACTGTGCCGACGAGCTTTACGCGAGCCGGTGATTTTTCTCGGGAAGGTGTGACTATTCGCGATCCGCTCACGGGGCAGGCGTTCGCCAATAACGTGATTCCTACATCGCGAATCAATTCCGTCGCGACAAAAGTGCTCAGTCTTTATCCTCTGCCGAACACGGGCGCAACGGACCGGCGCTCGGTCGGGAACTATCGCGACAATCGCTCCAGTGGAATCGACTCGGACCAGTACGAGGGCCGGATCGACCAGAATTTTGGAGCCCGTCACGCGGTATACGGGCGGTTCTACTACAAAGACAATCCGTCTTCGAGCGCCAACAATCTGCTGCTGCCCTCCGATACACTCAGTGCGATTCACTGGCAGGCAAGCGCGTCGTCCACCTACACGATTCGTCCCACGTTGCTCAACGAGTTCCGATTTGGGTACGTGAAATCGGACTCCGCGCTGATCTTCCCGTTCGACGGGCGCGAGTTCACCAACAGTCTGGGGCTGAACGACATCTCGCGCGACATCTTCTTCAACGGCTTGCCGGCCTTCGGAATCGACCAGTACACCGCGCTCAGCAAGGGACGCTCCTACAGCATTTCGGACACGATCCAGTTTATCGACAACGTCACCTGGATCAAGGGCCGCCATACGTTCAAGTTCGGCGGCGACAGCCGCAACCTGCGGGCGCGTTCGGATCTGGGTTTCACTTCCGGCAACAACTACGGCGATTTCAACTTCGGCCCGACGTTCTCAGGCAACGGTTTGGCCGACTTCCTGCTGGGCGTGCCGACCTCGACGGCGATTGCGGTGGTGGCTACTGACAACGACGGCCAAGCCACGCACTACAAGCTCTACGCTCAGGACACGATGCGCCTCTCGAACAAGCTGACACTCGACCTAGGATTGCGCTACGAACTGCATCCGGGCTACCGGGACAACGGACTGAACATCGGCAACTTCGATCGCAACGTGCCGCGCACCGGGAGGGTCGTCATTATGTCCGATCCACCAGCGCGAAACCTGGTGGCTCCCGGAGCGATCTTGTCGTTCAACGGATGCCCGGCGGCGGCTATCAATGGCATCGGCTGCACTCCAATAGTCACTGCTGCGGAAGCGGGCTTACCGGAAGGCCTGCGGAATACCTACAAGACGCAATTCCTGCCTCGCATCGGCCTTGCGTATCGACTGAATGACAAGACGACAGTGCGCGCGAGCAGCGGGCTCTACAACATGATCCTGCTCGGTTCCGTCTTCTACTCGCTGACCGGCACGGTGCAGAGCGACGTTCGCAACTTCAACAATGTGGGAGCCAACGGGCAGCCCATTTTCGCCCTGCCCAACACACGTACGCCCGGCAGTGGCGTGCGCGGCGGTTCTATCGGCAGTTTTGAATTCCGCACGGCAAATGCGATCGACTTCCGGCCGCCGCAGATGCTGCAATGGGCGCTCACGGTTGATCGTGAGTTGAACCGCAACACCGGCTTGCGCGTGTCTTACATCGGGAACCGCTCGTATCAGCTTCCCTGGGCTCCGGACGTCAACCAGATGGCGCCCTCCACAACGTTCTTCTCGCAGCGCTCCAATACGGACCGGCCGTTCCCAAACTTCGGCCTTATCTTCAGCCGCGATGCGGGAGCGAACGCACTCTACAACTCTCTCCAGGTAGAAGTGAACCGGCGGTTCGCACAGGGGCTCAGCTACAATTCGTCGTACACGATGGCGAAGAATGAGGCGGACAACGCCGGCCCCGCGCCGTCGAGCTATGCCGGAGAAACCGGGGGCGGACGAGTTACCAATTCGCTCGACCGGCGCGGTGATTACGGCAACGTGTACGCCACACGCCGCCATCGGCTCCTGAACACGCTGGTTTACGAGCTTCCGTTCGGCAAAGGCCGGTCGTTCCTCTCCAACCCGCACCGGGCAGTCGACCTAATCTTTGGTGGGTGGCAGATCTCGAGCATTTTGACCCTCCAAAGCGGTCCATTTCTGACCCCGACGTTCTCCGGCGGAGATCCGTCCGGTACCAACGCAGCCAGCCGCGGCTCGCAGCGTCCGGATGTCGCCGGGAGCGCCAACGGCAGCCTCTCCAATCCAACCCGCGACCAGTGGCTGAACCGGAACGATTTTGTGTGTCCAGGGCGCTCCGCTGGAGGCGCGCTTCAATTCAACTGCTCAGTCGGTGTCACTCCAGGCCGCGATCCCAACCCTATCAGCCGGTTTGGAAATGCCGCTGTGGGAATCGTCGAGGGTCCTGGCACGTTTGGTTGGAATATGGGTCTGGGCAAGAGCTTTCAGATCTTCGAGCGGCTCCGCTTCCGCCTGGAGGGTAGCTTCACAAACCTGCCTAATGCGACGAACCTCAGCGATCCGAACCTGAACATTGCAGACTCCAACTTCGGAAGGATTACCAGTGCGCGCGGCGTCGACTTTGGTGGTGGCCGCACCGGCCAGGTATCGATGCGCCTGCAGTTCTGAGTGGCCTATAAGCCCGAGGAAAAACCAAAAAACAGTTACAGAGTCCCGAATTCTTGAGAGGAATGTACGCAGCGGCCACTGACCAGGGAAGACACGCTCATTTTCGTCGACGCGCAGCCTCCCGCGGGCGAGGCGTATTACTACATTCGTGTCATTCAAGTGGACGGTCAGCTGGCGTAGTCCTCGCCAATCTGGGCGACACGCGCCGGCGGCATCGAATTCGCCGTTCTGCGATAGGGACGAAACGCCGGATTCACAATTGGCTGGTAGGCTTCATAGTCAATACCAACAAGGGGTGAGTTTTGCGAATACTACTGTTAGCTCTGTTTTCTACATGTGCCGTGTATGCGCAGTTCGAAACCGCCGTCGTTCTCGGAACGGTGCGGGACGCCAGTCTCTCGGTGGTCGGGTCGGCGACAGTCACGCTAACCAACACCGGCACCAACATCCAAGCGGCGACCACGACGGATGAAGGCGGCAACTACATCTTCCCGAACGTAAAGCTCGGGGTGTACCGCGTGGCGGTGGAGAAGACCGGCTTCTCGACCGCGGTGGTGGACAACGTGGAAGTGCGGGTGAACGCGCGCCAGCGCGTAGACGTGCAACTCGCCCTCGGCCAGGTGGCGGAGACGATCCAAGTGACCGAAGGAGTGGCTGCGATCGAGACCGATTCGACCGAACGCGGGCAGGTGATCAACCAGCGGCAAATCGTCGAGTTGCCGCTCAACGGCCGCAACTATTCCGATCTCGCGCTACTCACCACCGGCGTGCGGCGCTCCGATTACGCGTTTGCGAATCCGCCGCGCGAGGGCGCGTTCAACGTTAACGGCCAGCGGTCGGTGTTCAACAACTTCCTGATGGACGGCATCGACAACAACGCCTATGGAACGTCGAACCAGGGCTTTTCGGCGCAGGTGGTGCAGGCGACGCCGGACGCCTTGCAGGAGTTCAAGGTGGTGACGGTCCTGCCGAGCGCCGAGTACGGGCGCAGCTCGGGCGCGGTGATCAACGCCGCTTTCAAGAGCGGGACCAACAGCCTTCACGGCAGCGCGTGGGAGTTTCTGCGCAACACCGAACTGAACGCCGTCGGCTTCTTCAAGCCCGCCACCGGCAAGCCGGGGCTCCAGCGCAACCAGTTCGGCGGCACGCTCGGCGGGCCGATCGTGAAGAACCGGGCGTTCTTCTTCGCCAACTATGAAGGCTTCCGCGAGATCCAGAAGCTGATCGTGTTCAGCTCCATTCCGTCGCTCGACGACCGGCGCGGGATATTCACGGTGCCGGTGCGCAATCCGCTGACGGGCGAGGTGTTCGCGGCCAACACGCCCATCCCGACCTCGAAGATGATTCCGTTCGCGGTCAAGGTGCTGAACGACCTTCCCACGCCGACCGGGCCGGGGCGCGGCAGCAACCTCAACAACACGCGGCGCGACCAGAACTTCAACGACAAATACGACCTCAAGCTCGACGGGCAGATGCGCAGCGACATGAGCGGATTCGTGCGGCTCAGCCAGCGCAAGAGCAACTACCTGCAGGCGCCGGAGATTCCGGGCCTGGCCGGCGGCGGCGGTAACGGCTACATCCGCGCGCTCAACCAGCAGCTGGCCGGATCCTTCATTTACAGCGTCTCGCCCACGATGCTGATGGAAGTGCGGCTCGGCATCTCCCGCACTCTCGCCGGCAAACAGCCGGTGGGCCTCGGCGGACCCGACATCGAGGGCGTGTACGGCATCACCGGATTGCCCAAGGACCCGCGCATTAGCGGCGGCCTGAATACCCAGAACATTACCGGCTTCACCGCGCTCGGACGGCAGGCGACCAACCCGCAGTGGCAGTACCCGCTGGTTTACAATCCGAAGTTCGTCTTCACCAAGGTGCAGCGCCGCCACACGATCAAGGCGGGCTACGAGATGATGTTCCACGAGACCCAGGTGCAGGACGTGAACCCGCTCTACGGGCAGGACATCTACAACGGAGCGTTCAGCTGCATACCGACTGCGGGCGCCCTGCGATGCTCGGGCACGCAGGCCGCGGCGGCCACCGCCACCTACGCCCTGGCGGACTTCCTCTTCGGCGCGCGCAGCGACTACCAGCTCGCGAGCCTGCTGGTGGCGGACATGCGCAAGCGCTCCTACTTCGCCTTCGTGCAGGACGACTGGAAGGTCAACTCGAAACTGACCCTGAACCTGGGGATGCGCTACGAGTACTCGACGCCCTACTGGGAAGCCAAGAACAGGCTGACCAACCTCGACCTCGCCTCGGGTAAGATTCTGCAGGCCAAGGACGGCGGTATCTACGACCGCTCGGTGGTCGACCCCGACCGCAACAACTTCGCGCCGCGCATCGGCGTGGCCTACCAACTGGGGCCCAAGACAGTGATCCGCGGCGGCTACGGCATCAGCTACGTGCACTTCAACCGCACCGGCAGCGCGGACATCCTGGCGATCAACGGACCGCAGGTGGTCTCGGCGCTAGTCAACCAGGCCGACGTGTTCGGGACCTCGCGCTTCGTGCCGACGCAGAACGGCTACCCCGCCGGACTGACCGCGCCCGATCGGCTCGATCCGAAGATCGCCAACCTCGCCTACATTCCGCGCGACTTCAAGACCGCTTATGTCCAGAACTGGGTCTTCTCGATCCAGCGTGAGATCTTCAAGGACACGATCCTCGACGTGGGATACGTCGGCAACAAAACGACCCACCTGATCACCATTGCGGACATCAACCAGGCGCGGCCGCTGCGCGCGGGCGAGACGCTGACGACGAACCCGCTGCTTTCGCGCCGTCCCTACCAGGCGTTCGGACCCGTCACGGCGACCTGGCCTGAGGCCTTCGGCAACTACAACGCGCTGCAGGTGCGGTTCGAGCATCGCGGCAACAAGGGCCTGTACGTGCTGAATTCCTTCGTCTATTCGAAGGCGATCGACAACTCCGGGCAGTCGCTCGAGGCCCAAGGTTCGGGCGGCCGTCCCAGCCCGCAGAACTTCTGCGACTTGGCGAGCGACAAGGCCGTGTCCGACTTCGACCAGACCTTCAACAACACCACCAGCATCGTCTACGACCTGCCGTTCGGGAAAGGCCGGAGTTTCGCGGCCCAGATCCCGCGCGCGCTCGATTTCGCCATCGGCGGGTGGCAGGTCTCCGGCATCAACAACATGTGGAGCGGGCAGCCGCTCAACCTGAGCTACAACCCCACTGCGGACCAGCAGGTCTCCGTCAGCCTCAACGATTTCCGCGGCGGCATCAGCTACCGCCCGAACCTGATCGGACCGCCGCTGGTACCCGAGGGGCAGCGCTCGATCGACGCCTACATCAATCCGGCGACGGTGGTGGTCCCAACCGACCCGACGCAGCCATTCGGCAATGCCGGGCGCAACATCGTGCGCAGCTATCCCCTGTACCAGCTCGACCTGGGCATCGGGAAGAGCTTCGCGCTGCCACGCGAGGGAATGCGGCTGCAGTTCCGCACCGAAATGTTCAACGCCTTTAATCGGAGCAATTTCCGCAACGCCAACCTGAACCGGTCAGCGGGCGGGTTCGGGCAGGTGCGATCGACGTTCCCGGCAAGGCAGGTGCAGTTCGGGCTGCGGCTGGTGTTTTAACACTGGATACGCTGAAGACCCGGACCCGGCCGCGAATGACTGAATTGAACCAACGATCCGGGGGGGACGGGGACAGACGGGACTTTCTCAGATTGCTTCCGCTGTCGATGCGACGGGCAGCGGTTTCCGCCGCCCCGGCTTGCCTCTTGCGACATCGCGGCCTAAGCACTCCTGGACGCACTCCGAAAGGCCTCCGACCCAAACGGCCTCCCACCGTAGGTCGCCTCCCTGATTGCTGCGGCAGTCATCAAATACGTGGAACTGCACCCCGTTCGGGCGGGGCTGACCCAGTCCGCGGGCGACTACGTTTGGAGCGCGATAAAGCACCTGGGCGGTCCCGACCAGGCGGGCGTGGTGTGGCTGGATGGGCGGCGGCGCTCCGCCTGGTCGGCAGGGGAATGGGCAGAGGTGCTGGGACGAGCGGAGGATCAAGGACGGCCGATCCGGATTTCCCGATCGCGGAGTACCGGCGCCGACGTCCGGGCCGAAACGAGTCGACCGAAAAAACCGCGATCTTCTGCTGCATCGCTTTCGAGCCCGCCTGTAGCCGAGGCTTTGCCCGAAGTGAACCTCGTTCAGCAGATTGGAGTGACGGTCGAGCGGGATGAGGGGTTTCACCAGGGCAAGTGGGGGCTTGGTCTTGCCGCTCTCGTAACACGCAAAGGCATTGGCGCCGCCACAGAAGATGGCGGCTGGCTGGAGCTGATCGACCGTGAGTTTCTTGCGGACACGCACGATGAAGCGGGGGGCGGCGATGGGGTGATGGCGCGGTTAGGTCAGGCGGCTTTCCGCACGCGCAGCTCGATGCGCAAGCCGGCGGCTGTCGCCATGTTCACCAGCGCGTCTATGGCAAACAGGTTGATCTTGCCACGCATCAGGTCGGAGACGCGCGGCTGCGTCACGCAGAAAAGCTGGGCCGCTTGCGCCTGACTCATTCCGGCGCGGGCGATGTGATCCTTCAAGGCGATCATCAGCTTTGAGCGCAGCTTCAGGTTGGCGGCTTGCTCGGGCGTATTTTCGATAGCGTCCCACACGCTGGTAAAACGTTGCTTCTTCATTGCCCTCGCTCCTTCATCAACTCGCGGTAACGCTTCGTGGCAAGCTCCAGGTCCGCCTTGCTGGTTTTTCCGGTCTTCTTCTGGAAGCAGTGCAGCACGTAGATCGCATCGGCGAATTTCGCCACGTAGAGGACGCGGAACGCGCCAGCCTCATCCCGAATTCGAATCTCCTTGACGCCCTGGCCCACCGTATTCATGGGTTTCCAGTCGTCCGGCTCACGGCCATGTTGCATTTGGTCCAACTGATGGCCGGCCTCACGCCTGGCCGTCGGCGGGAAGGCGCGCAGGTCTTCCAAGGACCTGCCCCGAAACTCGACAGGTTTGGAATCCGCCACAACCATAGTATACAAAGTATTGTATGTGCGCAGAGTGGCTCGTGGCCCATGGGACCGCTTTCCGCTTCGAACCAACAAGCGGGAAGTAACGATTTCAGTCCGCTGTGAAACGAACACCAGGCCACAACAGGCTCAGCTCCTTAGCGCGCTGGCGGGGTATCTGACGGCTTCCAGTACGGACCCTTTTCGGTCAGCTTCCAGATTCGCTCAAACTCCGGGCTGCCGGTCTGATCCCAGAAGTCCGTGACGACGGGTTTGCGGTATTTCGGACCTGTCCCCGGCAGTCGCTCGGCGAGTTCCTCCAGGGGATACCCGCCGGCGCTCAATCGGTAGGGTTCGTCCGTGAACCTGAAGTACACCGTCAGCCCGGAATGATAGCTCATCCGCACAAGGAAGCGGTCGCGCTTCGGCCGGGGCGCCTGGGCGTACTTGCGGAGTTTGTCGCGGTCGATCGTCACACCGAGTCCCGGCCGGTCCGGGACCTGGACACCGCCGTCGACGATGGGGAGCGTTTCCGCGGTGACGTCGTCCTTCCAGATGTGGCAGCAGTTCACGTGCGCGAGCGTCGCCATGCGGAACACCGACGCTTCGTGCGCCAGAAAGGCGAGGGTGAGGTTCCCGCCCACGTGTTGCAGCATGAACGGGGCATTGGCGGCCTCGGCCAGATGCGCGACCCGCAAAGCCTCGGGCACGGAGGCGCGGCTGAGGATGCACCCGTCGGCCGCCTTCTCGGTGAGGTAGTCGGGTCCCGGGCCGTGGGCGAGGATGGGCAGGCGCGTTTCCTGACGCAGTTGCCGCCAGTCTTCGCGGTCGCGCACGGAATGGCTGCGAATCGGATCCTCCACGCGTCCCGCCACCGGGAACTTCTCGAGTTCTTTCAGGATCGGCAGCACCACGGCCAGGCTTTCGTCGCCGTTGAAATCGTAGTGGAGGCGGAACGACGGGGGAGCGACTCGCTGGACGGCTTCGGTCTGGTCGACGGCGTTTTGAAAGAAGTCGACGTGGTATTTCATCCACGCGTATCCCTGCCTGGACAATTGCGCCACCTCCTCGGCCATGGCCTTGGGCGGCTGCGACATCGTCCAGCCCGATAGTGGGATCCAGGTGCGAACTTGCGGGCCAATCAATGTCGACAGGGGCACGCCGAGGTACTTTCCCATCAGGTCGTAGAGGGCCATGCTGAGCCCGAGGTGGTCGGCGCGGTTGAACTCCTGAAAAGGACTGCGTCCGATCAGGTAAGCGAACTTGTCGCGAGAGGGCGCCGGCCCGCCGCCGGTTTCGCCATAGCCTTCCAGGCCCAGGTCCGTCCGGATGATGTAGACGACGCGCGTTTGAAACCCGAGCGCCTGGTAACGGAACAGGTGACTGGCGTTGTAGTCCTGGTAAGGCGGGAGAATCTCGTGCACTTCCACGTCGGTGATCTTCATCGGCGCGGGCCGGAAGGTTTCAGCCGGTGCAGCCTGTAAGGGGAACCGCACCATGGCGGCGGCGCCGATGGCCCGGACGTAGTGGAGCAGTTCGCGTCGAGTGAAGATTCCCATGGTCGTCTCCTTGCCGGCGAGGTTTCCATTGTAGTGCAAGCTTTTCCAGGGAAACGGCAGCCCGGACCGGTTCCTGCTTTTACGATTCTTTTACAAGAGGTGTACATTCCTGCCTCGCCTGTTCTCGCTAACGGGCTGGAGGAGATTCCCAATGTTCCGAACGCTCAGACACATGCTGCTGATTCCGGTGCTCACACTTGCCCAAGGCCTTCCCCTCAGCCCGCCGCCGACGTCTTTTGACCCCGACCTGGACCGGGTACGCACCGCCAGGTTCAAGCTCGATGCGCCGGCCCGGATTATCCGTCCCGGTGTGGCGGTGCAAGCCATCGGGAAGTACGTGATTGTATCGATCGGCGAGTCGTACGCTTCCGGAGAGGGCACCCCCAGCAGGGCGTCCAATGTTCCGTCCGGAGTCCTTTGGCAGCCGCTTGGCCCGCTGATGGGCTCCACTGGCGGCTACCGCGAGGATGACGGGACGGGGAAGCAGTGCCATCATTCGCGGCACAACGGCCGGGCGCTGTCGGCGATCGATCTGAACAGTCTCGCCAATGTGGAAGTGAGCTTCGCCTCGTTTGCCTGTTCGGGCTCGACCATCAACCAGGGCGTCATCGGCCCGTATGACGGGATCGACCCGGGCCGAAACATCATTCTCCAGATCCTGCAGGTGCAGGAGTGGCTGAATACTCTGCCTCCATCCCAGCGGCGCATCGACGCGATGATCATTTCCGTGGGCGGCAACGACGTCGGGTTTGGCCAGGTGGTCCGCACCTGCCTCAACCCCCTGGAGCTTTTCTGCCACCAGAACGCCGGCTTGCTCGGGGTCGTGTCGGAAGGCAAACCAAACGGCGCCGGCGGTGTGGTCGGATTTCTCGGCCTCCGATCGGCGTATGACGGTCTGGAACAGGCCATCAACAGCCTCTCCCACAAGCCGAGGCACGTCATCCTCACGGAGTATCCTGACCCGACGCGTGACGAGGACGGCGATTTCTGCCACGACGCCGACGTCGACCACGGCTATTCGGTCGATGCCAGCGGGCACCCGGCCTGGTTCGGCGGCTCGTTTGCCAATATTTCCAGGGACGAAAGCCGGTGGATGTACGAAAGCGTGGTGGTGCCGTTGAACCGCGAACTTCGCGAGATCGCCAGATCGAAGAATGTCCTTTCGCCCGATCTGACCCGTCCGGTCTGGCACTACGTTCCGGGCATGATGGAGATGACTCGCCATCACGGCTTCTGCAGCAGCGACCGGTGGGTGAAAACGATCAAGGACTCGTTTGACAGCCAGGGCGACGTGTTTGGCACGGCCCACCCCAACCTGGAAGGGCATCACGCCTACCGGTTGCTCCTGACCAAGAAACTGGTGGAGGTCCTGAGTATGCCGGAGGCGCCGGCGATCGAAGTCGGCACGCCGTTCTTGCGGACCCGGCTGTTGAGCGGCGCCATCACCGACATGTACACCTCCGAGGGAAATCGCGCGAAGCAAATCCGGGTCGAGGTGTCTCCTACCGCGCACGATCTCGAGGTCACTGTGCAGTTTTCTTACAACCAACCCGACAGCGACCCCATGAGAAACTCGCAGACCGTCGCCATGACGCGAGACAACGGGTTGGCCGTGCGCCAGATCTACTTTGCCGACCTGCCCGGGTCCAATCAGGTCGGTGCGGGCGGGCACATCCACTACCGGATTGTCATCCGCTACGGCTTGCCCGGCAGGGCGAAAACCGGCCTATATGAGTCCGCGGTTCGAAAATGGATGATCCTGTGGCCGCTGGGTTTCACGACCCCGGCGATTTTCTGACCGGTTGTTGAACCTGGGAGTCCGCCGAACGCACCCTCGGGCCGGACTCCCAGACGACACCGCTGAGCCCGAAAACCCCGGAGGATAATGGTGCGTTGTCGCGGCCTCGACAGGCTCTGTTCCGGTTGGCGGGCCTGGAGCCGGTGTTATCATGCCTCACACCGGGCAGGGTGGAAGGCAGCCGCCTTCTGATCTCCCGCCCGGTACGACGGTTCACGTTCTCATCATGTATCTTCTGGTTGCCGCGTTGCTCTATTGCGTTGCGGTTCTGGATGCCGCTCCTCAACTCGTCACAATGAGGGTCGAAGCCGTGGCTGGAGTTCCTGCCCGAAAGGCGCTCGCTGTATTCGAAAGCGCGCTGACCCGGCGCGGCACGGCCGTTCGCCGCGGAACGCCCGACGGGTCCGGTCTCGTTATCGACCTCCGCATCGCCGCCGGCAAACCGGAATCGTTTGAGATTGCAAAATCGGCCACCGCCGTCACGGTGACGGGAGGCAACAGTCAGGGTCTGGCATACGGCATCTTCGAACTCCTTGGGCAGATCGAGAGGGCAGCGCCGGAAGCTGGCCTCCTCTCCGCCGCGTCGCCGGTCAGCCGTTCTCCGGAAGTGCCCAAGCGCGGCATGACGGTCTTTTTGTACAACCGTGAACTGGAGAGCCAGTGGTTGTACGACCCTGACTACTGGGAACGCTACTTCGAACTCATGGCCCGAAGCCGCCTGAACTACTTCACGCTGGTCTTCGGCCACCAGACTTCGTATCTCGCGCCGCTGTTCCCCTTCATGATCGATGTGCCGGGGTACGAGCGCGTCCGCGCCCCGTCCTTTACCGACCAGGATCGGCGCCGCAACCTGGAGATGCTGCGCCGCATTTCGCAGATGGCCGAAGAGTGGGGAATCCGCTTCGTCCTGGGCATCTGGCAGCAGCACGCTCATCTCTACGGGCGCAACCTCGTCGAAGGACTTTCCTACCAGGATCTGTTCGACTACTGTCCGAAGGCGTTGGCGCTGATCCTGAAAGCCTGCCCGAACATTCGCGGCGTTCAGTTCCGCATGAACATCGAATCGGGCATCGAGGAAGACGATCAGAACCGCTTCTACACCGGGATGGCGAAGGCCATCCGCTCGGTGGGCCGGCCGATCGAGGTGGACTTTCGCGCCAAAGGACTGCGGCCGGAAACGGTGAAGTCTTCGTTGGCGCTTGGCATCCGGCCCATCGTCTCCACCAAATACTGGCGCGAGCACATGGGGCTGCCCTTTCACGGCACGCGGATCGACGCTCCCGACAAAGCGCGCAGCTACCGGCGTTACGGGTACTGGGACCTGCTCTCGCAGAATCGCCCCTACGACGTGGCGTACCGCATGTGGACGCTGGGTTCGGTGAAGATTCTGCTCTGGGGCGGTCTCGACTACGCGCGGCAGTTTGCGCGCAGTTCCCGCTTCGGTGGATCGATCGGGTTCGAGGTCTGCGCTCCCCTGTCGCAGAAAGGCTTCGGCAACTGGGCGGGAGGCAACTGGCGGATCTTCTCGAGGCCGGACCTCGAATACTATCGTTGGGAGTTCGAGCGCTACTGGGCCTACTATCTGAGCTTCGGGCTGGCCGGATACGATCCGGGCGGACCTCAGCCCGTACTGGACGCCGAGTTCCGGAAACGCTTTGAGGCCGCGGCGCCGGCCGTGCGCAGCGCCTACGATGCCGCCAGTTGGATTATTCCGTTCATCACCGCCACGCGCGCGGTGTCGAACAGCAACTTCGGATATTGGCCGGAGACCGAGACCGGCGGCCTGACTGACCGGTACGTCGCGTTGGGCACGGGGGACGACAACCGCTTCTACCATGTCGATGAGTACGTCGCCGGCACGCTCGAACGGCGCGTCTCGGCGAAGCTGACGCCGGACAGCATGGCGGAACGTCTGGAGACATGGGCACTCGCGATCGAAACCTCGATGCGCCGCGCCTCCGATCTTTTGCCTGCGCCGAAACAAGGGCCGGAGTACCGGTCCACCCAAACCGATTTCGGCGTTCTGGCTGCGCTGGCCCGCTATCATGGCGCTCGTCTGCGCTCGGCGGTGGACTACGAGTTCTTCTCCTCGAGCGGCGAGCGGCAGCGGTTGCGCCAGGCGATCGCCGCCTACGAACAGGCCGTCGCGCACTGGAGGGAGATCGTGCGGCTGACCGAAGGCGTGTACTACCCGCACATGGTCTTCAACCGGCCGCCGGACCAGATCGGCCACTGGAAAGACGAACTGCCGTTTCTGGAACACGACTGGAAGCGGCTGAAGGAAATCGACTCGCTGTATGACGAGGCCGCCGGCAAGCCCGGCGACACGATCAAGTGGCAGGCGGAACTGCCGCGCTACCGGCTCACCATGAAGTGGAAGGAGGAGAACGGCGCCCTCAGCCGCTGGATGGACCCGCAGCCGGCGCCCGAAACCAGTACCGCCGCCATCGAGCGCTACAGCCTGCGCCAACCGCGCGAAGTGTTGGGCGCGGTGTTCCAGCGCGTCCGCTATCAGAAGATTCTGCACGCCCCCTTGCGTTTTGGGCAGGAGGGAAAGGCGATTCCGGTGCACGCGTCGCTGACCGGCCTCCGCGCGGGCGATCGGCTCAGGCTCTTCTATCGCCTCGGCGCGAGCGGATTCCGGTTTCAGGAAATCGAGATGAAGGAATCGGGACCGAACTTGTACTCGGCGGCGATACGCACGGCGGGCGCTCCTCAGTCCGTCTTCTACTACCTGCGGGCAGACGGACCGACAGCGTCCTTCCACGGGTCGGAGAAGGAGCCTCATCAGGTTTCCCTCCGCGCCGCCAACGCGCAGGCTCCGGCGATTGTGCCTCGAGCCGTGGGAGCGGCCCGAGTCGGACACGATGTGCCGGTCACGGCGGAAGTGCGATCGCCGCGAAAGCCTGTCGCCGTTCGGCTCCGCTACCGGCACCTCGATCAATCGGAAGAATGGCGCGTGATCGAGATGGTGCGGGAAGGCAGCAGCGCGGCGTACTCCGCGGTGATCCCTGGCGAGTTCGTGGTGCCGGGCTGGGATTTGATGTACGAGATCGAAGCAGTAGACGAGTCCGGCGCCGGGACGTTCTTCCCCGACGAGAAGATTCAGGACCCCGCGATTGTCATTTCAGTGAACCAGTGACGGCGGAAACGACGGACGTCTGTCCCATTTCGCAGGCATGAAATTCCTGCTGTCTCAAACAAACGGCAACCGTGCCGCGAGCGTAGAGCGAGCGGCCTCTAGCGGTCCTCTCCTTCAGCGACGCTACTCTGGTCTCACCCGGCCGCGCCGTGGCGAGAGCGCCTTGACCCTGCAGATCAGGTATTCGTGGTTCCAACTCTGCCCGCGGGTCCATCGAGACAGGGGCACATGTGACGGCAGCGACCCCGGGGCACTTTGAAAGGTTGCGATTTCGCACCCTTCGAGGCGACCGTCGAGGTGCAAAATTGCGTACTTCTTTTGAAAAACCCAACACAGGTCAACGCAGGGCCTACGGCGAGGAATCGCAACGACTCGGTGCTAGGGCAGTAGGTCCGTGACCATAGGGAGGTCCTGCTCGTCTCGATGTCAGCAAGCGCTCGGCACGTTCATCGCCCCGTTTCCGGGGTGCGGCCGCGGACCAGTCCTTGCCTTTCGTCCGCCGTACACCCGGGCAGGAGAAAGCGGGGTTCGTCGAGCCGATCCGCCATGAACCCTGCCAGAACCTCATCAACCGGTCCGCTTACGAGTGGAATGACTTGAATGCCCGCATCCTGGATCAACGTCGCCAGGGAGCGGGAGATCGCACCACAGATCAACACGTGGATACCGAGTCGGATGATCCGCCTTGCCCGGTTCGCCGGCAGCGCTTCTTCCAGGACGGCCCGGCTTCGGTGGACCTTCGACAAGAAAGCTGGGGTGAAGATTGCCGCCCGCGAACGTGCCATCGGTTACCTGGAGCCCCGCTTTTCCGGCCCCTTCCGGTTCCGGCGTTGGTGTTGCTCGACAGGCGGGGCTACTTTGACGCGGTTGACGCCGGCTGGTGGGGTCACGAGGTGTTACGCTCCACGGTGGTAACGCTGCTGGCGGAGTGACAGAGTGAGGCGAAAGGGTGAAACCGCAAGGGACTTCGAGCAGAGACCTGCCTCCATCACCGGCGGTACGCGTCCAATCGGTGTGCTTCGCCTGTGGCGCGGAGCACCCTCACGGGCTGGGGCTGTGCTTCCGGACTGAGTCGGACTCGCGAGTCGTCGCGGCCTGGACTCCCTCCGAGGCCTGGGAAGGGTTTCAGGGAATCATCCATGGCGGCATTGTCTCGACCGTTCTTGACGAGGCCATGTCAAAGGCGGTCGCCTCCGCGGGAATCCCGGGTTTGACCTGCCGCCTGGAAGTTCGCCTGCGGCAATCCATTGCTCCAGGAGAACGCGTGACGGTTCGCGGATGGGTCGTCGAGAAGCGCGGCCGGCGAGTCCGGGTGGAGGCGGAAATTCGAGACTCGCGGGAGGTGGAGAGAGCGCACGGCTGGGCCACCTTCCTGACAGATCGCATGTGATGCAAACGGACGGCGAAATGGCCTGGAGTTCTCCCATTTGGACCACGCATCAATAACGGCCCATCCTGGTTCGCAAAATCACACGAAGGCTTCCAGAAATCGGCCGTTACGGGAGTGACCGAATGCTCACTTCGCATTTCCGTCACTGCGATAAAATGGGTGTTGAAGCGAAAGGACGCCCCTGCATCCCCCGCCTTTCACCTTCGCCAATGACCCGACGGCGGCTGGCGCGCGGGCGTTTTCGGTCGCTCCTACCCCTCGCATTTTGTGGGTCGAACTTACGTCCAAATGCCCGTTCGATTGCGTGTTCTGCTCCCGCCAGGCGCGCCGCGGCGCGGGTGTTCATCTGCCGTTTCCGCTGTATGTCTCGCTGCTCGACCACCTGATCGATCCCCGCAAGTTCATTCTCAACTACTCCGGCGAATCTACGTTGTATCCCGAACTGATACCGGCAATCCGGAAAGCTCGCTCCGCGGGAGCGTCCGTGGGTTTGGTCTCCGTGCTCGCGACAGCGCCGGAAGCTCTTCTGGAGTTGCTGAGCGGGAGCGGGCTGAACCGTCTCACCGTCTCCGTCCATGCCACCGATTTGGAGACGTTTGACCGGATTTACCGGTACAGCTCCTTTGCGACACTCCGGGCGCGTCTCGAGCACTTCATCCAACTCTGCCGGACGGCGCCACGACCGCCGGTCGTTGACCTCGCCTTTGTCGCGATGGAATTCAACCTGACCCAGCTTGCGTCCGTGGCCTCGCTCGCTTCCCGCCTGGCATTGCACGATCTGTTCGTGTTTCCGGTTCTGCGGCGCGATGTCATCCCGGAGCGATTCGATCGCGAACTCCAGCCGGACGGAACGCACCGGCCGGAGTTCGAGACCCGGCTTCAGTCGGTGATCAAGGAGGTGGAGCGGACCCATCCTGACGTCCGCATCACGGTCGGCGTGGAACCGCGGACAACCTCCATTCGCCGTCTTGGCGAAGTTCCGGTTCCGTACCCCTGGGCTCTGCCTTCCGGCGCACGGATCCACTCCTGTGAGCAGAATCCGTGGGAGACCGTCCACGTGTTGGCCAATGGCGATGTCGTTCCCTGCGAGGTGCTGGATCGCCACCCGATGGGCAATCTCAACAACCAACCCATCGGCGAGATCTGGCACGGTGATTCGTACACGCGCTTCCGGCAGCGATACCAACTGGGCGAGGTTCCGGAATGCCGCTCGTGTCCGTGGAAGAGGGCCTACCTTCCGGCTCCCCTCTCGCATGAAATCGTCGCCGACCGCGGCCTGAACGCCCAATTGTTGTACGGGTGGCACGAGCCCTCCTCCGAAGATCATATCTGGAGCAGCCAGCAGGCCGCGGCTGTGCTGGCGCCCCTCCCGGGCTCACGGACGGTCCACATCTGCGGAACGCTCCCCCCCGGGCCGGACAACCAGCCCAACCACGTGACCATTTGCCTCAACGGCACAGAAATCGGGTGCGTCACCAATCCTTGGGCGGAGGTGATGCCATTCGGGCTCGACTTCGCGGTCGAACCGGACCAGCCCGCCCCGTGGATGCTCGAATTCCGGACCGCTCACGTGTACCGGCCCATCGAGCGGCTGACCGGAACCGATCAGCGGGACCTTGGCTTCGCACTGATACTGGCTGTTTCGAAGCCGTACTCGGACCCCGGCCGGGCTGCCGCGCGGAGGGTGAAACTCCAGTCCCTTCACCGCTTCATCGCCCAGGTGGACGTGTGGGGAGCCCGTATGAGACGCCGCTGGCGCCGCGGCGTCGCGGTCTCCGAGGCCGCGAGCGAACCCGGCCTCTCGATTGTGATTCCGGAATGGGACAACCCCGAGGAACTCGCCGCATGCCTCGCGAGTGTGCGTCAGGCAGCGGCGCATTGGCCCGAACCGCTCGAGACCGTCATCGTCGTCAACGGCTCACCCCAATCCGCCTACGTTGACCTGCAAAGAGAATACCCGGAAGCTCGATGGCGCTTCTACGGCCGGCCGCTCGGTTTCTCCGGAGCCATTCGATCCGGCCTTCGATCGGTACGCCATGACTGGATCTACCTCCTCAACAGTGATGTCGTGTTGGAACCCGCCGCTCTATGCGAACTGGCCGCTGAGCGCTCCAACGGCGTGTTCTCCGTCGCGTCCCAGATTCACCTGAAGGACCCCACTCGCTTCCGTGACGAAACCAATTGGACAACGTTGCTGCTCGACTCTGGAATCGCCACCATTCATGACTGCATTCCCCAAAGCGGCCTCTGCGCCCCGAACTTCTACAGTGGAGGCGGAGCTTCTCTGTTCCGCACCCGGTTGCTGAAAAGATGGCTGGATGCCTCCGCGTACCATCCCTTCTATTGGGAGGATGTCGAATGGGGATGGCGGGCTCGCAAGTCGGGCTATCGGTCGGTGTTCTGTCCAGGCTCGATCGGGCATCACACCCGGCGCGCTTCCATCGCGAAGCACTATCCTCCGGATGTCGTCGAGAGCATCATGCGGAGGAATGGCTTCCTGTTCCAATTGCGGAATTTCACAACCGTGGGTTCGCTGGAGCGGTTACTGGAAGAGATCGCAAAGGAGCCGGAGCCGATCTCACAATATTTTCTGACCCGCGAAACCCGATGGAAGATCGCGCAGGGCCGCCTGTGGAATTATCTTGCGCCCGTCCCGGATGAAGAGGTGTTCAATGTGTGGAACCGCTCGATCTCGGCCTTCTGAAAGAAAGTGCGGGCACATCTTTGGCCCAAGCGACTGCTGGTTCAGCCGCCCGAACAGAGCCGCGAGCGGAAGCGAGCGGGCAAGGGGGCCGCATTCAAGCCGAAACGGGCGCTCCTCCCGCCGGCCCTTCCTTGTTGGACGACGCGGATTTGACCGCCATGGGAACCGGTCGCCCGCGAGATCGTGAAAAGGAATCAGCAACTCACTGTATTCCTGGTTGGACTCGTTTTGTTCGTATTCTCAACCGTATTTAAGCGGTCTGCCGAATTGAACCTTCTTGCCGTAGGGGATGTGCTTGGGGAGAACTACGCAGGTGGGCCCCACATGGAGTCGGTGATCAGATACACCGCAAGCGCCGGCGAGGGGGCGGCCACCGTCGCTGGAGAAGGTTGCCCTGGAGAGCTATCTGAGAATGAGTACTGCATCAGTGCCGTTCGTCATTTTGGGTGGCTTTGGGCTGTGGGCATTCCGTCTAATGATTCTGTTTCCAGAATTGGTGTTCGGGGACCGGGGCAGCATTATGTTGTTTTTGGCGTTGTTTCCAGAAACCCTGACCCCGGTGTTAGCGGCTTCTTCCCTTCTGCCCGTGTCAGTAGGGCTGCGCAAGATCGTTCAGGCGTACAGCCTCATGCCAGCGTTGGACGGCGTGCCACTGTAAGGACAGAAACGGTTCGTGTTCGGAGGGTTTGTTGTTGGACTTACTAACCTCGTCGGGTCGGTGGTGACGATCTTGACGGCCGCAAGGGTCATTCAGTAAGGGGAATCTGGACCTTCGCCGCATCGACCTGGTTGAACAGGGCTACCGCGGCCATACCGGGGTCGTGGTCATCAAGGGCGGGTTTGGATCTCGGTGAACCGTTGCATCATGGGGCTCCGGGAGCCAAGCAACTCTCGATCCTTTGGGTGCAGAGAATGGAGATTCTCAAACCGTGATCTCGCAACGAAGATTGTATTCGCCTGTTCTTCGCCATTGTGCTACAGTCTGATGAGAGCCCCTGTGCTCGGTCGCCCGGGAGAGGGAGTAGCAAATCGGACGTGATCAAGCTGTACCACATCACCCATATCAAAAACCTGCCGTCGATCGTTTTGGCGGGTGGGCTACACTGCGACGATGGACGCCTAGAGCACTCCCTGAAGTGCATAGGTATTGCCCATCAAAACATCAAAGATCGCAGGGCGAATCGATCGGTTCCCGTCGCACAGTTCGGGACGCTGGCACACTATGTGCCTTTCTACTTCGCTCCGCGCTCACCGATGTTGTATGCTATCCATCGAAACTGTGTGGAACACTACACTGGCGGCCAGGGCCCGATCGTGCACCTAGTCAGCACCGCAGAGGCCGTGTCGGACGCCAACCTGCCGTTCGCTTTTACTGATGGGCACGCCGAGATGGCGGTCTCCGAGTTCTTTGAGAATCTCTCCGAGGTAAACGACAAGATTGACTGGCCTGTGATGAAGTCAAAGTTTTGGAATGACATACCGGACCATCCAGACCGAAAGCGCAAACGACAAGCCGAGTTCCTTGTGCACCAGTTCTTCCCGTGGACACTCATCAAAGGTATCGGTGTGATCGATGGCGACATGGAGCAAGAAGTCGGGCGCATTCTGGCGGCGACCGAACACCAGCCTGTGGTGCGCGTCGCACGCGCCTGGTATTACGACTGAGGGTCGGTTGAAATGTTGCGACTAACCAATGGCAATCTACTAGAAGCGCCAGTCGACGCCCTGGTTAACACGGTGAACACAGTGGGCGTCATGGGCAAAGGCATTGCTCTCCAGTTCCGCCAGGCATTTCCGCGCAACTATGAACTCTACCTTGCGGCCTGCAAGCGCAATCAGGTTGTTCCTGGAAAGATGTTTGTGGTTTCGACAGGCCGCCTTCAGAATCCGAAGTTCATCATCAACTTCCCGACGAAGCGTCACTGGAAGGGCAAGGCCAAATTGGGCGACATTGACGCCGGCCTCACGGATCTCGTTGAGGTGATCCGGCGGGAGAACATTCAGTCTATTGCTATTCCGCCATTGGGTTGCGGAAATGGTGGTCTCGATTGGGATGAGGTCCGGCCCCGGATTGAGGGAGCGCTAGCCGAGCTGCCCGAAGTTGTGGTTCTTTTGTTTACGCCTAGCGGGGCCCCGAACGCGGATGCCATGCCCGTGTCGACTAAGAAGCCGTCTATGACCGATACCCGAGCGGCACTGATTGCCATGATGCTCAATTACGGTGTGATCGGATATCGGCTGACGTTGCTAGAAATCCAGAAACTTGCGTACTTCTTACAGCTTGCCGGTCAGCCCCTCAGGCTTACATTCGTGAAGCAGAAATACGGGCCCTACGCGGAGGCCCTAAATCACGTACTCCAACGAATGGAGGGTCACTTCCTTCGTGGGTATGGAGACAGGAGCCGGGAGGCTTCTGTTGTCGTCCTGGCGGATGGCCGCGACGAAGCAAGACTATACCTGGCCGACGATGAAGAGACGCAGAAACGGATTGAACGGGTTTGCGAACTCATTGAAGGATTCGAGACGCCGCACGGGATGGAACTGCTATCAACCGTTCACTGGATTTTGACCGAAAATCCCAAGGCGCGCGCTGATGTCAATCTGGCGGTCACCGATGTGCATGCCTGGACCGAACGCAAGGCTCGCATCTTCCCACACAATCACGTCCGCACGGCCTACAAGCAACTGATCCAACTTGGCTGGGTCTGAGAGTGATTGTTGGGAGGGCCAGGTCGCGGTAGGGACGGTCATCACTGGCCGCCCCCCGCACAGATCCGTGCGAGCGCTCCTAACGCACACGGCTCCTGCCTTGGATGCGAGCGTCGAAACGCACGCTGGGAAACGGATGCAGGGTTGTGGGGTGAGGAATCCACCGGACAAACAAGCCGTGGAGCCAACTCCACTGGGGCCGCTGCTGACTGCGCCGACGAAGCACTCGCCTCCACCTCCAGCAAATACTCTCCCGAAAGTGTTGCAAGGTCCGTTGGTTCCCCGGCACCGCGTGGTATTGGGGAAAAACCGGACAGCTATGAATTCCCGATTTCCAACTGGTCCTCCTCGCACTCCCGCTCCTTGTTCCGCGGCGGACGACCGGGAGCCCGCATCTCTAAGCATCGGCCGGTTTGGTGTTCCAGCAGCCGCCGCAACGCCCCTCCTCCCAATGGCAAACCGCGCGCCGTGGCCTCCCGAATCCGTTCGCTGATGGCCTCTTCCACCACGCTCGTCGCCAACACCTGCCGCCACCGCTCGGCATCGTACCATTTTCGCCATGCCGCCAACTCCAACGCCACCGAGTTGTTGCCGCTTCCGCGGTGCACCGCCGCGTTGGACCATTGCCACGCTCCGCCGTTTCTACCAATCCGCCCGTAGCGCGTTCCGCTCCACACGCCAAAGCGGGCCACTGCGACGTCTCATCCAGCGGACAGGAGTAGAAACACGCTTGCCACAAGTGGCCCATCCGTCGCGAGCGGATGGGCTGTGCTCGCGCGTAGTCGGAATGAGTCCGCCCGAATGCCCGCGCCCGGCTGTTGGATTCCCGCGGAACGGCGATCACATGCACGTGATTGGGCATCAGCGTTCATCGTCCACCGGGCGCTGCGAGTCGTTGTCGGTCAGCTTGTTCGGCCGGCCGCACAGAGCCGCGAGCGGAAGCGAGCGGGCCTGTCGTCCAGACCAACCAGCGACGGGAACTCACGAGGTCGGCGCGGCCCTCCCGCGCCCCGCGAACGCAATCCAAGCGAGAATTGCAAAACGAAGCCAATTTGGCTCGGAAGTGGTTGATTTCCCAACGCGGCAATTGGGTTCGCCGGCGGTTCGATGGGCTTTGATTGGCTTTGCTTCGCCGCCGGGAAGCGACGGGTTTTGAGTCCTGGGACCCGTGCTTCCATCGCTTTGGGATTGATCTGAAGGGGATCGTCGCCATGTCCAGACAAAGGATACCGCCGTGTCAAGGGGAACCCAACTTCCGAAACCGGTAACTCTATAGATTCACGCGACTTAGAAAATAACGACCCTCGTCATCGGAGGTTGGCTCTTCGAATAGACCGGCGTCTGCACCTACCTGGCCAATGTCTTCGTGTCGAAACCGGAAATCGCCCAGCACAAGACACCCGAATCGCCACCCATCGGAGGGGAGCCACGAGTCCCCGACACCGCGCTGCTGCGCGGAGGGAGGCACCTCCTCCCAGGTCTCCAACAAACCAGGGACAGCGCGAAAGGGATGGGCGTCGATGCCGGCGGACAAGCTATTGATTGGATTCCAGTGCCGTTGACGGAAAGCCGGAAACGCGTTGGACGTCCCCGGTCCTCCTTGGACGTCCCCGGTCCTCCGTCCGTCCTCCCTTGTGAGTCGGTTCATGGTGCACTAACCCAGCCTCAGCGATTGAAAAACCTGTGAAGGGGACTGCCACGGGTTTTCCGTGTATCCTTATCCGAGCGCGTTTCGACGCTCGCATCCAAGTGGAGCCGTGTGCGTTCGATGCGCTCGCAAGGATCTGTGGGGCGGTCAGTGATTACCGTCCCGCGACCCGATTTGTCGACCCTTTTTGCGTCAGACTGTTCCCTACTCGCGGCACTCCTGCTCAAACTGCGACTCCAGAAGGTCACAGGCCTTCCGCCTCAATTCCCGAGAGTTAAGTGCCGACAGTTCATTCAATCGCTGAATGCAACGCTGCCTTCCAAGGAGCTCACACGCCAAGTAGGCAAAGTTGGGAAAGGTCAAGGCGAACACATCAATATTGTCGGGTACAATCCCCGGGCTGAGTAACAACTCTGCAAACTGAATCTTCGGATCGACGGTCGAATGAGAATTCCATGTCCCTGCGACTTCGAAATTACGATATCCAGCTATGTCAACGACCGGGCGTATGTACTGGCCTTCTTCTCGAATGAACCAAACCGTCATGGTTGGTCCCAGGTATCTCTTCCCGCGATCTGCAGGATCTTCGCAGCCAGGCCGACCTGGCCTGACCGTACCCCACAAATAAGGTTTGTTTTGGGCAGGTTTACGACCTTTTATCACCGCTGACACTTCAATATCGGCCGCACACCAGTAAATCTGCCTGATACCTCGGGGCAATGGCCACGGCAGCTCATCCGCCTCAGTAGAGCCCACTGATTTCACGTTTCGAATCTCGGCGACGACCACGCCAGACGCCGCCTCCCAACCCCCTTCCAACCCCATCGGAGCGACACGCACTTTCGGAAACTGCTGCGCATCACACATCGCATTATCCGCGACAGTTAACGCCGCCAGGATTAAGAGCCAGCAACAAGAATCGAGAAGTATTATCTTGATGACCATGCCTGCGTACCTGAATATGACCTCGATGGTGTCCAGTCCGACGGCGGATCAGTCTGCTGCGAGAGGCTAGCAGCAGACTGCCCTTGCCAAACCGGAAGGAAACGATCATGCTTTTGGAGATCGTATAAGACGGAAGCAACAGACGCCATTTTCGACCCAGCTCGCGTCAATTCATTGTAGGGTCTCCTTTTGTGCATTCCCTCGGAGAAACTGTCTTGTTCACCGTAATTCCCGAGTTCTCGTAGACGTTCTGCAGGATGGCCGGTTGACCTGATCCTATGTTGACCCTGAGCGTCCAAGTGTTTGCAGCAACAAACACCTGGTCGGCTGTGCTTCTGCCTTGGCCACTGGATGAATAAAAATCGGTGAAAATCCCGTCGCCGGTCATCGTGTTAGCAGATCGGGACCAGACCCCCCCAGCCGTTATCTTCGGCCCACTCGTAGTGGTAACGGTCTCCTTAACCGTTGGAACTTCACTTCCGAAAAACTTCCTACCACGCTGATCTACTACCTGGTACCGAATCACTCGAGTATGGCTTGAGGCGGCTCCTGTGCCCAGGGTCCAGAAGCAGTCTAGAACGACATTGAGTGCCGTGGGGATCTTGTCCTCAGTCTCGGCCCCACCACCCCCACCTGCGGCAGCCGCTGGTGCAGCAAAATAGAGGAATCTCCATAAGAAACAATAGCCATCCTCAGCGGGCAGAAACGCAAAGCTGCAATTGATGCCGCGTTCCCACGGGAAAACTCGTGTGGTGATCGTGAAGGGCCACACCTCGTAGTTCAAGACAAATCCGGCGATCCAGGTTTGGGCTAGGGAAGTCGCGCCGCCCGCGATCCACTCGTCCAAAAGCCAGACGTATAGACCTTTCGGGTCTACATTGTTGGCCGGATCCCCCTCCACGTACACGTACCGATTGAAGGATTGCGGGCTCCCTCCTCGCGCCCCTTTATCCGACGGGTCTGCGCTCAGGAACCGCCCAGCGGCGCTGCCGTAGTAGCGCTGGTCGGCATAGTCCAATCCTGTTGTCCCATCCCGGAAATACGTGCCGAACTTGTTCTTCTCGTTCGCCGTGGAGGTCTGCTCTTCCCCGTACGGAAAATACCGGATCGACGTTCCGCCGAACGAGCGCACGGAGCCCAGCCGGTCCATCACCACCGCCTGCCCCTGCGAACGGATCATCGTTCCCGCATAAAACAGACTCTCGCTGTTCCGTTTCAAGTACAGCGACGGTCCGGACACGATCGGCTGATAGGCGCCCCACCGCTCACCCATGATCGAGTAGAAGTAGATCTCCTCGGCGCCACCCGGCAGTTTCTTCCACACCCTCTTGTTGTCGGGCCGATAGCTGTACTGATCGCTGCTCGCTGTAGTCAGCCGGTTCAGGGCATCATAGGCCACGCCCGACTGCCCCGGAATCGAGGTCATGTTCCCGTTGGCGTCATACCCAAAGCCTGACGTGGTGATCCGGTTCGTCGCTCCGTCCACATTGATCGACAGCGTCGGTGCCGACCCCTTCGTCACCACTTTCGAAAGCAGATTGCCAAATCCGTCATACCCGAACGACTGGCCCCACTCCGGACCCGTCGTCGTGGCCGCGATCAATCGTTGCAGGCTGTCGTAT
The DNA here is from genome assembly GCA_964529305.1 of uncultured Solibacteraceae bacterium. Taxonomy (GTDB): domain Bacteria; phylum Acidobacteriota; class Terriglobia; order Bryobacterales; family Bryobacteraceae; genus CAZGUX01. The sequence goes on along the minus strand of CAZGUX010000112.1, from coordinate 10,409 downwards.
TGATACGTGACCTCTTCCCCGGAAACCCAGTCCTTCTGCTGCGTGATTTTCCCGTTGTTCTGGCTCGCCGAGAAGCGGTACTCCATGTCCATGATCGTACCGCCGCCTCCGCCTTCCCGCACGGTCGTCATCCGGGTCAATTGAAACAGCGTATTGTAGGTGTGGGTTTGCAGGTAGTAGACGTCCTGCGGCGCAGAGGCGCCCTTGGTTTCCAGATATCGCGTCTGCGTGACATTTCCGGCCGGTCCGTAGAGCACGTCCTTCACCCAATCCACCGGCCGCTGCGAGTCGTTGTCCGTCAGCTTGTTCGGCCGGCCCATCGAGTCGAACGCGTAGGAATACAGCACCCCCGTCGTCACCTGCCAACTTCCGGAGCCATTGTCGTCCCACGACGGATACTTCACCGAGGTCACCTGCCCCTCGGTGTTGTACGTGTACACCGCGTCCAAATCCCGCTGCATCGAACTCTTGATCACGCTCAGCCGCTGCTTCTCCACCTTTCCCGCGCTCGAATAGCTGAACGCCTCGTGATACGTGTACCCGCCCGCGCACGCCGACCCGCCCCAGGCCACCATCGCCACGCGCGCGGCCGCGTTCTGCGTGAACGGCACCGGCTTTCCTGAGTCGTCCGGGTTCGTGTCGTAATACGCCGTCACCCCCTGGCAGGGGTCGGCCGTCACCCCGTTCGGATACACCGTAATGCCCGTCGGCCGCTGGAGACTGTCGTAGCCGTAGCTGACCTTCTGCCCCTTGGCATCGATCTTGGTCGCCACCGTCCCGTCCGTGTTGTAGGTGAAGGTGGCTCGATCACCTGGACGAGATTGCCGAAGGCATCGTTGATGTACTTCTTCCACTTCCCCGCCGGGTCGGTGACCAGGGTCGCACTGCCCTGGTACGAGTAAGTCGTGGTTCCTTGGCTGCCGGGCAGGGCCACGCTCACCGTGCGGCCGAGGCCATCATAGGTGTTCGTGGTCCAATAGACCGTGCCGCCGGGCGCGTAGGGCAGCGAGGTCCGCTTGACTTTGCCCACCGGTGAGCCGCACCCGCGAAATGCATCCCCGGGATATTCTACTCGGAGAAAATCGCGCAGATCAGGCTGACCCGTTTTTACCTTGGCTGCCGGGCAGGGCCACGCTCACCGTACGCCCGGTTCCTCAAGGAAATCGGGAATTTGTAAATGTCCCGGTTTCCGCCCCGGTTTCCGCCCCGGTTTTCGCCTATCGCCCTGTTCAGTGCCTCCGGTTTCCGTGTCTCAAGAAAGGGGTGCACTACATTACCTTAGTCAGGAAGAAAATCACATTCAGGTGGAACGTTTCGCCACGGATGCTTCTCATAGTACTCCCTTCCAATGTGGTCGTGCCAAATCGCTTTAGTCTTAATCCCTCGCCTCATTGGCAATGCTCCCACACAGTACCTGGCACTGTCCAGCACAAGACGAAAATCGTATTTGCCTAGATTAGCCTGCGTTGGCGACGTGATCGAAAGGTGCCCCCACAAGTCCTCTGCTGGCAAGCCTAGTTCCTCGAGGGTACAGTACCGATATCGTTTGAAGTAACACTGATCTTGCGCCTTTTTAATGTCAAACATCAGGATCCGGACACGGTCTTCCTCGCTCACCGGATCGGAGATCCGTCTATTACAACTGCTACAGGACGATGCTGCAAGGAAGATAACAGCCCATGTCACCGAGACGAGTTCGCAACGGCTGTTTGTCCCCCTACCCATTAAGGTCTTGTTTGGAGGAGTGGTGTAACACACTTCTCCCTGATGTTATTTGAGTTATGATCATTATCGGCCTGATTCGGATCGTGTTGTATAAACCCTCCTGGACTGAACCTCCCCGCACTCAAGAACCCAATAGCGTGGCCGATTTCATGCATGAATCCCATTAGTTGGCTCGCTGGATCAGTCCGGCTCCAGTTCATGATGTCAAACCGAATATTTACTTCTGTCCAATATCTGCCGATAAATGGAAAATATTCTACGATCTGAGGTCGAGGTATTCCCACGCCGATGGTATCCGCACGTATGTTGTATCCTTCTACCTGAGGAATGTCCACAAACGAGATATGTATGCGCTGGTGAAGAAGGCGAAGCGCTTCTGTGGGGTCAAAGACGAAGATGGCATCGTCGCCAGACATTGCGCCAGAGTTGACAAAAAATTCCCAGCACGCCGGCAGAGAGAAAGCATCTCGAGCTTGGTTGGCAAGGGGCGCGATCACGTTAAATACCTCTTTCTGGTCCAATACGGCCCCGAAAGTGCGTTCAACCTCGTCGAGGAAGGGCCACTCCTCCCCGTTTATCATCGGCTCACTCAACTCAAACTCCGCACTGTCCGTCAACGTGAGGAGGGCACTCCGGCACCACACGTCATGAATCCAACTTCCTGGTCCAGCTTGCACTTCGGAGTTAATCCAGCATTGGGCTAGCCCGTTCGGATCGTGGAAGTTTATTGGATCACTGGCGACGTAGCTGTATCGATTCCAACTGCCCGGATTGACCGCAGCTCCGCTCTTGTCAAACGGGTCTGTAGTCAGGAAACGTCCAGCCGTCGACAGGTAGTAGCGCTGATCCGCGTAGTCTAGCTGCGTCGCCGAGTCCCGGTAGTAGGTCGCAAACTTCTGCCGATCTTCGGACGTGGTCGGCGTCAGTTCTTCGCCATACGGATAAAACCGGCTTCCCGTCGATCCCTGCTTACGAGTAGAGCCCAGCCGATCTTCCGCCACCGCATCATTCCCGACGCGGATTCGCTTGCGGCCAAAGTAGATCTCGGTTCTCTGCACGACCATGCGCAAACTGCCCGAATCGATCACCGGCCGATAGACTCCGAGTCGTGCCCCGCTGATGCTGTGGAAGAAAATCTCTTCCGTGGTGTCGGCCTTGCGTTTCCACACCCGCTTGTTGTCCGGCCGGTAGCTGTACTGATCGCCGCTCGCTGTGGTGAGCCGGTTCAGGGCATCGAAGGCGATCCCCGTCTGCCCCGGAATCGAGGTCGTGTTCCCGTTGGCGTCATACCCGAAGCCCGACGTCGTGATCCGGTTCGTCGCCCCGTCCACATTGATCGATAGCGTCGGAGCGGAACCCTTCGTCACCGATTTCGAGAGCAGGTTGCCAAAGCCGTCGTACCCAAAGGATTGCCCCCACTCCGGCCCCGTTGTGGTCGCCGCGATCAGCCGTTGGAGGCTGTCGTATTGATACGTCACCTCTTCGCCGGAAACCCAGTCCTTGTGCTGCGTGATCTTCCCGTTGTTCTGGGTCGCCGAGAAGCGGTACTCCATGTCCATGATCGTACCGCCGCCTCCGCCCTCCCGGACCGTCGTCATCCGGGTCAATTGGTAGAGCGTGTTGTACGCGTGGGTTTGCAGGTAGTAGACGTCCTGCGGCGCCGAAGCGCCTTTTGTCTCCAGATATCGCGTCTGCGTAGTGTTCCCCGCCGGTCCGTAGAGCACGTCCTTCACCCAGTCCACTGGCCGTTGCGAGTCGTTGTCGGTCAGCTTGTTCGGCCGGCCGCACAGAGCCGCGAGCGGAAGCGAGCGGGCCTGTCGTCCAGACCAACCAGCGACGGGAACTCACGAGGTCGACGCGGCCCGCCCGCGCCCCGCGAACGCAATCCAAGCGAGAACTGCAAAACGAAGCCAACTTGGCTCGGAAGTGGTTGATTTCCCAACGCGGCAATTGGGTTCGCCGGCGGTTCGATGGGCTTTGATTGGCTTTGCTTCGCCGCCGGGAAGCGACGGGTTTTGAGTCCCGGGACCCGTGCTTCCATCTCTTTGGGATTGATCTGAAGGGGATCGTCGCCATGTCCAGACAAAGGATACCGCCGTGTCAAGGGTAGCCCAACTTCCGAAACCGGCAACTCTATAGATTCACGCGACTTAGAAAATAGCGACCCTCGTCATCGGAGGGTGGCTCTTGGAATAAACCGGCGTTTGCATCCAACCTGGCCAATGTCTGCGTGTCGAAACCGGAAAATCGCCCAGCACGCAGCACTCGAATCACCACCCATCGGACGGGAGCCACGAGTCCCCGACACCGCGCTGCTGCGCAGCGGGAGGCACCTCCTCGTAGGTCTCCAACAAACCAGGGACTGCGCGAAAGGGATGGGCGTCGATGCCGGCGGACATGCTATTGATTGGATTCCAGTGCCGTTGACAAGAAGCCGGAAACGCGTTGGACGTCCCCAGTCCTCCCTGCTATTGATTGGATTCCAGTGCCGTTGACAGAAAGCCGGAAACGCGTTGGACGTCCCTGGTCCTCGCCCCGGTCCTCCCTGTCCTTTCCCTCCTCCCAGGAATTGGTTCGTTCTCTGGCTCTGGGCGACGCCCCCGGCTGCCCGTCCCAGCGGACAGCCCCTTTGCGGCTTCGCGAACAGCCCTGCTAAAACGCTACTCTGTTTAATTGCTGGACCCGCCTACGGAGAGCACATGCAGATGCAGACAAGAAAGACCCTCGACCTGACAGAAGCCCTTGCCGCTTATAAGCGCGACAGCAATCGGAATTATGTGGCGCTGGGAGAGGACGAGCGAAAGGAGATCATCAGCCGTTTTCCACGCAGCTCTTGGCCAACCATGGGGCTTGAAGAATACGCGCTTGGGCAAGGCAGCAGTGAAAGCACCTTCTGTGGATGGATAGAGTTTCGTTCCCAGCACCTTGGAAGCATCTCCGGTGGAAGCGCGAAGAAGCTCTTGATCTACAAGCGAAGAACCGGAGATGGCTGGTTCTTCGATCCCTCTTACGGTTCGGTAGAGGAAGCGTGGGAGGCTGTGCGCGGGGCGTTCGTTCGAGCGTTTGAACTCGCAGATGCTGGCGACTGGGACGCAATCGACCAGGTGAAGCCGATTTATGCTGGGCCAGCCCTAAGGGTCAAGACGCTTCACTTGTACTTCCCAGAGCGGATTCTGCCGGTTGCGGCGCGTCCTCATCTTCTGCATTTCTTGAAGCAGCTCGGAGCGTATTCTCCAGAGCTTGATTCGGCTGAGCGGATCGCGCTGAACAGGGCGCTCACAAAGGCGGCCTACGCGATACCGGAACTCCAAGGATGGACAACTAACGAGATCGAGCGCTTCCTCTACTGGTGGAGTGATCCAAAGGACACGAGGAGAGTTGTCAAAATCGCTCCTGGCGAGGACGCCAAGTACTGGGAGGATTGTTTCGAAAGGAAATACATCCGCGTCGGTTGGGATGGCGTGGGCGACCTGCGTGAGTTTGCCGGGAAAGAGGAGTTCGAGGAAGAGTTCCGGAAGGAGTTCGGCAACAACTACAACAACCATCTGGCTACGATCAAAAAGAAGGGGAATGAACTCTGGCAGCTAGCCGAGCTCGAAGAGGGCGACATCGTTGTTGCGAATAAGGGGATTTCGCGTGTCCTGGCCATCGGTGAGGTGCTCGCTCCAGGGTACGAGTGGAAGCCTGAACTTTCTGAGTTTTGTCATACCGTTCGGGTGAAGTGGGACACATCATTCGCCCAGGAGATCGACCCGCAGAAGCGTTGGGCTCTAGTCACGGTCGCGAATGTTCCATCGGAACTTTACGAGGCCATCCTGAAGAGGTCGGGGAAGAAACCGGCCGGTGGGAGCGTTGAGCCACCTGCCGTGACGGATCCGCTTTACACGGCAATCGCAGATGCTCTTGAGCGGAAGGGGCAGCTGATCCTTTACGGACCACCGGGGACAGGAAAGACTTACGTCACACGCCGATTCGCTGCTTGGTGGATGCTCAGAAACAGCTCTGAAGATGCGAACGGCATCTTGGCGAGTCCGGAACTGTTTTCCGCCGCTGAGCGCCGGCTGACGACTAGCGTGAGTGCTCGGCGAGTGTGGTGGGTCGTCGCGAATCCGAAAGAGTGGAAGTGGGACATCCTCTTCAACAAGGGCAGCGAAGTGTGGCGGCGTGGCAGGATGCAGAAGCACTACTCGGTGATCCGGCCTGGGGATCTCATCGTCGGCTATCAAGCGAGTCCTGACAAGCGCATCATGGCGATTGCCAAGGTCAGCAAAGGGGCTTCCCAGATGGACTCGGAGACCCTGGGATTTGAGGTCGTTCCCATTCGCAAAGTGATTAACGGTCCCTCCTGGGAGGAGATCCTGGAGCGCCAAGATTTGAAGAGTTCCGAACCCGTGCGCTTCAACAACCAGGGCACGCTTTTCTCTTTGACCCCGCAGGAGGTCGAGGAACTAGCGGACATGATTGGAGAGAAAGATCCTGAAAGCGCGAAGTTGCTGAGCGAAGAAACTCTTGGAGCCCTGACGTGGACGACGTTTCATCCTTCCTATTCCTACGAGGACTTTGTTGAAGGACTTCGTCCTTTTGATGCCGGCGAAGGCCGCGTTGGAATGAAGCTCGAAGACGGCCTGTTCAAGCGGCTCTGTCGGACAGCTGAGGCCAAGCCAAACCAAAGGTTTCTGCTCATCATTGACGAGATCAATCGGGCGAACGTCTCGAAGGTCTTCGGCGAGCTGATCACCATCCTGGAACGAGACAAGCGAGGATTGCCTGTGGTCCTGCCGCAGAGCAAGGAATCGTTTTCGGTTCCTTCGAACCTATACATCCTCGCGACAATGAACACGGCGGATCGGAGCATCAGACTACTGGATTCGGCATTGCGACGTCGGTTCGCGTTCCTTGAACTTATGCCGGACTCGCGAAAACTTCAGGGTGCTGCGGTTGGTGGTCTCGCCTTGGACGAGTTGATGGAGACCCTTAACATTCGGATCTCAAAGCATGTCGGGAGAGAGAAACAGCTTGGGCATTCCTACTTCCTCGATGCTGGACAGCCGGTCACGGACCCGGATCAGTTTGCTCAGAGGTTTCGGCAAGAAATCCTGCCTGCGCTGCAGGAGTATTGCTACGACGACTTCAGCGCGCTCACCAACTATCTCGGGTCCAAACTTGTGGACGGAGAGGAGCAGCGATTCAACGAGGATCTGCTGAACGATCCGAACGAGTTGATTGCAGCACTGATTCAGATGGTCGCCGAGGAAAAGTCGGCGTGAGTCCAGCTCCCAATATCGGGCTGGTTGAGCTGAGCGAATGGGACGAGCGGTTCATTCCCAATGCCGCCCTATCTCCAAGCGATCGCCGCCTCGCCGATGAACTTCTGCGCTTGAGACGTCTGACAATCGACGAGCTTACGAGTGGACTTCGGATTCGCTCGCAATCGTGGGTGGGCTTAGTCCGGTTTGAGAGATTCGACCTCCGCGTTGTTCCGAAACTGGCGGACGGCAACATCCGCCTGGTGCAGCTGCTCACCCTGACCGGTGGCTTGAAGGCTACGTGGCAAAGCGCGGCGATCCGCACGTTGCGTCCTGAGCGAACTGCCGATTTGTTGGATCTGCTCTCTGCTTTGTTGGTCAGGGAGTGTGAACGAATCCTCGCAGGTGGGGTGCTTCACGATTACATCGAGCGTGAAGAGGCCCTCAATGTTGTGCGTGGCCGTTTCTTGGCTGACCGGCAATGGCGAAGGCGTTTCGGCCAGCTTGATCTTCTGGAGTGCCGATTCGACGATCACGATAGCGACATCGACGAGAACCGGCTTCTAGCGTTTGTGCTGGGGGCGAGTCGGAAGCTTGTTCGAGACGGCACTCTGCGCCGCCGCGTGCTCAGTTTGTATGAGCAGTTTGCTTCAATCTGTGGCGAGGACATCGACCCAAGGGACCTCCGGAGCCGCCTTGTCTATCACCGCTTGAACGCCCACTACGCCGGTGCCCACGAACTATGTTGGTTGATCCTGGACGCGATGGGCGTAGCTGATCTGCTCGCCCCCGGCCCCCTCCAGAGCAGAGTGTTCTTGATCGACATGAATCTGCTTTTTGAGCGATTCGTTCAGAAGCTGATCGAGTTCAGCGTGGGAACGTCTTGCAAGGTTCAGTACCAGATGAAGACGAGAACTGTGCTCTGGGAAGTGGACCGCAATCGTCCCTACAGTTCGGTAATCCCGGACTTTGTTCTGGTCAAGCCGGCTGGAAGCGTAGCTGTAGACGCGAAATACAAGCCGACACCCAAATTGGACAACGCCGACATCTACCAGTGCTTCCTCTACGCCCAGGCATTCGACAGCCCCGGCGAGACGTCTCGTGCCTACCTGGTTGTACCGTCACTCGGTGTTGCCCTTGAGCATTCCCAGCTAGAGGTGAGGAATGTTCAGGGCGCGAAGAAGGCCAGGCTTCATCGAATTGGTGTTCCGGTTGCGGCGGCAGTCGATGAACTACTAAACGCCGCACCAGGTCCAATTACAATGGGACTAGGAAGCATTCTGGCAACAGCCCCCCCGGCGCGTTTCAAAACGCTCTTGTGTGGGTACGACGTTGCGCAGATGTGGGGGGGGGGCTCAGTTAGTACGGCCTAGGGTGCTCGATCAGTGCGCTACCTTCGCCCAAGAAGACAGGTCGCCCGTCCAGCCCGATTCTCCCTTTTCCCGGCCAGGGGTTCGTGCTCAGATCAATCGTCCTTTTTTTTATTTCACCCGTCGGCTCAATTACATCCGAGAATCGAAAATTGTGGTCTCTTGCGCCCGCGTTATGGTGAAGGTGAAAACGAGAGCCAATGGCAACCACGACGGTTCGGAATCAGAATGGACATCCGGCGCTCCTCCGGATGCAAACGCGAAAGCACCAGACAGTTCAGAAAAATCCGAACATGTACGAATCGCAGGGTCGCGCCAACTCTCGGCAACTAGGGAAGTTGCGAGCTACTGAAGGCATTTGTGGTCGAATTTTTCTTTTTTTTGAGAAATGTGAACAGGAGCGCGGTCAGCCGCGCGGAAGACACTCCACTCACGACACTTGCTCCCTGCACCCTGCCGCCCGCGGCGGTTCGCTTGCGATCACCAGGGTCGGGAAAGATGCGTCCTGTCGAACTCGTCCGCACCCAGCCGTTCCGGCAGAGGGCAACGGGCGAAACGCGTGCCCCGGCATTGTCGCCAGCCGGGATGGCGCATTTCCGGGGCGTGTCGGCGCGCTAAGAAAGACCGGTCCGCGGGCCGCGGGTTGGACCCGCTGGACAATACCGCACCCGGTTGATACAAAGAGGCACACGAGGTTTTTGCGGATGAGCGAGAAACAAGGCCTGTCCCGCCGTCAATTCGCCACCGGCGCGGCGCTGGCTGCGCCCGTGATTGTCCCTTCCCACATCCTGGGCAAGCCCGGAAAGCCGGGGCCGAATGACCGTATTCGCATCGGCATCATCGGCGTCGGAGGCCGCGGCAAACTCCTGATCGACCAGCTTCCCGAGCCGGGCCAGATCGTCGCCGCCGCCGACTGCTACCTTGCCCGCTGCGAAGAAGCCGCCGCCAAGCGGAACGCCAAGTGGGACCTGTATCAGGACTACCGCCGCATTCTCGACCGGAAGGACATTGACGCCGTCATCGTCGCCACCCACGACCACGGCCGCGTGCTGCCGTGCATTCACGCGTGCCAGGCCGGCAAGGACGTGTATGCCGAGAAGCCCCTCACCCTGCACATCGGCGAAGGGAAGGTGCTGGTGAAAGCCGCGCGCAAGTACAAGACCGTGTTCCAGGTGGGCAGCCAGCAGCGCTCGATGGAAATGAACCAGATGGCTTGCGGGCTGGTCCGCAAAGGCGGGTTGGGCAAACTGAAGGTGGCGCATGGCACGAACTACACCTCCTCGGCCCCGATCCCCGCGCTGCCGGACGACCCCATGCCGGACAAGCTCGACTGGGACATGTGGCTCGGCCAGGCGCCGATGCGGGCGTACAGCAAGAAACTGCAGTTCGGCTGGATGGGGTGGCTCGATTACTCGGGCGGCGAGATGACCAATTGGGGAGCGCACGGATTCGACCAGATTCAATGGGCGCTCGGCATGGACGGCACCGGGCCCGTGGAACTGTGGCCGCTCGAAGACGGCCCCAAGGGCGCGATCGCGTTCCGTTACGCGAACGGGGTCACCGTCCATCTCGACCTGCCTCCGGGCAACCTGATGGGCGGCGGGCGCTTCGTCGGGAAAAAGGGCAGCATCGACATCTGGCGCAACAATTTCAAGATCGACGCTCCGGGGGTCGAACTGGGTCTGCCTCCGCAGGAGGAGATCGACAAGTGGCACGATAAGCGGGCGCTGTGGCAGGCGCAATACCACATGAAGCACTGGCTGGATTGCATCCCGGGGCGCAAGACGCCGAACGCCGACGTGGAGATCGGCCACCGGTCGGTGAGTCTCGCCCACCTCGCCAACATCACCCGGCGGTTGAACCGGAAGCTCACGTGGGATCCGAAGAAGGAACAGTTCGCCGGTGACCAAGAGGCCGACCTGATGGCGAATCGGCCGCGCCGCAAAGGATACGAACTGCCGAAGGTGTGAGGGCTGGACTCCGTCTCAGCGAACCCTGAAGGCCTTCTCAATGGTGCCCATTGCGAGGAAGAGTTTGTGGGGATGGTCCTTCAGGGAAATGAATTCGT
>CAZGUX010000111.1:0-4759 GCA_964529305.1 uncultured Solibacteraceae bacterium | reverse complement strand
CTGCGGAACTTCACCTTCGGATTGTTCTTGGCCAGCACCCGGGTGATCGCGGCCGTCAAGGTCGTCTTGCCGTGATCGATGTGCCCGATCGTCCCGATGTTGACGTGCGGCTTACTGCGGTCAAATTTCTCTTTCGCCATGGTGATCTGCCTCTCGCCCGATTCCACACCTTCGCTCGATGCGGAAACGCGGGAGCACGATTTGCATCATGCGCCCGCGTTCACCGCTCGAGGCGCCGGCGCTTTCGCGCGAAAACGTCGTTCCTCGAACCGGATTTCAGAAGTTCCTGGAGCCGATGACCGGGATTGAACCGGTGACCTCGTCCTTACCAAGGACGCGCTCTACCAGCTGAGCTACATCGGCCCACTTTGATTTCGCCAAGTCTGGTGGACGGGGGAGGATTCGAACCTCCGTAGCCCCGAAGGACGGCAGATTTACAGTCTGCTGCCATTAGCCGCTCGGCCACCCGTCCAAACCTGTGCGAAGAGCCTGTTCACACAACTCTACGTCTGCCACTTTGGGCGGCGAACGAGACTCGCCCAGTAGTGTAACACGCGAGAGAGAAGCCGCGCCACCGGCCGGGCCGGCCCTTCGACCGGGCTGTTCGGGACCGGCACAAGCCGTTGACGTTCAAACTACTTAGCCTGCATGCCCTGGATATACTTCGAGAGGTTGTACAGCCGCATTTGGGCGAAGCTCTCACTGCCCTGCTCCAGGCTCCGGAAGATCGGACCCCAGGTGGGCATGTCCGAGGACCCGTGGGCCGCCAGCGGGCTCGACACCTTCAGGATGTTCTGAAATTTCAGCTCCGGGAACTTGCCGCCGTTGTTTTTCGAGAGCATCGTGAGGTCCGTGGGTGGCATCTTCAGGGCCGAGGCCGCCGGGCCTCTCCCTTTGCCATCCATCCCGTGGCACGACGCGCAATACGCCTTGTACATCTCTACGCCCGAGTCCTTCGGTGTGGATTGCACCGGGACCTTCTTGATTCCCTTTGCCTGGGCGCTCAGAACGCCCCCGCTCAGGACGATCGCGACAGCCAGCACGAGTACGGAAATCCCGGCCAGCCTCAACCATTGGGTAACGGAAACGGTTTGCATGCGACATCTCCTTTACTGAAATGAAGGGTCATATAAATGGGTCAACCGTAGGAGAAATCTGCAATGTAGAGGCCACAACCGATGGGGTGGGAGATCTACCCTAAAATCTTTGGGATAGAGGGCCGCAATGGGACCGGCTCCAGCGGTCGATGCGGTTTCTCACCCACCGGGTCACCCGATGGAGGGCTTTGCGCCAGACACGACACGGGCTGGAGGGTAGATACGGAACCGGAATCCGGATCGGCGAACATCGGTGCACCCGGCGCTTTTCAGATACCGGACGAGGTCGGAGCCGAACCCCATTTCCAGCAGATAGAACCGCCCGCCCGGCTTCAGCACCCGAACGATTTCCCCGATCGCCTTTTCCCGGTGCGCCTGAACGGCCAGTAAGTGCAGCGTGAGCGCGCAAAGAACCACGTCAAAGCGGCAATCCTCAAACTGGAGTTCGCGGACATCGCCGGCCTGGACCGCCACGCGATCTTCGACGCCTTCAATCCGGGCGTTGTCCATGGTCGCCTCGGCCCAGTTGTCGGTCAGATCCTGCGAACGCCACGTATCGACCCCCACAGCCCGGCCGGTTCTCAGTCGCTTGGCGGCGGCGATCAGCAGCAGTCCGCGGCCACAACCCACGTCGAGAACCTGCTCGTCACCGCGCCAGAGGATCGCGCTAATCAGGCGATCCCTTTCCTTCAGCTTGCCAACCATGCTGCTGGCCGCCAGGAGGGCGGCCTGAAGAACGGCCATAATTCCCGCCAGCCGAAAGGAAACCAACGGAGCCTGCAGCAGGAAGAGGTCGTCTGGAACGTCAATCAGAAACCCCGCGACGAGTGCAAATAACCCAAAGCAACTCAATATCTTGACGATACCCGGGGAGTCAAGACCGTAGTTCGGCTTGGTTGCAGCGGGGATCGGCGGCTGGTTTTCAGCGAGGCTTTGGGGCGACTCCTGTTCCATGGGGGGCCTAGGGTCCTATGTCTATCGGCAGAGAGACGTGCGTTCTATAGGGTGGGTACCCAATGCCGTGGCGAGCCGCTAGAATGGGGGTTTCCATGTCACTCCCCCAGTCGGCCGTCGAATTCATGTCGCGGCTCACCGTCGAGGCACGAAAGAACCCCCGCCGCATCGTTTTTCCGGAGGGCGACGATCCCCGGATCGTCGAGGCGGCGGCGCGATTGGCCCGGGATCAGATCCTCCGCCCCGTCGTCGTCGGGAGGCCTGCGACCCGCCCCCCCGCGGGCGTGACGTTTTTCGATCCCGAGGACACCGGCAAAGTGCGGAAATACGCTCAGGTGTATTACGAGCGGCGGCGCTCGCGCGGGGTCACCCGGATGGAAGCGGAAGCGATCGCCCGGCGGCCCCTGTATCTGGCAGCCCTGATGGTGGAAGCCGGCGACGCCGACGGCACCGTCGGTGGGGCGGCCAACACGACCGCCGAGACGGTGCGCGCCGCGCTGCAGTCCATCGGCCCGCGCGCCGGGGCCAAAGTGGTCTCCAGCGTGTACATCATGGCGCTTCATGACCGGTCGTTCGGGCACAACGGCCTGATCACGTTCGCCGATTGCGTGGTGGTGGTGGAGCCCACTTCGGTTCAGCTGGCGGAGATCGCGATTGCCTCGGCCAGGACCACCCGCGACCTCGTCGGCGTGGAGCCCATCGTGGCTCTGCTGTCGTTCTCGACCAAGGGCAGCGGGAAACACAAGTCGGTGGACGTCGTAGTGGAAGCCCTGCGCATTGTCCGGGAGCGGGATCCCGGTCTGCACGTCGACGGCGAACTGCAGGCCGACGCCGCCATCTCGCTGGCGGTGGGCCGATCGAAGGCCCCCGGCTCCACCGTCGCCGGCATGGCCAATACGCTCATTTTTCCGAACCTGGTATCGGGCAACATCGGCTACAAGCTGATGGAGCGGCTGTGTGGGGCGGCGGCGGTCGGGCCGATCCTGCAGGGACTGGCCAAGCCCGCCAACGACCTCTCTCGCGGCGCTTCCGTCGACGACATCTACAACACGGCCGTGATTACGGCGGTTCAGGCCTGCTGCTGATGTCACTGTTCCCGCTGATCTATCACGACCTCTACGACCTGAATCTGGGCGACCACGTCTTCCAGGCCAGGAAGTATCCCATGCTGCGGGAGTACCTCCTGCGCACGAAGTTCGCGAACGAAGCCGACTTCCTCGCGCCCGTTCCGGTGACGCAGGAGGAGGCGGCCGCCGCGCACGACCCGGGGTGGGTGAAGCGCCTGTCTACCGGGACCCTGACCTATTTCGAAATCCTCAAGCTCGAGATTCCGTATTCCCGCAAGACGGTGGAAGCGTTCTTTTACGCCACCGGAGGAAGCATTCTGACCGTGCGCCAGGCATTGGAACGGCGGGTGGCATTCAATATCGGCGGCGGCTTCCACCATGCCTTTGCGGGTCACGGGGAGGGCTTTTGCGCGTTGAACGACATCGCCGTCTCCCTTCGCCTGGCGCAGCGCGAAGGCCGGATCGAACGCGCCATGGTGGTGGATGTGGATGTCCATCACGGGAACGGCACCGCGGCCATCTTCGCGGGCGACCCCTCCGTATTTACCCTCTCCATCCACCAGCGGGACAACTACCCGGCCGAGAAGCCGCCTTCGTCCCTCGACATTCACCTGGATGACGGCGTGGGCGACGACGAGTACCTCTCCCGCCTTCGCGCGGCGCTGATCCCGGCGCTGGAACAATTCAAGCCGGAACTCGTGTTCTACGTGGCCGGGGCGGATCCCTACCAGATGGACCAACTCGGAGGGCTGAACCTCAGCATTGAAGGCCTGCACGAGCGGGACCGGCTGGCGATCGGCGCTTCGGTGGACGCGGGCGCGGCGGTCGCCATCACGCTCGCCGGCGGGTATGCGTTTGACCCCGGCGATACGGTGCGAATTCACGCCAACACCGCTCTCGCCGCCCACGAGGCGCTTACAGCGGGGGCGTGATCGCTCCGGCCTGGGGAGGCGACGGCTCCCCGCCCACCGGCGCGGTTCGTTTCCAGCGCAGCGTGTACCACCACAGAAGCGCCGGGAGCAGCAGCAGGCACCCGGTGACGAGCACAGCCGTTCGCGGGGAGATGCCCTGGTCCACCAGGCGGCCGGCGATGGAACTGGAAATGGAGATCGTCACCATGTTCAGCGCCAACTCGGCCCCGAAAACCCGGCCGCGAAAGCGGTCCTTCGAATACATCTGGAGTAACGTGGTGGAGAACACCCAGATGGTCGATCCGCCGCCGTGAGCGAGTACGATCAGCAGGCAGGCAACCCACAGATTGGGCGCCTGGCTGAGCAACATGTAGCCGATGGCCGCGGCGATGAACCCGAAGACGATGCCGCGCCGGAGGCGCCCTTCGTCCATGCCGGCCCACGGAGAACTCACAAACGGGCCCAGAAGCGCTCCGATCCCGCGGGAGCCCATCAACACACTCATGCCGAGCATCGCGCCGCGCTCGGCCGGGTATCCTTCCATCGGAATTGGGAAGATCCGGTGCCCGAGCACGGGCAGCAACACCAGGTTCGCCCCCAGGAATCCCAGTCCGCCTTTGACCATGGTGGTGGAGCCCAGGAATCGGTCGCTCCGCATATAGCGGAAGCCTTCCACGATCGGCGAGAAGTCCCCGAGGTCGCGCCACCGCATGGGAGGAGACTCCCTGAC
>CAZGUX010000110.1:0-57852 GCA_964529305.1 uncultured Solibacteraceae bacterium | reverse complement strand
TCCAATCGAACGGATAGTACTGTCGGTTGACAGGTTTGAGAATGCACGCTATCTTGGTGTCTAATCGACTGATCTATCAGTGGTTTATTGCGGATTCGAACATCAACTTGAACAATCCGGGATGAGGCCACGGAGGGTCGTTCGGGCGCTTTCTCGAGGGGAGGCCAAAGCCAGGGATGGCCAGCAACCAGAACCAGGAACCATTGGATAGAGACGCCATCACCGGCGAGGAGGCGTACGAACACCTGCTCGAGGACTACAGCCACCTGGCTCCTCCGGCGCAGGGCGAGATCCTCCACGGTACCATCCTGTCCATCGCCGGCAACGACGTCATCGTCGACATTGGTTATAAGTCCGAGGGCATGGTCCCGATCGACCAATTCATCGGCCCCGACGGCCAGGTGACCGTGCGGCCCGGTGACGTGATCGACGTGATGATCGATCACGGCGAGCGTCCCGAAGGCTATATCCTCCTCTCCCACCAGAAGGCCCATCGCATTCGCATTTGGGACCGACTGGAAGAGGCCTTCCAGCAACAGCAAACCGTGACCGGACACGTCGTGGCGCGCACCAAGGGCGGCCTCTCGGTCGATGTCGGTGTGCTGGGATTTTTGCCCGGCTCCCAATTGGACCCCCGGCCGGTCCACAACCTCGACTCCTTCGTCGGCCAGGACATTCCGGTCCGCATCATCAAGCTGAATCGCAGGCGCGGCAACGTCGTGCTGTCGCGCAAGGCGGCCATCGAGCAGGATCTGGAACATCGCAAGAAGATCACGCTGGAACAACTGGAAGAGGGCGCCGTGCTGACCGGCACGATCAAGAACCTGACCGACTACGGCGCGTTCGTCGACTTGGGGGGCATCGACGGGTTGCTGCATGTCACCGACATGTCGCATGCCCGAGTCAATCATCCTTCGCAAGTCGTCAACGTGGGCGATACCGTCACGGTGAAGGTCCTCAAGTTCGACCGGGAAAAGGAGCGGGTCTCCCTCGGAATCAAGCAGCTTCAGCCCGATCCCTGGCTGACGGTGACGGAGCGTTTTCCCATCGGCGGCCGCGTCATCGGCAAGGTCGTCAACATTACCGACTATGGCGCCTTCGTCGAATTGGAGGCCGGCGTCGAAGGCCTGATCCACATCTCGGAAATGACCTGGTCGCGGCGCATGAAGCACCCGTCCAAGGTCGTCAAAAAGTCCGATGAGGTCGAGTGCGTCGTGTTGGAAGTGCATTCCGACCAACGCCGCATCTCGTTAGGGTTGAAGCAACTCGAACCCGATCCGTGGACGACGCTGGAAGAACGCTACGCCGTGGGCTCGGTGGTGGAAGGACGAGTCCGGAACATGACCGATTTCGGCGCGTTCGTGGAGATTGAAGAGGGCGTCGACGGCCTGGTGCACGTTTCGGATCTGTCGTGGACCAAGCGGGTTCGCCATCCTTCCGAGATGCTCCGCAAGGGCCAGGTGGTGCAGGCTGTGATTCTGGGAATTGACGCCAGGAACCGCCGCCTTTCGCTGGGGATCAAGCAACTGCAGCCGGATGCCTGGGAGCTTTACTTCCAGAATCACCAGGTTGGCGATGTCGTACGCGGCCGCGTCTGCCGGATGGCGTCGTTCGGAGCCTTCGTGGAACTGGCGGAGGGCGTCGAAGGCCTCTGCCACAACTCCGAAATTCCCGGCTATTCTCCCCGCAAGATGGAGGAGCCACCCATCGCGATCGGCGACGAGTACGACTTCAAAATCATCAAGATGAGCGAAGCTGAGAAGCGGATCGGCTTGAGTCTGAGAGCCATATCCGACGACGAAGAACGCACGCGCCTGGAAGATTATCAGCGCCAGGCGGCGGCCGCCACGAGCACGATCGAAGAGGTCATGAGTCTTAAGGAGCGCAGCAGGGACGAGGGCGACGAACCGAAGTAAGACGAACGAACCGGCGACCAAATTTAGGGGAAGGTGAAAGATGACAAAAGCGGACCTGATTGAAGAAGTCGCACGTGTGGTTGAGATGACGCGAAAAGAAGCGGAGGTAATTGTGGAGGCGATTTTCTCCAGCGTCGTTCGCTCGCTCCGTACCGGCGACAAGATCGAGATTCGCGGTTTTGGCAGCTTCCGAACGCGTCAACGCCAGCCGCGGATCGGCCGGAACCCCAAAACGGGGACCCGTGTTGAGGTCCCGGCCAAGAAGATTCCATACTTCAAGCCCAGCAAGGAGTTGAAGGATCTGGTCAACCAGACAGCCGGCGCCGAGCCGGTAGAACCGGCGCCCACCCTCTGATGGACCGGCTTTGGAGTCCGTGGCGCTACAACTACGTGACCAAATCCGCCGGCAACGGCGGGTGTATCTTCTGCGACAAGGCCGCGTCAGGCCTCGATCGGGAAAACTGGATTCTGTACCGCGGCGTCTATAATTACGTCCTGCTGAATCTGTTCCCCTATACCAACGGCCATCTGATGGTGGCGCCGTATGAGCACGTGGCTACGCTCACCGGCGCTCCGGAGGACACCGTGGTCGAACTGATGCGTCTGACGCGGGTAGCCGAGGGGTGTATCCGGACGGCCTACCGCCCGCACGGCATCAACATCGGCATGAACCTGGGCGAATGCGCGGGCGCGGGCGTAGCCGGCCACATCCACATGCACGTCCTGCCGAGGTGGGTCGGCGACTCCAATTTCATGTCCACGATTGGGGAAACGCGCGTTCTGCCCGAGGCGATGGAAACTACGTACGATCGCTTATATGCCGCGTTCCACTCCTAGGCCCTAGTATTCAGAAGCCCATGTTGCCCAATCCACTGCTGCATTTTCAGTTCGAGATCCCATTCCACGAGATCCGCGCCGAACACGTGGAGCCCGCATTCGAGGAATTGCTACACGACGCCAAAGAGCGGCTCGAAACAGCCGCGTCGCCCTCCGGCGAGCCCACGTATGAAAACACGATGCTGGCCTATGAAGCCATCACGGAGCGTTTGGATTACGCGCTGGCCATCGTGCGGCACCTGGAATCCGTGGCGACGTACCCGGAACTCCGCGCGGCCCACAACGCGATCCAGCCGAAGGTAAGCGAGTTCTACTCCACGATTCCGCATCACGACGCACTGTGGAAGGCGATCAAGGCGTACGCCGCGTCGCCGGAGGCGGCTGCGCTGACCCAGACGCGGCGGCGCTTTGTCACCAAGACCGTGGACTACTTCAAACGCGCCGGCGCCGACCTGGACGCGGCCGGCAAGGCGCGCCTGGCGGAGATCGACGTCGAGTTGTCAAAGCTCACCACCAAGTACTCGGAAAATGTTCTGGACGCGACCAACCGGTTCGAACTCCTGATCGACGACGAAACAAAGCTGGCCGGATTGCCGGAGAGCGCCCGCGAGGCGGCCCGCGAGAGCGCTCAGGCCAAAGAGCGGCAGGGATGGCGCTTCACTCTCCAGGCGCCGAGCTACAACGCCGTCCTCACGTATCTGGACGACGCCTCCATTCGCGAACAGTTGTACCGCGCCAACGCGACCCGGGCTTCCGGCGACGCGTTTGACAATCGTCCGTTGCTGCCCCGCATTCTCGAGTTGCGGAAGGAAAAGGCCAGGTTGCTCGGCTTCGCCGATTTCGCCGACTTGGTGATCGACGACCGCATGGCTCACACCGGCGCCAGAGCGCAAGCGTTTCTGGAAGAACTCAAAACCCTCACGACGGACGCGTTCCGCCGCGAGAATCAAGACCTGGTCCGCTTCCGGAAATCGGTGGAGGCTTCCGCGCCCGATACCCTGAACCCGTGGGACGTCGGCTACTGGTCGGAGAAGCAGCGCGCCGCCCTCTTCAACTTCGATGAGGAAGTCCTGCGACCCTTTTTTCCACTGGAGCCGGTGGTGGCCGGCATGTTCGAAATCTTCCGGAGGCTGTTCGGCATCCGCGTCACGGAGAAGATGGGCGTGCCGGTGTGGGATCCCAAGGTCCACTACTTCGAGATCCACGACGAGGAGTCCAACGACTTCCTCGGCGGCTTCTACGCCGACTTTTACCCGCGCGAAAACAAGCGCGGCGGCGCATGGATGGACGTGTTCATCACCGGAGTTCCCGGGGACCGTGGACCGCGCGCGGCTCACCTGGGCCTGATCTGCGGCAATCTGAATCCGCCATCCGGCGGCAAGCCCGCCCTGTTGACGCACACCGACGTGGAGACGATCTTCCACGAGTTCGGCCACCTGCTGCACCATTGCCTCAGCCGGGTGGACGTTCGTTCGCTGGCCGGGACCAGCGTTGCCTGGGATTTCGTCGAGTTGCCCTCGCAGATTCTCGAGAACTGGTGCTGGGAGCGGGAGTCCCTCGATCTGTTCGCGCGGCACTTCGAGACGGGCGCTCCGATTCCCCAGGACCTGTTCGACAACATGCGCCGGGCCCGCACCTACCGGGCGGCCAACGGCCAGATGCGCCAACTCGGGTTCGGCATCGTCGACCTGCTGCTGCACCGCGTCTATTCCGAACGGGACGGCGACATCGTCGAGTATTCGCGCCGCACCCTCGACGAATACTCATCAGTCCCCTTGCCGACGTACCACGCGATGGTCACTGCGTTCACTCACCTGTTCGCGTCCCCGGTGGGCTACGGCGCCGGCTACTACTCCTACAAGTGGGCCGAGGTGCTTGATGCCGACGCGTTCAACCGTTTCCTGGAGGCCGGCATCTTCGATCGCGGGGTGGGGATGGCGTTCCGCGACAAGATTCTTGCCCGGGGAGACAGCGAAGATCCGGCCGTCCTCTATCGGGACTTCATGGGCCGCGACCCCGACCTTCGTCCGCTGCTGGTGCGCCTGGGGCTGGCTGCCTGATGCGCTGGTTGTATCTGCACGGGTTTGCCTCGGGCGCCTCGTCCACCAAGGCCGCGTTTTTTCGCGAGCGCTTTGCCGAGGCCGGCCGGACCCTGGAAGTCCCGGATCTGACCGCCGGCGATTTCGAGCACCTGACCCTCACCGGACAGTTGCGGGTCATTGAGCGGGAATTGACCGGCGAACCCGCCTGCCTTATCGGCTCCAGCATGGGCGGCTACCTGGCCGCGCTGTATGCGGCGAGGCACCCGGAAGTCCAACGGGTCGTGCTTCTGGCTCCCGCGTTCGGCTTCGCGCGCCGGTGGCCGCAGCGCCTGGGCGTGGAGACTACCCGGAACTGGAAAGAAACCGGATGGATGACCCTGTTTCACTACGGCCGTAAAGAGGACGCGAAGATCCACTACGGCCTCCTGGAAGATGGGATGCGCTATGAAGACTACCCGGCGGTCGAACAACCCGTGCTGGTTTTCCACGGAACTCGCGACGACGTGGTGCCGTGCGAATTCGCGGCGGAGTTCCAACGCCGGCATTCCCAAGCCGAAGTTCATTTGCTCGATTCCGGCCACGAGTTGACCGATCGCCTCGACGAGATGTGGATGCGGTCGAAAGTCTTCCTGGGCTTGGAGCTTTCGTAGCGATCTCCAGCTTTGCCCTGTGTGACAACCACTTGGCACAGGCCAGGAAGGCGAAAGGTTGACGGTGGAAGGACTATTGTGCTGACAGCATTCCGCTTCCAAGTGCCGTGGAGGTGGAGAGCTTCGTGGTAGGGCCTGGTTTCAGACCCGCCGCTCGGCCGACTTGGTCCCGGAGGAACCCCGCACCAGGGAGACTTCCGCCCGAGCCGAAACCCGGCGCTTCGGCGCCTCAACCGGCTTCTTGGCCTGGACCGGATAGTGTTCGATGAGCCACTTCTCGATCTGTTCCCTCTGCGAGGCAAGCACGACCCTTTGCCACTTCACAACGCCTGTACGCTCGCTGTACTCAGCCATGACGTACAGGCCTTCATTCAGAACTTCAATGAGGCCGTCGCA
Organism: uncultured Solibacteraceae bacterium; assembly: GCA_964529305.1. Classification (GTDB taxonomy): domain Bacteria; phylum Acidobacteriota; class Terriglobia; order Bryobacterales; family Bryobacteraceae; genus CAZGUX01. The sequence continues at coordinate 52,011 of CAZGUX010000110.1, read as the reverse complement.
CTTGGACCGTCGGAAATGGTACGAAGAGAGACTGGCGTGGTGTTTTTGCATCTGCTACTAGAATAGCAGGAACTGGACGGAACGCCCATCGATCTGGCTGTGAAACTGGATTTTAGCCGAAAGAAGCCCGGTTCCCCCGATCCGGGTGGGTCTAGGTCAGGCTTGGAGGGGATAGCGGCCGTAGCGAAAAGCAGCCTCCCGCATGGCATTAAAATTCTCAAACGGCACATAGGATGTCACCGAGTTCGCCGACCCAAGGCAGTAACCGCCCCCCGGCCCGACTGTCCGAATCCGTTCACGGACTTCGTCTTCCACCTCCCGGGGAGTTCCACGCGTCAGGGTGTAGTTTAGATCGATATTTCCTATCAGGCAGATACGATCTCCAATCTCTTGTTTTAGTTGAGTAATGTCCATGGCCTTGGGCTCGATCGGGTGGAGGGCATCGAACCCGCACCCCAGGATGTCGCCGATCACGGGGGTGAGACGGCCGTCGGAGTGGAAGATGTTCGGTCGGCCGCTCTCCCGCACCATTGTGCAACTCCACCGATACCAGGGAAACACGAACTCACGCAGGTGTTTGGGTGACACGATGAGCGCGTCGGCGTAGGCGACGTCATCCGGATGCGCGATGGCGCCCACCACGTCGTATTGGAGAACGCGCAGCAAGATACGGCTCTGAAAGCTCCAGACCCGGTCGTACATCCGTCGAATGAGTTCCGGCTGCTCGGTCAGGGCGAAACAGAACGTCTCCATGCCCATCAAAGTCCAAACGGTGGAAAAGATCCAGCCAAGGAATGCGATCACCTTCATGCCCGGAGGAAGGTACTCGCGGATTTCCTCGAACGGCGAGAGGTCCATGCGGTCCGGATCGGGCCACGGGAATCGCTCGAACTCCTCGATCGTGGAGATGACCCCTTTGCGCTCCTCGGCCCAAGCCATGGTCTGGTCCTCTTCGGTGTAGACGCTGTAAGCGGATTGCGCCTTGCGGAGCAGCAGCGACTGCAACTCCGCCGGCGGCGCTTTGTCCGCGGCCGAGTGTCCGGGGCGGATGACGCTCCGGATTCCCGCCTGCATGGGCACGAAATCGTAGCCGGCCCGAACCCAGAACTCGACTTCATCCTCGAGGCTTTGTACCGGACGGCCGAGGAAAGCGTTCTTGACGTCGCGATCGATCCCGAACTCCACGATCGGGACGTACTCCGGCTGACCCTGGCGGAAGATGGTGCGGCGCAGGTTCTCGAAGTTGGGCGCGCCCGGGCGCCGCGCATCAGGTTGCATGGATGCCTCCAGGAGCACTGTAGGCGATCCCCTCGCGCGGGGGAAGGGGGTAGTTCCTTCGAGCCAGCGGAGGCCCCCGGTCTGGTCCTCGCGCCGATGCCGCTCCCGGCGCGGTCGGCGTTCCCGAAACGGTTGAACGCTGACAACACATATCATAGGACGGTGACCCGGAGAGTCCTGCTGTTGGCGATCGCGGCGGTAGGCGCTGCCGATGCGGCGGATATCAGGGACGACTTGCGGAAACGCTTCGAGTCGGCCTGCCAATCGGAGAACTTCATGGGTGTCGCGAGTGTCGCGGCAGATGGAAAGACCGTCTTTCAGGCGGCATGCGGCTGGGCGGACGCCGAGTGGGGTGTCAAGAACACCGTCGACACCCGGTTCCTCATTTACTCCGTGACCAAACAGTTCACGGCCGCCGCGGTTCTGTTGCTTCTGGAGGAGAAACGATTCCGGCTGACCGATCCGATCGGAAAGTACGTTCCCGGCCTTCCCACCTCGTGGCAGTCCGCGACAATCCACCAACTGTTGACCCATACCTCCGGGGTTCCCATCTACACGTCGGCGGCGGACCAGAAAGGCTACAACCCAGAACTGAAGAGCGTGGACGCCGAATCCATTCCCAACTGCCTCCTGGTCCCGGTACGGGCACGGCCCCTGATGTTTCCTCACGGAACAAAGTTCACATACAACAACACGGGCTATGTCCTTCTCGGCATGCTGATCGAGAAAGTGTCCGGCGCGCGGTACGAGGAGTTTCTCCAGCGGCGCATCTTTGACCGGCTGGCGATGAGGGATTCCGGATACGCCGACCCGCGAAGGATCGTTGCCCGCAAAGCCAGAGGGTATGTTTTGGCTGGCAAGGAACTGCGCAACGCGGATCTCTTTGATCCGCGGATCGCCTGGTCGGCCGGAGCCCTCTACTCGACCGTGCAGGATCTGACAATCTGGTCAGATGCCCTGTCGACAGGCCGGATACTCAATGCCGATTCCACTCAGCGGATGCTGGGATTGTATCCGGAGACGGCGCTAAACACCCCCGATCACGAAACTGCTCATTACGGGTATGGAATCGTCCTCACGCGCCGGCTGGGTCAGGCGATCCATTATCACGGCGGCGGACACTTCGGGTTCACCTCCGTACTCCAGAACTATCCGCAAGTGAAGATGACGATCGTGGTTCTGTCGAACCTGGACTCCGATTCGGGTGCGATGGCCAGTTGGACGCTGGGAGACCATCTGGCGAAGATCTGGTTGGCGGCACAAGGCCGCTGAGCGTCCGATTTCTCAGCGCACGAGGTCGATGCTGGCTGGTGTTCGCGCGCCCGTGCGCCATTCGTTCACGACGCGGCCTTTCGCATCCACCTCCACCACGCGGCGGCCGGTGTAGTCGACCAGCAGGACGGCGTCGTCCGGGAGCACGGCAAACCCGGAGGCCCAGCCCATGCGGATGACGTTGTTGTTTCCTCCAATCGAACGCACCACTTTGCCCGAACGGTCCACCTCCACGAGTTCTCCCGGATCGGAGAGGCTCATCATCGTGTTGCCATTCGGCAGGCGACGGCCCTGATACAGACGCCGCGCCGATCCCTCCGGCGCCTGCCACGACCAGACAACCTTTCCGCCCTTATCGACTTCGATCAATTTGGCATCGGCCTCCACCGCGATCAGCGTCGTACCTTCGCCGGTGCGGTGGCTGTTCCGCATCCGCATATTGGCGATGTCGGGGCTCGCGTACTGCCAGACTACTCGCTTGTCCGGAGTCACCTCGATCACCTTTCCGGCCCGCGCGTCACCGATCAGGGTGTTGCCGCTGGCGAGCCTCTGCGCGGCCAGAGGATGCTCCAAGCCCTGATCGTAGCTCCACACTTCGCGTTGATTGGCGTCGAGTTCCACGACCCGCTTGTCGGGACCGATGGTGAAGAGGACGTGGCCGTCCGGCAACGACTGCACGTCGTGCCCACGCTTGTTGGGCCGCGTCCAGAGGACCTTCGCGGAAGGCCATTCCATGGCGACGATCTCGCCGAGGGGGCCGTGATCGGAGACGAGAATCCTCCGCTGCGGCGTGCGGGCCTTCAGGTGTTTGTCGAAGAAGGCGAAGGCGCGCTGTTCGGCGCGTTCGGCATCGGCCCCCTTGAAGCCATGCCCGGCGCCGGAGAGGGTCTCGAGTTCGGCCGGGACACCGGCGGCCAGCAGCCGTTCGGTCAGCCAGACCGAGTGTTCGTAGGCAACGTACGGGTCGAGCGTTCCGTGGACCGAGAGGATCGGCGCGGCGTTCGGCGTCACCCAGTTCAGGGGGCTCGCGCGAATGTGGATCGGCCGATTGTGGTCGAGGTCGCCGCCCAGAAACATCGGCAACACCTCGGCTGCGTCGACGCTCTTCGAATAGGACTGGGTAAAATCGGAGGGGCCATAGTAGTTCACCACACACGAGACCCGGCTCGAATGCTCGCGGTTCGGTCCGTAGCCTTCAAACTCCGCCACGCCGGCGGTGAGGCCGAGGAATTGAACCAGATGTCCGCCGGCGCTACCGCCCATCGCGCCGATGCGCTCGGGGTCCAGTCCAAAGCGGGAGGCATTCGCGCGGAGGAACCGCACCGCGGCCTTGACGTCGTGCACAGCCGCCGGGAACTGATGGCGAGGCGACAGGCGGTAGCTGGCAGTGGCGGCGACATAGCCGCGTTCGGCGAGTTTGATGGCCATCGGCAGATAACTTTGGCGGTTCCCCGCGCGGAATCCACCGCCGTGAATCAGCAACACAGTTGGCCTCGCCTCGGTGGCCTCCGCGCGCGGGCGCACCACGTCCATCGCCATGCGGGCCCCGACGGTGGAGTACTCGATGCCGGCCTCGTGGACGACCGAGTCGGGCATCGGCGGAACGGTCTGAGCCGTCAGTATGGAGGCGGCGAGGGCGAGGGACAGTCGGCACATCATCTCCGCGAGGATAGTGGATCGCCCGCGACGAAGTCAAAAGGCCGCTGATACACTATGAAGAAATGCGTACCGCAGTCTCCGCAGCCTTGTTGTTGGCGTTTTCCGGGGTGGCCCCTTCCGCGCAAGTGCCCCGTCCGGCGCCTGAGTTTATCGTCCGCATGGTCCCCAATGGGCAATCGCTGCTGAGCGGTTACAAGGGCAAGCCGGTGGTTTTGGCATTTATCTCGACGACATGCCCCCACTGCCAGCGGTTTGTGCCGATGCTCAACCAGGCCTACCGGGAGTATGGACCCAAGGGGCTGCAGGTGGTCGCGGCCGCGTTCAATCCGATGGCCAACATGTACCTGCCGGATTTCGTCAGGCAGTTCCGGCCGGAATTTCCCATGGGGTGGTCGATGCGGGAGGCGGTTGAGAAGTTCCTGGAACACTCGCCGATGTTTCAGCTGTATGTGCCCATTGTGGTGGCGATTGACCGAAGCGGCACCATCCGCGAGCAACACACGGGCGACGGGGCGTTCTTCGAGAACGAAGCGGTCAACCTCAAGAATATGGTCGAGCGCTTGATGAAGGCGCCGGACAGCGCGGTGAAGACAAAAACCTCGGCGCCGGCAAAGAAGGCCGCTCCCGCCAAGAAGACGTCCTGACGGACGGCTTCTCCCCGCTCCATGGGGGACTGACGAGGTTGTCGTTCCGGTAACCAACACCTGGAGGGCGCGACAATCGCAGCGCATCATCTCTCCGAACCGCGGGTGTAAGCCCGCGGGTTGCATGGGGCCGTCGTTCACATCCGCCTTCACGGCACCCGCGGGTTTACACCCGCGGTTCGGAGCCATCGTCCCGTCGCAGTTTCCAAAGTGAACAGTATTGGGCGCTGGCGTTACTTAAGGGCCTGCTCGCGCTGGCATACCATGGAATGTAGATCCCATGCGTTTCTCTCGCCGAGAACTCATCTCTTCCGCCGCAGTGTCCCCTCTGTTGGGCCAGAAGAAGAAGCAGGCCGCCGATGCCCGGCGCCCCAATATCCTCCTCATCCTATGTGACGACCTGGCCGCCTGGATGCTCGGTTGCTACGGCAACCGGGAGATCCGGACGCCCAACATCGACTTCCTTGCGCGCACCGGCGTGCGGTTTCTGAACAGCTATGTGGCGACGCCGATCTGCTCGGCAAGCCGCGCCACGCTCTTTACCGGACGCCTGCCGCGCCAGCACGGCATCCACGACTTTCTGAGCGACAACCCCATCGCCGATCCGCCCCAGGGACAGAAGGCGCCGCCCGACTCCTTCCGCAACGAGACGATGATCCCGGATCTGCTGGCCGGCGCGGGATATCGCTGCGGGTACGTCGGCAAATGGCACATGGGCGACAACCAGACGCCCCAGCACAATTGCCGGTTCTGGTACACCATGCTGGGCGGCGGCTACCAGGATCCGAAGATGAGCTGGAACGGCCAGGTGGTGGAGGAGAAGGGGTACCTGACCGACCACCTGACGGCGAAGGCGCTGGAGTTTCTCGACCAGCAGCAGGCGGGCCAGCCCTTCTTCCTGACGGCGAGCTACTTCAATCCGCACACTCCCTATGACGGGCATCCGGAGAAGTATTACCAGATGTACGAGAAGACGACGTTTGAGACGTTCGGCTACGAACCCGCGGCTCCCCAGGCCCTCCGCGAGAAGAAGTTGCTGGGCGATACCGTCGGCAATCTCAGAAAATGCGCCGCTTCGGTCAGCGCACTCGACGACCAGATCCCGAAGATCCTGGCGAAGCTGGATCAACGGAAGCTTCGCGAGGACACGATCGTGATCTTCACCGGGGACAACGGCTTCCTGCTGGGCCGTCATGGCCTGTGGAGCAAGGGTCTGGCTTCCAATCCCATCAACATGTACGAAGAAGTGCTCCAGGTGCCGATGATCTGGAATTGGCTCGGTAAGACAGCCCCGGATGCGGCCCGCCCTGAGATGATCTCCTTCTACGACTTTCTCCCGACCGTTTGCGACGCGGCGGGGATCGACCCGCCCGGGGGAAAGAACCTGGCCGGCCGGAGTTACCTCCCCCTGGTGCTGAATCGGCCCTTCCCCAAGGGTTCCGGGCCATGGCGGGAAACGGTGTATGCCCACTTCCGCAATACGGAGATGGTTCGCGACCGGCGGTTCAAACTCGTGATGCGCAATGAGGGCGCCGGTCCGAACGAGTTATTCGATCTGGCGAACGATCGGCGCGAGAAGCTCAACCTGTACGACGACCCGCGCTTCGTGACCGTGCAGAACAGCCTGAAAGTCGTTCTGCGGCGCTGGCGCGCACAAACGTCGGCGTGAGGGTCACTCACCGGAACGCGAATGCGATCCGGAATGAGGTATTGAACGACTCCTGGGAGTTTCGGATGTCCCGGATTTCCGCTCGCACCCCCATGGACCGGTGGAACCAGAAGGTCGCGCCCCCGCCCCAGTTAAAGAAGTTGGCGGTACCACTCCGGAAACCCAACGTGTAGCCTGCCGTCACGAACGGGACGACTTTCTGATCGCGGCTACGTGAAGTGAAGTGGTAGCTGGGGTTGACCGAGAGGATCCCGACTCCGTCCCGCCCGCTATCACTGGGAAACAGGTAGCCAATGTCCGCGCCTACAGCCAGACCCCGGTAGACATACGCGTCACCTCCCCCGCCTACCGTGAGCAGACGGCCGCAGCACCGGTCGCGAAGGTCGACTCCGAAGTAACCGTAACCGTGACCTCCGGTTTGGGCCATTAAAGGAATTGACGAAGCAGAAAAGAAAAGGAGTGAGGCCAATCGGCGGATGTTCATGAGATGTTTCTCCTTACCTCAAAGCTCTTTGCTTTGGGGGATCGCCCTTCCTTCCGCAGTTGGAGCGCCAATTGCACTGGCCGGGTGCAAGGTAAGCGATCCAAATGATTTGGGTACGGAATACAGACGAACCACAGCCGGCCGGCCGCAAGGGAGAACTGACACCGTCGGCGCGGGATGACGCCCGGAGACCCTCGGCTATACTGAGGCTGGCGGATCGAGGTGAGGGATTGAGTCAGCCAGCGCGAGTGTTGGTCGTCGACGACGAACATGCTGCCCGATACGGGATACTGCGGGCGCTCGCCAACCTAGGCTACGAGGTTGAGGAAGCGTCGAATGGAGTCGAGGCTCTGGAGCGGATTCAGCACAATCCACCCGACGCTGTGCTTTCCGACATCAACATGCCGGGGATGGACGGCATCACCCTCCTGCGGCGCACCGGAGAACTCGGTGACGAGGCGCCGCTCGTCGTCCTGATCACCGCGCACGGCTCCGAGGGGATGGCGGTGGAGGCCTTGCGAGCCGGCGCTCACGACTATCTGGCCAAGCCGTTCGAGTTGGAAGAACTGCGCGCCGTCGTGCGCAACGCCGTCGAGAAGAAACGCCTGCTGCGCGAGAACCGCCTCTACCTGGAACAACTGCAAAAGACGCTCGAGGAACTCCGCCAATCGCAACTCGCCTTGATCCAGGCCGAGAAACTGGCTTCACTATCCAACCTGGTGGCGGGGATCGCTCATGAGATCAACAACCCGCTGGGCGCGCTGACGAGCAATCTCGATGTCATCGAACGGGGCGCCACCCGCCTGTTGGAAGGAGCGAAGGATTCGGCGCGGATCGCGGAATCACTGAAGACGACCGCGGCCGGATCCCGGACGGCCTGCTCGCGAATCGCGGGCATTGTCACGAATCTGCAGAAATTCGCCCAGCTTGACCGGGCCGACTGGAGGCGCTTCCCCCTCCGTGAATGCCTCGAGACCACGGCGGCGTTGTTCCGCTCTCAACTTGACCCGACGATCGAGTTCCGGCTCGAAGTCAACGATTCCCTGGAAATCGAGGGGAGGCCCCGCGATCTGAATCAGGTGTGGATGCACCTGCTGACGAATGCGCGCGAAGCGGTGGCCGAAAGCGGCAAGCCGGGAATGATTCGCGTGCTCGCCCATTCGTTTCCTCCGGACCGCGTGTGTGTTGCCGTGGAGGATACGGGTGCTGGAATCCCGGCGGAACATCTTCCCCGAGTCTTTGATCCGGGTTTTACCACGAAGGGTGTCCGCGTCGGCACAGGCCTCGGACTGGCGATCTGCTTGCAAGTAGTGAAGTCGCACGGCGGCGCCATCGAGGTCGACAGCCACCCCGGCCGGGGGACCCGCTTTTCAGTCGTCCTTCCCGCTCACCGCGGCATTTCCTGACCTGAGTGCCGTTCGCCACAATTTGATCTAGCTTGAGAGTAGGGGACTTCGCTGCGTTTGTGCCGGTGTTGAGAAGCGATGGAAGAACTCAACGTCAATGCCTTCCTGTTGCTGGGTTCGATGGCTGCGGGATTTCTGTATGGGCTACTCGGGGTCCTGCTGTACCGGCGACCCTGGAAGGGCCTGGAACACCGATTGGCTGCCGGTCTGGCATGGTCGATGGCGGCCTTCTCGATCTTTGAGATCTCGACCCTGTTGCACACGAGCATCGAGGCAGCCGGGAATCTGAATCCAGCGTTCCTGGCGTGGCTTGTCTGGTTGATTTGGCTGTCGCTCGCGATCGCCGCCGGACTGCTGTGGATGCTGTGCTCGGTCTGGCTGGGAGGGCCGCGGTGGCTTCCCTGGAGCGGGATTCTGATCGCCGTGCCCATCGGCGTCCTGGCGCTGGAGGGCAACCTGCTGTGGGCCGGGCGGTTGTTCGGCCTGGCGCTCGCGGCCGGGGCGGCGGCCTCGTGGTTGGTCTCCCGGCCCAGATTTGCGCCACAACGCGCCATCCGTCACTTCCGCATGCTGTTTGCGCTCGCGTTGCTGGTGTCGCTGGCGGGCGCCGCCGCGGGTCCGGAATCGCCGCTCCCGACGATCGGTCTGCTCGCTCCGATTCTCTGTACCCTTTACTTTGTCCGCCGGTACAACCTCTTCGATGTGATGGTTGCCCGCAGGCTGATCCATCTCACGGCGCTCGCGCTGGCGTCCAGCCTGTACCTCTTGGTGGTTAAGGCGATCGCCTTGCTCGCCGAGCACGAACTCGACTGGTTCGCCACGGAGCTGGAACCGATCCTGATTGTTGGCGCGGGATTGCTCTGGCTGCCGCTGTTCGGTTGGATGTTCCGCTCGCTTACACGGCGAGACCGCGGCTTCACCGAACAGAATACCCTCATCATTCAACAGGCCGTGGGTATCATCGATCTGGAGCAGAGGATTCACTTCCTGTGCCGCCGCCTCGAGGAGCAGTACGGCCTGCGCCGTGTCGTGATTCAGTTGCTGGACAGGGATAAGCGCGTTCAGGCCGGGGCTCCAAGTCCGGCGGCCGGTGTCCCGGTCGAACAGGCAGCCACGCTTCTGGAGAACGGACATCTGGATTTCGCCCACGTCACCAACAGTCAGGATCCGGAACTGCGGCAGTTGCTGGCCAGGGCAGGGTTCAACTACCTGTACCCCCTCAGGTACGACGTCACCCATCTTGCCGGGCTCTTATGGGTCGACTCGTCGCCGCACCTGTTTCTGGACGATCTCGACCGGGCGATTGTCGCGTTTGCCCGCGAAGCCGCCCATTCCCTGGAGGCCTGCCGGCTGATTCAGGACAAGATCGAACTCGAAAAGGCCCTCGTCCGCCAGGAGCACCTGGCCACCCTCGGCAAGGTGGCAGCCACCATCGCGCACGAGGTGAAAAATCCGCTGAGTTCCATCAAGACCCTGGCTCAGTTGATGCGCGAAGACGCGGACACCGAGAAACGCTACGGCCAGGATTTGCGTTTCATTGTCGGTGAAACCGATCGGCTCAACAACTGCGTCCAACAGTTGCTGACCTTCTCCCGTCCCTTGCCGGCGGACTCGACCGAGTTCTCGTTGAGCGAAATGCTGAACGATGTCGTCAATGCGCTGGGGCGGGAGTATGCGGCCCATCAGGTGGCCATCAAACCGTGTATCGACCCGGACCTCCATTTGAAAGGCCCCGATCGGCAAAGCCTTCAACAGATCGTCCTGAATCTCGCCATCAATGCTTTGCAGGCCTCCAGCCCGGGAGAAAGCGTGTGCCTGGAGGCCCACCGCCAGGGCGGGTGTAGCGTGCGGATCAGCGTGTCCGATGAGGGGCCGGGCATTCCTTCGGAACTGCAGGAAAAGATCTTCGAGCCATTCTTCACAACCAAGCAGAAGGGCACAGGTTTGGGACTTGCCATCGTTCGAAAGAACGTGAAGCATCTGCAGGGCGATCTGGAACTGCGGAGTCCCCTTGCGGACGGACGTGGAACCCAGGTCACCGTGACTCTCCCGCTGGAGGCGCCGGCGTGACCCGCAGTCTCGGCTTGCTCGTGCTGCTGTTCGGCTTCGATCTCGGCGCCGCCCCCAGCACGCCGTTCTCTCAGGAGGAAATCGGCCAGATTCGAGAAATCAACCACGACCTGTACAGCCTGGAGTACGGGAAAGCCCGTGACCGCTGCCGGGCGATCATCGCGGCTTCTCCGAATGACCCGTTGGGCTACGTCTACCTGGCCCGCACCCAGTGGCTCGAGCACATGAATCGCGAGGGCGCCCTCAGTCTCTACCGGTACTCGGCGCCCGACTTTTTCTCAAATCCCGCAAAATACGGCGTCGGCATATCCGCCGAAGGCGAACGCCAGTTTCGGGATGTCTCCCGGCAGGCAATGGAACTGGCCAAGGCCGGCATCGAGAAAAACCCTCGAGACCTCCGGGCCAGGTATTTGCTCGGCGTGGCGTATCAGAACCTGGCGACCTTTGAGGCGACCGTGAAGCATAGCTGGTGGGCCACTTTCGCGAACGGCGACAAGGGCGTGCGGCACCATCGCGAGGTGGAAGTAAGGGCTCCGGAGTTCTACGATCCCCGGCTGTCGGCGGCGATGTACCAATACGTCGCCGCTTCCATTCCGTGGCGCCTGCGGTGGTTCACCATCCTGCTCGGCCGCTCGGGCAGCAAGACTCGAGGCAAGCAACTGCTCGAACTGGTGGCCGCCAATGCTGTCCTGGTGGGTGACGACGTCCGGACGCTCCTGGCGGTTCTGTACACGCGCGACCACGAGTTTGACAGGGCGCTTGAGAAGCTTTCGCAACTGCACCAGAACTACCCCGCAAACTTTCTGGTGCACATCGAGATCGGTGACACCCGCATGCGCATGAAGCAGCCGAACGAAGCGATTGCGGTCTACCAGCAGGTGTTAGCGCAGGCCAAGGCAAACGGGAATCGTTCCACGCGAGTGGAACCCGGAGTGGTCTACACCCGGCTGGGAATGGCGCAACGTGCGGCGGGCGCACTACCGGCGGCCGAGAAATCATTTCTAGCCGCCATTGGCGACGCGGCCTCCTCCGATCGGACCCGAGCGGAAGCCCGCCTGGAGCTCGGCCGAACCCTCGACCTGGCGGGGCGCCGCGACGAAGCTCTCGAGCAATACCGCCTGCTGTTAGCCTCCGCGCCGCCCGCCATTCTTCAACGGGAAGCCGAATCGCACTTAAAACGGCCGTACGTCAACTAGAGGCAATGCTGTTCACTTAGGAACGTGCGGCACACGCTTCGAACCGCGGGTGTAAACCCGCGGGCGTGGTGAAGGTCTGGATGAGAGCCCCAACGCAACCCGCGGGTTTACACCCGCGGTTCGGAGAGGTCATGCGTCGCGACTGTAGGCGCCGGACAACCGGGCCAAGTGTCCGTGACGGCTAAGTGAAGAGTATTGCAGCAACTAGAGGGCACGATGCCAGCCGCGAACCGCGCAGGGAACCCGGCTGGCATTGGCAACTCTCGCTCACGCGCCCGGTTGAGCCGTCGCCATCACGCCACGCTTCGCCATCGGCGTCACATGGCGTTCTGGGTAACCCGTGAAGACCTGCCGCGGGCGGGCGATCTTCTGCTCCGGATCCTCCAGCAGTTCCTGCCATTGCGCCAGCCATCCCGCTACTCGAGGAATGGCGAACAACACGGTGAAGACCGACGGGTCGAAGCCCATCGCCTGGTAGATGATGCCGGAATAGAAGTCCACGTTCGGGTAGAGCTTCCGCTTCACGAAGTAGTCGTCGTTGAGCGCGATCTTCTCCAGTTCCAGTGCGATCTCCAGTTTCGGATTCCGTCCTGTCACCTCGAACACCCGGTCCGCGGTCCACTTGATGATCCGGGCGCGCGGGTCGTAGTTTTTGTACACTCGATGGCCGAACCCCATCAGCTTGTGCTTGCCGGCTTTCACGGACTCGATATAGGCCGGGATATTGTCCTTCGACCCGATCTCGTCGAGCATCCGCAGCACTTCTTCGTTCGCCCCGCCGTGTAGCGGTCCGGAAAGGGCCGCCGCCGCCGCGGCCGTCGAGACATAGGGATCCGCCCACGAACTGCCCACGGCGCGCATCGTATTCGTGCTGCAGTTTTGTTCGTGGTCGGCGTGCAGGATGAACAGGATATCCAGCGCCCGTGCCAGCACGGGGTTCGCCAGGTACTTGGGCTCCACCATCCTCCACAGCATGTTCATGAAGTTCTCGGCGTAGCCGAGGTCGTTGTCCGGATAAACGTACGGATATCCGAGACTGTGGCGGTACGCATACGCCGCAATGGTGGGGATCTTTGCGATCAGGCGCACGATCTGCAGCTTGCGGTTCTCCGGATCATGCACGTTGCGCGCCTCCGGATACACAGTCGACAACGCCGCCACGGTGCTCACCAGCATGCCCATGGGATGGGCGTCATGACGGAAGCCCTCCAGGAACTTCTTGGTGGTCTCGTGCAGCATGGTGTGGTGCTTGACGCGCTCCACCCACGCCCCGAGTTGATCCTGCGACGGCAGTTCCCCGTTGAGAAGGAGATAGGCGACTTCGAGAAACGTGCAATGTTCAGCCAGTTCCTCGATCGGGTATCCGCGGTAGCGGAGGATTCCCTTGTCTCCGTCGATGAAGGTGATTTTGCTTTGGCAGGACGCGGTGTTCAGGAATGCCGGATCATACGTCATCATCCCGAACTCGTCGGGCTCTTTTTTGATCTGGCGAAGATCCATGGCGCGGATGTTGCCGTCACGGATCGGGATTTCGTAGCTTTTGCCGGTACGCTTATCAATGATGGATAGAACTTCGTTCTCCATGGATGAACTCCTTGGAACTTTGGCGGCCGGAGCGGCCGGTTCGTGAATGAGGCCCGGAGGGATGAGTAAAGGGGAAGACCCGCGAAACCGGTGAGAGCATCTCGCCACCGGCGAGAGGAACGTCTTCAATCAATCCGTCACCTCCCCGCGGAGTTTTCTCGACCAGGATGGTATCACTCTTTCCGTTCGCGCAACAGCCCCCGTCACGGCTTTCGAAAATGTTGGTTGTTGCAACAGGGACTGTTAGAAGAATCGCCACATCGAGTCGATCGGTTGACCCGTTTTGAAAAGGGCGTACTTCCGGCAGGCCCAATACAACGGAACGAGTGAAACCAGCCATGCAAGATACATGCACTCGAGCGCAATGCCTTGACGAAAGAAAAGCGCGCCCGCGACCGCATACAACAAGAGATGTGCGAAGTAGTAAAAGAGCGCGCTCTGGCCGAAGACCGCAAGGGTCTGCTTCCAACGACGGGTATCGGCAACGAAGTCGAGAAGGCCGAGCAGGACCAGGTTGGCGCCAATAAAGAACAGCGTGAACACCAGCGCCGGCGGGTACTTGATGAAGTTCAGAAACTCCATCCAACTCCCGTCGCGCGGCAGGCGGACGTTGCCGAAACTTCCCGCGGCGCGCAAGGCCAACGCACTGGCGATCAGAGCGAGGCCGGCCCAGGGCGCGGCGCGCAGGCAGCGGTCGCGATGGCTGTGGAACCAGCGTCCGAACAGGACGCCGAAGCCGCAGATCGCGAACCACGGGACGATAGGGTAGAGAACGAAAAGGCGTCCGGACTGGCCGGGGACCAGAAGCACGCGCGCCAACCACGAAAAGGGTTCGGAAGCCTGATCGGGCGAAGGCGTCATCACGGCGGTAACGGCCAAAGCTCCTCCCGAGAGAATCCACCAACCCAGGGATGGCAGATTGAAGCACGCCCCCGCGATCGCGAGCACGGCTCCGAGCCCCATCAGGACCGCCCACAACAGAAACGGTGGCATTCCCCCGGCGCCGGGAGGGATTTGATCGGGGGCAGGAGGCGGTGCCTGGGCGCCGGAGAGAATCCCGGCGACGAAGATGGGAACTTCGAGGAATTGGCTCAGCACCATCAGAAGGAGACCTCGGAACACCAGGGTCCGCCGGATTCTGGATTCGCTCCACCCCAAGTCTCTTCGCGAGTAGCCAAACAGGGTCAAGCCGGCCCCCATCAGAAAGAAGAATCCGGGCGCGCAGAGATGGGTGACAAAGCGGGTAAGCAACGGCAGCACGCTGTCATAGCGGGTCCAGAGGCCTCCCCAGAATTCCGAAGAGTGGCGGCGGGCAATGAACGCCGAGGCGTGGTCGAGCGCCATCACGACCATGATCAATCCACGCAAGGCGTCGATGGACAGGTTCCGGGCGGAAGTGCTGCCGGCCATGAGGTTCATTGTGCCTTATACAGGCCGTCGCAGGAAATTGCCGGGTTGCCGCCCGGCCGGAGAGCGCCTGGCGGCACAAAACGTCGACCGGCGCCAAGGCGATTTGTGCCGGGCAGCGCGAAATGGAAGACGAAGAAGTATACCCGAGGCGACCAGGGAGGACCGACTCCCCCAAAGGGTGTTTCGGTTAACTTCCGAGTGCCGACCATACGGAATTAGCTGAGAGACTTCTCTACAGTGTCGGCATATTCGAGCGCGCACTACCCAACTTCACAAATCGCGCATAGCGACCTCCGGCGGCTCAACTGCCTGGTTCATTGTCGCGGTCTCCACGACGCGCGGTCCCGGCAATCCCAGCCAACGGGGAATGCGGCTCGCATAGGCAAGGTAGGAAACACCCAGCCTCTCCGTCAGAAAATCTTCTTCCCGCAACACAAACCGGAAATGCAACCACACGGCCAGTGCGGCCACTGCCCACAGGTTCGTTTGCAGGCCAGTGATCAAACACGCACTTGCGCTCACTAAAACGAGACCGAGGTACATCGGATTGCGCGTGAACCGGTAGGGTCCCTGGTTCACGAGGCTCTGGACCGCGCTAAACGGGCACACCCCCACCCCGCTATTGCGGAAAAGCCGTTCCGACCAGACGTTCAACACCACGCCCAAGATAAGCACTCCGACGCCAATCAGGACTCCAGTTCTTGTCAACTCAAGCGGCCATGACCAAAGCACTAGCGGGATTTGCGCCAACAAGCTTAGCAATAGCGCCCTCGGAGGAAGCAGTTTGCGCGATCGATCAGGTTCAAGTGTGCGCTCATTCTCTTTCATCATCGGTCTCCTTTCGGCGAAGTGCGCTGCGGAACTGCCGCAGAAGATGGGTGGCGCCTACGACGCCTTCCTGGGATAGCTGCTGGCCGACCCGGGCCAGGAATGCTCGATCAATAACTTGAATCTTCTCCCAATATGCTCGTCCCTTCTCGCTCAGAAGCAGTCCGACGGCTCTGCGATCCGCCGAATCCGGAATCTCTTCTATCCATTCCGGATGCGGAAAGCGTCGCAGCGTCTGGTGCACGTGCTGGCGGCTCACCGAATATTTCCTGGCCAGTTCAGAGAGTGAGATCGGTTCGGTCTCCTTGGCCAGGAACTCTAGAAACGCTCGGTCACCGGCCTGAATGCCCAGTACCTGAAGCTCCCCATCGGCTGCTGCCGTCAGTTCGCGGAACGCCCGCCTCATTTCCCAGATCAACTCTTCAAGGGATTCCGGCCGCGCCTTCATATTGTCAATCATATTGACAATCATGTCTACTTGTCAATAGTATTGACAATGGAAATGGATCAGTCCAACCGTAGCCAAAGACAGGGGCGGGGCGTGTTTGCTGGCGGCCTATGGAACGACATCCGACCAAGAGCGATCAACTCCTGGTTGACGGCGCATCCGGAAGTTGACAGGGGTGCGAGGGGTTAAATCCTCCGTGACGGCGCAGCGCTTACCGATCCGGTGTGGCCGACGTCAACGGAACAGCTTGCCTCTACCGTGGCCGTTTCGAAGGATCTCCCTCGAGGCTTGCAACCGTCAAGCCACCAGGGTTTGCAGAGGCAGTCAGCGAGCCCTTGACTAAACTCCGCTTCGCCACCGACTCCTGCAAATACCCGGTGAACGCCTCGAGTGGGTTCGACAGATAGCGCCGCTGGAGGCGGATGTAACCGGCGCGGCGGCTGGTTTCGTATTCTTCTTCATGGCCGGTCTCCTTTGCACCATTGAGTCCGTGTTCACCGGGAAGCTTATCGCATCCCGTCGGGGCCGGCCCTCTCATCGCATCGCTGAATACTCGACTGTAAGCCTTCTGAGATGGCCGTGACCCGTAAGGGAGCGTTGGCGTTGAACCAGAAGTGAACCGCGCGGGAGGATGGAGCTGGCGGTGAGATTTGAACTCACGACCTTCTGATTACAAGTCAGATGCTCTACCAACTGAGCTACACCAGCCCTGACCTCTTCAGGATACCGCAGCCTTACTTGCCGCCGCGAACCAGGCGTTGAGCAATACCAGCGACGTGCCGGCCCTGGAAGCGGGCAATCTCCAGTTCGTTCGCGCTCGGCTGCCGCTTCCCGTCTCCCCCCGCGATGGTCGTCGCGCCATACGGAGAGCCGCCCGAGATTTCCGCCATCGTCGTCTGCCGGGCCTCGCTGTAGGGAACCCCGACGATGATCATGCCGTGATGCAGCAGTGTCGTGTGAAAACTCGTCAGCGTCGTCTCCTGCCCGCCGTGCTGCGTGGCGGTGGAGGCGAAGACACTCCCGACTTTGCCGATCAACCGGCCGGTGGCCCACAAGCGGCCCGTCTGGTCGAGGAAGTTTCGCATCTGGGCGCACATATTGCCGAATCGGGTGGGGGTCCCGAAGATGATGGCATCGGCCTCCGCCAGCACGTCGGGCGCGGCGACCGGAATCCCGGCAAATGCGGCGCGCGCGGCTTTGGCCCCTGTCCGTTCCAGCGTTTCCTCGGACATGAGTTCAGGGACCTGGTACAGCGTAACCTCGACGTCCTCCACCTGGCGCGCCCCTTCCGCGACCGCCTCGGCCATTCGATAAATGTGGCCATACGTGCTGTAGAACACGACCTGCACTCGTGTGATCATGACATGTGCCTCCGTAAAATGGGGTCCGCGGTTTCTTCCGCCCGCGGTTGCAGATACCGGTCCTGCAGGACCGATCGTCTTCTATAGTGGCATACGTTGCCGCGGCCACGAACCCGTTAGCCCGACGGCGCGGACGGTGTCCGCCGTTCCGCGACGACAGTCACTTGCATGTCTTTGGCGAGCGCCACTACCTTCATGACAATGTGCGTTTTGCTCAACAACGGGAAGAGGCTTTTCGGCGGCTTGGAGAGGAAGATCTGCGTCACCGCGTTGCGCCGCGCGAAGTCGACCAGAGTCTCCGCCGTGTCTTCCCCCTCTAACACCCGGGTCTCGATGTGTAGTTTCCGGGCAAAATCCAGATGCTGTTCCAGCGCTTGCCGCGCGGGCGATGGAAGTTGCGACACGTTTCCGGAGGGCAACACGCAGACCGCGAAACAGTCGGCTTTCAGGTAGTCGGCGACCCTGCGCCCGCGCCGGATCAGGGCCGCCGTGGCCGGCGATTCCGTCAGGTAGAGCAGGATGCGTTCATAAGGGACGGCGGGAGAGGCGCCAGGGGCGAGGGGTACGGATTCGACCTGCCGGATGTCGACCTCGTGGGCGGTCTGACGGAGCGCCATCTCCCGAAGCGCCGCCAGAGTGGGCTCCTTGAAGAAGTTGGCCAACGCGCTTTGCGCCTTGTCCGGCGCGTAGACCACCCCACGCTGCAAGCGGTTGAGAAGCGCTCCCGGAGTCAGATCGATCAGGACCACCTCGTCCGCCTGTTTGAGCATCCAATCGGGAACGGTCTCCCGCACCTGGATTCCGGTGATCTCCCGCATGCGGTCGTTGAGACTCTCCAGATGCTGGATGTTCATCGTGGTCATGACATCGATCCCCGCGTCGAGGAGAACCATCACATCTTCCCAGCGCTTGGAACGGACAGACCCGGGAGCGTTGGTATGGGGGAACTCGTCCACAGCGCAGATCTCCGGCTCGCGGGCCAGAATCGCGTCCGTGTCCATCTCCTCCAGTTCGAGACCCCGATAGGCGATGCGCTTCCTGGGAATGATCTCGAGCCCTTCGGTCCTGGCGATCGTGTCCAGGCGGCCGTGCGACTCGAAGTAGCCCACCACCACGTCGTGGCCCTGGCCTGCCAAGTGGTGCGCCTCACCCAGCATTCGGTACGTTTTGCCGACGCCCGCGGCATAGCCGAGAAAGATCTTGAGCCTTCCGCGACGCTGGCCGTGGTCGACGCTCATCGACGGGGCTCGCTGTCGGGTCCAGGGACGTTCGGGAAGATGCGAACGTCCATTCCCTCGGCCTCCAGGATGAAACGCTCGACGGGATTCGGGCGGAAGCGGTTCAGCCATCCCGTGCGCTGGCTGTGGCCGACGAAGATCTGGGTGATGCCGTTTCTGGAGGCGTAGCGAAGTATCGCGGCGATCGGGTCTTCGCCGTGGAGCACCTCGACGTGCGCGTTGGCGTTTCTGGCGCTCTCCAGGTTCTGGTCGAGCGTCCGCTGATCCTCCGGGTCGAGATCGTCCTGCTGCACATAGACCACGTGGAGGTCCCCGTGAAATCGATCGGCCTGGCGGCGCCCACGCTGGATCATGAGGGTGGCATTCGACCGTGGAGTGATGCCTACCAGAATCCGCTCGTGAGTCCCGTAGAGCTGCTCGATCCCCTGGCGGCGGAGGTACTGCTCCAGTTGCCGGTCAACCACCTCGGCGGCCAACACGAGCGCGATCTCCCGAAGTTCGGAGAGCTGGCGCTCCAACAGACCACCATCGCGATCGACGCAGAACTCGGGCGGCGCGTCGACCAACTCGATCTCGTCGGCCTTCAGCAGAAAGCTCTTGGGGACGGCATCCGCGACTCGCCGGCCGCGAATCTGCTCGATGCGAGGCTGCAGTTCCTTGACGTATTGAATGTTGACTGACGTGATGACAGAAATGCCGGCCCCCAGCAATTCCTCGATGTCCTGCCAGCGCTCCGCGTTCTTGCTGCCGGGCGGGTTTCGATACGCCAGGCCGTCGATCAGGCAAACTTTCGGACGGCGGAGGAGCACGCCCGCGACATGAATGCACGGCTGAGGCAAATCGATCCTCGGCGGAATCACGTCAAACCCGCGCAGCAGTTCCTCGACTTCGGGCGTCGCCGACGGCTGCACCGCCGCCACCACGACATCCTGTCCTCTGGCTTTTCGCCGCCGCCCTTCGTCGAACATCCGAAAAGACTTGCCGACACCGGAGGCATACCCCAGGAAGACCTTGAGCTTGCCGCGCGCCAGGCGGCGCTCGTCGGCCTCTACCCGTTCGAGAAGTTGTTCGGGACTGGGCCTTCGCGGCTGCGTGTCCGGCATCGCTTTGAACTTGCCTTCATTATCCGCCCTCTCCCGTTCCTTCCCGCGCTGGCTACCACGTGCCGGTCTTGCCGCCAAACCACCACAGCAGCCCGAGGGTGAAGCTGTTCTGATCCTTGGCCAGGCGGCCTGGTTCGGAAGTGAGGAAGAAAGGCACGTTGGAAAAGTCGCGACGGTACTCGAGGCGGGTTTCGAAGCCGTCCGCGAACCGATACCCCAGGGTGGAGGTCGTATCGTTCAGGTTCTGAACCGCCCCGCTAAAGAGCCCGGCGGAATCGTTCAACCGGACATAGCGCTGGCCGAAGTAAACCTTGGGCGTGAACTGGTATTTGAAGTAAGCGGCGCCGCCGACGATCCGCTGCGGGGCGGAGGTCGTCTCCACACGATTGATGACGTAGTCCAGTTCGCCGCCGAGTGTGACCTTTTCCGACGGATTCCACGAGGCGTAGGTATCCAAGACGTGGAACCGGCCTCCCGGGAACGGGCGCACGGGGCTGATCGACAACCCGGGCTGCGAGGGGATCGACGGCAATCCAGGATTCAGATGGGGAACCAGGTCGCGCTGCTCCCGGCCTCCGTAATATTGGACCGTCCAGGACGCCGCCTTCGAAGGCTTGACGATCAACTGAAACAATTGCGACTTGGACCCGTTGAAGTCTTCGGTCTGGTTCGCTCCGTTTACCAGCCAATAGCCGAGGCTGACCTTGTCGTTGACGTTGTAGCTGGTTCGGAAGCCGGCGTGGTAGAACGGCAGAAAATTGAAGAAGTAGCCGCGCGAATAGTTGATCTGGTCTTTAGTGTAGTTGTTCTCGAAACCGAGAGCGCTCGCCCACTTGCCGAAATCCACCGTCAGGCCTTTGCCGGCCGGAATGACGTAGGTGCCATACGCCTGAAAGACGTTGCGATAAACCTGGGGGCGAGGCTCGTTCTGCGCGCCGCCCTGGAGGGTTTCCGTGGCTTGGCCGTACATCAGGTCGAGGCGGTAGCCCCAACGGCGGCCCGCATCCAGGTTGGGGGCCTTCTCGATCACCAGGCCTGTCTGGTTGATGCTGAAGTTGTTCGAGGCGACATCGTAGGCGCGCAGCAGGTTGACCCGGCCCAGCGGACGCTGGTTGTTCCAGGAATAATAGCCATCGAAATACCCGTTGATGGTCGTGTCATGGATCCACTCCGGCACGGCGGGCTTGGGATCCGCGGGGGCCGGGCCGTTGGACACTGGGCCCGGTGCCGCGGCCAGCGGTGTGACGGCGGGCGCCGGTGCGCTTTGCTCCGCAAGACGCTTCTCCACCGCGGCCAGTCGCTGCTCCATCCTGGCAAGGCGGTCGAGCAGCACACGTTCTCGCTCGGTGAACGGTTCGGCCGGCGGTTGTCCCCACGAAGACGAGGCAACTAGAAATATGAGTGCGGACAGGATTCGGCACTTGTGCATAATGGGCTCCGGATGCGGCGCTAGCTTAGGCCTTGGCGAGAGTAAACCAAGGCGGCGGACGACGGCAAGGGGATGGCGTCAGGGGCGAACCGGGTATCGCTCGTCCAGGGCGAGATTGACCAGAAGGACGTTCACGCGATCCTCGCCGAGGAATCCGAGGTCTGGGCCTTCCGTGAAGCGAGAGACTACTTGCCGGACCTGCTCCGCGCCGACCCCACGGGCTTTGGCGATTCGGGGGACTTGCGCCTCCGCCGAGGCCGGGCTCAGGTGGGGGTCGAGGCCGCTGGAACTGGTCGTGACCAGATCCGCCGGGATCGGTCCGGTGAACTCGGGGTTCTCGTTGCGGAACTTCTCCACCGACTGCTTCACCCGGCCGGCCAGTTTCTGGCTGGTGGGGCCGAGGTTGGACCCGCTCGAGGCGGCGGCGTCGTAGCCCTCCGCTCCCGCCGCCGACGGACGTGGCTGAAGGTATTCCGGCTTGGTGAAGTTCTGCCCGATCAGGGACGAGCCGACGATGCTTCCGTTCCGCGAGAGAAGACTGCCATTGGCCTTGCCGGGAAAGAGCATCTGGCAAAGTCCCGTGACCAGGCCCGGATACACGAGGCCGGTGAGAAGCGTCAACAACAGGGTCATGCGGAGGCCGGGTAACAGTTGCTTGATCATGATTTCTCCTTAGGCAAGACGCAGCAGATGAACGAGCTGGTCGATGATCCAGATGCCGGGGAAGGGCACGATGATTCCCCCCAGGCCATAGATCAGAAGGTTGCGCCGCAACAGCGAGGCGGCGCCCTCGGGACGGTATTTGACGCCGCGCAAGGCCAGGGGCACCAGCGCGATGATGATCAGGGCGTTGAAGATCACGGCCGAGAGCACGGCGCTCTGCGGCGTGTGCAGTCCCATGATGTTCATTTTTCCCAGCGCGGGATACATCGCCATGAACATCGCCGGGATGATGGCGAAATACTTGGCCACATCGTTGGCGATCGAAAACGTGGTGAGCGCTCCTCGCGTGATCAACAATTGCTTGCCGATCGCGACCACTTCAATGAGCTTGGTCGGGTTGGAGTCGAGGTCGACCATGTTGCCGGCTTCTTTGGCGGCCATGGTGCCGGTGTTCATGGCCAGGCCGACATCGGCCTGAGCCAGGGCGGGCGCGTCGTTGGTGCCATCTCCCGTCATGGCCACCAGGCGGCCCTCGGCCTGTTCTTTCCGGATGTAGCTGAGCTTGTCGGCCGGTGACGCCTGCGCGAGGAAATCGTCCACGCCGGCCTCACCCGCAATGGCCGCGGCGGTCAGAGGATTGTCGCCCGTGATCATCACGGTCCGGATGCCCATGGCGCGCAACTGGCCCAGGCGCTCTTTCATCCCGCCTTTGACCACATCCTTGAGATGAATGATCCCAAGCCCACGGCGGCCGTCGGCGACCGCCAGCGGAGTCCCGCCCTGGCGCGAGATTCTCTCCGCCGTCTCCGTCAGGCTCGGGGGCACGTCGCCCCCCTGCTCGCGAATGAATTGAGCGATCGAGTCGCTCGCGCCTTTGCGCAAACGCCGGCCGTCGAGGTCCACTCCGCTCATTCGCGAGTAGGCGGAGAACGGTATGAACTGGGCTTCGTGACTCGAGACCTCACGGCCGCGGAGACCGTATTTCTCCTTGGCAAGAACCACGACGGAGCGCCCTTCCGGGGTCTCGTCCGCCAGGCTCGACAACTGCGCGGCGTCGGCAAGGTCCCGATCCGAAACACCGTCCACCGGCAGAAACTCCACAGCTTGCCGGTTGCCGATTGTGATGGTGCCTGTCTTATCCAGCAGCAGCGTGTTGACGTCGCCCGAGGCCTCGACGGCCTTGCCGCTCATCGCGAGCACGTTGTGCTGCATCACGCGGTCCATGCCGGCGATGCCGATCGCCGAGAGCAAACCTCCGATCGTCGTCGGGATCAGGCACACCAGCAGCGAAACGAGAACGGCCACCGACGGGATGCTGCCCGAGCCCGCGGCCGATACGCTGTACTGCGAGAACGGCTGCAGGGTGACGACCGCCAGCAGGAAGATCAG
Organism: uncultured Solibacteraceae bacterium; assembly: GCA_964529305.1. GTDB lineage: Bacteria > Acidobacteriota > Terriglobia > Bryobacterales > Bryobacteraceae > CAZGUX01. The sequence continues at coordinate 28,880 of CAZGUX010000110.1, read as the reverse complement.
CGTCAATCCGGCGATCAGAATGTTCAGAGCGATCTCGTTCGGCGTCTTCTGGCGCTCGGCGCCTTCCACCAGGGCAATCATGCGGTCGAGGAACGTCTCGCCGGGGTTCGAGGTGATTTTGATCCGGATCTGGTCGGAAAGCACGCGCGTTCCGCCGGTCACGGCGCTGCGGTCGCCGCCCGATTCGCGAATGACCGGGGCACTCTCTCCGGTGATGACCGATTCGTCCACCGTGGCGATGCCTTCCACCACTTCGCCGTCGCCGGGGATGAGGTTCCCGGCCTCGCAGATCACCATGTCACCGGCGCGAAGGCTGGAGGCGGGAACCTGCTCGATGCGGCCGCCGTTCACCACGCGCCGGGCCACGGCATCCGTCTTGGTCTTGCGCAATGCGTCCGCCTGCGCTTTGCCACGGGCCTCGGCCATGGCTTCGGCAAAGTTCGCGAACAGCACGGTGAACCAGAGCCAGATCGCGATCTGCAAGCTGAACCCCACACCAGGAGCGCCTGCGGCGATGTCGCGGATCAGGAAAATGGTGGTGACGGCGGCGCCGACTTCCACCACAAAGATCACCGGATTCTTCAGAAGAGCTACCGGATTCAGCTTGACGAACGAGTCCTTCGTCGCGCGCTTCAGGATCTCGGGATCGAACAGGGGGCGCGCATGAGCGAGTTTCTTCGGGAGCAACTCGGTCGGGTCCGTGTTCTTTGCCGGTACCGCGGCGGGGGTAGGCACCTGATGTTCTCCAGTAACAGACGGCATGGCTTAGAAGAGCCTCCCTTCGAGCATCAGGAAGTGCTCGACGATCGGACCCAGCGAGAGGGCGGGGAAGAACGTCAACGCTCCGACGATGACCACCGTCCCCACCAGGAGGCCAACGAACAGCGGCCCGTGAGTCGGCAGCGTCCCGCTGGTAACCGGAATTCGTTTCTTGGCGGCAAGACTGCCCGCGGCGGCCAGCATCGGAATGATGATGAGAAAACGACCCATCAACATCGCGATTCCGATGGTGAGGTTGTACCAGGGCGTGTTCCCGCTAAGGCCGGCGAAGGCGCTGCCGTTGTTGGCGGCGCCGCTCGTATAGGCGTACAGGATCTCGCTGAACCCGTGAGGGCCACCGTTGTTGAGGTTCCCGGTGGCTGCGCCGTACGAGCCGTTCCAGTATGCGTCCTTCGGGAACTGCATCACCGTCGAGATTCCGGAGAAGACCAGGATGGCGGTCGAGGTCGCGATCAGGGCGAGCATGGCCATCTTGACCTCTTTACCCTCGATCTTCTTGCCCAGGTACTCGGGCGTGCGGCCCACCATGAGGCCCGCGATGAAGACCGCCAGGATGGCAAACAGGAGCATCCCGTAGAACCCGGCCCCCACGCCGCCGAAGACGACCTCGCCCACTTGCATGTTGAACAGCGGAACCAGGCCGCCCAACGGGGTGAAGCTGTCGTGCATGCCGATCACGGCGCCGCAGCTTGCACCCGTGGTGATGGTGGCAAAAAGGGCGGTGGCGGCGATGCCAAACCGAACTTCCTTGCCTTCCATGTTCCCGCCTGGCTGCATCGGGGAGGGCGCCGATTCGAGGCCGAGCTTGGCCAGAATGGGATTGCCTGACTGCTCCGCGCCGTACGCGACGAATGCGCCAACCAGGAACAGGACACTCATCGCGGCGAAGACCGCCCAGCCCTGGCGTGAATCGCCGACCATTTGGCCAAAGGTGTAGGTCAGGCCTGCCGGGATCACGAAGATCAGGAGCATCTGGAGGAGATTGGTCAGCGGCGTCGGATTCTCGAACGGGTGGGACGAGTTGCCATTGAAAAACCCGCCGCCGTTGGTGCCCAGCATCTTGATCGCTTCCTGCGAGGCCACCGGACCCTGGGCAATCGTCTGCGCTTTGCCTTCGAGGGTGGTTACCTGGGTGTACGGGTTCAGGTTCTGAATGACTCCCTGGGAGGAGAGCAGCAGCGCGGCCACGAGGCCGATCGGCAGCAGGATATAGACGGTGCCCCGTACCAGGTCGACCCAAAAGTTCCCGATCGAATTGGACTGCTGGCGGGCGAAGCCCCGGATCAGAGCAATGGCAATCGCGATGCCGGCCGCGGCCGACACGAAATTCTGAACCGTGAGGCCGGCCATCTGGACCAGATAGCTTACGGTCGTCTCGCCCGCGTAGTTCTGCCAGTTCGTGTTCGTCATGAAGCTGACGGCGGTATTGAAAGCCAGGTCGGGAGTCATCGCCGTGGCTCCGGCGGGAGCGTGGCCCGTGCTGAACCCGGCCGGATTCAACGGAAGCAGTCCTTGCAACCTTTGCAGCAGGTACAGGACCAGAAAGCTGAAGAGGCTGAACGAGAGCAGGCTTCCGGCGTACTGAGTCCATCGTTGTTCAACGGTCTCCTTCACGCCGCCGATCACGTAGCACAGCCGCTCCACAGGGCGGAGCAACGGGTGCAGGAAGGTCTTCTCCCCTGCGAAGACTCTGTGCATATAGGCGCCGATGGGCTTGGTCAATGTCAGGAGCAGGAGAAAGTAAATCGAGATCTGTAAGACGCCGTTGGCAGTCATAGGGTCCTCAAAAACGCTCCGGTTTCAGGAGTGCGTAAATCAGGTAGACGAACAGAAGAATGGCGGTGACGCCTGCGATGACATAGTCCATAGGTGACTCTCTGGGTTGTGATCAGTGGCCGGAGACAAAGCCGATCGCTCCGAACGCGATCAGTGACAGGATGACGAAGATCCCTTGATACCTCCGCGAGTGCCGGGACTCGCGGGTCGTGGTGGTGAACAGCAGACCGAAGACGAAGACGAGTAACAGGACGACAAGGATACCTTCGATATCGTGTTTGGAGATCATAAGTTCTCACAAGCTTTCGTCAACAGCCAGCAAGCGAAGAAGAACAGGACTGCGATCGCAATGTAGAAAAGGTCGAGCATGGAATTTCCTCATGGGTGATACGAGAGAATTACGTGATGGCCCAGGCGCGCCAGTTGCCGGGCCAGCCGTTTTTCGGAAGCCGGCCACCAGCCTGCGCCTTGTGCGATGACGACCAGCGATCTTGGCTCGAGCGATTCCGACACCATTTGAAGCCGGTCGCGGCACACTCGGATATCGACGCGCGTGTCGATCCGGGTCCCCTCGACCACGGTGCGGAAACGGCGCTCGGTGAATTCCGCTGGGACGGGAGGCTCGGAAAGAGGGAGCGGAAACGGGACGATTTGGGGAACCAGGACTCGGATGCGAGCCGCGAGGCCTCTGGCAAGGGAAGCCGCCGTCTTCAATGCGTGAATGGTCCCGTTGGTCGTGGTGTACACCACCACGACTTCGAGCGTTCCCCAGGGCGCTTCCGCTGACGGAGCAATCGCAGCGGGCACGAGCCTATTCTCGCGATCGCCTCGGACCTTTCGAATGGCTTCCATCTCATGCACCAGTTCCAGGGTAGGGCCAAGTGCATTAGGAAGTCATAAAGACGGGCTAAGGATTCTATAAGCGGTCAGGGCTTGGCAAACCTATATCCCACCCAGGGTTCCGTCAACAGGTACTGGGGATGGGATGGGTCCGTTTCGATCTTCTTCCGAAGCTGGTTGATGAAGACTCGCAGATACTCGACCTGGTCGCCGTAGTCGGGACCCCACACCGCCTGAAGAAGCTTCGTGTGCGGGATGGGGATGTTGGGATTCGCGACCAGGTAATGAAGCAGGTCGAACTCCTTGGGAGTCAAACGGATCTGCCGGCCTTTGGAGATGACGCGCCGCGTGGTCAGGTTGATCTCCAGATCGTCAAGCTGGATGGACTCGGGACCGCTTTCGGCGGCGGTGGGCAGCCGGCGCAGGGCGGCCCGAATCCTCGCCAGAAGTTCGGGCATTCCAAACGGCTTGGTGATATAGTCGTCGGCGCCGGCGTCCAAGGCCGCCACCTTGTCCTGCTCGGAGCCGCGAACCGTCAGCATGATGATCGCCAGCTCCGAGCTGGCTCGGATCTCACGGCAGGCTTCCAACCCTCCCATGCCGGGCATGTTCATATCCAGGAGGACGAGATCGAACCGGCTGTTGCGGATCGACTCGAGCGCGTCCTCGCCCGTGCGCGCCACCTGGATCTCATAGCCCTGCGCCGTCAGGGAAGTGCGAAGGACCCGCCGGATCTGCGGCTCATCGTCGACCACCAGGATGCGCCCCACGCTCATGACGACAGGCTTTCTTCCGCCACGGGGAGCGAAAGACAGAACTCGGAGCCCTCGCCGGGCTCGCCCTCGATCCACAGGTCGCCGCCGTGAGTGCGAACGATCTCCCGCGCGATGTACAGCCCCAGGCCGGTGCCGGGTACCCGGTCCTTCGCCGACTGGCGCCGGTAGTATTTGTCGAACACGCGCTCGCGATCCCGATCCGGAATTCCGGGCCCGCGATCGAGGACCCGAATGACGACGCTCTTGTCCCCCACTCCCGCCGTCACCACGATGGGCGACGCCGGTGGGGAGTACTTCAGACCGTTGTCGATGAGCTGCCGGAGGGCAAGTGCGATCAGATCGTCGTCGGCCAGCACGGCCGGGAGATCCTCCGGCACGTCGAGCGCCATGCCGCGCCCTTCGAGCCTCGGCCCAAAGTGCTCCAGCGCCCTCTCTACAATTTCCCTGACGCGGTGAGGCCGCCGGTCGAGCCGGACCTTGCCCGCGTCAATCTCAGCCATTCGAACGGCTTCGGTCACCAGCAGGCTCAAGCGGTCCGCTTCCTCGTCAATGATTGTCGCCAGTTCGCCGTGCTGATCCGACAGCTTCGAGACATCGGAAAGCATGGACGTCGCCGCGGCTTTGATAGACGTGAGAGGCGTCTTGAACTCATGCGCAATGGCGTCGAGCAGCGTGGATTTGAATTCTTCATTCCGGCGCGCCACTTCCGCGCGGCTGGCGGCCTCTTCGCTGCGAACCCTCTCGAACGCGATCGCGACCAGGTTGAGAATTGCCTGCAGCGCGCCGTCGGAGAGGGAGATGTCCTTCAGCGCCAGGCTGCCGATCGGGTTGCCGCCCAGAGTCACCGCGGCCACCAGCAGACCAGCGTCCGGATCCCGCAGTGTCGACCCCTGGAGAACGACCTGCTTGAGTTTGGGCTCGATGTCCGGAAGGTCTTCCGGTCCGCCGCGAAACATCTCGCCGCTCTTGGCGTCGTACAACACCGAGGCGCGTCCGTCGAAGATTTGAGCGATGTGCTGCGCCGCCTGGAACCCGATCGACTGTGTTGTATTGGTCAACAGGATGGCCCGGCTGAGCGCATAGAGCTGCTCGGTTTCCTTCTGTCGCCGTTTGGCCTCCAGGGCCTGTTTCTTGGCGTGGTTCGAGAGGTGGCTCGCGACCAGGGCTGTGGCCAGGAAGGCAAACAGAGCCACCCAGTTCTGGTGATCCGCGATCGTGAAGCGGCCGACCGGCGGCAAAAAAAAGTAGTTGAAGCAGAGCATCGCCGCCACCGAGGCCGCAACGGCTTCGGCCAGTCCCCACGACGCCGCAATGGCCAGGATATTGAGCAGGAGGGCGAACCCGACGGTGGTGGCGTTGACCCCGGGAACCAGAAGGCACGCCACCGTGGTCGCGGCGACCAGGGACAAACTGAAGGCGATCCCCCGGAATACCGTTGACAGGCGAGGTTTCACAGATGGGCCTGAAGGCATTCTAGCGAAGGCGGTCGCCGTAGTCGCCCAAGCGGTGCGTTCAGCAAGAGACCTGCTCTCGCACCAGCTCGCCGAACAATTCCGGCCGGCGCGTGCGGAGCATGTAATTGGCGAGCGAGCGTTCCTTTGCCAGCCGCAGCGGATCCAGATCGGCCACGATCATCTCCTCCTGCACGCGTTCCTGCTGGGCGCTCGCCAGCACTTCCCCGTCGGGGGCCCAGATCAGGGCGACACCGGCATGATGAGGCTGGTTCTCGTGGTCTTTCGGATAACTGTCGAGCGTTCCCGCGCGGCCCGCCTGGTCGGTGAGGACGGCGAAGCAGGAATTCTCCCGGGCGCGTAACGCGTAGCTGGAGACAAACGCGTGCGAGTGACGCCGCGCCGCCGCCTCTCCCTCCGGTGTGTCGGGCCAGGGCTTGAAGCGGGCGGCGTGAGGCATCAGCAGCACGTCGGCCCCCCGCAGCGCGAGCACGCGGGCAATTTCAGGGAACTGATTGTCGTAGCAGATCACGGTGCCAACCTTGCACCGTCCGATGTCGAACACCGGAATCTCCCGGCCGCCCTTGTAATAGTGCGACTCGTCCCGGGACAAGTGCAGCTTGCGCTGCTTTCCGATGTACCCCTCGGGGCTCACCAGAACCTGCGTGTTGAAGACAATGTCGCGTTCTTTCTCGCTGAGTCCGGCGGAAAGAACCAGTCCATGACGCCGGGCGATCTCGATGAGGCGTCGAACGCTGGGCCCATCCGGAACCGCCTCGGCCACCTCCCAGGTATTGGGCGTGCAATGTCCGTGCACGACGAGTTCAGGGAACAGGACCAGGTCAGCCTTTGCGGCGGCGGCACGCTCGCACCAGCCATCGATCGCGGCCAACACACGCTCGGGTACGCCCATCCATCCATTCATGCTCACGGCCGCCACGCGGGTCGGTTGCATCGCACAGTCCTCCAGATGGGGCCGGAGCCGCTGGCCCGCCAGAATATCCTAGTTCATTTGCAGGCCTGACGCCATGCCGCGAACCCGTGCCGCGACCGCTCCCGAGCCGGTGAGGATCATCAGCCGCGCTGGAAAAACGTGCGCTTCGGCGCCTTGTACGCGATCGCCAACTCGGGCGTCTCCAGACGCCGGTTGCCCCGCGATTCGAACAGAAACGCCAGCGCCCCGGTTGTCAACAGCGTGCGCTCCACCGGGTAGCGCGGCCTGCGGGTGACGAACAGGTCCTCGATCGAGTCCACCAACCCGTCGAAGTGCGGCAGCGGGCGGCCGCCTTCCGTGAAGCCAAAATGAGCCGCCACGGGTTCCGGCCTGTCCTTTAACTTACCGGCGAAGAGGAACCCTTGCGAGTGCCCGTTCAGCAAATAGGCCGCCGCCCTCAGTCCATCCCGGTACTCGAGAAGAAAGGCAACCGGCTTCTTGCAGTTGTCTTCCATGCGGCCGGGTTTCGTGCGGGGGCTGGTCTTGAGCGCCGCGTCCACCAGGGGCAGGCTCCACCGGCCCGCCTCGCCGTCACGCCATTTCCACACAGCGTCGCCATCCAACATCTCCACGGCAGCGATGCCCCTTTCGCCGCCCGCCCGCCGCTCTACCATGCACTGGAGCGTCTCGAGGGTGTGGAACCCGTAGGCGTCCGTGTCGCCATAACCGACAGCCAGCGCGTGGTCGAATTTTGCGCCGTAAGGAATTTCCAACTCCGGCCGCCGCACCGTGACGGAGATAGAGGAGCCCGCCATGAACGGGAACTTCAGCTCGCGCGACCACCCGTACATTTCCTTGGCTTTCGGCCATGAGTAGGAAAGATGTTTGTCACAGAACAGCGGCAGCGAACGGCCCTGGGCGCGAAACACGTCGACGATCTGTTTCATCAGTTCGTGGCGGGGATACAGCTTCTGGCCTTTCTCGTTGACCGGATATTGCCCGTGTTCGCCGACCAGCAGCACTGCGTCCACCGCCAGTTTGCCGGTCCCCAGGGTCAGCGCTTCGGCGATGGAAGGATAGATCTTGAAGCCATGTTTCTCCGAGAGCGGCCGGCTGAGATCGTTCGAGGGGATCTGGTCGGTATACATCGACACGATCTGCGTGCGAGGCTCCACGCGGATGTTGTTCGGCGAGTACCCTTCCAGCAAACGCCCGCAGATGACCGAAGCATGCGACTTCAGCCGGCGGTCGTCGGTGTACATGGTGACGATGGCGGCCACACGCGGCTTCTTCCGGGTCGCGCCCGCCAGGCGCAGGGCCAACAAAGGCAGCACTTCGCGGCGGCTGAGAGCTTGGAGTTCCATGTTCATCGGCTCCCTGGCGCCGAGCGGGCGACCCGCAGTCCGTTCCATCGCTGGCGCCGGCCGGGACGCTCACTGTGCCGCAGCGCCGGGTTCAGCATCTCCCGTGAGTCGGCGTAGCTGCCGCCGCGCAGGATGCGAACGTCCGCGCCCCCTGGCGCTTCGCGGCCGTCCGAGGCGTCGTAGGGGTAGGCCCGGTTGAGGCTCGAACACCACTCCCACACGTTGCCCAACAGGTCGTACAGGCCAAGGGAATTCGGTTGTTTCGACCCAACCGGGTGGGGCGCGTAGGCCTCCACGGGCAGGAACGGTCCCGCCGCGCGGCCGGCCACCAGCGCATTCTCGCGGAACCACGCCGTCTCGGACGCGGGTTCCATGCCCTGCGCTGCGCGCTCCCATTCGGCCTCCGCCGGCAGGCGGAAGCCCCCACCCGGCACACGCTCGTTGAGCTTTGAGAGAAACGCCTGAGCGTCCTCCCACGAGACCTGCTCCACCGGCAAACGGCCGGAGGTGGCGTGCGCCGAAGGGTTCGCACCCATCAACTGCTGCCACTGGCCTTGGGTCACCTCGTGAATCGCCAGATAGAACGGTCTCACCCGCACGGTATGGACGGGTTTGGAGCCGGCCAGATGGTCGGACCCCATCTCGAAATCCCCGCCCGGAACCAGCACCATCTCGAGATCAAAGGCGCGGACGCGCACCCGCTTGGGCAGCCCACTTCGAGGGTCGACGTCATTACCCGCAATCTCAAAGCCCGGAATGGCGGGACTCAACCTGCGCTCCGAGAGCCGCAGCTTCTCCGTGGCCGCGTGGTTGCCCGGCACCAGCTTCAGTGCTTCGGCATACGAAGCGCGCGCCCGGGTCCAGCCGGCGGACTGCGCGTGGCGGTCGCCGTCGGCCACCAGCGCCGTGAACTTCTCCCATCGAGCCACCAAGGCGTCCAGCCGCTCATCCTTGGCGCTCGTTCCCCGGGTCGGGTGAATCAGCGCGTGCGCGTGATGACATTCCTGGCAGCCGGCCGGCTTCTGCGTCTTCGGGCAGCCTTTGGTGTGGCAACTGGAACAGAGGGCCGCGATGGCGGCATCGTGCGGGATCTTGTCGGGCTTGACGTTGTTGCGTTCGTCGACAACGTGTCCCCGGCTTTCCCCGTGACACCCCGTGCACGTGTTCCCGGCTTTTTTGTGTCCGGAGAGGCCCCACTCCAGCACCGAGACGACGTGACATCGGGCGCAAACGCCGGCCTGCTGGAATTCACTCGCCTGCTGCGCCAGCAACCCGGCGCTCAAGGCGAACGCGATCGCGATCAGGCGCGCCATTGATCTTGCAGCCACTGGTAGTGGCGGGGCAGCCAGGTCTTTCCGCGCAGCAGCGCCGCTTGCCGCGCCGCCTCGAGGGCCGACACTTCTTCCCGCCGCAATTCCAGGTTGCGCTGCAGCGCGGAGTAGTTGCTATCCACCAAATCGTCGGAGAACATGCCCGGAATCGTGCAGCTCAGGAACGGCCGCGAATACACGTAGCGCAAGGCGGCCTGGCACAGGGTTTCGTCAGGCAGGCGGTCGAGGCTCTTGGTCAGTTCCGCCACCACCGCCGGCAGGATGGTCCGGTTCTTCGATTGATAGAGTTGAACGCGTTCGTTCTCGGGCGCCGATCCGGGCCTGGCCCTCGGGTCCAGGCGCACGATGGAACCGGCGGCCAGGGGCTTCATCGCAATCAGGCCAACGCCCTTCTTGATCGCCGCCGGGAGGAACTCGCTGTAGTCGGCGCGGGCGTGAATGAAGTTGTACGGGAAGATGACGTAATCGAGCCCTTCCAGTTCCGTCAGGGAACTCACCATCATCCGCTCGCTGTGCGTGGAGATGCCGATGGCGCGGACCTTGCCCGCTTCCTTCGCCTTGCGCAGGACATCCCAGTCTTCCAGGATCTTGCCGTCCACCCCGGCGCCGTCTCCGATGTAGATACGATACAGGTCGACGTGGCCGAAGAGCTTTGCCGCGCGGTCGATATTTTCGCCCACGAACATCGGAAACTGGCGGCAGATCGACATCAGCACCTTGTCGCGCCGCCCTTTGACTACGCGGGCCATCGGGTCCCACTGGCCTTCGCTCTCGTAGGTATCGACCAGGTTCACGCCGAGGTCGAGCGCCTTCGCGACCAGGCGGTCACGCCGGCGCTGCCCCTCCTCGTTGAGGATGTTGTGATGCTTCAGCCGGACCTTGTAAGCTCCATCGGTGTGAGAGCCGAGCGACATCAGCGACACGTTGATGCCGGTCTGGCCGAGGCGGCGATACACCATGCCCCCGCGACGGAACTCCTTAATCGTTGCGCCCGCCAGTGGGCCGGCGAGTCCGGCCGCTCCGCAGGCACGATAGAGAAACTCCCGCCGGGAAGGACACCTGGTCATTCGTCGAACCTCCATGCGATACATCCCGATTCTACATCCAGGGCGACGGCCTCGCTAGTAAGCCTTGCACCGCGAGGCCAGCAGGCCGGTGGCGGCGGCAAGGTCGAGATCCGCCACCAGCAATCCTTCTTTCCCGTATTCCTGGTAGCTGAGCAGAGTGCCGTCCGGCCGCACCACCGCCGACGTGGTCGGCGATCCGGCGCTCGCGAAGTTCACGGTGGCGAAGTAGCAGGTATTCTCGGCGGCCCGGCAGAGAGCGGCTTTCTCGTGAAACGTGTTCGCGTGGTCGGCGAAGGTCGAGGGCACGTAGCCGCCCGGCTCCGCTTCGTGGAATTGCGGGTGAAACACGATCCGCGCGCCCCGGCGCGCCGCCCAGCGAACCGTCTCCGGATAGCGCCACCCTTCATGGCAGATCGCGATCCCGAACGTCAGCGGACCCGATTCGAACACGCGCCGCCCGGTTCCGGGCGTGTAGGTTGCCTCCTCGGACGGGTCGATCTGGACTTTGTCCTGAAAGCCGAGTCGGGTCCCGTCCCGGTCGACTACCAGAGCGGTGGCGATCAAAGCGCCGTCGACCACCCGCTCCGTGCCAAGGACTAGCGTCAGGTTCGCCTTTGCGGCCGCTGCGCCGACGGCGGACCAGGCCCGTTCGAGGAACGCCGGGTCGGGAGGCGGCACCGGCTTCCCCTGGGCTCGATATCCGGGAATGAAGCACTCCGGAAAGCAGACGAGGCTGGCGCCTGCGAGGGACGCCTGAGCGATGGCCTGTTCAGCCAACGTGACTGACTCTTCAGGAGTCGCGGGAAATCGGAGATTGGCGAGCGCGATTCGGAACATGCGGACCGGGTCCCCTATTTTACCGGGTCCAAGCCTACGTCTTCTTCCTGCCTCGCCTCGGCCTCGGACCCGGCACCAGAGGACCCTCCGTGGCCGACCATCTCCCGAGCCGGTACGTTCGGCGATACCCGCCCGTCGTATTTCCGATACCGACGGTCACCGATCCTCCGGCATCGCACGAGTAGCGCTCTTCCGCCTCTCCAAAACATGGCGCCGGGCTGGCGCTGACCGTGGTCTTTGACAAATCGGCTTCCTTCGCCAGGCGAGGATCAAAGGGAAAGAGGATGTCGTCCCACACGGTGATGTCGCCCGTGGGCCTTCCCACGTCGTCCAGTTGGCTGCACTCGAGATAGCGGAAATGTCCAATGTTGTGGATGGGGCGGTACCGGCGGACGGTCGCCAGCGGCGGCTCTTCCGGGCCGGGTAAGGCCGTGCCCTTCGCGAACAGTGGATCGAACACGATGCGCTGCCCTCCGTCGCCTTCGCGCCAAACCCCGAAGTGGCGCGTGAACGTGTCGCGGAGGGTATAGCCGGCCTCGGCGTCGGCCTGGATCGCAAGCCCGATGGCGGTGGCCGAGCGGGTGTACGCGCTGCGTTGCACCCGGCGGCCGAACTGCTCCTTGAGGATCCGCGCAACGGCCGGCAGTTCGCTGCCGCCGCCGGTCACGTAGAGGATCTGAAGCGAGTCAACGCCCGTCTGTCCGTGAGCGGCCAGCAGGTCGTCCACGGCATGCACTGTCTCGTCGACCATCGGACGGCACGCCTCGTAGAAGTCCGCGGCGGCCACGGAGACGTGCGGCCAGTCCGGGCGAACGCGCTCGAGGTCGATGGCGATCTTCCGGGTGTTGGGGTTGAGGGACTCTTTCTTCTCGCGGCACTCCTCGTGCAGCGAGAACCACTCGGCCTGAGACATGGATTCCCGCGTGGCGGAATCCATACCGGCGGCCTCCAGAGCCAGGTCCGCAAGTATGTGGTCGAAGTCGTCGCCGCCCAGCGACGAAATGCCCTCCGACGCGATGACGGAGTGCGCGCGGTCGCCCAACTCGACGAGCGAGGCGTCAAACGTGCCGCCGCCCAGGTCGTAGACCAGCATGCGATCCCGGAGCTTGCCGCGATTGGCGGCGCGGTGCCGGTGGCCATATTCGATGCTCGCCGCGGACGGTTCGTTCAGCAGGCCCAGCACCTCAAAGCCGGCGCATCGAAAACCCTCCGCCGTCAGAAAGCGCTGATTGGTGTTGGCATGCGCCGGCACGCCCAGCAGCACCTGCAAGGGTTCGCCGGGAGGGATGGCCAGCGACGAAGTCGATGTGAGGGCGGACCGCAATTCGGCGAGCATCTCGACCAGCAGGTCGAGCAGGCCCGTGCGATGGCCGGCAATCTCGACAACGGTGTTCGGCCCGGCGTCCTGCAGGTATCGCTTGAGCGACCGGACGACCGTGTAGTCTTCGGTCTGCTGGGCTTGCCAGGCCTGCCAGCCGTACAGGCGGCGGTCCGGGCCGGCGGCGATCAAGGGCGGGAACCAATCGAAGACTTCGCCCTCGGGCGCGCTGAACTCCACAACTGGATAATTGCCGCGATCAACGGCGGCGACCACGATGCGCGTGGTCCCGAAGTCAATACCGAGCCGCATCGCGCCATTGGGGTGCGGTGTCCCCGAGGTTCCTTCGTGCCGCCGCACCGGGGAGTGGTAACAACATCCTTTCAGTGTATCGTGACGTGGCTGGATTCATCGCTTCGATTGGCTCAGCACCGCAACCGAAGCTTTGCCGATTCCTCGGAAAATGGAGCCGCTCCGAGCATTGTCGAACGCGAACAGATGGGAAATCAGTGACTTGGCCTCGGGATTAGAGACCTCGGGCTACCTCTGGTCGTTGTCGCCCTTGCTGGCGGCCACCAACTCTTCCCACATGTCGGCCTGGGGAGTCCAGGCCGGAGTCTGCTTCCCGCTGAACTGGAGTTCCGGCACCAGCAGCTTGCCGTGGCCGTACGTGCAGATATATTCCACTTCCGGACGGCCGAGTTGCAGCATCCGGCTCCAGGAGCCTGTGAGAATCGGCATGCGCAGACGCCGCAGGCATGCCCGGCACCGGTATCGCTGATCCCAGATCGCCAGGTACAGCAACCCCCAACTGGCCAGAAACCACACGCCCGTCGCGAGCGTGTAGCCGAGATCGTGCCCGAATCGGGGTGGATACGAGTAGATGAACTGCTCCTGCGCCGGCCAAAGCCGGTTGACGCCCAGCAGCATTCCGTAGGCGATGGCGCCCACGGCGGCAAGTTTCGCAGCGAAGAATAGCCAGTAGCGCATAATCTTTCACCCCCAGCCCAGCCGCACGTTCCCCTGCTACTAGGCATTGACTCCTGACGCCCGGGAAAAGTTTCCCGTTCCTTCTTGATAGGTCTATCGGCATTTGGCGGCTATCGGAACAGGTTGCGCACCAGGAACCAGACGTTTGCCGGCCGTTCCGCCAGTCGCCGCATGACGTAGGGATACCAGGCATCCCCGTAGGGAACGTAGATGCGAACCCGGAAGCCCCGGCCGGCAAGCATGCTCTGGAGGTCGCGCCGGACGCCGTAGAGCATCTGGAATTCGAAACAGCTCGGATCGATCCTCCTTTCTTCCACGTGGCGGCAGGTTTCGCGAATGATCGCCTCGTCGTGGGTAGCCAGCGCCGGGTAGGCGCCGGCCTCGAGCAGGCGCTTCATCAGCCGGACGTAGTTGGCGTCGACGTCACGCTTGGCCTGGAATGCCACATCCGCGGGCTCCAGGTATGCCCCCTTGCACAGGCGGACGCGAATCCGGCGGGCGCACAAATCCTCGATGTCGTCCGCGCTGCGAAGCAGATACGCCTGGATGACCGCGCCGGCATGGCCGTAACGGGCGTGCAGCGAGCGGACCATGTCGAGGGTCTTGCCGGTGTAAGCGCTCGACTCCATATCGATCCGCACAAAGCCGCCCACTCGGGCGGCCGCCTCAACCACCTGACCCACATTCTCCAGGCAGGCCGGCTCGGAAAGATCGAGGCCGAACTGGGTGAGTTTCAGCGAGACGTTGGCTTCGAGGCCCTCCCTGCTGAGTTCCTGGACTGCCCGCAGGTATTCGTCGCGGCAGGCGGCCGCTTCGTCGAGGGAGGTGATGCTTTCACCCAGGCAATCCAGGGTGGTGAACAACCCGTCGCGCGTGTTGATTCTCCGCACGACGGCCAGGGATTGGCTGAGAGCATGCCCGGCGATGAACCGCGAGGAAAGCCGGCTTCCCAGCCTGGAGGTCTCCGTCCATCGGCGTAGCTGCTTCTGCCGCGACAGAAACAGGAACAGAGCCCTCACTTCTTCAGAATACCGCCTGGACTCCGGATAAGTTCGTAGCTTTTCTTCCCGGCTCTGAGCGTTTCCTCCCCTTGGTCTCGGCGGTGTAGGAGGCTATTATGAATCAGCGACGAGTTTCCGAGTGGAGGTGACCCCCATGCGATGGACGTTGTGCCTGATGTTGGCGGCGATCCCGATCCTGGCGCAGGATCCAGGCGCCAACCCCGCTCCCAAGAGCCCCGCCCGCGAAGCGGGTGGCACGAATCAGGCGATCCTGTCCGACCCCTTACCGCTGGTGGCCGTCACACCCTGCCGCATCATGGACACTCGTGGAGGCCAAGGCAAGACCGGCGCGTTCGGTCCTCCCACCATGACGGGCGGGTCTACGCGAACCGTCCCGATTCCTCAGAGCGGATGCGGCATTCCTGATTCAGCAAAAGCGTACTCCATGAATGTGACGGTAGTTCCCGCGGGACCCTTGTCATACCTCAGCATCTGGCCGGCTGGTCAACCCCAGCCCCTGGTCTCCACGCTGAATTCCTTTGATGGCAAGATCGTGGCGAACGCCGCCGTGGTGCCGGCGGGAACCAACGGCGCCATCAACGTCTACGTCACCGACCGGACGGACGTGATTATCGACATCAATGGGTATTTCGCGAATACCGGTTCGCCCACGCTGCCGTTCTATTCCGTGACCCCGTGCCGGGTGGCCGATACCCGGGCAGGAGAAGGAAAGACCGGCCTGTTCGGCCCGCCCACGCCGAGCGGTGGTTCCACGCGTGAGATCCCGATTCCGCAGAGCAACTGCAATATTCCCACGACCGCCAAAGCGTATTCGCTCAATGTGACCGTCGTCCCTGCCGGCTCGCTCTCCTACCTGACCATTTGGCCGACCGGCCAGGCTCAGCCGTTGGTTTCCACTCTGAACTCGTTTGAAGGAAAAATCGTCGCAAACGCCGCGATCGTACCGGCGGGACTCAATGGGTCGGTGAACGTCTTTGTCACGCACCGGACGGACGTCATTCTGGATATCAACGGATACTTTGCGCCCTGACGACTACCGTGCCATCACGTTCAGCCGAGGCGTATAGGTCCGGGCCAATTCGTCAAACTCCAATTGGATGTTCGCCTCCCGGATCTGGCACTGGATGCTGCGCAACAGGTCCCGGAGAGCCGCGTCCCGCACCAACGGGCGAAAGCCGCTTCTCAGGATATCCCGCAGCAGGTCAGCGCCATCGCTATCGACCTGACGTACGCCGGTGAGGTCCAGGATGCGCAACACCGTCGGGGGGTCCATCTGAACTTGCTGCCAGGTGGTCCGCAGCGTTCGTGTACTTGGGTAGACCAATGACCCTTTCACCTGCACGATAACCGAGCCAGGGTGCTTGGATACATGGACTTGCAGCCGCTGTGCCGTTTGCATGGGTATACGACCACCCTAGCAATTGCACTACCACCTGTCTAAGGTGTTGATGTGGAAGGGGTATTAAGCAGAAGCACCTGTCTATTCAACCGGTAAAACTTTCCTGGCAAGCAGATTCTACGCGTCGGGTTGGAGAAAATTACCTCGCCTCGGCAACCGTGGACGGACCGAAAGGCAAACTGCTATCTTGGACCGAACCCCATGGTCAATCCGTTTCAAGATCCGCTTCGTCTCGAGCGTCCGGTGCCGGAATGTATCGTGGTCATTTTCGGGGCCAACGGCGATCTCACCAAACGAAAGCTGTTGCCAGCCCTCTATCGTCTCGCCTATGAGCGCAGACTATCACCCGGATTCTCTGTGGTTGGCATGTCCCGTACGGAGATGTCCGACGAGGCGTTCCGGCAAAAGATGCGCGAGTCGGTCGCTCGCTACCTGGAAGATGCGCCGTTCGATGAAGAAGTTTGGAGTGGCTTTGCGAACGGATTGTTTTACATGTCCGGAGATGTTTTTGATTCCGGGATGTTTACCCGTCTCGGAGAGCGTCTTCATCAAATCGATGAAGAGCGGCGGACGGGGGGGAATGTTCTGTTCTACCTCTCCACCCAACCGAGCCAGTACGAGGCTGCCGCCCGGGGGTTGGGCGTTGCCGGACTCTCCCGTGGGCCCGGTTGGCGTCGCCTGGTGGTGGAAAAACCCTTCGGCCGCGACCTGGAAACGGCCCGTGCCCTGAGCCTCAGCCTCCAGGAGTTCTTCCCGGAAAGCGAGGTGTACCGCATCGATCACTACCTGGGAAAGGAAACAGTCCAAAACATCCTGGCCTTCCGGTTCGGCAACGGGATCTTCGAACCACTGTGGAATCGCCGCTACGTCAATCATGTCCAGATCACCGCGGCGGAGTCGATCGGCGTCGAAGGGCGCGGCGCCTACTATCAGGAGGCCGGCGCGCTGCGCGACATGATTCAGAACCACCTGCTGCAGGTCATGGCGACCGTGGCGATGGAGCCGAGCGCGACCTTCGAAGCCAATGCCGTTCGCGACGAGCGGGCCAAACTGCTCCGCTCCATCCGCGTACTGGAACCCGAGGAAGTGCTGGCCCACGCGGTCCCCGGACAGTACGGCCCCGGGCGTGTCGGCGGAGCGGCGCACGCTGGCTTCCGCGAGGAACCCGGCGTGGATCCCGAGACCCAAACCGAGACGTACGCGGCGGCGACCTTCTTCGTCGAGAACTGGCGCTGGGCCGGTGTGCCGTTCTATATTCGTACCGGAAAGCACCTTCCCAAAAGAGTCACTGAAATCGCGATCCAGTTCAACCAAGCGCCCCATTCGGTGTTTGGCGGAAGTATGGCCGCCAATCTTCTAATCCTTAGAATTCAACCGGAAGAGGGAATTTCTCTCAAGTTTCAATCGAAGAGGCCCGGAGCGGGAACGGAACTTCGACCCGTGTCGATGGACTTCAACTACGGCTCGAGCTTCGGCGAGCGATCCCCAACCGCCTACGAGACTCTTCTGCTCGACGCCATCGAAGGAGACGCAACCCTGTATACCCGGCAGGACATGGTGGAGGCCAGTTGGCAGGTGGTGGAGCCGATTCTTCAGGTCTGGTCGGAGACGAAATTCGACTTTCCGAACTATGCGGCGGGAAGCTGGGGCCCGGCCGCGGCGGACGAAATGCTCGCCCGGCGCGGCCATACATGGAGGCGGCCATGACGGCGGGCGCGGTGGAAGCCGACCGCGTTCTTCGGGATCTTGCGGACCTCTGGGTCTCCCTCGGTAAGGAGGGCGAAACCCACGGCGCGGTCTTGCGCGCGTGCGCCATGACCCTGGTGGTCGTTACCGAATCGGAGGACCAACTCGAGTTCGGCGAAACGCTGGCCGCGCTCATGCCTCATCATCCCAGCCGGACGCTGGTCGTGCGCCTGAGCGCCGCCGAGCCGGAGATCTCCGCGCGGGTGTTTGCCCAATGCTGGATGCCGTTCGGCGGCCGCCAGCAAATCTGCTGCGAGCAGATTGAAATCCGCGCTCCGCACAAAGCGCTGCGGGACGTGGCGGCAGTTATCGTTCCGCTGGTGGCCGCGGACCTCCCGGTGGTGGTTTGGGCTCGCGAAGCCTCATTGCTCGACCTGCCCGATTTCCCGAGCATGGCCCGCGTCGCTCAGCGAGTCGTGTCGGACAGCTCCCGAGGCGGATCGGTGGAATCGTTCCGCCGCCTGCGGGTGGGGGGGCACGCCGTCGCCGATCTGGCCTGGACGAGGATTACGCGCTGGCGGGAACTCCTGGCTCAGGTCTTCGAGAACCCGCGCTACCTGGCGGAATTGCCCGCGGTTGGGGAGGTCGAGATCCAGCACACCGGCGAAACCATCCCCCCGGCGGCTCGGTACCTGGCGGCCTGGATCGAGTCGTGCCTCCGGCTGGTAGGCGCTCGCCCGTCGACCCGATTTGCAGCCAACCCGGCCGCCGAGGGCACCATCACCCTGCTCGCCCTGCGCTCGCCGCGGCTCAGCGTCTCGATCGAGCGGGTCGAAAACGCCGTGGTGGAGGTACGGGTCAATGGGCTCACCAATCGAGCAGTGCTTCAACCTTCCACCGAGTATTCGTTGCTGGACCAGGAGTTATCGGTGACAAAGCGCGATCGCATTTTCGAGCAGGCTCTCGACCGGGTGTGCGGGCCGTCGCCGAACTAGCCGCCCAGACCTGCACCGGACCCCTTACACGATCTCCTGGATCACCTTTCCCTGAATCTCGGTCAGGCGCTCTTTGCGGCCCTGATGCAGAAAGCTCAAGGCATCCTGTTCAAGGCCAAGCTGATGCAGGAGGGTGGTGTGCACGTCGCGGAAGTGATACGGCTTTTCCACCGCGCGCAGGCCGATGTCGTCGGTGGCGCCCACGGCGACTCCTCCCTGGATACCGCCGCCGGCCATCCACAGGGTGAACCCGAGATTGTGATGGTCGCGGCCTTTGGTCCCCTGGGATTCGGGGGACCGGCCGAATTCGCCTCCCCACAGCACCAGCGTCGTATCGAGCAGACCCCGCCTCTTCAGATCCTTCAGCAACGCCGCCACCGGTTGGTCAGTCTGCGCGGCCATGCGGAGGTGGTTCTCTTCGATGTCGCCGTGCGCGTCCCATTGCAGGTTTCCGGTTCCCCCGCCGGAGACCACGCACACAAAGCGGACGCCCTTCTCCACCAGGCGTCGCGCCAGCAGACAACGCCGCCCGTAATCGTCGGTCAGGGGTTTGCCCACGCCGTAGAGGTCCAGGGTCCCGGCAGGTTCGGTCTTCAAGTCGAAGACGGCGGGAGCTTCCATCTGCATCTTGAATGCAAGATCGTAAGCGTTCAAACGCGCGTCGAACTCGGTGTCACCGGGGGACAGGTTGGCCTCGTTCAATCCGCGGATGAGGCCGAGTGTCTTCTTGCGCTCATCCAGCGTCACGCCCTTCGGCAGGTCGAGATTCAGCACAGGGCGGCTGCCCGGCCGGAACATCGTGGGCTGATACACCGCCGGGAGAAACCCCTGCGTGTAGAGCGGCTGCCCGGCTTCCTGCGCACCGTGCGGGTCGGGCATCACGACGTATCCTGGCAGCGACCGGCTCTCCGTTCCCAACCCGTACAGCAGCCACGATCCCATGCTCGGAAAGCCCGGGATAATCCGGCCGGTGAATAACTGATACTGCGCCGCCGAGTGCACCACCATGTCGCCGTGAACAGAGCGCAGAACGGCAACGTCGTCGATCACGGACCTCATGTGCGGCAGCAGGTCGGAGACCGGCAGGCCGCACTTGCCCGCCGGCTGGAAGGTCCGCTTGGTGCCAAGCAGGGTGGCATCCTTGGCCACGAACTGATACTTGGCCTCGCCGAACACCGCCGGGCGCTTCTGGCCGTGGAGTTTGTTGAGCAGAGGCTTCGGGTCGAACGTCTCGATGTGGCTCGGGCCGCCGGACATAAACAGGAAGATGACGGACTTAGCCTTGGCCTCGCGATGCGGGGGCTTGGGGGCCAGTGGGTTCACCGCGCCGCGTACCTGTTCGGCCAGCATCGCGCTGAAGGCGAGGGAGCCGAACCCGCAGAAGGCGTCGGTCAGAAACTCGCGGCGATTTCGCGTCGGACGGCTGTGCATCTTAGTTCACGTACAGGAACGCGTTGAGGTTGAACATCGCCAGCGCGAACTCGCGCCGCGACCCGCTGCGCAGGTACTCGCGCGCAATGCGAAGCTCTTTCGGAGACGGCGCCCGGCCGGCCACCAGGCGAAACGCCAGATCTACCTGCCTGCGACTGTCCTTCCCCGCTTCGCGCTCCAGCCTCGCCGCGAACCGCTCGGCCTGCTGGTTGCTGAACGCGCCGTTCAAAAGCTCCAGCGCTTGTGGCGCGTGAGTACTCGATTCGCGGCGCGGGCAACTCACCTGCAAATCGGGCGAGTCGAAGACCTCCATCAACGGCAGGCGCAGGTTTCGCTTGGCGATCAGATACACGCTCCGCCGGTCGTGCTCGCGGGGGTCTTTCTGCACCTGCCATTGCGCGGGCTTGTAGAGGGCCGCGATCAATTCCTTCTCGATCGGAATCATCACGCTCGGCCCGCCGGCTGTTCGATTCAAGCTGCCCGAAGCCGCCAGTATTGCGTCCCGTAGTTCCTCCGATTCCAGCCGCCGCCGGTTGAACTTCCACAGCAGGCGGTTCTCCGGGTCCTTCTCCTCGGCCAACGGGCTGCGCGTCGATGAACCCTGCCGGTAGGCGTTCGTCTTCACGATCAACCGGTGCATGTGTTTGATGCTGTAGCCGGACCGGATGAACTCCGTGGCCAGGTAGTCGAGCAGTTCCGGATGTGTCGGGCGCGCGCCCATGCGGCCGAAATCATTCGGGGTCGCAACGATGCCGCGCCCGAAATGATAGTGCCAGATCCGGTTGACCATCACGCGGGCCGTCAGCGGGTTGTCGGCCCGGGTCACCCACCGGGCCAGTTCGGTCCGGGGCTTCGGCGTATCCTCGGGCAATTCCGGCGCGTTATCCGGCAGCAGAACGCCCAGAGGCCGCATACCCACCCGATCGCCCTTGTTTTGATAGTCGCCGCGCGCCAGCAGGTGGATGGGAGTTTTCTGGTCGTAGGCGCCGCGAACGCTATACAAAGCCGGCAGAGGAGCAGGCATCTTTTCCTGCGTGTCCTCGATCCTCTTCTCCCACTCGTCGCGCTCGGATTTGGGCGCCTTCTTCATCAGGTCGCGCAATCGCTTGAGTTCGGCCTCAACCGGTTCGGCGGCGGCTTTCCACGCCTTCTTCTCGTCCTCGGTCGCCTTGACGATATCGTTTTCATGAACGGCGGCGAAGTAGGCCTGGATGCGGTAATAATCACTCTGACGGATCGGATCGAACTTGTGATCGTGGCAGCGGGCGCACCCGAGGGTCACGCCGAGCAGCGCAGCGCCGACGGCGTTGGTCATCTCGGTCAGCACTTCGTTGCGGCTGGCGGCCACTTCCTGATTGCCGGCGTTCTTCCGCAGCGGCGCCAGCCGATTGAAGCCGGCGGCGATCACGGTCTCGTCTTCGTCAGGGCTGATCTCGTCGCCGGCCAGTTGTTCCATCAGGAATCGATCGTAAGGCTTGTCGTTGTTGAACGCCCGGATGACGTAGTCGCGGTAGCGCCAGGCGTCGGCGCGGTGCGTGTCGTATTCGAAGCCGTCGGTTTCGGCGTAACGAACCACATCCAGCCAGTGCTGGCCCCATCGCTCTCCGTACTGCGGGCTTGCCAGCAGCTTTTCCACGAGCTTGGAATACGCGTCCGCGGATTTGTCTTTGACAAACCCGGCAATCTCCGCGGGAGCCGGTGGGAGTCCCGTCAGGTCGAAAAACAACCGCCGGATCAGTGTGATTCGGTCCGCTGGGCCCGTGGGAGCCAGTCCTTCCTTCTTCAACCGGTCGAGAATGAACGCGTCGATTGCGTTTGTGGCCCACGCGCGATCGGCGGCGGTCTGGAACTCCGGAGGCTGGACCGCAACCGGCTTGACGAAGGCCCAGTGCTTCCGGTCCACCGGGCGGTACTTGCCCAACGGCGCGACGGGCGCAGTCGCGGCCGCCAATGAAAACACCGTCAGCAGTCCCGGAATTGATCGTCGATACATCACGGTCTCCCCATCCATTCAGGGGATTGGCATCAGTGTAACCCAATGGAGCCTGGCTATGACATGATCTACTCGATGTGCTCAATCCGGTTGAACAGCGCCCTTATCCTTATCCTCGTCTCTCGCGCCCTGTCCCAGACCTCAACCCCGTGGCGGGATGACGAGAAAAACCTGGATCTGGTCCGAAAGCTGAACACCGCCTACGAACGGCTCGCCTTCAGCCACGACTACGACGGTGTGCTCGACGATCGCCCATTCAAGCTGACCTGGAACACGGAGCCAAACCTCCCCGTGGCCTGGAAAGGAGGGGTGGCCTGCGCCCTGGGCGACGAGATCGTCCTGGCTGGAGGCCTGTGGATGCCCGGCCGGCGCAATCTCGCCTACTCCTACCACACCCAGACCCGAACCTATCGCGACATCCCGCCACCGCCGTTCGAGACGGCATACACGCAGGGGGTGTGCGATGGCCAGAAGGCGTATATCGTGGGGGGACGTTCCGCGGGACGGCGGGTCGCCGCCCTCAGCCGTGACTCCGGCGGCCAATGGAAGTGGGACGACCTCCCGCTGCTCCCGGAAAAAGAGGGCAAGGGCCGCTGGCTGGCCGTCGCGGGGATCGTCCCGGGCAAATGGCTGCTGCTCATGTCCGGTCATCCCACCGGGACGCCTTCGGAAAAGCGTGACAAAGACGCCCTGCCGGGCTGGAGGCTTCGCCTCGACCAGAAAGGCGCGCAATGGCAGCCGACGGCGCCCTATCCAGGAGGGCCGCGCGCGTTGCATGCCGCCGCCGCCGCGCGGGGCAAATTGTATGTCTTTGGCGGCTCCCACCCCGATCCGGTGATGCGCTCGATCTTCGTCGACCTGGTGAAGACCTACAAGTTCTTCGAGACTCCCTACTCGGGCGTTCCCCAGTATCGGGACGCCTACCGCTACGATCCGGATACCGACCGCTGGGAGCGTTTACGGAACCTGCCGTTCGGCATGTCGGGCGGGTCCGGCGTGGTGTTGCGCGACCGCTACATTCTGATCATGGGCACCACGGAGACCCGGACCCACCGGGTCGGCAAGACCGACCGCGGAGGGTTGGTAAAGATGTCCGCCGGCGCCCAGGCCGCTCCCGATATTGAGCCCTACTGGACCGGCTACAACGACGTGATTCTGTGTTATGACATCGAAAAGAACAACTACGCGCGGCTGGGTGTGATGATGTACGGGGTGGCGACGGTCCCCTGGGTCACCGGCGGCAAACGCCTCTACGGATTCGGCGGCGAACCGATGCATCGCTACAACGACAACACGGAGAACGTCCTCCAGGTCGCGGTACTCGAATAGCCATGTCTCCGGCCACTGGCACCATCCTCTTCACAATCGTGTTTCCGGGCGCCCTGGTAGCCCTGATCCCGTACTGGCTGCTCCAGTCGCCATGGAACCGGGGTTTCAACGCCCCACCTTGGATTCGCCTGCCCGGGGCTGCCCTGGTCGCCGCCGGTGTCGCCGCGTACCTGATGTGCGCGTGGGCGTTTGTCAGAGTGGGGAAAGGTACGCCGGCGCCCTGGAAGCCGCCCAAGCGCCTGGTGGCTGAGGGGCTTTATGTGTGGTCGCGCAACCCGATGTACGTGGCGCTGGTGTTACTCCTCGCGGGAGAAGCTTTGGCCTTCGACTCGGTCCTGCTGCTGATCTACGCGGCGGTGTGCTGGGCGGCGTTCCACGCGCGGGTCTTGCTTTACGAAGAGCCCAAGCTCCGCCAGTTGTTTGGACCGGAGTACGAGGCGTATTGCCGCGAGGTGCCACGGTGGCTTGGCAACAGCGCCAATGGCGGTTAGAGAGGAAGGATTCCGTTCCACCTATCCCGGGCCCGAGTATGCGTTCTATAATACTAGGGAGGAGTGTCATGGCCGATAGAACTCTTCACGTTTTCCGTGCAGACAATGGCTGGACGGTCAAGAAACAGAGCAGACGGGCCGAAACGTTCGGGACCAAGCGTGAAGCATTGGCCGTGGCACTCCACCAGGTTCGCACCGCGGCAGGCGGTCAGGTCGTAGTTCATGGAAAGGACGGCCGGATCGTTGAGCATCGAACGTACGGCATGCCAAAGGTCCAGGAACCACCCCAAAAAGATTCTCTGCGTGCGAAGAGGATCGCACGGGCGGTTGGCAAGGTCGTTCTGGACAGGCTGAAGTCGGATCCAGTTCTATCCCGTGCGCACGTCCCTGCGAAATAGCCACGTATTCATCAACTGCCCTTTCGACAAAGGCTATCGTCCGATCTTTTACGCCATCGTTTTTGCCGTTTATGATCTCGGGTTGGTTGCCCGATGTGCACTGGAGGAGGACGACGCAGGTAAAGCTCGTCTCTCCAAAATCCAGCGGATCATTGGAGAATGCAGGTTCGGAATACACGACCTGTCCGCCGTTGAACTTGATGCGGTCACTCGTTTACCGCGTTTCAACATGCCATTGGAACTTGGGCTGTTTCTGGGCTGTAAGCGCTTCGGACCTGACGATCAGCGCAAGAAGATATCTCTTATCCTGGACAAGGATCAATACCGCTACCGGGCCTTTATTTCAGACATCTCCGGGCAGGACGTCCACAGTCATCAGGGAAACTCGGAACGGGCGATCGCAGAGGTTCGCGACTGGTTTCGGGCGGCGTCGAGACGAAAACATCTGCCCGGCGCAGCCGCGATCATCGGGCATTACAGACGATTTCGAAATGAGCTTCCTGACATCTGTGAAGTGCTGAAGCTCGATCCTGACCGTTTGACTTTCCTCGACCTGTCAACCGCGATCACCACCTGGCTGCGAGTGAGCCGCTAGTAGAGACCTCAGCGGGCGGCGGCGTATCGTGTGATCTCAAACTAGGTTTCTTGTTCACCTCCCCAGTGCACGGTTTCGGGCTGTCCCGAGAAATCGAACCAGCGCTACCGCCCCGCCGCGTGAACGCCTTTGAAATACTCCACCGTCTGCCGCAACCCCTCTTCCAGGGCTACCTTCGGCTCCCAACCCAGCAGACGCCGGGCCTTCGAGATGTCCGGCTTCCGCTGCTTCGGATCGTCTTCCGGCAATGGCTGGTAGACGATGGTCGACCCGGTACCCGTCAGCCGCCGGATCCATTCCGCGAACTCGCCGATCGTCAGTTCCGTCGGGTTGCCCAGGTTCACCGGATACCGCTCGTCGGAGTGCATCAACCGGAACAACCCCTCCACCAGGTCGCTGACGTAACAGAAACTACGCGTCTGCGCACCCGTGCCGAAAACCGTCATCGGCTCGCCGCGTAGCGCCTGATCGAGAAAGGCCGGCACTACCCGCCCGTCGTTCAATTGCATCCGCGGACCGTAGGTGTTGAAGATGCGGGCGATGTTGCTCCGCAACCCATGAACGCGGTGGTGCGCCATCGTGATGGCTTCGGCGAAGCGCTTGCTCTCGTCGTAGCAGGAGCGCGGCCCGACCGGATTGACATTGCCCCAGTAGGTTTCCACCTGCGGATGCACCGCCGGGTCCCCGTAACACTCCGACGTCGACGTCAGCAGGTACCGCGCGCGGTTCCTGACGGCGACCTCGAGCAGGTTCCGGCTCCCCACCGATCCGACCATCAAGGTCTCGATCGGATGTTCCAGGTAGTCCTTCGGACTCGCGGGCGAAGCCATGTGCAGCACGGCGTCAAACGGTTCTGCCGCGATCTCCGGCGTCAGCGGTTCGCACACATCGTGCTCGAAAAAGCGGAAACCCGGATGGTCCCGCAGATGCTCCAGGTTGTGCGCCGCGCCCGTCAGGAAGTTGTCCAAACCCACCACGGTGTAGCCTTCCTGTAGCAGGCGGTCGCACATGTGCGACGGAACAAAGCCCGCCGCGCCGGAAACCAGAACGCGCAATCGAAATCCTCCAGTCCTCGAACGGAACCCGATCTTCGCGGGGCGAAGACCTACGTCCAGTCTAACGAACCTTGGCGGCGGAAACCGAAATCAAACCGCGGGCGCATTTCCTACAATGGATCGAGATGCAGGACTACGAAAAGCTGGGCGTCTTTTATCTGGGCAAGGAATACGACCTGAGCGCCAGGAAGCGCTCTGGCTCGCTTCTGTTGTACGAGTCCAAGGTCTGGTGACGCACGCCGTTTGCGTGGGCATGACCGGGAGCGGCAAGACGGGCCTGTGTCTGGGCCTGCTCGAAGAGGCCGCCATCGACGGCATCCCAGCCATCATCATCGATCCCAAGGGCGACCTCGGCAACCTGCTGCTCGCGTTTCCCAACCTGAAACCGGAAGACTTTCGCCCGTGGATCAACGAAGACGAGGCCCGAACGCAAGGCGTCTCGCCCGACCAGTTCTCGGCCGATCAGGCCACGCGCTGGGCCCAGGGCCTGGAGGAGTGGCACCAGGACGGTGCTCGCATCCAGCGCTTCCGCGACAGCGCCGACTACACCATCTACACGCCCGGCAGCGAAGCCGGCATCCCCGTGTCCATCGTCAAGTCGTTCGCCGCCCCGGACGCCTCCGTTCGTGACGACCGCGAATTGCTGCGCGAGCAGATCGGTTCCGCCGTGACGTCCCTGCTGGGACTGGTCGGGATCGACGCCGACCCCGTGCAGAACCGCGAGCACGTGCTGCTGTCCAACATCCTCGACCAAGCCTGGCGGCAGGGTCAGGATCTCGACTTGGCCGCCTTGATCGCGCAGGTGCAGAAGCCTCCGTTTCCCCGCGTCGGGGTGATGGACATCGAATCGTTCTATCCCTCGAAAGAGCGCTTTGAACTCGCCATGGCGCTCAACAACCTGCTGGCATCGCCGGGGTTCGAAGCCTGGCTCCACGGCGAACCGCTCGACATCCAGCGCTTCCTATACACCGATCACGGCAAGCCGCGGCACGCCATCTTCTCCATCGCCCACCTGACCGATGCCGAGCGCATGTTCTTCGTGTCGCTTCTGTTGAACCAGATCCTGAACTGGGTGCGAAAACAATCGGGCACCACCAGCCTGCGCGCTCTGCTCTACATGGACGAGATCTTCGGCTATTTCCCGCCAGTCCAGAATCCGCCCTCGAAAAAGCCCCTGCTCACCCTGCTCAAGCAGGCGCGGGCGTTCGGTCTCGGCACGGTCCTCGCCACGCAGAACCCGGTGGATCTCGACTACAAAGGACTCGCCAACTGCGGCACCTGGTTCATCGGACGGCTGCAGACCGAGCGCGACAAGGCCCGCGTGCTCGACGGCCTGGAGGGCGCCGCGACCGAGGCCGGTCAGACGTTCTCCCGCCAGGAGATGGACGCAATGCTGTCCAGCCTGGGCAGTCGCGTGTTCCTGATGAACAACGTCCACGACCGGGCGCCCCTGGTCTTCCAGACGCGCTGGACGCTGTCGTACTTGCGGGGGCCACTGGCCCGCAATCAGATCAAGCTTCTGATGGACCCGCGCAAGAAAGCATCACCTGTACAGGCATCATCCGCCCCCGCGGCCGCCAGCAAGCCGTCTGCCGCCGCGGCGCCCGTGGTACCGCCGGAGATCAGGCAATACTACCTGCCCGCCGCGTCCGCCACCGTCGTCTATGAGCCGGCGATCATCGGCGCGGCGCAGTTGCACTATCTGGACACCAAGTTAAAGGTCGACGAAACGCGGTCGGTGATGTTCCTGACGGCGATTGAGGATTCCGCCGTGCCTGTGAACTGGGAAAACGCCGGAGAAGCTTCCATTCCCGCGGACCAACTGGAGCCGTCGCCGGTGGAGGGCGCGCACTATCAGGAAGTCTCGGCGCCGGCGCTGGCTCCGCGGAACTACGCGCTCTGGCAGAAAGACTTCGTCACCTGGCTGTTCCGCAGCCAGACGCTCACGCTCTACCGCAACCCGGCTACGGGTTTGACCTCGTCGGCCGGCGAATCGGAGGGGGCGTTCCGGGTTCGCGTGCAGCACGCGTTGCACGAAGAACGCGACCGGGCCGCCGACCAACTGCGCCGCCGCTACGCACCCAAGCTTCAGGCTCTCGAAGAGCGCAAGCGCCGCGCCGAACAGGCCGTCCAGAAGGAGAAGGAGCAGCAGCGCTTCGCTGGAGTCCAGAGCGCCTTGAGCGCGGGCGCCGGACTGCTCGGCGCGTTCCTCGGCCGCAAGACGTTCAGCGTGACGAATCTGAGCAGGGCGGCCGGCGCGGCCCGCTCCGTCGGTCGGGTGATGCGCGAGTCCGGCGACGTCGGCCGGGCGGAGGAGAATGTGCAGTCGATCGAACACCAGATTCAGGAGTTGACCGCGAAGTTTGAATCCGAAGCCGCGGCGGTCCGGAGCGACCCGGCGCAGGAAGCGATTGAAACGCTGTCGGTGCGGCTGAAGAAGACGAACATCTCGGTGCAACTGGTCGCCCTGGGCTGGGTCCCCTGAGCCGCTCCCTGTGGCGCCGGGCGACGTTTATTGTCGCCCGGCGCACTCCAGGTCCGGCCGTTGGGACGAGTTTCCCGATTGAAGGGCAGGCTGTGCTGCTGCTAAACTAGGATTCGCCACACGGTGGGTATAGCTCAGCTGGTAGAGCGCTGGATTGTGGTTCCAGTGGCCGTGGGTTCGAACCCCACTACCCACCCCATCTTCGTCCAAACAAACCGATCCTGTTGCGGGATCAGTGTGGGCGGGCGCCCGTTGGATCTGCTCGCTGTGGCCCCTCCACCAGCCCCAGATTCCGTCGCGCGTCTTCGTGATCCGGCCGTAGCCGCAGAGCTCTTCGATATTCCTCCGCAGCCTCCTGTAGCCGCTTCTGCGCCACCAGGATGTTGCCGAGATTGTTGTGCGCGTCGGCCGATTCGGGCCGGAGCCGCAACGCTTCGGTCACCTCGGCTCCCGCTTCCTCCAAACGCCCGCTCAACGCCAGAGCATTCGCCAGGTTGAGATGAATCGCGACGACGTCCACCTCCTCGAGAGGTCCTC
>CAZGUX010000109.1:0-45579 GCA_964529305.1 uncultured Solibacteraceae bacterium | reverse complement strand
TGAATTCGCACATCTTGCCGCGCAGGTCAGGATTCGCGCGGAATTCGCCCAGGAGCTTTGGCGAGAGGAGAAAGTGCGAATCGTACGGGCGGATACACATGGTTTCCGGTCCCCTGCGAAATCCCGCGAAGTAGTACGTATCGCGCCCCCATCGTTCGTCGCGCGCTTGAATGGGAATCAGGATCGCCGTTTTTCGATCGTATTTCTCCTCCTGTGGTCCGTTGAGGAAAGCGTAGAACCGGTTGATATCGCACTTGCCAACCTGCCTGGTATCGTCTTCGCTCAGACTAGGCACAATCTTCTTGATCAGCCCCGCAATCTGCGCGTCCAGGTCGCCGTAGACGGCGTGGACGGCGGCTTTGACGCCCGGCTCAATCAGTGGCTTCAGAGACCGGTAGCGCTGCGGAATCTGGTCCATGATCTTCTTGGTTTCCTCCGCCTCCAACTCTGCCGCGATGTCCTGCTGCTTGGTCTTGGGCACGAACAGGGCCCACAATTCCGTGCCCCGTGTCTGGAGCGGCTTTGTAATATTGAACTGATTGGGCTTGACCTTGAACCCGTTCAACCGGATGGGCTGGAGGGCGCACACCAGGTTCGTCCAGTTGAGCATCAGGTTCAGGCGTCCGATCAGCCCCTTGGCCGCACTCTCGGCGAGTTTCCTGGAGATGTAGCGGACGGCCGCGTCGCGGCCCTGCTGGAACGCCCTGTCCAAGTCCTCATTGTCGAAGACAACCGGGTGCGGATCGGTCAGGAGCCACAGTTCCTTTTCCAAGCGCTCCTTGTCGCGGCACTTCGCCATATGAGGCATGGTGTTGTCGAGGCAAGTGCCGAGGAATCGTTCGGTGGAAGCGGCCCTTTGGGTTGGCTTGGAAAAGACCACGCCTCCACTCTGAGCGACGTAGTTCCGATTCAAGGCCACGATGGCGGCGAGATCGGCTCTCCGGACGGTGACGGCGCCGGCCGCGGTGGTCGCGTAGCGCAGAGTCCCCTGGCCGGAGGCCTGAATATCGTTCAGCAACTGCCGCAACGTGCCCTCGACGCTGACCGCCGCTGCAAGGGCGTCGATCTCCGCATCCGTTTCGGCGGGAAGCCTGGCCGCGGCCAATCCGTCCAGCACGGCGCGCATGGCGCCGACCGGGTCGTCGACGGCCGCCATCGGGCGAATCGTGAGAGGGACAGCGGCCGTCTCCACGCCCTCGACGACGGCTGCGACGGTAAATGCTCCCGTGCGATAGCCGGCGGCCACCGAGGCGTCCGCGACCAGGGGAATCCGGGCGTACGGCACTCCGTCCTCGGAAAAGCCTTCGATCGGAATCTGCATCTCGATCCGCGTGCTCTCGCGCAAGACCAGGGCAGTGACTTGGCTGAGGTCTCCAACGTTGTCGAGGGTGAGCGCGAACAACTGTCCGGGTTCGCCGCTGCCGGAGGTAGTAGCGCCGAGCACCGTCACCGGGCGCAACGCGGGTTTTCCGACCGAGACCGCCAGGGTGGCCGAGGTATCGCCGCACGCGTTCCGCGCCACCAGGCGGAAAGTGGAATTCCGGGTGACGCTCAACGTCCGCTCGCCGGAGGCCGGCAATGCCTCCTGAAGGGGCTCGAGGGTGACCGAGTCCGCCTGCCGGGTCGCCCATTCGAGTCTGACGTCCCCGGCCGCGGCTAGATTCCGCGAGGAGGTGGTCACACTGGAGATGACCGGCAGGGCACAGGCGGGGTCGACGACGTCGATCTGGGGATCGAGCCACTCCAGATCGCCCGCCGCGGTATCGACGGTCAGGAGCGTCAGATCGAGCGCACCGTCCAGCGCTCGAACTTCCAGAGTCGAGTCATCGGGAATCGTGATCCCGGGGAAGAGGTCGTCGAACGCGCTCTGACGCCACTCACCGGCCGCGAGGGAGAGAGTCGCCTGGGCGACAACCTGTCCATCGCGATCCGTTAAAGAGAGGCCAGCGCCCACATCCGCGGTATCGGCGAGGAGGCCCAGCACCTTCCAGGCCGCCGGTCCCCGCACACCTCCCAGGACCAAGGCGGACCCAGCATTAAGCAAAGGAAAGGCCTGAGGGACTGCTCGAAATTCGAACGAGTCGCCGGCGACGGTCCGGGCGGCGGCAAATACGGACGCGGACGACTGAAACCGCAGGATTCCCTGGAGAGGGTCCTGAACTTCGAACCAGGCTGCCAGAACGTCTTCAACCTCGGTGATTGCCCTGGGCGGGATCTCGATCGTGGTTTCCTGCTCGCCCAAGCGGGCCGTGATGCGGGCGGCGGTCCGGCCCGGGTTGAAGAGGCGGAGGTCGGACCTGAACGTCACCCCCGCGAGGTCAGCGGAGTGAAAGGCGGGCGCCAGCACGAATTGCTGTCCATTCATGCCCTCGGTCATGGGGGCAACGGTGGCCCAGCGGCCTGTCGCGACATTCGGAAAGTCCAACGAGGCGGCCGCCCGGCCGGACTTCACCTTGACCTCGAGACGAGCGGCGGTCCACTCAGTGTCGGAAAGCGAGGCCACCTCGAGGCGATGCACCGCCTCGTCGCTCCGGTACGTTTTGGAGCCGAGGCGTTGCCCGGTTCCATCCACGAGCGAGACCTGGACTTCGGAGCCTGGCTCCGCGGCGTACCAATCGAGCGCGGCCTCCCGGGAGACCCACAAGAAGTCGGCGACCGCTCCTGGGCCCAGCGTGTCCTCGCGAGGCACCACGTGCAAGGCCGAGCCAGCGCGGCCGCTCTCACCTACATCCACAAACCGGCCGGCGGTCACCACCGCGGGCTGATCGGTGGTGACGAGGACGACCCCTCGACGCTCGCTCACGCCCCAGAGTTCGCTCAAGACGTCAGCGACGACCAGCGTGCCGAGAGCCGGCACGGTCTTTTCGACGGTATCCAGACCCGCCCCCGCCAAACTCAGCCGCGCGACCGCGGGCGTGCCGCTCCGGTTGGCCAGCGCCAGCCGTGTTTTGACGCCGCCCTCATTGGATACTCCCGTGATGATGAAGTCCGCCGCGCACGCCGCGCCGCAGGCGAAAATCGCGCCGGCAACGACGCTGAAGGTTCTATTGGTCACCTTGGCACCCTCCGTATGGCTGGCTATGCCCCAGCAGGCCTGGTTTCCGGGACGGCCGGTGTCAACAGGGACTTCGACCGGCTCTCCTAACTTCCAGCCAGTATATCGTCTGATGGTTTTGCGACCCATAGGCCGCGATGAAAC
The DNA here is from genome assembly GCA_964529305.1 of uncultured Solibacteraceae bacterium. Classification (GTDB taxonomy): domain Bacteria; phylum Acidobacteriota; class Terriglobia; order Bryobacterales; family Bryobacteraceae; genus CAZGUX01. The sequence goes on along the minus strand of CAZGUX010000109.1, from coordinate 42,380 downwards.
GCGAGTAATGGAACCGTACCCATCTAAGTGCGGCAGGAGCCTGCCGTACGGCCACGCGTGTGCTCCGGTCTCGGGCGACGACTTTTCTGGTATTCTGCCTAGCAAGGTCAGGACCAAGATGAATCTCCGGATCCTTGCGCTCGTCTGCTGCAGTACCTCACTGGCGTCCGCCGCCCCGACGTTCTCGAAGGACGTCGCGCCGATTTTCAATAAGCACTGCGCCGGCTGCCATCGTCCGAAGAATATTGCGCCGATGTCGCTGCTTGACTACAAGACGGCACGACCCTGGGCCAAGGCCATTCGCGAAAGCGTCCTGAGCCGGCGCATGCCTCCGTGGTTTGCCGACCCACGCTACGGTCATTTTTCCAATGACTCCCGACTGTCCGAGGCGGAACTGGCCACGCTCAAGGCCTGGGTGGAGGGTGGAGCGATCGAGGGCAACCCCAGGGACTTGCCGGCAAAACCCGTGTTTACCGAAGGATGGCAACTCGGGAAGCCCGATATCGTCGTCGACATCGGCGAGGACTTTGTGGTCGCGCCCGGCAACGACGCCTACGAACACTTCATCGTGGAATCCAACCTGAAAGAAGGCATCTGGATTCGCGCGGCGGAGATCAAGCCGGGCAACCGGGAAGTGGTCCACCACGTTCATGTCAACCTGGTGCGGGCGGCGAACGAAGCCGGATCCACGAGCATCGAGTCGATGAAGTCGCTCAACCAGTATCTGCTGCGCGAAGGCAGGTTGACGCGCATTCGCGCCGATGCCCCGGTGTGGAACGATGCCTGCGCGGTGAATACGCCCGACCTTCCGTATATCCGGGGCTATCAGGAGGGAGCGCTCGCCTCGTTCCTGCCCGGGCGCTCGCCGGACGTGTTCCCGGAAGGCTCGGCCAAATGGGTCCCGCCGGGGACGAAGCTGGAGTTTGTGGTGCACTACGCCAAAACGGACGACAAACGCCAGACCGACCGGACGGCGGTCGGTTTCTATCTGGCGCCGGGTCCGCCCCAACGCGTCCTGCGCCGCATGGATCTTCGCAATTTCTTTTTCCAGATTCCGGCGGGAGAGTCCAGCCAGGAAGTACGCCGGTGCTACGAATTCGAGCGCGATAAGTTGTTGCTGTCGTTTACTCCTCACATGCACTATCGCGGCAAGGACGTCAGGTACGAACTGGTCCGGCCGGACGGGCGCAGGGAGATCCTGATGTCGGTACCCCGCTACGATTTCAATTGGCAGTTGGTCTATCGACTGAAGGACCCGGTCTTCGTCGAAAAGGGGAGCCGTCTCATCGTGACAGCCCATTACGACAACGGTCCCAACAATCGAGCCAACCCGAATCCGAAGTCGGTGCTGCGTTGGGGCGACAAGAGCGAAGAGGAGATGATGACGAGTTGGATCGAGTACTTCGATGCCGGCTCGGCTCCGCCCACGGCCACCAGCGCCTCCGTCCGGTGATCCATCCGGCGGAAGAGGAATCCTCTTTCTTCGCCAGGGTTTACGGGAGCCTTCCTCAAGTTGCTACCCCCAACATGGGGAGTGGGAACCCCCTCATGAGAGGTGGCCTCCACCCGAACTTGGTCCACGCGCACAATCTGCATGTTTGAGTACACTCGTAACTGATGTCCGGGGGGCGGTTACTCTGCGCCAACTGAGCGCCACGGGCGCTTCGGAGGTCACGCTGGTTGCAGCCCCGATTCCGAACTAGGGCGCGGCGCCGCTCCACGGTGTCGCGCCCGCCCCCACCTCCTTAGTCTAGGAACCAGGACTGTGATACCCTCGCTTCGACATGAAGCCGGAGCCTCAGTTTACCCAGGCGGAACTGCGCCAGCGATCGCTGGACGTGATGCGAGCCGCGCCGTTTCCGATGATGGCGACCGTGGCGGGGAGCCAGCCCGCAGTGCGTCCCGTCTCGCCCGTTCGGACTGACGGGTTTACCGTTTACGTCGCCTCGCTGCGAAGTTCCGGCAAGACCGCCGAGTTGGAAGCCAATGACCAGGTGGAACTTTGTTACTTGACCCCGGACCACGATCAGGTCCGGATCAGCGGGGTCGCCGAGTTGGTGCTGGATTCTGGAGTTCGGCAGGAGATCTGGGACGCGAGCCCGCTGCTACGGGCCTACCTCAAGACCATCGACAACCCGGAGTTCATCCTGTACCGGGTGGTCCCGCGCCGGGTGCGATTCATGCGCGAATGGGCGCTCACCTATCACGAGGTTGGGTTCCAGGATGAGTGACGCGAGCCGCCAGGGCGGAACCTGATAGAATAGGAAAAATCCACCCGAGGAGGGACCGCACAAATTGAAATCAGCGATCCTCGCTCTGGAAGACGGAACCGTCTTCGAGGGCAGGTCTTTTGGTGCGCCTACCGAGCGAAGCGGTGAGGTTGTTTTCAATACAGCGATTACCGGCTATCAGGAAGTTTTCACCGATCCCTCATATTCCGGACAGATCGTCATTCTGACGAACCCGCAAATCGGCAACTACGGAACCACGCAGGCAGACAGCGAATCCTCCAAACCCCATATTGAAGGCCTGGCCGTTCGCGATTTCTCCGAGATGACGAGCAACTGGCGGTCTGAGCAGAGCGCCAACGACTTTCTCGCCCGAAGCGGGATTCCGGTGATCAGCGGCATCGACGCGCGAGCGCTGGTTCTCCATCTGCGTACCCGAGGCGTGATGCGCGGGGTGTTGTCCTCGGTGGAGAGCGATCCTTCGGTGCTGGTGGCGCGCGCCCGGGCCATTCCTTCGATGGCCGGCCTGGACTTGGCGACCCACGTCAGCACGCCGGAACGCTACGAATGGACCGAAGCGGTCTCCGCCTGTTCCCCGTCCGAGGACTGGGGCCCGGCGGCGGAGCCACGCTATCACGTGGTCGCCTACGACTACGGTATCAAGCGCAATATTCTGCGGAGGTTGGCGCACCGCGGCTGCCGCCTGACGGTGGTGCCCTCGACGACTCCGGCCGAGGACGTGCTGGCGCTCAAGCCGGACGGAGTTTTTCTCTCCAACGGGCCGGGCGACCCGGAACCGCTGGAGATTCAGACCGTCAACGTACGCAAGCTCATCGGCCGCAAACCCGTGTTCGGGATCTGCCTGGGGAACCAGATTCTCGGGCTGGCGTTGGGCGGCAAGACCTACAAGCTGAAGTTCGGACACCGGGGCATCAACCATCCGGTTCTCAACAAGCTGACGGGGCGGGTGGAGATCACCAGCCAGAATCATGGCTTCGTGGTGGATCCCGACTCGCTCGACGCGAACAAGACCGAGATCACGCATATCAACCTGAACGACCAGACTTTGGAGGGTTTTCGCCTCCGCAACCACCCGGTTTTCTCCGTCCAGCATCATCCGGAGGCCGCGCCTGGGCCTCACGATTCTCTCTACCTGTTTGACGAGTTTGTCAAACTGATGGCCGGCAAGGCCAGCTAGCTCCCAATCGAGAAATGCCGAAACGTACCGACATTCACAGGATTCTTGTGATCGGCTCCGGTCCGATCATCATCGGGCAGGCCTGCGAGTTTGACTACTCGGGCACGCAGGCGTGCAAGGCCCTCCGGGCCGAAGGATACGAGATCGTGCTGGTGAATTCCAACCCGGCCACGATCATGACAGACCCGGAGATTGCGGACCGCACGTATGTCGAGCCATTGAGCCTGCCGTACCTGGAAGAGATCATCCGCAAGGAGAGGCCGGATGCGCTGCTGTCGACCGTAGGCGGCCAGACCGCGCTGAATCTCTCGGTCGAACTGGCGGAGGCGGGCATTCTGGACCGCTATGGCGTTGAATTGATCGGCGCCAATATTCAAGCCATCAAGAAAGCCGAAGACCGGCTGCTGTTCAAGGACGCGATGCGCGCCATCGGCCTGGAGACGCCGCAGTCGCAACTGATCAGCCACGTCGACGGCGCGTTCGACTTTGTCCGGCGAATCGGCTATCCGGCGATTCTCCGGCCGAGTTTCACGCTTGGGGGCACGGGCGGCGGCATCGCCTACAACAAGGAGGAACTGGTCGATATTCTGGAGCGGGGACTGGACTTGTCTCCCGTGCACGAGGTGTTGATCGAAGAGAGCGTGCTCGGCTGGAAAGAGTACGAACTCGAGGTGATGCGCGATCTGGCCGATAACGTGATCATCATCTGCTCGATCGAGAATTTCGACCCGATGGGGGTGCACACGGGGGATTCGATCACGGTGGCCCCGGCCCAGACGCTGACCGACCGCGAATACCAGATGATGCGGGACGGCGCCCTCAAGTGCCTGCGCGAGATCGGCGTCGACACGGGCGGCTCGAACGTGCAGTTCGCGATCGATCCGAAGACCGGGCGCATGGTGATCATTGAAATGAACCCGCGCGTGTCGCGCTCGTCGGCGCTGGCCTCGAAAGCGACGGGTTTTCCTATCGCCAAGATCGCCGCCAAGCTGGCGGTGGGGTACCGGCTGGACGAGATTCCGAACGACATCACGCGGAAGACGCCTGCCTGTTTCGAACCGACGATCGACTACGTGGTGACGAAGATTCCGAAGTGGCAGTTCGAGAAGTTCCCGGGCGCCGATTCGACACTCGGCACGCAGATGAAGTCGGTCGGCGAAGTGATGGCCATCGGGCGGACGTTCCGGCAGTCGCTGTGGAAGGCGATTCGCAGTCTGGAGACCGGCAAGCGGTTCGGCTCGGAGACCTTTGACGAGGCGCTGGTGGCCTCGAGGCTCATCACCCCGAATCCGGACCGGCTGAACTATATTCGCTACGCGTTCTCGCGAGGCTACAGCGTGGAACAGATCCACGAGATGACGGCGATCGACCCGTGGTTCCTGACGCAGGTGCACCAGGTGGTTGCCCTGGAGAAGGACCTTCAGGGCAAGACCCTGGACACCGCGTCCCGGGAGGACTTCGAGGCGGCCAAGCGCGACGGGATCTCCGACGCGTTCCTTGCCCGCGCGTGGAACACCAAGGAAATCGAGGTGCGGAACCTCCGAAAACAGGCGGGCGTGCGCGCCGTATTCAATCGCGTGGATACGTGCGCGGCCGAATTCGAGAGCTTTACCCCCTATCTCTACTCCAGCTACGAGTCCACCTGTGAGGCCGGGCCGGTGGACCGCAAGAAGGTCATGATTCTGGGCAGCGGGCCCAACCGGATCGGGCAGGGAATCGAGTTCGACTACTGCTGCTGCCATGCCTCGTTCGCGCTGCAGGAGTTCGGGGTCGAGTCGATCATGGTGAACTGCAACCCGGAAACGGTGTCGACCGACTACGATACCAGCGACCGGCTGTACTTCGAACCGCTGACGCTCGAAAACGTTCTCAACATCTGCGACACCGAGAAGCCGTCGGGCGTAATCGTACAGTTCGGCGGCCAGACGCCGCTGACGCTGGCGCTGCCGCTGAAGCGCCAGGGGGTACCCATCATCGGCACCGATCCCGACAACATCGACCTGGCCGAAGACCGGAAGCGCTTCGGAGAACTGCTGAACGACCTGGCGATTCCTTCGCCCGACAACGGCAGCGCGACCAGCGTCGAGGAGGCCTGCGCCGAGGCAAGACGCATCGGCTACCCGGTGCTGGTGCGGCCCAGCTATGTCCTGGGCGGGCGCGCCATGGTGATTGCCTACGACGAAGAGATGGTCCGCCAGTATATGCGCGAGGCGGTGACGTTTTCGCAGGAGCGGCCGGTACTGATCGACCGTTTCCTGGAAGATGCCACGGAAGTCGATGTCGATGCGTTGTCGGACGGCGAGAACGTCCTGATTGCCGGGATCATGGAACATATCGAGGAGGCTGGCGTCCATTCCGGGGACAGTTCGTGCGTGCTGCCGGCGCAGGGTCTTGCGGCACAAGTTCTCGCCCGAATCGAAGACTACACCGTGCGCCTGGCCCGAGCCCTGAAGGTGATCGGGCTGATGAATCTGCAGTTCGCCGTCAAGGACGGTACCGTGTACGTGCTGGAGGTGAACCCGCGCGCGTCGCGTACCGTGCCCTACGTCAGCAAGGCGACCGGCGTGCCCCTGGCGAAGATCGCGGTGGGGTTGATGATCGGCCGGAAGCTAGCCGACTTCGCGCAGTACACGGGCGGGGCCGTCAAGGGGACGCTGCCGGTACCCCAGTGTTTCGTCAAATCCCCGGTGTTCCCGTTCAACAAGTTTCCGGGCGTCGACCCGTCGCTGGGGCCGGAGATGCGCTCGACCGGCGAAGTGATGGGGGTCGGGATGAGCTTCGGCGAGGCGTTCGCCAAGGCGCAGTTGAGCGCCGGGACACCCCTGCCGAGCAAAGGCACGGTCCTCATCAGCGTGAACGAGCGTCACAAACACGACGCCGTGCAGGTGGCGCGGCGGTTCCACGAACTCGGGTTTCGGCTGGTGGCGACGCGAGGAACGGCGGCGGCCCTGAGCGCCGCCGGACTGCCGTCGAAGACGGTATTCAAGTTCAACGAAGGCCGGCCGAACGCGGTGGACATGATCAAGGCCGGCACGCTGGACCTGATCATCTACACGGCGGCGGGGGCGCATTCGTTCAGTGACGAAAAGGCGATCCGCCGCGCGTCCATCTCCCACCGCGTCCCGTGCATCACCACGCTGAGCGCGGCCAAAGCGGCCGTGGAAGCCGTGGCCTTTCTTGCCGACAATCCGATCCGCGTGTGGAGCCTGCAGGAGATTCACCCGCAAAAACTGAGCCGCGGCGCCGAGCCCTCGGCCTAGGGGCGGGGCTCATAAGACATTGCCGGTCTTCGCCCGGTGGGCCGGCCAGGGGACCGCACTGCCGAGGAGCCCGTTCGCCGCCCGCATCCTTGGTGAACCTCCATGCCGCGTTCGCGGTTACTGGATCCGGACCGGAATCGAGTTGCTGACCACGCCGTTCTGCGTCACCGTCAACTGCAACTCTCCGGTCACATCGTCGGGAATCTTGATGGAGAGCTGGTATCGCCCGGGCCCGTCCTCAGAGAGCTTGGCCGATTCGACGGTCACGTCACGGTCGCCGAGTTTCGCCGCGATCGGGTTAGTCGGGTTCCGTTCGCCATCCACGGCGCCGAACCCCGTTCCGGTGACGTTCAGGGATGCGCCGGGACTCACGGTTGTCCCTTCCGCGAGCGGGAACAGGCCGGGGTCGGCTACCACGACGGCGACGTTCACCGGAGACGTCACGTAACCGCGGGCGCTGACCATCAGGCTGGCCGAGCGTTGAGAAGCGACGGAACCGGGAATCACCGCCTGGACTTCATCCGGTTTGGTCGAGACCACAGTGGCCGTTTCGCCGCCCACCAGAACGCGGACATCGCCCATGTTGTCGGGGAAATTCGCGCCCTGAATCACGACGAGTTGCCGCGGAGCGACAACCGCCGCGCGCCTGCGCGTGGCCGCGTTCATGATTCCGCCGGAGGAGACGGCGGGAGGGTCATTGGCTGTGGACGAGACGCTTCCCGAGGACCGCCATTCCGCCGTTGCCAGCGCCGGGTGCAAGGCGCGAACCGTAACCGTGGAACTCGCGCCCCCGGCGATCGGCGTCCAGGTTGCGGAATACTCGCCATTGCGCAGGTTGGCGAGGGTCAACGGTGGGTCGCCGTTGGAGAAGGTCGCTGTTACGTTCGACGTCGTGGATTGGCCTCCGCAGTCGTCGAGCACCTGAGCCCGAATCGGTACCGGCCATCCGGCGCGCGCCGAAAAATTGTTGGTGAGGGTGGGTACCAGGACCAGTTGGGTCGCCGGGGAACAATCGGCAAACCGATTCTTGCCCGAAGCCGCGCCCGATCCGCCTCCGGGGCGCAGCACCAGAAGCACGGAAACCTCCTGAACGGAGCCATCCGAGAACGTAAACGTGATTTGTCCGCACCAGGCCGGCTTCGGACATCCGCTCGTTTCCCGGTACTGATCATCCGTCAGGCCGTCGGTGGTGACACTGACGCGAAGTTGATAGCGTTGTGCCGAGAATTGGAGGGATCCCTCGCCGGGAGTGACCGAAAGCCATTTGCCGCCTTGGGAAGTACGCGCGGTGGCGGAAAAGGTGAGCGGGCTGCCGCCTGTCGTCCCCACGGAGAGAAGTTGATCCTGAATCCGGCTGCCGGAAGATCCGAAAAAGGCCAGCGCCGTGCGATCGAAGATCGGAGCGGCCGCGGAACCCGAAGCTCTCACGCGCAACCGGACATTGATCGATTGCGGAGCGCCGAGCGCGTCGGGCGCGCGCGCGGTCAGGATGGCGGTGTAGTCGCCGGGATCGAGACCCGCGGGGTTGACGCTGATCACGGTCCGTGCCGCCGGGGTTCCCGGATCGACAGACCCTTCGGTCACGGACGCGCGCACCCACTGGCGATCGGAGGGAATGGCCAGCGACCATTGCATCGGCGCGGTTCCGGTGTTGACGAGCGACAAGGTCTGATCCGCGACGGAGGTGGTCCCTTGCACGGCTTCGAACACCAGCGTGTTGCGGTCGAGCACCATCGACGCCCGGGATTCCGAGACGGTTGCAGTCACGACGAAGAGGGTCGAGGTCCCATCGGGGACGTCGATGTAGCCCACCGCCGTGTAGACGCCGGGAGCAAGATTCGCCGCATTCACCCGCACCACGGTATTGGTGGGGGTGGTGCCGGCCTGAGGCGTAAACTCGAGCCAGGGGCTGTTCGTGATCAGGCGGACCTGCCACGGCACGGCGCGTCCATCCACTCCGGTGACCGAGATCACGGAGGACTCGGCGCCTCCCGTGGGAGCGGTGATCTGGATCCAGTCACTCGAGAGCTTGACGCCGCGCAGTTCTCCCGGAGGCGTCACGATCAGCTCGATCGGAATCGGAACCATGGAGCCGTTCGCCGCTTCGACTTCCAGCCGTCCTGTATACCGGCCCGCAGTCAGGCCCGTGGTATCGACGGAAACGATGATGGCATTCGGCGTTTCGCCCTCGAGTTCGTCGACGTAGAGCCAGGCTCCGCCGTTGTCCGTCCCGCCGCCGATGCTGTAGCCGAGGTTGAGTCCGAGGTACGAGCTGTTGACAACCAACAATTGTTCGGATGGCGGGTCGCCACCTTCGGCCGCGCGGAAGGTCAACTGGCCGGGAGACATCCGGAGTGCATTCTCCACCTCGCGAACAAAAAACTGCCGTAGGCGGTAATTGCGGTTGTCGGAAACGATGAGGGTGTTGCCGTATACGGCCAAGCCCTTAGGCTCGTCCATCAGGGCAAGTTGGGCCAGGCCGCCGTCGCCCGCGAAGCCCGATTCGTCGCTGCCGGCCAGCGTATTGATGATGCCGTCCGGGGCGACAAAGCGGATGGCGTGCGCGTCGTCATCGGCGATATACACATAGCCCTCGCTGTCGATGGCGAGGGCCACGGGCTTGCGCAGGCTGGCGAGTTTGGCGTCGAAGCCGTCGTAGTCGAAGTTGTCGATGCCGTCGCCGGCGAAGGCGTCGATGATTCGCTTGGCGATGTCGATGCGGCGGACGACGTGGTTGCCGCTATCGCAGACGAGCAATCCCCCTTTGCCGTCGAAGGCAAGCCCTTCCGGCGAGTTCATCTCGGCGCTCAAGCCGGGCCCGCCATCCCCTTTGTATCCGGTGGTCCCTTCGGTTCCCGCAATCACAAACAGTTGGCCTTCCGGCGACAGGCGGAGGACCACATCGTTCATCCATTCCGAGATATAAGTGTTGCCGTCGGTGTCGCCGATGGCAAACGTCGGACGAGGGTTGTCGCGTTCCCAGGTAAAGCGGTTCAGATCGACCAGCGTCGAGAGGGTGTTGGAGGCCAAGTCATACCGCCGGATGAGACTCGTGTTTCGATCCGCGATGAGAAGACGGCCCTGCGGGTCGATGGAGATGCCCAACTCGCGGCCCAGCGATCGGTCCGTGGCGCCAACCGTGCCCGCTTCCCGGCCGTCTCCCACGACGGTCGATATCACACCCGTCAACGGATCGATCCGGCGGATGCGATAGCTGCCGTTCTCGGCGAAGTAGACATTGCCGCGGCTGTCCACGGCAATGTGCGACGGGAGGAAGATTGGCGCCGTCAGCGCCTTCACATTGTCGAACAGCGGGGAAGGCGGCAGCGTCGTGGCGCCGGCCACAGTGGTCACGTTGCGAGTGTTGACGTCCACTCTCCGAATCAGGTGGGAATCGCTCTCGGCAATGAACAGGTTGCCCTGAGCATCGACCGCGAGGCCCAATGGCAAATCGAGGGTGAGTGCCGTTGCGGCGACGTTCTCCACGCGGTTGTTTGTTTTGTCCGCGCCGCCCGCATAGGTACTGATGACCCTTTGGGAATTGATGACACGCACGCGATAACTGTCGGCATCCGATAGGAACAGGTTGCCGCGCGAATCGGCCGCAAGCCCGTAACAACGGCCAATCCTGGCCTCCGTCGCTGGGCCTCCGTCGCCCGTCGATCCCAGTTCTCCGGTCCCCGCAAACCGGGTGATCGTCCCGTCCGGGGCAATGCGACGGATGACATAGTGTGCAATATCGCCGACATACAGGTTCCCGCCGCTGTCGAATGCCAGGGCGCGAATCGAGCCGAAGGTGGCCTGGCTGGCCGGTCCGCCGTCTCCGGTGTTGCCAAGGTCTCCGGTACCGGCGAAAGTGGAAATGCGGCCGGTGCGCGGGTCCCAGCGGCGAATTACGCTATTGCTGGTATCCGCGATCATCAGATCGCCGTTCGGACTCAAGGCCAGCGCATTCGGATTGTCGAGTTCGGCGAAGACTCCAGGTCCTCCATCGCCCGAATAGCCCGCCGTGCCTCGGCCGACAACCGTGGTGATCCGGCCGTCCGGGGTGATGCGGCGCACGCGGTGATGGCGGACGTCGGTCACGTAGACGGTTCCATCGCCGGCTGTGACGAGTCCGTTCGGGAAATCGAACTTGGCCGCTCGGGCGTTGATGCCGCCGCCGTCATCGACGACCGTGCCCCCGCCTGCGATCACCTGGGACTGAGAGCCGCGGACGCGGTGAACGAGAAAATTGCCATCGGAGATGTAGATATCCCCGTTCGTGGCTACCCAGACCGCCTGGGGTTGGATCAGGGGGGTTTCTTTAGCAGGTTGGCTGTCCGGAACAACCGCGCCCGCAATCGTGTCGATGAAAACCGCCGGAGACGTCTGGGCACTGGCAAGAGCACCGCACAGGATCCCGGCCGCCCACACGCGCAGCCACATCACGTCTCATTCTAACGTGCCAAAGGGGCTTCGCCAATCACCGTTCCCGCCTAGACCGGCTATCGGCAAAACCTCACGAGGCCTAGTACTTGAAGTACAATCGCCAGCCGGCTACGCGGCAGGTTCGGAATGGCTCTGAGCGATGGTGGACCCGCCTTTGCCGTCGTTGTTCAGGGCGACGAAGCGGAAATTGTGGTGGCGCAGTCCGCATGCCTTGCAGCGGTAGGCGCCAATCAGGAAAAATTTGAACAGCGTATCCTCGGCCCTTGAGGTTACCGACTCGCGAATTTGATGCGACCCGCACCCCGGGCACGTGGCCCCGGTGAACACACCCCGCGAAATGACGGTCCAGACGAACCAGATCACGAAAACCGTCAGCGCAGTCGCCGCTGTCAAGAGAAATGCGAGACGTCTTGGGCCTATAATCACGGTTGCCGCGCCTGCCGGATACTTTCAGTACTTATTGTAAACCCCACACGTGCGGGGCCCCAAGTAGGGAAATTACCTGAGTAGGCCTAAGGTAAATTGCTGATACCTGAGATAGGCCGTCCCATCGGGGATCTTGCCTCGCAGCTGCTGACCGCGTTGCGGGGCAATAGGTAGGCGAACTACGCCTCTCCCGGGCGGTGGTTGATAAGCCTACAATTCTGCCGGTTGAGCAGATAGGGGGAATATCTGATACGTGAATTATAGCGCTGCGCTGTCGATTTCGCCCCGCAGCACCGTAACTGCTTGTCCGCCCAAGTGAACTCGCTCTCCCGCAACAAGCATACGAAGCACTCCACCTCGGGCGGAAGCCTGGTAGGCCAGCATCTCCATCTTCCCCAGCTTGGTGGCCCAGAAAGGACCGAGGCTGCAATGAGCCGATCCCGTAACCGGATCTTCATCAATTCCGGCCGCTGGCGCGAAAAATCGGGATACAAAATCGAAATCTGACCCCCGAGCCGTGACAATCACGCCTCTAACGGGAAATTTACGGATCATTCCTAAGTCTGGTTGCAGATTGCGAACCGCCGATTCCGACTCGAGTTCCACCAGGTAGTCGAACCGGCTCTTGCCGGTCCAGCGGGCCGGGGCGCCCAAAGCGGCCATCAACCCGTCGGGTGGCGGACAGGGTTCTGCCACCGTGGCCGGAAAGTCCAGCACGATCCAGGCCTCTTCGCGGCGGGCGGTCACCAGGCCGCTCAGGGTGTGAAAGCGGGCCTGCTGGCCCTGGGGAAGGTGGCCTTCTTCCCACAAGATATGAGCGCTGGCTAGTGTCGCGTGGCCGCACAAGGCCACTTCCACCGCGGGAGTGAACCAGCGCAGATCATAGTCTTCGTCGGGCCGACGGTGGAGAAAGGCAGTCTCGGGGAGGTTCATCTCCGCCGCGACCGCCTGCATCCACTGCTCGTCCCTCGGTTCCGGCAACACGCACACGCCGGCGGGGTTTCCCGAGAAGGGCCGGCTTGTGAACGCGTCCACCTGAACGATTCGCAGTCCCATGCTACTTGGACGCCGTGACGGTAATTTCGATACGGGCCGTCCCCACCAGTTTGGCAACGCCGACCGTCGTGCGCACGGGACGCGGCTCCTGGAAGAAAGTGGTATATACGGCGTTCATTCGTTGGAACAACGACATGTCGGTCAGGTAGACATTGACCGCCACGACGTTGTCAAAACTCATGCCGGCTTCCTTCAGGACGAGGCTGATATTCTCGAAGGTCTGCTTTACCTCGGCCTCGAACTCCTCGGGAATCTTGGTGGTCTTGAGATCCTGGCCCACCTGTCCGGCGACGTACAGAGTGTTGCCCACCATGATGCCGGGACTGAACGGACGTCCCTTGGCGAACTCTTTCGGGTGGATGAGTTTCTTACTCGCGGCGAAGGCGGGGGCGGCGAGGAGAGCCGCCAGCAGTACAAACGTCAGTTTACGCATAGGCCCCATGATAACGGAGCCGGGGGCTTGCTGCCAGCGGCCAGCGGCGGCGAGCCGTGTCACCGACCTGGCAGTCCGAAACAGTAGAGCCGGCTCCGAGTCCGGAGATAGATGCGTCCTCCGGCGAGCGCCGGAGTGGCCAGGGTTTCGTCGTCCAGGCGGTTGACCGACAGGGTCTCCTGTTCAGGACCCGCGCGCAGAACGGTGACGACTCCGGAGTGGCTGGCAACAAAGATCTTTCCGTCGGCAGCCACGGGAGACGCATAGTAGCGGTCGGATTCGGCGCGAAGGCGGGTCTGCTTGTGAAGCCGGCCGGTTTTCGCGTCGAGCGTCGTGAGGACACCGGCCTCATTGACGAGATAGACGATGCCGCGATACACGAGCGGCGAAGGTAACTGAGGGATCGATCGCTGAAACTTCCATGCGAGCCCGCCGCCGATGCGGAAGGCGAGCAGCGCGTTCTCGGCCTGCATGGTACGGGCGTAGTTGGCCCATTCGCCCGCGTTGAGGCCGCCGTTGCGGTCGACGTCCAGGAAGACGAAATACCGCGCCACGTGGGGAGTGGGCGATTCCCGCCGGCTGATCTCCCCGTTGCCGTCCTTGTCGTGCGTTTTGAGCACTTCCGCGAAAGGTGGGATGGCGAGAAGGCGTCCGGGGTCGTTCTCCGGGGTATTGTACCCGTGGATATAGACTAGTTCGCCATCGATGACGGGGACAGATTTCATCTCTCCCGGCAAACCTTGGGCAGTCCACACAACGCGGCCGGTTGGAAGGTCGTACGCGTCCATCTGGTAGGATCCGGGGGCGAGAATCCAGTCGCGGTAGAGGATCGGAGTCGAGTGCCCGCTGAGAGCATCGGGCCGGGACACGCGCCAGCGAGGCTTTCCCGTGTCCCGCTCCCAGGCGGCGATGAAGGAGCCTTGATTCTGATCGCAGACCAACACGATCAACCCTCCGGCGAGCACGGGCGAGGCGCCCATGCCATAGGTGTTGTCGAACGGACCCAAGGCGACTCGCCAGCGCTCGGCGCCGTCGTCGGTATAGCTGATCAGGCCGAAATCGGGGAAGAATACGAAAACATGGCGGCCGTCCGCCACGGCGGACGGAGAGGCGGGGTGATTCAGCTTGTGCAGTTTCTCCGACCGCCCGCGTTCCACATGCCGCCGCCAGAGGATTTTGCCGGTCGCGCGGTCGAGGCAAAAGGTGGCGAGACGCTCGCCATCGAGTCCGGTGAGGAAGATGTGATGGTCCGCGACCACGGGAGACGAAAGTCCGGGAGGAAGTTCGGTCTGCCAGACGACATTGCGGCCGGGCCCGAAATCGGCGGGATAGCCGGAATCGCCGGCGACGCCGGAGCCGTTGGGGCCGCGGAATCGCGACCAGTCGGCGGCGTGGAGCGTGGAAGCCAGCACGGCCAGGACCGCGCCGGTTCGAAGGGCCCGGTGGACGGGATCTGAGTTCATCGTCGTTTCACGATGATACTCTGAAGCGCTGGCGAATCGCGGTCTTGCATCACGGTGCTTCGGCGTTCGCCGGACCCTAACCCCGACGACAGCCCTGGATCCCCACGCTTGGCTCCTACGCGGCCGGTTGCGGCTTGTACCGTTCGACGTGGATTCTCTTTTCATGTTTGAGCGCCTGTGCCAAATCGTAGGCGGCCTGCATGCGCACCCAGGTTTCGGGTGTACTCCCGAAGGCCTTCGAAAGGCGGATGGCCATTTCCGGGGAGATGCCTGACTTCTCATTAACGACATTATTCAAGGCTTGACGGGTGACGCCGAGGACTCTTGCGGCCTCGGTCACAGTGAGGCCCAGTGGCTCGAGACAGTCAAACCGAACGATGCAGCCAGGGTGAACAGGATTCTTGATAGGCATAATAGATATCTTTGTAGCTTCAAGTATTCATTCAATAGAACCGCTATTCTTCACATACTCAGTGATAGTCAACAAGATCAACGTCTGTCGCGTTGCCCTCCTCAAATCGGAATACAATTCGCCAATTGGCACCAACTTTCACTGCCCAGAAACCCTTGAGCTTGCCTTTTAGCGGATGCAGGCCGTACCCGGGCAGATCGAGAGCTTGGGGAGATGTGGCGGAGTCGAGAACGTTGAGGATTCTCTTGACTCGATCGACCTGATCGGAGCGTATCCCCTTCGGGTCTTCCTTGTGGTACAACGCGTGCAATCCGCGATGCTTCAGGCTGCCAATCACAGCCATCAGTCTACGCTGACAATTGTCACTTGTCAAATCGAGGAAGGTCGGAGCGATCGGTGCGAGCCAATAGCCGCCAACCGCCGCAATGTTCGGAGCATCACGGTCGAACGGCCCATAGTCCTCCGCTCGATTCCGCCACTCCGAGCGCCAGTTTGTCTTTCGCCACCGCCAGCCCAATGTCGCGCGGGCGCATCCCGGAAATGGTCAACTTCATTAACGGAAAGTCCAGAACAAGGCGCGGTTCTTGGGTCGGCTTTCCGCCGGCCACCGGCAGCGCCCATACGGCCAAGTGGCCGCCTCGGTCGGACAGGAAATACAACCACTTCCCGTTGGGCGACCACTCGGGCTGAGAAGCGTTAAAGCTCTCGGGCGTGAGCCATGTCCAATCCTTTTCGTCTTCGATCACTTTTCCGGAGAGGCGAGCCACCGCCAGACGCGAGCGGTGAGGCGCGAAAGGAACCGGAAAGGCGATGGACCGGCCATCGGGCGAGAGGCGTGCGTCGGACAACGAGAGGTTGAATTTCGGATGACGCAGCAGCACGGTTCGCTTCTTCGTGGCCAGATTCATCAGCCCGACGGTTCCCGGCAGCTGGCGATGGAAGTAGAGAACAGAGTCGTTTCCCGCAGTCCATTGGAACGACCCTTGGCCCACGTTCTCCTCCCAGACTTTGACGGGTTGGCTCCCGTCGAACGCGGACTCGAGAACCGTGACCTTTTCACCGTCGTGCGCGTCGTAGACCAGCCTGGCGCCATCGCGCGAGAGTGCCGGCATGTGTTCCCGCAGGGGACCGGCGGTCAATCCTTTCTCCTGGCCCGACACCAAGTCCTTGACCCACACTTCAAAGTTGCCGCCGCGGCTGGTTTCCCACGCGATTCTCTTGCCATCGAGCGACAGGCTCGGCCGCTGGTCGATCGACGGGTCGGTCGTCAATCGCGTGAGAGAGCCGGCAGGCTTGGCCTGATCGGCGTCGATCGGGAGGCTCCACAGGTCGATGTTCTCGGAGCGGCTGGCAAAGACGATGGCGCCATCCGGCCCGTTGGCGGGGCTGCGCTCGTCACTCTCTCCTGAAGTGAGGCGCCTCGGAGGCGCGGTGGCGCGCCACGGGTTGGGGGTCAGATCGAGCGCCCAGAGGCGCGTCTTCTCGCTTGCTTTGCCGGCGAACACGATCGTGTTCCCCACCGATCGCCACAGATCCGGCGACGGCGGACCGGCCAGGTGCTGGTCCCGGAACAGCTTTGACGCTCCCGTGGCCACCGCTTCGCCGCCCTCCGCGGGACCGGCCCACCAATCGCAGGAGCCCGCGTCCCGGCATCCGCTGAAGATCAGAGACCGGCCGTCCGGCGACCAGGCCGCATCCCGGGCCGAATGGAACTCCGCGAAAATGGCGCGAGGTTGCCCTCCGGTCGCGTCGACGAGGAACAGGCCAGTACGCGACTTCTCTTGCGGCAAAGCGGCCCAAAACACAATCCAGCGGCCATCGGGCGAATACCGCGGCCGGTTGCCGCCGCTGGCCAACAGGCACGACTTGCCGGCCTCGATCGAGACCAGGTAGAGGCCGCCACCCTCCGCTTCCGAGCGGTAGGCAATCGTGCGGCCGTCCGGTGAAAACGCAGGGTCGTGATCGTCGTGGGCGCCTTCGGTCAGGCGGCGCGACTCCCCTCCGGCGAAGGGTCGAATCCACAAATGCACCACTCCCGCGCCGTCGCGGTCGGAAGCGTAGACCAGGGACCGGCCATCCGACGAGACGGCCGGATCAAGAGTCCAGCCGGATTCCGCCGCCAGCGGGGTTGGCGTGGGTGCGGCGCCGGTGCGTGGGCCCGCGGGCCGCGAACCACAGCCGAGCGCGAGGGCGAGGGTCGCGCCCAAGACTAGCCCGACCCTGCGGCCAGCCCTCCCGCGGTTCCGTGAAGCCTCCCCTGATGGACGCGTCAGCATCTCAGACATTTCCTGTTATCCCTTCTGCTCTAAGACTTTTCGAAGGATCGGGCCCGCTCGCCGTGCGCTCTCGGAATGAAGGCAAACGACCCCTGACCGGGGCCGATGGCACCCCAGGGTCAACCCTTCGCGACGCCGACGAACGGTCAAATGAACGCGATGACGTCGATCTCCACCAGCGAGTTTCCGGGAATGCCCCCAGCGGCGGCGATGGTGGTCCGGACGGGCGGGTCCTCACCGAAACGGCCCTGGAAGGTCTCGTTCATCTCCTTGTAGTCCTTCAAGTCGTTGAGATAAACGTTGCACTTGAGGACCTTGTCCATCGATGAACCGGCGTTGACCAGTTCCTGTTCAATCACATCCAGCACGTGCTTGGTGTGGGCACGGATATCTCCTTCAAAATGAGCGCCTTTGCCCGCGATGAAGAGCAGGTTGCCGTAGGAAACGGCGCCGTTGAACAGAGGCGTTTTGGCGGGCTTGGGCCCTTTCCGGTGGACCTTCTTTTCCGGTTTGCCCTGAGCTTGAGCGGCGACGACCGGCACGGCCGCAACCGCCGCGGTCTTCTTCAAAAACCCTCTTCTCGTGTTTTTCTGCGACATACGTTCACAACACTCCCAAATATTTTTTCCAGGGGACAAGTGGCTTTCCGAGTATAACTTAGCGAAATCCGGCCCTGCCATGAAAAGTCAAAACCCTTGCGCCGGCGAGGTACACTGTGGGCGGAAGCGGGAAGATTCCCGCCGAAAGGCCTGGACCCATGGGTGCGGCATTGCGCCATTCCTGTGGGCCCGGGCCTTTCGTTTTTCCGCGAGAAGGAACCAAACACATGGTGATACGGTTACTTGCCGCCGTGCTGGCGGCCTCGGTCTGGCTCTGGAGCGCACCCGCGCTGACCACGATCCAGGATACGCTCTTCCGCGCCGACGGAACCAAGCTCAATGGCATCGTCCAGATCACGTGGACCACGTTCGAAAGCGGCAACACTTCGTTTGTTGCCGCCAACAGCAAGACGGTGCGCATTGTCGACGGAGTCTTATCGGTCAAACTGGTGCCGACCACCGGCACGGATCCGGCGGCCTACTACACGGTGCGCTATTGGGGCAGCGGCAAGGTTCAGTTCACCGAGACCTGGAGCGTGCCGGAGGGTGCGCTGCCTCTCCGCGTTCGCGACGTTCGAACGTCAGGCCCGCTGTGGCCGGGTGGACCGATTGGGTCTGGGGGCGCGGCAGGGAACACGGAGATTCAGATTGCCGACGTGGTGGGGCTCTGGGACGAACTGACCAAACGGCCGGCGAAGGTGGATCCGAATCTGCCAGCCGGCATCGCCAGAATCGATTCTTTTGGGAAGTTAGCCGTTGTCAGCGGCACGGCTGACGACTGCATTCAGGTCGGAGGGTCGACGACTCCCTGCGGCAGTCAGGTCCAGTTCGTAGACAACGAGACTCCCAACGGCGTGGTGGATGGTGCAAATACGAACTTCACCCTCGTCAACGCCCCTAATCCCCTTGCAAGCTTGTCGCTTTTCCGGAACGGACTGCTCCAGCGAGCTTCGATCGACTACACGCTGTCGGGGAGCGGAATTCAGTTTGTCGCCGGTGCCACCCCTCAACCAGGCGATGTGCTGGTGGCCTTCTATCGGAAGTGACGCCGCTGTAAGCAGGGGCGATGTCGCGTTCGCCCCTGCTCTCGCTTATACCCCTTCGGAGAGATTGTCTCGACGAAAAAGCTGTGGGACTCTGTGGTCGAAGGACCGTCAGTACCCGGTGCGGAACCCCAAGGTTCTCCAGCGCCGAGGCTATGCCGTTTGCCTCGTGTGGGTTTGCCTTCGAAGCAAGGCGACATTGTTCATCATCAGTATGGCCCTGAGGTTGTCCGCTGCGGGCGCGACACCTCAAACGGCTCTGCCGGTAGGCTTTATCGAACTCGGGCATGGGGCAGCGAAAGAGTATATTGTGCGAACCGCCGGCGCAACCGCCCGCTTCCGCCGAAGCGCTTACGACATATCCACCTCCCAGGGTCGCCTGACTGTGGAATTTGCAGGCTCGCGCATGCGGAACCCGCGGGCCGCTGGCGTCGCCGAGGGCCGAGCCAATTTCCTTATCGGGCAGCGCAATCACTGGCTCACCGATCTGCCAGTGTTCCGGGGAATTCGCTACAAGAACCTGTATGAAGGAATCGACGCCTGTTTTTCAGGGCACGGACGCCTTTTGAAGTCGGAGTTTCACGTGGCGCCTTGGGCCGAGGCCGGCCGGATTCGAATCAGGTACCGCGGAGCGATCCGCATTTCGATCACCCCGAACGGATCTCTGGTGGTCGAAACCCCAACTGGAGTGCTTCGGGAAGCTCCTCCCGCTGCCTACCAGATAGTAGAGGGGCGACGCGTGGCGGTAGATGTGTCCTACCATCACGACGTGAGTAGCGGCACGGTCGGATTTGCCCTCGGCCAGTACGACCATGGACTCCCACTGGTCGTGGACCCTGTTTTTGTTTACAGTACCTTCCTGGGAGGGGGGCGCACGGATTACGCTTACGGCGTCGCAGTGGACTCGACAGGTGCAGCCTATGTCGTCGGTACCACCGATTCCGTCGACTTTCCCACGACCGCGCCCGCGTTCCAGCGCCAGATTCCGGGGGGCGTGAGCGCATTTATCGCAAAGGTCAACCCGGCCGGCGCCGCCTTGTTGTACTGCACGTACCTGGGCGGACCCTGGTGGACCGAAGGCCTTTCTATCGCGGTTGACTCCGGTGGCAGCGCCGTTGTCACGGGTTCGACAACTTCACGGGAACTCCCCATCGTCGGGGGTATCCAAAGCACTCATGGCGGCGGCGCCCGCGACGCGTTCGTCGCGAAACTGAATCCGACGGGATCGGGACTGGTTTGGTCGACTTACCTGGGTGGAAGCCTGGAGGATACGGGCAACAGCATCGCTGTCGACAGCTCAGGAAACACCTACGTAACGGGCTTCACGACCTCGGCCAACTTCCCGGTAGCATCCCCCTATCGAGGAACGTACTCCGGCGGGCAAGACGCCTTTGTCGTCAAAATCAATGCCGCCGGTTCGGCGCTCGTGTACAGTACCTACCTCGGCGGAACAGGTGAAGATCGCGGGTCGGGTGTGGCCGTGGATAGTTCCGGATCGGCGTATGTCGGTGGCAGAACGAATTCGACCGACTTCCCGGTTGTCAACGGGTTCCAATCGGCCTTGTCTGGCTCATACGATCTCTTTGTTTCGAAGCTCAGCCCAACTGGCGGTGCATTGACCTACTCCACGTATTTGGGCGGTTCTCGAAGCGACAGCAGCGTCTATGGCTCCAGCATTGCGGTCGACGCCTCCGGCTCCGCTTATATCGTAGGTTCGACACTCTCCCCGAACTTTCCTTTGGCGTCGCCAATCCAGGCCACCCTTCGCAATGGTATGAGCGATGTTGTTGTCGCCAAACTCGCGCCCAATGGCGGTTCACTCGCCTACAGCACCTACCTGGGGGGCGGCATTAGCGACGACGGCGACGCTATCGCTGTTGACAGCGCAGGGCGTGCTTATGTGACCGGGTCGACCATCTCGAGTGACTTTCCGGTAGTGAATGCATCGTCAACCTACAAATGGGATGGAGATGTCTTTGTCACCCGATTGAGCCCGTCCGGCGCGTTCATCGAGCGGAGTGAATTCGTGGGCGGTGTCGGAGGCGAGGAGGCCTATGGGATTGCTGTCGACGCTTCGGGCGGCGTCTATGTGGCCGGCGCGACCGGCTCGGGAGACTTTCCGCTTCAGACGCCCATCCAATCTTCGAATGGCGGTAACACGGCGGCGTTTCTATTCAAGCTCGGGAACCCGGGGCCTCCGTCAGCCGTCTCGGTCAGTCCAGCCACCGGTTCCGGCGCCTCCGCGACCTTGGTGCTCACCTATTCGGACCCGGATGGATTCAGCGATATCACCACCGCTTCGGCTCTCGTCCAGACCTCCGCCTCTACGGCCTCGGCGTGCTACGTCCGCTACACCCGCGCCACGAATTTGCTCGAACTCTCGAACGATACGGGAACCGGTTGGGTGGGCTCGACGGCGCCTGGTTCGGCCGGCACGCTGGAAAACAGCCAGTGCGTCCTCAACGCCGCCTCGTCCTCCGCGGCGGGCGCCGGCCCCAACCTGACCGTCTCTGTTGCGCTCATCTTCCGAGGTACGTTCGGAGGGGCGAAGAACGTCTACCTGAATGTCTCCGACAGCGGTGGCACGTTCACGGGTTGGCAGTCCCGCGGCGCCTGGACGGTCACCGAAGGAGGAACCGTTCCCAATGTTCTCGTCTCGGTCAAGCCGTCCTCCGGAAGCGGCGCCCAGCAAAGCTTTCAGTTCGTCTATTCGTCGATTTATGGCTTCCAGGACGTGAAATGGGCCTTTCTTAATATTTCGTCTTCCGGCGGTTCCGCCAACGCCTGCATGGCCCGCTATATCCAAGCGACGAACCAGGTAGAACTGTCAACCAACGACGCGGGCGATTGGGTGGCTCGCGGAACGCCAGGGGCTCAGGTTCTGTTGGAGAATTCGCAGTGCCGGATCAACCTCGCCCTCAGTTCGGTCGCCGGAGCGGGCAGCACGTTGACACTGACGCTCTCCATCACCTTCAAGTCCGGCTACACCGGAAACAAGGGCCTTTATATGGCTTCCTTCAGCAACACGAATATCCTCACCAACTGGACATCCATGGGGACCTTCAACGTATTGTTCAATTACCCGCCGGTGCCGGTCCTGGTAGCGCCGGCTGGCGGATCCGGCGCGTCGCAGGTTTTCGAATTCGCGTATTCGGACCAGAATGGCTATGCGGACATCGTGTGGTCGGCGATGCTCATTCACGCCTCGTTGACCCCTTTGAATTCCTGCCTGTTTCGGTTCACCCGCGCGACGAATGTGCTGGAACTGGCCAACGACGCCGGGGCGTTCACCAACAGCTTGACCATGGGATTTGCAGGGACGATCCAGAACAGCCAGTGTTCCGTGGACGGAGGGGCCTCGGCCGTGATTCTCGCCGGCAACAGCCTGTCGGTACGGGTTGCCGTCAGTTTCAAGCCGGGCTACACCGGAGCCAAGTCAGTCTTTTCCACCGCCGGCGACGTTCCGGGCAACGTGGCGGCGTGGACGGCTTTGGGGACGTGGACCGTTCCCTGATCCGGGACATGGTCAGGAGTAACTTTCTGATTGAAAGGGACTTGTGCCGTGACGGCGGCGCTCTTCAGGTTTATATCGAGAGCGGCGGCAGCCCCTGCTTATTGTACGGAATCCGGCTGGCGGTTTCGACGGGCCGCGCTCTTGATCGCCCGCGTCAGCAGTCGCTGGAGGTCGAGCATGTGTTGAGGCTGGAACAAGCGCCGCGACCACCGGGTGCCCTCCTCGAACTGCAGACCGACGAAATAGCCGATGTCCCGGTAAACGCAATACCGGACATCCCCCTTGAGCAAAGCCTTGGGGAGATGGATGGCAACGGGCGTGTCGATCGCCAATGGCTTTTCCAATTGGAGGCAAGCTCCGGATACCGAGATGTTTTCCAGGATCGCCGTGCCCTTCTTCACCTTGCCGGCGCCATCCTTCCAACTGATGTTCACCAGCTCAGCGCAGAGCATTCGGCTCTCCGACCGCACGTACGCCATATGCACGGTAATCGGCAAAGATCCTGAAAATCTTTAGCGGTGGAGATCGGCGCGGACGGAGCCCGGCGCAGGCAAGCTGTTGACAGGCAAGGTCGTAACACACGGAAGCGCTCCGCCGCGAAGCTCTCGATCGGGCAAACACTCCGCCCGTGTGGGTCGCTACGGACTTTTGCAGGTACACTGAAGGCAGGATCAAATCAGAACCTTGCAGAACAAATCAACAGCACGCGACATCGAAATGACCCGGCTGGCCAACGGCGTGCGCGTCATTACGGAAGTGATGCCGCACGTGCGCTCCGTATCGGCAGGCCTGTGGGTCGCCAGCGGGTCGAGGCGGGAAAAAGGCCCCGAGACTGGATTGTGCCATTTCATCGAGCACATGCTGTTCAAAGGAACTGGCCGGCGCAGCGCCGAAGACATCGCCCGTGAGGTCGACTCGATCGGAGGGAACCTCGATGCCTTCACGTCGAAAGAAGTGGTCTGTTTCAACATCAAGGTTCTGGACGAGCACCTGGACAAGGGGTTCGACGTCCTGGCCGACCTGGTGTTGAATCCGGTTTTCCGCGAGGAAGACATCAACAAGGAAAAAGGCGTCATCCTGGAAGAACTCAAGATGGAGGAGGACAGCCCCGACTACCTCGTCCACGAGATCTTCTGCTCGAATTTCTGGAAAGACCATCCGCTCGGGAAACCCATCCTTGGAAGCAAGGAGACGATTCGGGGATTCGACCGGCCCGCGATCCACGAGTACTACCGGCGGATGTACGTGCCGGGCGACATGGTCCTGACCGCGGCCGGCAATCTGCGCCACGATCACGTCGTCAGGCTTGCCGAGCAGCACTTCTCGACGCTGGAGGCGCGGCCTCCCTCCGCGCCGGATCAGGCGCCGTCGACCCATGCGCGGATAGCGCTACGTAACAAGAAGTCGCTCGAACAGGTTCATTTGTGCATGGGGGTGCCTTCGTACCCGCTGCCGCACCAGGAGCGCTTCGGGTGCTATATCCTGAACACCCTGCTCGGCGGAGGCATGAGTTCCCGGCTGTTCCAGAACATTCGCGAACGGCAAGGACTGGCCTACGCGGTGTTCTCGGAGTTGAACCCGTATCGCGATACCGGATTGCTGGCCGTCTATGCCGGGACCTCGATCGAGTCGACGCCGAAGGTGGTGACCTCCGTGTTGAATGAGTTCCGCCAATTGAAGGCCGAGCCCATTCCGGCCGACGAACTGCGGCGGGCCAAGGACCATCTGAAGGGCTCGCTGATGCTCAGCCTGGAATCGACGGCGAGCCGCATGTCGAATCTCGCGCGCCAGGAAATGTACTTTGGAAGGTTCTTCACGCTCGATGAGTTGATCGACAGTATCGAGGCCGTAAAGGCCGAAGACATCCAACGCATTGCGAACGAGTTCTTTGACCAGAAGCACATTGCGTTGACGATTCTCGGCAACCTGAACGGCTACAAGATTGGTCGGGATGAGCTTGCGTGCTGATCAAACCAGGTGAGGTCCGAACGGCCCGCTGGGTGGCGGCCTGGCTGCTGCTGGCAGGCGTCGCGTTCGGATTTGACTGGAAGACGCTGAAGCCGCAAGGATACCTGAGCGACTTCGCCGGCATCGTCGACAGCCAGAGCCGCGACGAACTGGAGCGTTATTGCGCGCGCGTCCAGCAGGCGACCGGCGCACAGATCGCGCTGGTGACGGTGCGCTCGCTCGAAGACGAGCCGATCGAAGACGTCG
Source organism: uncultured Solibacteraceae bacterium (assembly GCA_964529305.1). Classification (GTDB taxonomy): domain Bacteria; phylum Acidobacteriota; class Terriglobia; order Bryobacterales; family Bryobacteraceae; genus CAZGUX01. The sequence continues at coordinate 17,827 of CAZGUX010000109.1, read as the reverse complement.
CCAATACGATTTTCCGCGCGTGGGGCGTAGGGCAAAAGGGGAAAAACGAAGGCATCCTGCTCCTGCTATCGCTCCACGAGCGGCGATCCAGGGTCGAGGTGGGATACGGGCTGGAGCCCATCCTGCCCGACGGATTTGCCGGTTCGGTGCTGCGTGAAATGCGGCCCGCCCTGCGGGAGCAGCACTACGGCGAAGCGATGCTGGCCGCGGCTCATACGATCGGCGAGCGCGTTGCCCAAGCCAAAGGCGTCCAACTGGGAGATGCGCCCCGGCGCCGGCTGCGGCCCCGGCTAGTGCACTCGATTCCCTGGCCCCTGGTGATCGGCGCGCTCGTGCTGCTGCTCCCTGTGCTGTTCCGCGGATCGCGCGGTGGGATGGGGGGCCGGCGCTACGGCGGCTATGCCGCGCCCATCTTCCTGCCCGGCGGTTCGGACTGGCCGGGACGCCGTGGCGGAGGAGGAGGCTTCGGCGGCTACGATTCTTCGGACAGTTTCGGCGGTTTCGGCGGCGGCGACTCCGGCGGCGGAGGGGCGTCGAACAACTGGTAAGAACCTACTTCCCCGCGCCCTTGTAGCTCACCAGGAAGTGCAGCACGAGCCCCGCCGGCTGCACGTGCACACGGACAATCGCCGGCTGGCGCATCGGGTTCTTCGGATCGGTCGAGACATTCAGAACCGTCGACCCGCGGGCCGGCACCTCGGTGCTCTCCACCGAGGCCGTCAGGCCCGGCACCGGCGGATACTCCACCCGGAGTTCGATCTTCCCCGGCATGGTGTTGGTGATCCGCACCTGCTGCGACTCCTGTCCGGGGCTGAGGTCAATCCGGTCGCGCTCCGCCTTCACCATCGTCTGCAGCGCGGCGACGTCCGGACCCTGCATCGGAGGAAGGTCTCCACCGCGCGCCCGGCCGCCGCCCTTCATTTCGCCGAAGGGGGTCATGTTGAGTTCCTTCTGGTCGAAAAAGAAGAACCAGTCGCCATCTTCGATCTTCCACTGGCTGGCAATCGGCACGGGTATGGGCTTGCCCGTGAATCCCGGAAGCATGATGATCTGCTCGCAGAGCATCGTCGCCTTTGCCCGGGTGAATTTTTCCGAATAGTGAATTTCCCGGATCTCGAACTTCTCGATCTGGGGCTTCCGGCGCTCGTAGAAGAGATCCTGCGAGTCCTTGGCGATAAACTTCTCCGCCTCCCGGAATTTGCGATCGACATGCGCCTGGTAGAAGCTGCCGATGCGCTCGCGGAGCCGCTGGTCTACTTCCGGCGGCGCCTTGTCGAGTTGCTCCTGGAGGGACTGGGAATGAGCCGGTTGAATCGCCACCAGGCACCACAACAGCAGCGGCACACTCGACATCTTCATTTTTCTCATTGTACAGTAGCTCGGAATGTCTCCTGACCTTGGTGGCGGGCTGGCGCTGGTGGTGGTGCTGGCCCTTGTGGTGGGACGTCTGGCGCCGGGACATCGGGTACGCGTGCGCCTGATCTGGTGGTGGCTGTCGCTTTCGGTCGCCTGCGCTCTGGCGAGCCTGATCGCGGGCATCGCGCGGCCGGAGTTGTCGCCGCAATTGAACATCGTCGCCTGGATGTTTGTGCTCATGGGCCTGGTTCACGGAGGGACGGTGCTCCTGTTCCACGTGATCCTGAGGCGGCTGGAACTGCCGCGCCTGCCCAGCGACCTGGTGACCGGCATCGGCTACGGCGTGGTCGTCTTCTCCACGCTGCGTCGTCTGGGCGCGGATCCGTCGAGTCTCCTGACCACGTCGGCCGTTCTCACCGCGGTGATCGGACTCTCGCTGCAGGACGTTCTGGTCAACCTGGTGGGTGGCCTGATCCTGGAGTTCGAGCGCGGGTTCTCGGCCGGAGACTGGATCCGCACCGACCAGGTGATGGGTCTGGTGCGGGACGTCCGGTTGAGGCACACGGTACTCGAGAATCCCGACGGAGACCTGCTCATCATCCCGAACAGCGTGCTGACGCGGTCGCCGGTGACGGTGCTGGGACGGGCGCTGCCCGGCGCGCAGATCCGGCATCGCATCGTCGTGCGGTTCGCCGTTGCCTACCGCCACGAGCCTCCGGCGATTGTCGAGGCCGTGGAAGCAGCCCTCGCCGCGTCGCCCGTCGACGGCGTCGCGGAGGAACCTCGCGCTCGCTGCGTCGTTGTTGACTATCAGCCCGGCTTCGTTCAGTATGCGGTCCTCACATGGATGACGCGTCCCGGCATGGAGTTCATCGACTCGTCCGCGGTGCGGATGCGGGTGTTTTTCGCGGTGGCCCGGCTGGGAATTCCGTTGTCGGCGATTCCGTACCTCGTGGAATCGCGCACTTCGCTGGAGACGACGGTCTCCCAGGCGGAGGCGGATCGACTCTCGGCCCTGGCCGGTGTTGAACTCTTTCACACGCTCCGGCCGGACGAACTTCGGTCACTGGCCGCCCGTTTGCGCAAGGTGTCGTTCGCGCCGGGGGAGAGCGTGTTGCGCGAAGGTGACGAAGGCGACTCTTTGTTCATGGTCACCGGCGGCCACGTGCGGGTCCTGCTGTCGCGGGGCCCGGCGTTGTCCGAGCACATCGCGACCCTTGGGCCGGGCCAGTTCTTTGGGGAGATGTCGCTGTTGACAGGCGAGCCTCGCTCAGCGACGGTGGTCGCCGTGGAGCAGGTGGACTGCCTGGTGCTCGGCAAACAGGACCTGCTCAACCTGTTTGAGCAGCGGCCGGCGGTGGCCGAGGAAATGTCTGCCCTGATCACGGAGCGCCAGCTCGGCCTGACCGCCGCCCGCGAAAAATTGAGTGAGCAGGAAGCCCGCCAGCGTTTGAAAGACCGTGGCGCCGACCTGCTCGCCCGTATCCAGCGGTATTTCGGCTTGGCGGTCAACTAGCCCGTCTATCAAATGGAAAAGGGCGCATGCCGGAGCATGCGCCCTTCACTGAATCCTGAATGACGCGGCTAGTTCTTGCTGCTGTTCCGGTCCTCGCGGAATTTCTTGTACTTCTTTTCGAAGCGATCGACGCGACCGGCCGTGTCCAGCAACTTCTGCCTGCCCGTAAAGAACGGGTGGCAACTGGAGCAGATTTCCACGCGGATCTCGCCCTTGTTGGTGGATCGGGTCATGAAACTATGCCCGCAGGCGCACATCACGCGCGTCTCGTTGTAGGCGGGGTGAATTCCGGCTTTCATGGGAACTTATGGGATCCTTTCGAACTTTTCCAGGATACCACGAACGGCGGGAGGGACAAGGGTTGACCAGCCCCGGAAGGACCCGCGGCATGAAGGCCGGGTCCTTCCCGGGGCCAAGGTAGCCAAACAAACAAAAACCTGAGGCTCAGTACTGCAATCCGCGACGAAGCAGCCGGTCCACAGGAACATGATCCCCACCACTGGAGCGGAGATCGGCTACGTTTCGAACGGTCGACTCAGCAGTCGGCCACCTCGCGCGGTCTACTGTCATTCATGTTATTGGACCACCTCCTTTTCCAGTGATACCTTCATCTTTTACCACGTCCCGCGGTTTGTCAATACGTTCAATCCGCAAAGTGTTTCCTGGCCCCGCGGCGTCATCTGGCGGCGCGCCGCCACTCAATCAAGGAGGCGCTCGAGGCAGGCTGCGCTACAATGAAATTCGCTGCGTCAACTCTCCCGAGACAGCGCCGCTTCCGGCGATCCATCCTCCTGGTAAACAGAATCGATTGGACGTCTGCGGGCCGGAGAGTGCGCGTGCGCGAGGATCTATGAGAGAACGAGTCCGCTCCACCACCGTGGTATGCGTTCGCCGCGACAACAAGGTGGTGATGGCGGCCGATGGGCAGGTGACCCTCGGCCACGAAGTGCTGAAGGCATCCGCGAAGAAGTTGCGACGGCTGTATAACGAGAAGATCGTGGCTGGCTTTGCCGGATCCACCGCCGATGCGTTCTCGCTGTTCGCCCGGTTTGAGTCGAAGCTGGAGCAGTTCAACGGCAACCTCTCCCGCTCCGTGGTCGAACTGGCCAAGGAGTGGCGGACCGACAAGGTCCTGCGGCACCTGGAGGCGCTCCTGTTGGTGGCCGACGCCAAGAACACGTATATTGTCAGCGGCAACGGTGACGTGATCGAGCCCGACGAGGGAGTGGCGGCGATCGGCTCCGGCGGACCGTTCGCGGTGTCGGCGGCATCGGCGCTGCTGAATCACACCAAGCTGCCGGCCCGAGGGATCGCGGAAGAGGCCATGAGAATCGCGGCCAGAATCTGTATCTTTACCAACGACCAGGTCACGTACGAGGAGATCGGTTAGCCATGGTGATTTACCTTCCCAGCCAGGCGTCCGATGAGTCCCCGCTCCTCGACGAATTGACCCCGCGAGAGATCGTCGCGGAGCTGGACAAACACGTCGTCGGGCAGTCGGACGCCAAGCGGGCCGTGGCCATCGCGTTGCGTAATCGTATCCGCCGGCAGAAACTCGCGCCCGAGATGGCCGACGAGGTCATGCCGAAAAACATCCTCATGATCGGCCCTACCGGGGTGGGCAAGACGGAACTGGCGCGGCGGCTGGCCAAGCTCTCCAATTCCCCGTTCATGAAGGTGGAGGCGAGCAAGTTCACCGAAGTCGGCTACGTCGGGCGCGATGTAGAGTCGATGATTCGCGATCTCGTGGATCTGGCCATCGATATGGTGCGGGAGGAACGTCTCGACGAAGTGGCCGAGCAGGCCGAGGCCAACGCAGAGGACCGCCTGCTGGATCTTCTCATGCCGCCCCAACCGGAAGAGGCCGGTAGCGCCGAGCGGACCCGCGAGAAATTGCGCGAGAAGTTGCGCGCCGGCAAGTTGGACGAGCGGGTAGTCGAGATCGACATCAAGGAGCGCGGCCCGACGTTCGAGATTGCCACCGCGACCGGCGTCGAGGAGATGGACATCAATCTCAAGGAGATTCTGCCTAACCTTTTCGGCCAAAGGACCCGCAAGCGTAGCCTGCGCGTCGCCGACGCACTCGACTACTTGATCCAGGAAGAAGAGCAGAAGCTCATCGATATGGACCATGTCGTACGCGTGGCGATCGAACGCGTCGAATCGGGCGGGATCATCTTCCTCGACGAGATCGACAAGATCGCCGGGCGCGAGAGCGGACACGGGCCCGATGTCAGCCGTGAAGGCGTGCAGCGCGACATCCTGCCGATCGTCGAAGGCACTACGGTCAACACCCGGCACGGCTTCGTCCGCACCGACCATATTCTGTTCATCGCCGCGGGCGCTTTTCATGTGTCGAAGCCGAGCGATCTGATCCCCGAACTCCAGGGCCGGTTTCCGATCCGGGTCGAGTTGAAGTCTCTGACCGTGGAAGACTTCGTTCGGATCCTGAAAGAACCGAAGAACGCGTTGGTCAAACAGTACGCGGCCTTGCTCGAAACCGAAGGGCTCAAGCTCTCCTTTAACGATGACGCGATCGAAGAAGTGGCCCGGTTCGCGGCGCAGGTGAACCAGGCGAGCGAGAACATCGGGGCGCGGCGGCTGCACACGATCATGGAGAAACTGCTCGAAGAGATCTCGTTCGACGGCCCCAACCTGAAGAAGAAGAACATCCGGATCGATTCGGGGTACGTCCGCAAGCAGTTGGCCGACATTGTCAAGGACCAGGATTTGAGCCGCTACATTCTGTGACGACCCGCGCGCGCATCGCAGGCTGGTTGGTTCCGTTCCTGATGTTGGCAGGCTGCGGATACGTGGGCGACCCGCAACCGCCGCTGGTGAACATCCCCTCCGCGGTCAGGGACCTGCGAGTCACGCAGCGCGGCGCGGTGCTGGTGGTCGAGTTCACCGCGCCGGAGTTGACCACCGAAGGCATGGTGATTGCTCACCCGGTGACGTACGACCTGCGCGTGGGAAAGGCTGAGGCCGACACCTTTGACGCGGGCCCGTGGTCCGCGGGCGCGCACGCCTATCCGGCGCCGGCCTCGGGGCCGGGGCTTCGCGCGGAGGTGCCCGTGGGCCCGTGGGTGGATCAGGACGTGTACGTCGCCGTGCGCGCCATCGGACACAACCGCCGCGATGCAGGCTGGTCGAACGCCGTTCGGCTGCGGGTGGCCGCGCCCCTTCGAAGGCCGGCGGGATTACGGGCGGAGAGCATCGCCGAGGGCGTGCGGATCACCTGGAAGGGCGTGGGAGCGCGATACAGGGTTTTCCGCGGCGAGGGCGCCGCGGAAGCGGCGAGCCACCTCGGAGAGGCGCCCTCGGAATCGTACGTGGATGCTGCCGTCATGCCGGGGACGCGGTACCGCTACCGGGTTCAGGCCGTGCAGCCGGCGGGCGGCGTTGACGTGGAAAGCGAACTGTCGGACATCGCGGAGATCGTGGCGCGGGACGTCTCGCCTCCGAAAGCGCCCGCGGGATTGCGGTTGGTGACGGGGCTGCAATCGATCGAGCTTGGGTGGGAGCCCGCGCGGGAAGAAGATTTCGCAACCTACCGAATCTATCGCGGAGCGAATGGCGGCGGTCTCGAAGGGTTGGCCGAAAGCGCCGCTCCGGCATACAGCGATCGGGCGATCGAGTCCGGCAAGCGATACCGCTACGCAATCACGGCCATCGATCAGGCGGGCAACGAAAGCGCCCGCTCGGAGCCTGCCGAGGTGATGGCGCCGTAAAGCTCCGGCCGGTTCGTTCTTCTGAACCGCGACCGTGAGGGAGTGGTAGCGAAGTCCTTTCCGCTTTGCGTTCGCCTTTCAACGCCATGCTGGCAGCCTCCGCGCCACTTTTATTCCAGCCTGCGGACCCAAATGTTCCGGAACTTCATGGTGGTGTCCGGAGCATCCTTGAACCCCGAATGATCCTGCAAGCGCAAGGGCCCGGGGTCGCAGATGCCGGTGTTCAGACAGCCAGGGCCGAGTTTCGCGATCTCCACCCCGTCGAGTACAAGGACCCCGTTGAGGTAGGCCGTCAGTTTCCCCGGCTTGGAGAGTTTGCCCGGTGTCTCGCATCGCGGCGCACGGAACAGCAGGTCGTAGCTCTGCCACTCGCGCGGCCGGCGCGAAGCATTCACCATCGGGGCCGAGAACCCGTACAGCGCGCCGAGCATCCCGTCCGTGTACGTCGGATTTTCAAAGCTGTCGAGAATCTGCATCTCGTAGCAGCTTTGTAGAAACAGCCCGCTGTTCCCGCGCATCTGTCCTTTCTGATTCGGCATGTACGGGACTTGAAATTCAATGTGGATCTGGGCGTCCAGGAATTTCTCCTTGCTCGACAGGTCCCCATCGCCCGTGCGGCAAACCAGTTCTCCGTTGAGGGCGCGGCACTTGGGAGGCTGCCCGTGCGGGCCTGTCCAGCCGTCGACACTCTTGCCGTCGAACAGCACGATCGCATCCGAGGGTGGAAGAGAACCGCTGCCAGGAGCCACGACTCGGGGCTGTGGCGTCTCTCCCGCCGCTGTGGCCACCATCAGAAGAAACATTGCGAGACGCATGATCGTGCTCATCATAGCCGAGGGGGTCGACCGCGGTCACACCTTGGGCAAGTTCCAAGGCGCTCGATAGGTTCGCGTCAGATGGCGGTTGGCCTCTTCGTCGTTGACGAACCGCTGAGCCGCCGCGTCGAATTGCAGCTTGCGATTCACCCGCCACGAAGCGTTGCCCATGTGGATGATCGACGACGAGACGTGCCCGATGGCCACATCGCACCGGGGTGTTCCGTTGTTGCGGATGGCCTTCAGCCAGTCGAGTTTGTGCAGCGGGTCGTCGTCGCGCTGGTTGCCGCCAACGGGCAACTTTTCGCCTTTGGGCCCGTACGCCCGCCAGTCGCGGTTGCCGATGATGACATACCCGTTGTCGCCGTAGATCGCGGCGCCTTCCTGTTCGCCTTCGATCGTGTGAGGCGACCAGATCCGCATCTCGTAGGTCAAGAGAGCCTGTGGATACTCCCAGGACGCGAAGAAGGTGTCCGGCCACTCCTGGGCGTCGTCGAAGTAGAGCTTGCCGCCGCTCGAGGACACCGCGTGAGGCCACTCCGGAAGCTTCTTCCCCATTCCCACGAATGCGGCCTCGAGACCGCGCCGGGCGTAGTCCAGCCGATGGACGCCGTCGTTGCCCAGGTCGCCCGAGCCGTAGTCGAAGAACCAGCGCCAGTTGCCGTGGAAGCGGGCCGGATTGAACGGACGCTTCGGGGCAGCGCCCAGCCACATGTCGTAGTCGACGCCCGGCGGCGGATCTGAATCGGGAACCCGCGGCACGGCCCGCTGGCGGGCGCTTTCCCAGGCCTTGGCGAGCGTGACCTTGCCCAGCGCGCCCGTGCGGATGTACTCGATGGCTTCCGACAGGTGCGGTCCGCTGCGCGATTGAATGCCCACCTGCACGACCCGCTTGTATTTGCGCGCCGCCGCGAGCATCACCTCGCCTTCGTGATGATTGTGGGCCAGCGGCTTTTCGACGTACACGTGCTTTCCCGCCTGGCAGGCCAGGATAGTGGGAATGGCATGCCAGTGCTCCGGCGTTCCGACGACGAGCGCATCGATCGACTTGTCTTCCAGCACGCGGCGAAAATCCGTCTCCGTCTTCGGTGTTTTCCGGCCCTTCTCGTTGAGCGATTGGATCAGAGGCTGGAAGTTGCGTGTATCGACGTCAATAATCGTCGCGATCTGGAAGTCCGGTTGATCCGCGAAGCCACGGGCCAGGTACCCGGCTCGCCCCCGGCAGCCCATACAGGCGATGACGAGTTTCTCGTTGGCGCTCACGCGACGAGGCAGCAGAGCCGGCACGACGGCCGCCAGGTGAAGAAACGAACGGCGGTTCATAGCCGCAGATGCTATCACGAATGCATCACCGGGGCAGCGGCAACTTGACCACCTCTCCCGAAGCCGCCGAACGATAGGCGGCGAACAGCGCCTCCAATACCTTTGCTGCGTCGTACACCGAAACTTCCGCTTCGCGGCCCTGCTCGACGCAATCGACGAACATGCTCTGGTCGGTCTTGGCCGGAGTCGCGTCCGGCATCATCCATTCCGGCCGTAAGGTCACTCCCTGCCGGTCTTGTGTGCTGCGCCAGAAGCACATCGGATCGTCGGGATCCTTGGGCGGCCGCTTCCATTCCAGGATGTCCGACGCGAACTCGGCACGCGGTTGGAACCGGTCGATCAAGATGCTGCCCTTCGAACCGTAGAGCCGGGTGAGGTTGGGCCCTCCTCCGACGTGGCTCATCCAGCCGATGCGCCCAGCGGTCATCGTCGCGGTCAGGCCTCCCTCGAGTGTCAGGGCAATCATGCCAAAGTCCTCGAAATCGCGCTTGTAGTGTTCTTCCAGGAAATAGTTGGAAGTGGTCGAGTACACGGAGACGATTTCGCGTTTCGTCAACCAACGGATCATCGCGATCGAGTAGACCGCGATGTTGAACATCTCGCGTTTGGCGTCGTGATAAAGGAAGTGCGCCGGCGTCGCCGTCTCTTTGCGCGCCTTGCCAAGAGGCACTCCGCCGGGCCAGCCCTTGCAGAACATCAGGTCGCAATGAATCGCCCGCAGTTCGCCCAGGCGGCCTGAATCGACAACCTGCTTTGCGTGTAGAGCGTAGCCCTGGTTGACCTGACTGAACATCTGCCCGCGCAACCCGCGTTGGCGCAAAGCAGCGACGATGCGGTCGGCATCCGCCAGGCTGCCCGCCATCGGTTTGTCGACATACAGGTGCTTGCCGGCTTCCACCGCGCGCAGGGCCACACGTCCCTGCCGCTCGTGCTCCGTGCACACCGAGACGATGTGGACATCGGGTCGCTCGAGCGCCTCGTCCAGATCCGGCAGCAGCGGCACTTTCATTTCTTCGGCCAATTTGCGGTTCAGCCGCGAGCGCCGCTCGTTGACGCCGCGTTCGTCGGTCACGCCGATCACCCGGCATCGGGGATCGGCGGCGAAGCCTCGGGCATAGTCTTCCTGGTGCGAACCGTTCCCGGTCACGGCCAGCACTCCGAAAGGCGGGTTAGCCGGCATGGCGCACCGCCGTGGGCTTGCCGCTCCGCAAGGAGTCCTGAATCGCGCGTTCGAGTCCGGCCGAACCTGTGGCTTCGGTCACCGGACGGGGTTGGTCGTCGAAACGCATCGTGCCGTGGTTCCCGATCAGCAGCAGAGTCACCATGGGCGGCTCGCCGCGAAGGGTCTCCGATGCCAGCAGCGCCGTCTGGCCCCCGGCGAATTCCGCCAACACGGTCACGTACCCGGCGGTCACGCCGCCTTGCGCATACAACTTCGACACCGGGGCGCGCATCCACTTGGAAGCGGTTACGGCGGCGCGTGTCAGCACGGGAAGCAGCAGGCCGTGGTCGGAGGTCACCTGGAGGTACGCCCGCAAGGCCACCGGTTGCCCGATCCGTTTCTCCACGGCCGGCACGGCGAATTGTCGCTCAAGCCACTCGAGGTATTGCATGGATTGCTTATTATGCCAAAAGGCTTAGGTAAGAGTCCGCAGTGGCATATCGGCGAGGTGTAAGCTAATCTCGTGATCGAGCCGAGGGCTCTTCAAATCGGCGTGGCGCACCCGCGCCAGTTCCAGTTGGTCTCCACGCCGGGTGAGATGTTCCGGAGCGACGACGAGGTCGTTGCGAACAAAGTCGAGACGGATCTGAAGGACGCGTTTGATCTATTCACACAGTTGCGCGAACTGTTCCCCTTGGGGCGTCGCCAACCAAAGGTACAGAGACGCCCTCGTCTTTAGCGCATGAGTGCGTTGAAATCACAAGGCTAGGGCGTCGGTCTGGGGGCAGTTGAGCATCCTAACAAAGCGGCTTACCGTAACTTTCGTGTCCCGTCGGCCTGGCATCGTATCATGACAAACATGAGCACACCGGTACTGGCCCCAACCGAGGCGGCCCCTGAAACCCCCGCCGCACCTTCCGTGATGGACATGGAACGCGACTACGTTCTTCAGAACTATGCGCGCTATCCCTTGATTATCCAGCGCGGCAAGGGGCCCTATGTGTTCGACCAGAACGGCAAGCGGTACCTCGATTTCATCTCCGGCATCGGCGTCAACTCGCTCGGACACGCGCACCCGCGCGTCGTCAAGACCATCCGCGAGCAGGCAGCGCGCATCATCCACACCTCCAACCTCTACTACAACGAGTTTCAGGGACCGCTCGCCAAGCGCCTGTGCGAGATCAGCGGCTTGAATCGCGCCTTCTTCTGCAACAGCGGCGCGGAAGCCATGGAAGGCGCGCTGAAGATGATTCGCGCGCACGGCAATCGCACCGGCCCCGAGAAGCAGGAGATCCTCACGCTCGACAATTCTTTCCACGGCCGCACCCTCGGCGCTATTTCCGTCACCGGCCAGCCCAAGTACCGCAAGGACTTTGAACCGCTGCTGCCGGGCGTGAAGTTCATTCCAGCGTGCGGAACCGAAGCTCTGGAGCAAGCCTTCTCGGAGAAGACGGCAGGCATCGTGATCGAGTGGATCCAGGGCGAAGGCGGTGTCTATCCGGCCGGCGAAGAGTTCGTGCGCAAGGCCCGTGAACTCGCCGACCGCTACGATGCGCTGCTGGTGCTCGACGAAATCCAGTGCGGCGTTGGGCGGACGGGCAAGTACTTCGGCTATCAACTGGCGGAACCCGCGGTACTGCCGGATGTGACCGTGATTGCAAAACCGCTCGCCGCCGGGCTGGCGTTGGGCGCCGTGATTGCGAACGAGAGGGCAGCCTCTGCGATCGGTTCCGGCATGCACGGCACGACGTTTGGCGGCAGCGCCCTTGCCTGCCGCGTGGCCCTCGAGTTCCTCACGATCCTCGACGAACTGCTGCCGTCGATCAACCGGGTCGGCGCCCAATTCCGCTCTCGCTTGGAAGACCTCCAGAGAAAGTACGCGGTTGTGAAGGAAGTCCGTGGCTACGGGCTCATGGTCGGGATGGAACTGCATGTTCCCGGCAAGCAACTGGTGATCGACGCGATGAACCAGGGGTTGCTCATGAATTGCACGCACGATACCGTGCTGCGCTTCCTGCCGCCCTACATCGTCACGGAGAAGGAAGTCGACAAGGCGGTGAAGGTGGTCGACAAGCTTCTGTGCGGGGTCAAATACCCGGTCGAGCAGGGAGTCTAATTCTAATCCTCGTGGAAGTGGTCTCCGACCGGCGTCCCCCCGCCGGCGATTTAGGAAGCCTGACGTGTGAGCACGTGTAACGGATAACTGACTCCGCCCACGCGGATCTGATCGGGCAGCACGGCCGATTCCGAGAATCCGGCCTCGCGCAGGATCTCCAGCTTGCGGATATCGAGGGCGGCGGCATACGCCGTGACTACCCTGACGCCTGACGCTTCAGCCCGCCGCCGACACTCGGTTAACAGTCGGGCTGCCTCGGCGTAGTAGTGCTCGTGAGTCAGGACGTCGGCCACAGCGGCATGATGGGCCACAGGGGCGACACCCGGAGTGACGCTCGCCACGCCGAGAATACGGTGAGCCTTGTCCCCGGCCAGGACGCAGCACACTCCCTGCCGCCTTCGTACATCTTCGCGCAAGTGGCCGAAGATCGATGCGCAGCGGTGTTGTTCGACGAACCGGCCAGAGTACAATTGCCGCTGGAAGTCGCCGGCCAGCCATTCGTAAGGACGGGCGAACAGCGCCGAGAAGCCCGGCAGATCGCCCCACACGGCTTCACGCACCGAGGTGCGCTGGCCTGGCCGGAAGTACTCGTCCTGCTCGAAGCGGTCTCCTTCCACCGCGGCGCGTCGCATCACGCCGCCGTTGACGAACTCGTAACCGGTGCCGAGGTAGACGGAATCCGGCCTGATTGTTGTGCCCAAGTACACCACGCGGCATCCGGCATCGTACGCGAGACGGGTGATGGATTCGGAGAGGTGGGCGCCCAGTCCCCGGCCCCGAAAGGCCAACTTGGTCAGCACGTTGTTGACGACGCCGATTTCCGGATCCTGCTTCGGATAGACGACACAAGCGGTGGCCGCGTCTTCGCCGTTCACCTGCGCGACGGCGATGCGGAAGCTCAGGGTGTTGCTGAACTCGCCTCGAAACGCCGCGCGCCAATCGTAGTCGCCGGAATCCCATTCGGTGTGCAGGAGGGCGAGGACCCGCTCCGCAACCCCTTCCGGCAATGGACATTCAAATGTGTGGACACTGGCGCCTCCGGGCGAGGGGGGGATGATCGACGTCATTCAGGTGCAGCGCTCCTTCTCACCGATGCAGCTTGGCCATGGCTCTCCACATTGTCGCCGCTCGGATAGCATCGTGGCGCACGCTTCAGCGTGCACCGGGACTTTAGTCCCTCGTCGGCCTCGGCCCCACCCGGCTCAGGTCGATTGGCTGAAAGCCCATCTTCAGCGCCGGAGAGTCCATGCGCATCCGGAAGTCGCCGGCCGCTGGGTTTTGAAACAACGGATCCGCGATCACCGAGTGCCTGTCCTGACCCGCCGCCTGCCATTCCTCGAAGCTTTTGCCTGCAAACCGGATCGGTCCGCCTCGCAGATCGTAGTAGACGTTTCGGTCCATCCGGAACTGGTCGCCCGTCCAGTTGCTGCCCAGCAGCCTGCCCTGGTCGAACAGTACGATGTTTCGCTCGAAGAAGAACGAAATGTGCGGCTCCACCCGGCTCCGCATCATCTGATAGTCGCGATTAAAGGCGAAGATGTTGTTCCGCACTGTGTTCTCTTTGCCGTAGTGCTGGTGAAATCCGGAACTCGCGCAACGGTACACCACGTTGTTCTCGATCAGCATCTGGCTAGACCCTTCGTCTGGATAGATGCCCCATCCGCCGTACGTGAACGACGCAATGTCGTGAATCAGGTTGTTGCGGAGGACCGTTCCGGGTTGGATGCCAAGGGTGTAAATGCCGCCCATGTCGCTCAGCATCTCCATTCCCACATGGTGCAGATGGTTGAACTCGATGATGTTTTCCTTTGACTGGTTCGGCCCATAACCCCAGGTCCAGCCCGCGGAAATTGCCGTATAGAACAGATGATGAATCTCGTTGTGCGCCACGTGATTGCGAGCAGACTGTGCGATGAATACTCCGACGGCGGGCGAAAAGACCAGCCCCAGATGGTGGATTTCGTTGTCCGCCACCAGGTTGCCGGAGTTCTGTTCGTCCGGGTTCTGACGCTGGACGAGTTCGCCCAGGCGCACGCCGCCCGCGCCGATGTCGTAGATCCGGTTGCGCAGGACTCGATTGTTGCGCGAGCCGCGGCCGAACCAGATCGCGTAGTTGCCCAGGTGGCGGAACTGGCAACGCTCGATGGTGACGCTCTCCGCGCCGGTGGCCTCGAACGCGGCGCCGACGTCGGAGGCGGCCTGCGTGTCCGCATAGCCGTTGGGCTTCATGGACCATTCCGTGTGCGCGAACTCGATGCCGCGGAAGGTGACGTTCTTCACGAACTCGTCGGATTCCGGCTTGCCGACGAGACGCACCAGTTGACCCAGGCGTGGGGCGATGACCTCCTCGGTGGGCACGTCTTCGCCTGCCAGCGGCCAGTAGGAAACGGTGCGCGCGGCGCGGTCGAGACGCCATTCGCCGGCCGCATCGAGTGCGTCCGGTGCGTTCTCGATGAAGTAGCGCGCGTCGCGCTCCTGGTTTGAGGGTCGAGGGTCGCTGCCGAGCACTGCGACGTGCGCCGCCTCGTCGACGCTGACGATCGGCATGCGGATGTCGGCCCAGGCCAGCAGGGCGATCACTTCGGTGTCGGTGCCGGCCCACTCCTTTTTAATGTCGCTTCCGCGGAATTTCAGCCGGAATGGTTTGTCCTGAGAACTCGGGCCCTCGATGCGATAGAAGCCGAAGTTGGGGGTACGGGCCCGCTGGGCGCGACGTCCGGAAACAAAGAGCTGGCGGAATGTTTCGTCCCCTACGGGGGCGGTCCACAGTTTGCCTTGGCCCTTGGACCACCCGGAGATGACGCGGCCGCCGCTGACGACGACGCGCTCGCCGGGCGCGGCCTCCCAGGTCACGTTGCTGTCTTCAGGAGCGAGGGTGAGGGGTTCGGGGAGGAAGTAGCGTCCGCCGCGGATACGGATGGTGACGGGGCCTTTGCTCTTCAAGGCGCGAGCGGCGTCGCGTGCGGCGGTGAGTGTGGCGATCGGAGAATTCGGGGCGACGACGACGGTCTCCGCGCAGAAAACCGGAATCGCGAGGAGGAGGAGGATGATGAGGATAAGCACGTAGTCATTATGAGACTCGTGGTGTTTGAGCTCCAGCCCGGCAATCGATCAACACCCACACCTGTTCTGGCGGCACAGAGTAAGACTGCTACAGTGCGATGACTTTCAACCCTGGGATCATGTGAAAGTGGCGCGGATTGAGAGTGACAACGGAATAGCGAAGATGGAGGGCGGTCGCACCGATGAGAAGATCCTGATACGGAACCCTGATCCCCTGAGCCTGTTGTGCCCCATCGACACGGCCGGCAACAAACGCGATGTCGCGAGTGAACGGGTAGACAGGCAGGGCCGAGATGAGCTGATGGATGAACGCTTCCCGGCGTTGCCGGATGCGGGGATCGCCCGCGCGGCAAATACCGTGCACCAATTCGACGAGTCCGACAGCGCTGACTGCGGCTTCCTGGTCGCCAGTCAATGATGTGATCTGGCGGACCAAATCGGCAGGAGTTGCGTTGCGCCGCTCGGCCGCGATCACAACGCTCGAGTCAAGGATCAATCCCATTTCGGAGGAGTCAGCGGCTCCTGATGGCTCGCGATGATCTCTTCGAGGTCTCTGCCAAAATCCGAGTCGAGCGTAGCTGTCGATCCTTGGGCTTCCAGGACAGCCAGAATTTCCGACAACCTTCGGGCCTTCGGTTCTGCCGGGTGGATCACCGCGATCGGGCCGGAGCTGTCCTCCACGATCACCTCGACGCCCAAGCGAACTTTGTCGAGTAGGTTCGCGATGTCGCGAATGGTTTCACTCGCGGTCACATGAAGGGCTTCTCGCTCCATATTTGAATCATACGACGACAAATAGCGGACCCATCATGGAGAAACTGGCCTTGACTGGCAAAACTTGGCAACCACCCTTCGAACAGGCCGCAATTGACGTACACGCCCCGGGGCTATCGCTTCCGGCCCGGCGGAGCTATGGTGTCTACGAGAAGCCGTTCTTCATGTTCATTCACGTTCTCGCCATACTCCTTCTTCTCCCCACGCTCCTCCAGGCCGAGAAGCGCTGGTGGGAGCGCGACCCCCTCCGCATCATCGACATCGGCACCAGCCTCGACCGCGTCGACAAGATCGATCCGGCTGAACTCGCCGCCAGAAAAGCTGCGCAGGGCTACAACGCAGAGCATTTCGAAATTATGGGTATGCCCGCCGGCCTCGACGACCAGCATTTCTACTTCTCCTCCCAATCGGCCGGCCGCGTGAAGCCCGATTACCTCCGCCGCTATATCCCGGAAGCGAAGAAGCGCGGCATTCGCGTCTTCATTTACTTCAATGTCCATTGGTACACGATGCGGTTCGCCGAACAGCATCCGGACTGGCGGCAGATCCGCGAAGACGGAAAGCCAGTGGACCGCGTCTACGACACCGGCGCCGACTTCTGCGTCAACACCCCGTGGCGGAAATGGTGTTTCCAAGTGCTGCGCGATCTGGCCGGCTATGGCGTCGACGGCATCTTCTACGATGGACCCATTTACCGTCCGGAAAGCTGCTATTGCGCGTCGTGCCGTGAGAAATTCCGAGCCAAGTACGGCCGCGACCTGCCCTCCAAGCGCGAGCGCGTGGGGCCGGACTTCGCTCGGCTGATCGAGTTCCAGACCGAAAGTCTGGTCGACTACCTGCGGGAGTCGCGCCAGATCCTGAAGTCGATCAACCCCGAGATCGCGTTGTACATGAACGGCGGGGTTCGCGGGGCCAATTGGGCCACCGCGCGACTGAATCGTGCGCTTGTCAAGGAACAGGATCTCCTGGGCAGCGAGGGCGGCTTTATTTCCGGCGACCTGACCCGTACCCCGATGTGGAAGCCGGGGCTGACTGCGCGCCTGCTGGAGACCCAGGCCGGAGGAAAGCCGACGGTGATCTTCTCCGCCGCGAGCCACAAGCCTTGGACATTCTCTCTGCTGCCCGCCCCCGAGTTGCGCCTGCTCTACGCCGACTCGATCGCCAACGCCGCCAGCATCTGGTTCGGCATCACGCCGACCGAGTTCCTCCAGCCTGAGATGGAAACCCTGGCTGGGATGAACCGGTACCTCGCCGAGAACGCAGCCTACTACCGGAACACAAAGTCGGAAGCGCGGATGGCAATCGTGTGGTCGGACACAACCGCCAATTTCTACTCTGGCGCGGACGCACAGATGATCGATGTCGATCGCATCCCGCAGCGAAGTGAGGTGGGTAATCTCGATGGCGAGTTCAATGGGCTTTCGGAGGCGCTTCTGCGCGCGCACGCACCCTTCGACGTCATCGACGATACGGCCCTCGAGAAAGAACCGCTCGACCGCTACCAGGCGATCTTTCTGCCCAATGTCGCCTGCATGAGCGACGTCACTGCCGCGAGGCTGCGCGAGTATGTGCGAAACGGCGGCAAGCTGTTCGCGACCTTCGAGACCTCTCTTTACGACGAAACCGGCAGGCGGCGGCCGGAGTTTGCGCTGGCCGATGTCCTGGGCGTCAGCGACCGGCGCCACATCGTGGGGCCCACCCGCTGGGACTTCATGAAGCCAGTTGGTCCGGACCCGCTGCTGGATGGTTTGAAGCGGGAGTGGTATCCAGCCACCACCTACCATGTCCAAGCGGCGGCCAAAGGGTCGAAACGGGTCCTTCAGTTCACGATTCCCCTGAAGGGCCGGTACGACGGGGTGCCGGGCCTGTCCGGCGACCCGGCGTTGACGGTGAACTCGTTCGGCAAGGGTCTTGCTGCCTATTTCAGCGGCGATTTCGGCGCGACCGTCGCCCATTTTCGTACGCCCGAGT